>JAISVB010000069.1 GCA_031271755.1 Culturomica sp.
TTTCAGGGCGTGCAATTACACAAAAAAAGAGGTTAGATAAAAACCTAACCTCTTCATTTTCAGCGGAAAGAGGGGGATTCGAACCCCCGAAACCCTTTAGAGGTTTACACGCTTTCCAGGCGTGCCAGTTCAGCCACTCCTGCACCTTTCCGTTACGGCGGGCAAAGATAGGAGAAAAAGGCAAAAACAAAAAATAAACCGGTAATTTTTACAGATTGAGAAAATAAGTAACCGTAAACCGGCAGGATGCATTGCCTGCAAATGAAGAGGGATTGTGAAACTACTTTTGGTGCAGAACGTTTAAAAAGCAGAAACATTTTAAACCTGTTGATATGGAAACAACACACACCAAACCGATCCGTTCCAAATACTGGTGGGTCACCTTATTAGTAGGAATACTTGCTGTGGTCTGCGGCCTCTGGGTATTCACCCATCCCATTGCCTCTTATCTCACGCTCGCAGTCTATTTTGCAGTTATGCTGTTCGTTTTGGGTATCAGTGAAATAATAAATTCCATCGATCATAAGAAAACAAGAAATTGGGGATGGGGACTTGCTATGGGGATATTGGATGTGGTCATAGGCTTTATTTTGATCCTGCACATTGATTTATCGGCTACGATGCTGCCTTATGTCCTGGGTTTTATCCTGATGTATTGGGGCATCGGTTTTATTATGTGGGCAATCGACCTGCAGACATTAAAGGTAAAAAACTGGGGTTGGGTACTTGTCGGCGGGATCCTGACGATGCTGTTTGCCTTCATGATCATTTTCCATCCGGTCCTTGGGGTTTGGAATATTGTCCTGTGGACAGGATTGGCGCTTCTTTTCGGAGGAATATCTGCAATCGTGTTATCTTTTTCCCAAAGAAGATATTAAACAGACTTCAACTTTCTAAGAAGAGATCACCTGTGGCAGATACCGGCGTACGGGCAGTTCTTACACTTGTTTAGATTTTCGGTTTGCAGGAACGGCCGGGCCGGGTCGAACAGCTCTTCCAGCAAAGCAACGAGGCAGCCGGACAACTCCTTCCGGTAAGTATTAAAATCCGATACGGGGTTCTTCTCCTGTTTCAGGCGATAGTCGTACTCCCTTTCGAACAACAATTTGGCGTTGTAAATGCCGGGGATCAACACCTCGCCGGGATAATTCCGGGTGTAGATCAGGCAATAGAGCAAGGTTTGCAGGGCGGCTTTGTTCCGGGTGTTGTTCTCCGGGGCAAAAAGGGTGGGAATATCCCTGAAAGCGGTCGTGTCGGTTCCGGTCTTATAGTCTAAGATCCGGGTGGCTCCGCCGTTCGGATCGATTTCGCCGATCCGGTCGATCCGGTCGATCACCCCCCCGACGGATACGTTTTTCCGGCCTTTTGGGGTCTCTATGGGGATACCGGTTTGGTAACGCTCCTCCATGGAGAGGATCCGGAACGGGGCAAACTGTTTGTCGTACCGGAGCATCTGGCCGAGGTATTTCCGGATCACTTCAAGCACCAGTTCGTTGCTGCCGTTTTCCAGCAGCCGGGCGGTTTTGGCGTCGTATATGCTGTGGTAGGCCTCCCGGATGCACCGTTCCATGCCGGTTTTTTCCTTTAGGATCCGGTCGATGATCTCCGTCGTGATCTCCCCTCCGGCAAAGGGAAGGTAGAGCGCCCGGGCGCTTTCGTGAAAGATATTGCCCAGCAGCCGGTGATCCAACTCCTCTGCGACCTCCTCTTTTTCCCGGATCCCGGCCACATACCGGAAGTAGAAACGGAGTGAACAGTCGATACAGGCGTTCAGGGCGGAAGGAGAGAGGATCTTTTCCCCGGTGTCTAAATAAGAAGCAAGCCGTTGCAAAACTTCCGGACTTTTTTCGATCCGGATGGGATGCGGTTCTCCGGCCGAGATGGCAGGCTGTAAACCGTATTCCCGGATCGGCAGTCCCGATTCGTATTTGATCTGGTACAGGAAACGGCTCATCTCGCCGGAATTCAAACCCTGTGACTGGTTGTTAAAAAGAATGCGGATATTTTCGGCCCGTTGCAGCAACCGGTAGAAATAGTAGGCGAACAGGGCGTCCTGGTGTTCCGGTACGGGCAGGGAAAACCCTTTCCGGAGGTTATACGGGATAAACGAAGAAGCAGAAGAGCTTTTAGGCAATATCCCTTCGTTGGCCGAAAGGATGACCAGATTTTTAAAATCCAGCATGCGGGTCTCCTGCAACCCCATGACCTGAAGCCCCTCCAGCGGTTCCCCTGTGAATGGAACAGAGATGGAATTCAGGATCTTTCCGATGATCCGAAGGTAAAACGGGGTCTCCGGCTCCATCCCCTCCTTCTCGAAGCTGTTTTTCAACGTTTGAATGCCCGTATAAAACGCAAAAATACACTCCTTTTCGAGCGACTGAAGCCCCTCTTCGCTCTCCGGTTCCCGCAAAAGAAGCGACAGTACGTGCAGCAGGTACTCCGCTACTCCGCCCGGTGTTCCGGAAAAAACAGCCCGGCTCAATTCGTTGAAATGGAGGGTTTGTGCCGGGATATAAACGGTATTTTTCTCCTGAACCGTGCGGATGATCCGGTCGATCTCCTCCGGGGCGCTTGCTTTGATCAGCGGGTGATTCAACAGGGGAATAACCGATTTGTGGTAATAGTACGTAACTCCCCCGGACACTTTGGTGTATCCCGGCAACTCTCCCAGCAGGGAGATCAGTGCGGAAACGGCACTGTTCCGGGCGGGATACCCCATTGTGATGTTGATCTTTCGGATGCTTTCCGGAATGGAGTGCATCACGGGGATCAACATGCCTTCGTCGCACAGTACGACGGCACTTTTAACACTCTCCGGTTCCTCGAACGACCGCAGCAGCTCCGGGAGCAACTTGGCCTGGCCGGCGGATGCGGGAACAGAGATCAGGTTGATCTGTTTGCCGTTGTGTTTGAAATTATTGAAATCCCCGGCCTCCAATTCGTTGGGGAACAGGGAGAGGTTTTCCCGGATAAAACGGCCGGCTTCGTGCGCTTCGTTGGTGGTGTAATAGAGGTCGTAGTCCCAGTAAAAACGGGCCTTGCGATTGTTCCGAAAGTAGGTGAATATCTGTTTTTCACAGGCATTCAGGGCATTAAATCCGGCAAACACCAATTCGCCGGGAACCTCGAATGTTTCGATCTTTTCGTAGAACCGGCGGATCCCCATCCCTTCGTAGCAGAGCTGTTCCCGGAACAACTCTTCCCGGAAACGGAGGTAAACGGCAGGAAGGTTATCCCACACCCGCAGGAATTCAGATTGTTCGTGGCTAAGTTTCTGCGGATTGAAACTGCTCCAAAAGGTGTGGATGGCTTCCACCTGTTCCTCTGAAAGATAGGAGAATCCGTCATCCAATTTTTTATAGGCCGCCAAGTTGGAAAAAAGATCTTTTGCATCGGCTAAATACTTGTCCAGATCGTCGAAATCTTCCAACAGCATGTTTCCCCAGAAATAGAAATCTTCAAACTTCTCCTCCGTCCCGCTGCATGCTTTGTATACTTTATACAGTTTGATGATGAGCGAGAGCGGATCAGTCCGCTTCAATCCGGTGCGGCGCTCAACAAATTCACCCAACGTCACGATCTCCGGCATCCAGACCGGGCGGTCGGTCAGCCGGGCCAGTTCGTCCGCCAGAAAAAGGCCGGCCCGTTTATTTGGGAATACCACAGTCAACTCTTTAAAATTCCCTTCGTAACGGGACATCAGGTTGCGGGCAAGCAAGGCAAGGAATGCGGGCATATCGGCGGTGTTTGTGCTGCAAATCTACATATTTTCAGCGTGTAAACCAATATGTCAAGAAACGGAATTTCGGGGTATTTTCCTAATACAAGCTGCATTTCAGACATGAAGAAAGTTAGTCAGTGTAAGAGATGTATATTTTCAAATAAATACAAATTTTTAGAGAGAAAAACTATAAGATATAGTTATTTTTGCATACAACTTCTGATAATATTAAATAATCTACGGCAAAAAACAAAATAACAACACCTCCTCCGAACAATCCCTCACCAAAAAAGTCTGGGACCTCGCCGATGTAATCGTAGCAGCAGGTATGGGATTTATCGACTATAGAAAGAATTTCAAGCGGATAGGAAAAATGTTCCGAAAACAGGCTGTTCCGGGCGATTTGCTTACCTTTGTGGGGTCGACCATACCAAAAGCTGCGACGAATGAAACTGATCTGTGCTGAATACAACTCCGACGACCGGATGTCCCCGCAAGTAATCGGGGACAACGCCCTGTTGCGGAACAACAACGATTTTTACTACCCTGATTTCACCCACGAACTGAGTTGTGTCCCGCAGGTGGTTTTGCGGGCCTGCAAATTGGGAAAAGGCGTGTCGGAACGTTTTGCCTCCCGGTACTACGACCAGATCGGAGTGGGGGTGCGTTTCTATGCGGACAGTCTTCGCAAAGAGTTGTTTATAAATGGTTTGGGGACAGGATTGGCCTCCGCTTTCGACGACTCGGCGGCACTCAGCAACCTGCAACCGTACCGGGGAGAAGATTTGACATACAGCCTGCGCCTCAACGAAACGACGGTTTTTGAAAACCGGATCTCCGCTCTGCCCGTAGGGATCCATGCATTTATTTCCCGGGCATCCTACTACTTTATGATCAAGGTCGGAGATCTCTTTTTTTGCGGCAATCCGTTTTGTTACAGTAAATTGAAAGTGGGTGACAGGATCCGGGCTTACTTAGCGGAGCGTTGCCTGCTGGATTTCTTTATCCGTTGACGCCTCGCCCCTTAGCTCCGGCAGCAACGGTTTGACCCATTGCCAGAGTACAATCCCCACGCTGACGGCAATATTGAACGAATGTTTGGTGCCGAACTGCGGGATCTCGATGCAGCCGTCCGCCAAGTCTACGACTTCCTGTTGCACGCCTTTCACTTCGTTTCCGAAAACCAGTGCATACCGGCAACCGCTTTCGGGAATAAACGTTTCCAAAGAGATGCTCTTTTCCGCCTGCTCGGCCGCATAGATCCGGTACCCGGCCGCCCGTAGCCTGTGGATCACCTCCACCGTATCCTCCGCATACTCCCACGCCACGGCATCCTCGGCTCCCAGCGCCGTTTTGTGGATCTCCCGGTGGGGTGGGGTGGCGGTCAGTCCGCACAGGAAGATCTTCTCCAGCCGGAAAGCGTCGGAGGTGCGAAAAACCGATCCGATGTTGTTCTGGCTCCGCACATTGTCCAAAACCACCACAATGGGCAGCTTATCTGCCTGCTTAAACTCCTCCGCACTGATGCGGTGCAACTCTTCGTTCTCTAATTTCCGGGACATTCGAACAGACTCTTAATTGTGTTGAGCGGGTATTCCGATAAGAGTAGCCGAGGTACAGGAGGTAACAGTTACCCGGACCAGGTCGCCGGGTTGTGCGCCGCCGGGGAAGACGACCACCTTGTTCTGGCTGCTGCGGCCGAACAGTTCATCCGGGCTTTTTTTGGAAACACCCTCCACCAGCACCTCGAATGTTTTGCCCACATCCCGCCGGTTACTCTCCAACGAAAGGGTGGTTTGCAGGTCGATCAACTCCTGCAAGCGGCGGCTTTTCACCTCTTCGGGAACATTGTCCGGAAGCCGCTTGGAAGCGGTGGTGCCGGGACGTTCCGAATATTTGAACATATAGGCCAGGTCGAATCCCACCGTTTTCAACAGATCCAGCGTCTCCCGGAAATCGGCCTCGCTTTCGTTGTGAAAACCCACGAACACATCCGTGGAGATTCCGCATCCGGGCAGGATGCGCCGGATGGCTTCGATCCGCTCCAAATACCATTCGCGGGTGTATTTCCGGTTCATGTTCCGGAGCACGGAGTTGCTGCCGGATTGTACGGGCAGGTGGATGGCTTTGCAGATATTCGGGAACCGGGCGATGGTTTCCAGGATCCGGTCGCTCATGTCTTTGGGGTGGGAGGTGGCAAAACGGATCCGCATACCCGGAACCGCAAGCGCCGCCCGCTCCAACAGGCCGGGAAAATCGACCTGCGCCTGTTCGTCTTTGTACGAGTAGGAATTGACATTCTGTCCCAGCAGGGTCACCTCTTTGTACCCTTTCCGCTGCAGGTCCAACAGTTCGTTCAGGATGCTCCGGGGGCTCCGGCTCCGTTCCCGCCCGCGGGTGTAAGGTACAATGCAGTAAGTGCAGAAATTGTTGCACCCCCGCATAATGGAGACAAAGCCGGAGATGGCGGTTTTGTCAATGCGGGAGGGGCAAATATCCTTGTAGGTTTCCGTTTCGGACAGTTCAATGTTGATCGCCTTCTCTCCCCGCGTCGCCTTTTCGATCAGTAGCGGCAGATCCATGTAAGCGTCCGGCCCGACAACGATGTTGACGTTCTTTTCCTGCTCAAACAGCCGCTCTCCGAGCCGTTCGGCCATGCATCCCATCACGCCGACCAGCAATCCGGGATTTTTTTTCCGGATCTCGGAAAATCCCTGCACCCGCCCGCGTACGCGCTGTTCGGCGTTTTCCCGGACGGAACAGGTGTTTACCAGAATAATGTCGGCTTCGTTTCGGTCCGCCGTGTATTCAAACCCCCCGTCTTTCAGGATGGCTGCCGCCACTTCGCTGTCCGCAGCATTCATCTGGCATCCGTATGTCTCGATGTGGAATTTTCTGGCCATAAAAAATAGTACTTTTGCATTCCGGGATACAAAAGTACTATTTTCAACTCAAAATCGTCAGAATCGGAGGCCAAATGTCAGGCGCGCCTGGTGTTCGTTGTATTTGTTGGCGATATCCTTCGCCTGGATCAACTCGTTCGTCACCTCATTAAACTCATTCAGGAACCAACCGTCATTGCTGTAAAAAACGGTTTTATCCTTGCTGAACCGGTAGGTGTAGGCGGCGTCTACATAATAATTCCCGAAATTGAGGCCGAAACCGCCGGAGACAGTTTGTAACTTGTCCCCTTTAGGGATGTCGTACGTAAAACTGAATCCCTTTTCCTTGTAGGGAGAGTGCTGCAATGAATAACCGCCCCGGAGGCTGAACGCGCTGTTGACCCGGTATTCGGCGCCGAAGCGTACGTTGTGTCCGCCGGTGTAGGTGGCTTTGATCGCATCGTTTTCATAGCGGTAGCTATCGCCGAAACTGTTGTCGGTGAAGCGGGCGGACGGATAGTCGACATACTCATAATCCATGCTGATGATCGCTTTCCTGCCCAGTACGCCGGCGATGCTGAGAATCGCTCTCCAGGGAGTGCGCATCTTAAAGTCATACGGCTCCAACGGGCTGAGCGTACTGTAGGAAGTCCGATCTCTGCCGAGATTCACATCCGTTGTGTTGAAATGGGCGTCGATGCCCGATTCGTATTCGAAAGTCATGTTATACCAGGTCGGGGTGTGAATGCTGGCTCCGAGGCGCAATTGGGGGATCGGACGGTAAATGGCCCCGAATTTCAGGTTCACGCCGTTTCCTTCGATCCGCTGGTATTCGTAATAATCGAACCAGTCGAAACCGGAAGGAGCATTTGCTTCTCCGATCTCGGAATAGGACGACTTCAATTCGTGGAAAGTGCGTTGAAGTCCGATCGTTACACCGAGGTATAACTCATCTTTGTAGTTGGTTCCGATCGTCATAGCACATTCTCCCATATACCCCTCTTCCCGGATATTTTTTTGCTGGTTGATCCGTTCGACCGGCCCTTCCCAGAAAATGGGATTGTAAAAACCACTGCTGTCCCGGTTGATCAGAAAGGCGTCGTAAGCCGGTCCGGTAGTGTACGGATCTAAATCTTCCGACTCTGAGTCCCCGGCTTGGTAAGCCCAGATGGAGGTGAGCGAATAGTCCGAACTTTCGTTGCCGACAAATTGCTTCAGGCTGTGTTTGTAAGGGGAGAGATTGGTGTAATTGAAACCGAAATTCACCCCTTTCCAATCGGAGTCCGGCGTGTATGGGGAGTAGACTATTCCCAGGTTTCCGATGTAATACATGATGGCGGAACCGGATGTGCCGCCCGATTTGATGTGACTGACATCCAGCAGGGAGGTGAAATTAATTTCCGATTTCCGGAACACCCCGATCCCGGCCGGGTTGGTGCTCAATGTGGAGAGATCCCCGCCGAGCGCCCCGAAAGCTCCGCCCATGGCGGCCGAACGGGCGGTGCCCTCCACAGAGTAGCGGGAGTACCGAAGCACGTCCTGGTAATTCTGGGCTTGCAACACTCCTCCCATCAGCAGGAGAGCCGGTAGTACGAATAGCTTCTTCATAGTAGTTATCGTTTTTCTGTTGTACGTCTGTTCTTACCTTCTGGTTGGCCTGCTGCTTCCTCCGGAACCTCCCGACCGGGAACTGCTCCCGCTGCTTCCGGATCTGGAAGAGGTGCCGCTGCTTCTGCTACTGCTTCCGGATCTGGAAGGGGAATAGCTGCTTTCGGAATTGTTAGACCGGGAAGGGGGAGTATAGCTACGGCTTCCGGAGTTGTTGTAGGAGGGTCTTGTAGTGGTTCCGGGCCGGGTTGCCGTACCGGGCCGTGTGGTGGTTTGGGCCGGTCTGGTCATGGTCCCCGCCGGCCGTGTGGTGGTTCCGCTTTCGGTCGTTGAACCCGGCATTGCATTGGGCGTTGGCCTTGTGGTTGTTCCGGGACGGGTTACCGTACCGGGCCGTGTGGTGGTTTGAGCCGGTCTGGTCATGGTTCCCGCCGGCCGTGTGGTCGTGCCGGGACGGGTAACGGCGCTCGGGCGTGTCGTTGCCCCGGGTCTGGTGACGCTTCCCGGCCTTGTAACAGTTCCCGGTCTTGTAATGGTTCCGGGACGTGTATCCGGACGGGTCGGACGGTATGCCGTTCCCGGACGTAAACCGGTTCCGGGGCGATTGTAAGAGTGGACCGGCCTTGCCGGCGGGCGGTGCCAGCCGTAATCCGGATAGTAATGGCCGGGACGCCAGTGGTCGTAATACCAATGATCGTGGCGCCAATGGTTGTAATACCAGTTGGAATAGTGCCCGTGGGAATAGTATGGCCATCCCCATCCCCCATACCAGGAGTCGTAATACCACGGATCGTAATAGCCGGGGTAATTCCAGCCGACCCCGACACGCAAACCCGGCCATCCGAAATGAGCGTTAAAAGCCCACGAATCATACCGGTAATCGTTCCAGGCCACCGTCCATACGTACCGCGGATAAGTGCCCATGATAAATTGCGTGTAGAACTCCACATTGGAAGAGGAGGGGAACCACCAGAACCGCCCGTCTGCCGTGTACACATTCCAGTCGGAATCTAAAGAAAGGTTCAGGGCGATCTCCTGCCCGTTCGCAATATACCCGAATCCTTCCGGATATTGGGCGATGATGCGGGCAGCTTCCCGCAAATCCTGCACACTGCCTTTGAACCCTCCGATCCAGTAGCCGCTGTTTTCGTACACGACGGCGTTTATCTCGTCTGCGCTTTCCAGCTCCGAAAGCGCCCGGGTCGTCAGGTCATCCATGTTCACCCGTTCGACATTCCCCGTAGAGTGATTGATCACGTAATTCCCGGCATCGTACCCGGCGTTATTGGAATAAACCGGCAGCCCGGCAAGTTGCGAGGCGGTCGTTTCGGCCTCCCGGATAACGAGCGGTTCTCTTCCCGGAACATAGTATATGTCGTCTTCCACCGTGTGGCTCATCATTTGCCCCGGGGCGCAAGCGGCAAACCAAGGGGCCATTGCTAAAAAGAGATACCAAGTTTTCATGACCTCTGTTTTTAAGTTTCAATTATATTTATCAAAAACCGTACCAAACATTCAATATTTTCCTTGCTCTCCGCTAAGCATATAAAATTAAAACATTTGAACCACATAGTCGCGGTTTTTGATTAAATTTGCCGCTGTTTTACCAAAAAATAAGAAGATGGCCAAATTTTTAACATCCAGAAGCGAGGATTATTCACAGTGGTACAATGAGTTGGTACTGAAAGCAGGATTGGCGGAACCGTCGGCCGTGAGGGGATGTATGGTCATCAAACCGTACGGATACGCCATTTGGGAAAAGATGCAGCAGCAGTTGGACAGGATGTTCAAAGAGACCGGCCATGTAAATGCTTATTTTCCGTTGTTGATACCCAAATCCTTTTTTTCCAAGGAGGCCGACCACGTGGAAGGGTTCGCCAAGGAGTGTGCGGTGGTGACCCACTACCGGCTGATGAACGACCCGTCCGGGAAAGGGGTGGTTGTCGATCCGGAGGCCAAATTGGAGGAGGAGTATATCATCCGGCCGACTTCCGAAACCATCATCTGGAATACCTACAAAAATTGGATACAATCGTACCGGGATCTGCCCCTCCTTTGCAATCAGTGGGCCAACGTGATGCGTTGGGAAATGAGGACCCGGATGTTTTTGCGTACGGCGGAATTTCTCTGGCAGGAGGGACATACGGCGCATGCAACCCGGGAAGAGGCGTTGGAAGAAGCGGACAGAATGGTAAAAATCTACGCCGAATTTGCGGAAAAATGGTTGGGCATACCGGTGATCATGGGGACAAAGAGCGCCAGCGAGCGTTTTGCCGGAGCATTGGAAACCTACGCCATCGAGGCGTTGATGCAGGACGGAAAAGCTTTGCAGGCGGGGACTTCCCACTTCCTCGGACAAAATTTCGCCAAGGCATTCGATGTGATGTTCGCTACGCAGAACGGGGAGCGGGAGTACGTGTGGGCGACCTCGTGGGGGGTATCGACCCGTTTGATGGGAGCGTTGATCATGGCCCATTCGGACGACAACGGTCTGGTATTGCCTCCGAAGCTGGCGCCCATACAGGTGGTCATTGTGCCGATCTACAAAAGCGACGACGCGCTGGCCGGGATCACTGCAAAGGTGGACGAAATGGTGAAAAAGTTGCAGGCCAAAGGCATCAGTGTGAAATACGACGACCGGGATACCCAAAAGCCCGGCTGGAAATTTGCCGACTACGAACTGAAGGGAGTGCCGGTGCGGTTGGCGATCGGAGAGCGGGACCTGGCAAACGGCACCGTGGAAGTGGCGCGCCGGGATACGCTCACCAAGGAGACGTTTCCGTTGGAAGGGATCGAGGAGTATATCCCTGTTTTGCTGGAAAATATACAGGATACGATCTATAAAAGAGCGCTGGATTTCCGGAACAGTATGATCACCAGGGTGGACACGTACGAAGAATTCAAACAGTCGCTGGAAACCAAAGGCGGCCTGTTCCTGTGCCATTGGGACGGTACGCCGGAAACAGAGGAACGGATCAAGGCCGAAACCAAAGCGACCATCCGGTGCATTCCTTTTGACAGCCCGGAAGAGGAGGGGAGATGCATGGTGACCGGAAAGCCTTCCAAACGGCGGGTGCTGATCGGGAAGGCGTATTGATATGATCGACAGTTCCGGATTCAGTCGGACACTGCTGGCGTGGTACCGGGAGAACGGCCGGGAGCTTCCCTGGCGCGGTAGCCGGGATCCTTACATCGTTTGGGTTTCCGAGATCATTTTACAACAGACCCGCGTATCGCAGGGGTGGGACTATTTTATCCGTTTTACGGAACGTTTCCCCGATGTGGCTGCGCTGGCCGGCGCTGCGGAGGACGAAGTGCTGCGTTACTGGCAGGGCTTGGGCTACTACAGCCGCGCCCGGAACATGCACCGGGCGGCCAAAGATATCGTTGAAAAATTCGGAGGCGTATTTCCGGCAAACTACCGGGATGTGTTGTCCCTGAAAGGGATCGGCGAATATACGGCGGCTGCGATCTGCTCTTTTTGCCTGGATCTTCCCTGTGCGGTGGTGGATGGAAATGTATACCGGGTATTGTCGCGGGTTTTCGGAGTGGATACTCCCATCGATTCAACGGAAGGGAAGCGCTGTTTCCGGGAATTGGCCGGCGAATTGCTGGACCGGGAACACCCCGGAACCTACAACCAGGCCATCATGGATTTCGGGGCGTTGCAGTGTGTGCCGGGGGTGCCGGAGTGCGCATCCTGCCCGTTTCAGGAGCGGTGTGTCGCCCGGCTGGAGGGTACGGTCAGGCAGTTGCCTGTCAAACAGGGAAAAACAACGGTACTGACCCGCTATTTTCACTACCTGCACGTCCGCTGCAACGGGGAGATCCTCCTGCACCGGCGTGGAGCAAAAGACATCTGGCAAAACCTGTACGAATTCCCGCTGCTCGAAACCCCGGAAGAAACCGCACCGGAAACGCTCCTGGCCGGCGAGGCTTTCGACCGCCTGTTTGCCGGAGCATCCGGACTGACCATCCGCCGGATCTCTTCCCCGATGAAACACCAGCTCTCCCACCGCCTGCTGCGTGTCCGCTTCTACGAAATCGAGGCGGATACCCTTCCGGCCGGGCTCAACGGCTTTATCCGGATCCCGGAAGCCCAAACCGAACGCTACGCCCTTCCCCGCATCATCACCCTCTATTTGGAAAAACGCTGATTTTGACGCGGGCCTCCCTTGGACCTCGGTCGTACCATCGTCGTACCATGTTCGAGTTTTGCAATTTCGCCAACATCTGAAGAATCGGTTGTATTTTCAGAAGGGTGAAGGGTGTTTTTTAGTGCTCTTTCATTATATTTGTAGAAAACAAAATTCCGTATGAGGAAAATCGTATTGTTTTGTTTCGTGATCGCATCCCTGGCGGCTTGCCGGAAGCAGATAACAGTGCAGGGAGAGACCGGAACGGCCGGTTCGGTGGCATTGCTGGCCGAACTTCCCGGACATCCGGAAAAAGTGCGCTTGGACAGTTGCCGGGCAGAAAACGGCAGTTGGAAGCTCCGGGTGTCCGGATTGGCTTTGCCGGCCAGGGTATGGATCAAAACAGAAAAGGATAGCTTCTCTTTTATTGCCGGTGCCTCCGAGGAGATAAAAATAACGGGACGTTTTCCGGACAGTCTGACGGTCGAAGGCTCCCGGTTGGAGCGGGAATACGAACTGGTCGGGCAGGTTCTTTCCGAACGTTACGCAGCGCCCATGAAGGCCATCCGGGAAGAGATGGAGTTGCTTCGGAGCAAATCCGTACCGGCAAAGAGCGACGGGAAATCCCTAAAGGCATTGGAACGGAAGCTGGAACATTACCGGGAATACAAAGCCCGCTGGTTGGAAAAATTGGTGCAGGCAAATCCCACGAACGAATTGAGCCTGTTTATCCTCAAAGAGCAGGTGGAAGATCCCCGGATCCGGCAAGAACTTTTTAAAAACATCCGCATCAAAAACAAGAAAAGCAATATCTTCCGATTACTTGTTTTGTCCCTGCCGAAATAAATAAGCCGGCCGTTCACCTCATAAAACCACCAGTTCAAACCATTCGTTTTTGCCGGTCGGGAACAATGCTTCGTAGTATGTTTTCCCGTTCGAACCGACCGGTGCCGATCGTGCAATCTCGGTTTTTCCTTTATAGATCGCGACGGGGACAGACGTGCGGATGCGGCACGGATTTCCGGCCAAAGAGCGGAGGGTGGCTTCCCGGAGTTCGCCGTTCGCCCAGGTGCAGGAGAGTTCAAAATTTCCCCGCGCTTTCAATCCGCTGACACTCCCTTCCGGCCACACGTCCGGCAACGCAGGCAACAACTGGATATATCCGGCGTGGCTTTGCAGCAACATCTCCGTCACGCCTGCCGTATAGCCGAAATTCCCGTCGATCTGGAAAGGCGGATGCGCATCGAGCATACTTTTGTACAGGCCGCCTCCGGCAGACCGCCCTCTCTTTTCCCCGAAACCGATCGGATTAAACAGATTGGCAATGATTCGGTAAGCGTGATTTCCGTCCAGTAAACGCGCCCAGCAGTTGATCTTCCAGCCCATGGACCAGCCTGTTGCCTCATCCCCGCGCAGCATCAGGGAAGTTTCTGCAGCCTTGAACAATTCGGGCGTTTCCGCCGTGATCTGGTCGCCGGGGTAAAGTCCGTACAGGTGCGAAATGTGCCGGTGTTTCGGGTCTGCTTCCCGGAAATCGAGCATCCACTCCTGCAACTGCCCCCGCGATCCGATGCGGTAGGGCAGGAGGCGTGACTCTTTCTCCCGGAGTTCGGCGCAGAATCCGGCATCCACTCCCAGCAATCCCGCTGCCCGGATCGTATACGAAAATGTTTCGCGGACAATCGCCATATCCATGGTCGGCCCCATGCTCAACGCGGCATGTTCGCCATTCTCCGGAATAAAGACATTTTCGGGGGAAACCCCGGCCGGCGTCACCAAATACCCTTCTCCGTTATCGACCAGCCAATCTGCAAAAAATTCGGCGGCGCCTTTCAGGATGGGATAAGCTTCGTCCCACAGGAACCCTTCATCGCCGGTGAACAGGTAATGTTCCCACAAATGACGGCCATACCACCCCTGCGCCACCGGCCAGAAAGCAGCGGCCGGAACGTTATCCACCGGTACCGCTTCGCGCCAGATCGACGTATTGTGGTGAGCCACCCAGCCCCGGCGGTTATACATGTTCCGCGCCGTTTCGCCTCCCGTAACGGACAACTCTTTGATCAGGCGGAAGAGCGGTTCGTGGCACTCCGGGAGCGCGGTGATCTCCGCCGGCCAGTAATTCATCTCCGAATTGATGTTTTGCGTATATCCGCAGTTCCAGGGCGGGATCACCTCTTTGTTCCACATGCCTTGCAAATTGAGCGGTTGTCCGCCCGCCCGCGATCCGCTGATCATCAGGTACCGGCCGAATTGGTACAACAGGGCGGCCAGTTCCGGATCGGGATTTTCGGCGAAACGTACGATCCGTTCGTCGGTGGGAAGCGCTTTTTGCGCTTTTGCGGAAGGAAGCCGGAGGGTCACGCGGTCGAACAGGGATTTGTAATCCTCCGAGTGGCGTTGTTTCAACTGCCTGTAATTGTATTTCAAAGCGTTTTCCAACACTTTTCCGGCTTTTTCCGACGGATCGACGCCTTCCGATACGGGGCTTTTGTCAAATCCGTTGAAACCGGTTGCCAGCGACACCACCAAATAGACTTCGTCCGTGTGAAAGATGCGCAACCCTTCTTCCGTCAGCACCGTTTCGCCTTTTCCCGGGAAGACCGGCGTCAGTTGCGCTTCGAACGGCATTCCTTTGTTATCGATCTCTGCGCCGTACAGGACGCGCTTATTTCCTTTGCGATTCCCCTCCCGGTCGTACAATTCCGGATGCTTGTACCGGTCGCCCCACGCCTCTATCTGTTCAAAGCTGCGGCGTTCCACATAGCCGGGGGCTTTTCCCCGGTAGACCAGCCGGCCGTTTTCACTCTTTTGCGAAGCGGTCGGGTGGGGGCCGTCGAAACGGACGTTTACGTCGATGCTGTTCCTGCTGCTGCCGGTTAACCGGATCACGATCACCCGGTCCGGGTGGGAGGCAAAGATTTCACGGGTATAGACGATGCCGTTTTGCGTAAAAGATGTTCGGGCGATCGCTTCCGAGATATTCAGCTCCCGTTTGTATCCGGTCACAGCTCCCTTCTGATTGCTTTCGATGTACAGATCGCCAAAAGGCTGGTAGTATTGGGGCAGGCGTCCCAGCCATTGTTTGGAAACCACATCGTTCGCTTTTCCGTACTCCCCCTTTTTCAACAGGGATACCACCTGTTCCAGCGCCTCCGGGGTCACTTTCATATCCTTGAACACAACGGACGGATCGCCGCTGTACAGCGTGTTTTCATTCAACTGCAACAACTCCTTTTCCGTGCCGCCGAACACCATGGCTCCGGCGTGTCCGTTCCCGATAGGGAGGGCTTCGTTCCAATTGGCGGCCGGCCCGGTATACCAAAGCGTTAACGGATTGTCTTTCGCTTGCGGATACCCCGATAACGCGACGAACATGGAAACAAATAATAACAGTTTAAACCTCATGGCGTCGAAATTTATACGGCCTCTACACAAAATCACCGGCTCTCAGGAACTCCGTCGCCGCATCCATGTCTGCATACATCACCCGGTCGGCCCCGTTAAAAGGAACGACACTCCGGAACTCCTGTAGGAAATTCTCCAAATAGGGAGAGGTTTTGAGCGGCCGCAGCATGTCAATGGCCTGGGCGGCGTTCAGCAATTCAATGGCTAAGATCCGTTCCACATTTTCCGCTACTTTGACGCTTTTGGTCGCTGCATTTCCGCCCATGCTGACGTGATCCTCCTGCTCGTTGGAGGAGGGAATGGAATCGACGGAACAGGGGGTGCACAGTTGTTTATTCTGGCTGACGATGGCTGCCGCCGCATACTGGGGGATCATAAATCCGGAGTTCAATCCGGGGTTGGAAATCAGAAACTCAGGCAGGTGCGCCCGGTCGCCGGAGATCAGCCTGTACGTCCGCCTTTCCGAAATACTCCCCAGTTCGGCCACGGCGATGGAGAGGAAGTCCAGCGCCAGCGCCAGCGGTTCGCCGTGAAAATTCCCGCCGGAGATGATCAGGTCATCTTCCGGGAAGATGGTGGGATTGTCCGTAACGGAGTTGATCTCCCGTTCCACAACCGATGCTACATACACGACCGTGTCTTTGCAGGCGCCGTGCACCTGCGGTATGCAACGGAACGAATAGGGATCCTGCACCCGTGTCTTTTCCCGTTGCTGGAACTCCGATCCTTCCAGCAGGGTACGGATGTTCCGGGCTGTTTCGATCTGTCCCGGATGGGGGCGCGCCGCGTGGATCTGCGGCAAAAAGGGATCGATGCGGCCGTCGTACGCTTCTAAGGAGATCGCCCCGATGATGTCGGCGTATTTGACGATCTTGAATGCTTTCAACAAGGTGTAAACAGCGTGTGCGCTCATGAACTGCGTCCCGTTCAGCAGCGCCAGCCCCTCTTTGGCGCCCAAAGCGACCGGTTCCCAGTGAAACAGTGCGTTGACCTCCTTAGCCGGCCGGATCTCTCCCCGGTAGTACACCTCCCCTTCGCCGATGAGCGGGAGGAACAGGTTGGCCAAAGGAGCCAGATCGCCCGAAGCGCCCAGCGAACCCAACTCCCGCACCACGGGAAGTACATCGTTGTTAAAAAGGTCGATGATGCGCTCCACCGTGGCCGGTTGGACGCCGGATTTTCCCAAAGAGAGCGCGTGCGCTTTCAACAGCAGCATCAGCCGGATCACGGTTTTGTCCACCGGCGCTCCGATGCTGCACGCATGCGACATGACCAAATTGGCCTGCAACCGGCTCAGATCCTCCGGAGAGATGCTGATCTTGCACAGGGAACCGAACCCGGTGGTGATGCCGTACAGCGGCTTTTTCGATTCGGCGATCTTGCGGTCTAAGTACTCTTTAGAGCGGCTTATGAGGTGCCGGCTCTCTTCGGACAGGGCTAACCGGAAACCTTTTTGCAAGATGTTGTCGATGGTTTCAAACGTTAAGGCGGCCGGTGAAATGAAGTGTATCATGGTGCAAAAACTTATGCGTTTGTTAGTTTGTGACGGATCTCGCCGGGGAGTACGTTCTCCTGTTCGCCGGTCCGCATGTTTTTCAGGGAGAACAGGCCGTTCTGCATCTCGTTTTCTCCGGCGATCGCCACAAAAGGAATCTTCTTTTTGTCGGCATACCCCAACTGCTTTTTCATTTTGTCGGCTTCGGGGTAGATCTCCGCGTTGATGCCGCTCTCCCGCAATTTTTGCAGCACCGGCAGGCAGTAGCGTTCCTCCCGCTCCCCGAAGTTGACAAAAAGGATCTGGGTGGTGGCGTCCGTATCCGGAGGAAAAAGTTCCAATTGGCTCATGACGTCGAAAATGCGGTCGGCTCCGAAGGAGATCCCGACGCCCGACACGTTTTTCAGTCCGAATATGCCGGTGAGGTCGTCGTACCGTCCGCCTCCCGTAATGCTTCCCATCTCCGCATCCAAGGCTTTGACTTCAAAAATGGCGCCGGTGTAGTAACTCAGCCCCCGGGCCAAGGTCAGGTCTAATTTCACCTCGATCTCGATGGGAAGATCCTGCAAATAGCCGAATACGGTGCGCAGCTCCTGCACTCCTTTCAGGCCGGTTTCGCTGCCGGCAAGGACGGCTTCCAGTTGCCGGAGCTTTTGGGTATTGTCGCCGGAGAGGTCGAGGATCGGTTGCAGTTTTTCGATGGCGCTCTCCTGCAATCCCCGCTCCTGCAACTCCCGGTTCACGGCTTCCCGGCCTATTTTATCCGTTTTGTCGATGGCCACGGTAATATCCGTCAGCTTTTCCGGTTCTCCGATCGTTTCGGCGATGCCGGCCAGGATTTTGCGGTTGTTGATCAGCAGGCGCACCCGGATCTTCAACCGGCGGTACACCTCGTTCACGATCTGGATCAGTTCCACCTCGTTCAACAATGCATTGCTGCCGACCACGTCCACGTCGCACTGATAAAATTCCCGGTACCGCCCTTTCTGCGGCCGGTCTGCCCGCCATACGGGCTGGATCTGGTAACGCTTGAACGGGAAGGTGATCTCGGACTGGTGTTGCACCACAAAGCGGGCGAACGGGACCGTCAGGTCGTACCGAAGCCCTTTCTCTGCAATTTTTCCGGTCACTTTGGAAAGGTTCCGCTCCTGCAGTTCCGTTTGGTCTACCCCGGAAAGGTAATCGCCGGAGTTCAGTATCTTAAACAGCAGTTTGTCGCCCTCTTCTCCGTATTTTCCCATCAGGGTGGAGAGGTTTTCCATAGCCGGCGTCTCCAGCGGCATGTAGCCGTACAGGCGGAAAACGCTTTTGATGGTGTCGAAAATATAGTTCCGCTTGACCATAACAGCGGGGGAAAAATCCCGGGTCCCTTTCGGGATCGAAGGTGTCTGTGCCATATTCTTTCTTTATTTAGACGGTACCAAATCGTCCGCAAAGATAAAATAATTTAATACATTTGCTGGTTGTAATAATTACAAGATCGCAAGGATATGGCTTTTGGCATAGCGGATTTGAGTATTGTGCCGATGCGGCGGGAACAGTCGGAACGGAGCGAGATGGTTTCTCAGGCGCTCTTCGGGGAGCTTTTCGAGATCACGGAGGAGGCGGAAAAGTGGGTACGTATCCGCTTGGCGCACGACGGATACGAAGGGTGGATCGATAAAAAGATGTACCTGGAGGTGACGGACGACTACGCGGAACGGTACCGCTCGGAGGAGCCGTTGCTGACGACGGATGTATTCAACATTGTGACCAAAGAGGGGGAATACGGGAACCGCCTGCTGGTAGCCGGCAGCGTACTCCCGTTTTTGGACGCGGTTAACGGCAAAATGGAACTGGGGGAAGAGACCTATACCCTGGTCACCAGGTTGAAAGATGTCGGGGTGGATACCTTGCGCTCCCTGCTGATCGAATATGCGTTGCTCTATTACAACACCCCCTATCTGTGGGGAGGGCGTTCCCCGTACGGGATCGACTGTTCGGGCCTGGTGCAGATGGTCTACCGGATGGCCGGGATTCCCCTGCCCCGCGATGCTTCGCAACAGGCAACGTGCGGGCAGAACTTCTCTTTTGTGGAGGAAGCCCGGCCCGGCGACCTGGCGTTTTTCGGGGACGATGCCGGAGGGATCACCCACGTGGGCATTTGGTGGGAGCGGAACCGGATCATTCACGCCTCCGGGAAAGTACGAATCGACAAGCTCGACCACCAGGGAATATACAACGAAAACCTGAAACGCTACACCCACAACCTGAAGGTGATGAAGCGCGTGATCAGCGATTAGAAAAGCCGCCGGATCGGGATGCGGATATTCAACAGGTTGCCCGTCGCCTGCAGGTTCAGGTAATCCTCGGTTAACTCGGCCGTTTTGGCAGTGGCTGTCAGTTGCCATTTCTGTTGGCCGGATTGAGTGCTGAGGGGTGTGAGGGTGAAAAGCATTTTGTCCGTTTCCAGCGTCTGTGCCGGATTGCCGGTGTCCAAGGGAGCGGCAGTGGGATCGTACTCCGAGGTGATGGTAAAGGGCAGTTCGCTCGTGGTGATGAATAGCGTATCCATAGCCCCGACGACGGCGTCGAGCATCATACTGTTGGCGCTCAGTACGACGTACCGGTCTTTGCCGAAACTGTAGCCGGAATCTTCACCGCCGTTCCACGGCAAGACAATGGCTTCCAGTTTGAGGGCAGGGTTATCGGCCGCCTCTTGCGCGGTAGCCCAGCCTTTGGAGGCGACCTTTACAATTGTAAACCGGTACCAGAAATTGCGCAGCACCTGGCCCATGGGGTGGGTACCGTCCTCCGTTTCGAAATCCATGCGGTAATAGCTCTCTGTTTCGGAACCATTGAATTTACCGCCCACCACAATACAGGCAGCCTCCTCCGGAACGTCGTTTGCAGCACTTTCGGTCATGAAGTTGGTATAGCTGTCTGTTACCACCGGAGTCCCGATCATGGTCGAAGCGATCGCCCCGGCCGGAACCGATGCAACGGTGGCTGTCGGGATACCGTTCTTACCGTTCTCGTTGGCGACCGATGCGGCATCGGGAATAAATTGCCAGAGGTCATTGGCGCGAAAGATCTGTACATATTCCAGATCAAATGTCGGGGTGCCTGCTCTCAGTTTTGTTTCGACCGTTATTTTGGCGATCGAGCGAATCATGGGGATCCGGATGGTGCCGGTCGCCTTCGAAAGCGAAGCCAATTCGGCAAGACCGGACATAGGAACACCCGTCGCCTCTGCAAAGGAGCCGGTTAACATGTTACGCACCGCGGTTTCGGTGGTACCCGGGGTGACGGAGTTGAACAACCCGTCCGGGTAGTTGACCACGGCGAGCAACCTCACAGAATCATTGCTCGCGATGAGCGTTGCCTTGAAGTCGGCTTCGACATCTTCCTCTTGGGAGAGGTTTTGCGCCTCGGCCGTATATTGGTAGAGGAATTCGCCCTCACCGCCGTTTTGCCCGAAGGCCAGCAGGGCGACCCGCATGACTGCCGATTCAATGCCGGCAGCCCGGCTACCGACCTGCGTCAGCCTCGGCATGTATATGCGGAAGTGTACACTCACTTCGTCCGGTGCCGGCACAGGGGATTCCCTGTCCTTTGCGCACGATACGATCCCTAAGCACAGTGCCGCCAGGATCGAACTGTTCAGTAAAAACAGATGTCGTTTCATACGGTGTATTTTTCTCATTCCTGATCTGTCATTCCCGGCACATGGTAATTTTGCGTGAGCACCGTGTTTACGATCCATGCCCAGGTGTTGGACCACAATGCGTTGAGGTAGTTGTCGGGATCGTATGCAAGGGTATTTTGCATGTAGGTGGGGTGATACATCAGCACTTCGCCGTCGTAGATGATGCGGCGTGTCGGATCTATACCCAGCAACATGATGTTATTGTCGGGGCCTCCGCTGCCTGTGGGGACGATCAGCGGGATGATGTTTCCGGCGGTAGCGGCGCCCGAAAGATTCATAAATAGCGTGACACCGTCGTATGGTCTGGGATTTTGGATCGCGCATGCATGGACGTCCCCGAAAGGGCCGTTCAGGAAAGGAGCGTTGGAAACCGATGCCCCGGCCGGCCCTGTGCCGGTATATCCGGGAACAGATGTGCCGATCGTCAAGTCGTCAAACCACATCATTCCGGCATCGGCCATCGAGCGCAATGTCGGCAGGGTCGCATTGTCGTCGGCCGTCACGAAAAGCACGTGTCCCGGCTCCGCCGCCCAATCCAAAAGAACCTGGCTGTCTATGCTGTTCGGATTAAAGAGGTAGGTGGTGACCACTACGTCCACATTTTTTAATGCCGTTCTCAACGCTTCACCGTGGGGAGTGATCAGAGGGGGAACGGTAAATTCAAATCCGCCGCAACGAACCGTTCCTGTCGGGCCGAAATAGTTTGTGTTTCTCAATATGCCCGGTATGCCCAGGGTACTGTAATAGTCCATTGATCCTATGGCGAGGGCGCCACCGGTCGAGTAGACCCGGATTATTCGCTTGGCAGGGTCGTTCGGATTTATTGCCGGCGGATTGCGCCGGATCGGGATACGAATGTTCAGCAGGCCGTTCGCGGCGTACAGGTTCAGGTAATCCGGGATCGATTCGTTCGTTGAGGCGTAGGCCGTTAATTTCCATTTCTGCTGGCCGGTCTTAACGCTGAGGGGGGTAAGAGTGAACAACATGTTGTCCGTTTGCAGTATCTGTTCCGGGTTGCCGGTATTCAGCGATCCGGCGCCGGGTTGGCCGATCGAGGTGATGGTAAAGGGCACCTCGCTTGTGGTAATGATCAGCGTATCGGTGTGGCCGGTTACGGCATCTACCGACAGACTGTCGGCGCTCAGAAGGATGTATTCGTTTTGTCCGAAATAGTAGTCGGTATTGCCGCCGCCGTTCCAGGGGGTGACGGAGGTTTGCAGTCCGGAGGCGGGATTGGCGGCTGCCTCTTCCGGAGTAGCCCGGCCGCGGGAAGTGGCCTCTACGATCGTGAACCGGTACCAAAAATTGCGCAATACCTGTCCTAATAGCGTAGTGTCGTCGATTTCTGTGCCGAAATCGATGCGATAATAAGTCGGGTCGGTATCACCTCCGAAGATGCCGCTCACCACCATACAGGTGGCTGCGCTCTGCTCCCCGGGATTCGGCATGCTTTCCGCCAGATAGCCTGCGTAATATTGGGAAGCATCCACCGGGACCGGACTTGCGGCCAAAACGGCTGTCCCTGTCGGGATCGACGGGGCGGTGGCCAACGGAGCGACAGCCTCGCTGTCGACCGATGCGGCATCGGGGAAAAATTGCCACCGGTTATTGGCGCGACAGATCGTTACGCCGGTTAACGTAAATCCCGGAGTGCCGGGTCTCAGGTTTACGGTTATCGTCGCTTTAGCGATCGAGCGCATCATCGGGATCCGGATCACACCCGTTTCGCCGGAGAGTGAAGGCAGATCTTTGACGCCGGTCATCGGAATTCCCTGCGAAAAATCAAAATTACTGCCGGTCAGCGCGTCGCGTACCTCCGATTCGGGAGCCGACATGGCGATCGTGTCGAGTAATCCGTCCGGATAGTTGGCCACGACCAGCAACCTGACCGGGTTTTGGCTGATGCGGAGCAGCGCATTGAAATCGACATTGGCATTGTTCTCCTGATCGAGATTTTTGCCTGTGACTGTATATTGGTAGAGAAATTCGCCTGGGATATCGCCTTGTTGGAAAACCAGCAGGGCGACCCGACGGACCGTATATTCGGGATCTTCGGCCGCCCTGGTATCGGCCTTTCCGGGATTCGGTGTACGCATGCGGAAGTGAATACGCACCTCGTTTGCCGCCGGCACCGGTTCCTCCGGCTCCGGAAGTCTCTCCTGCATACACGACACAGTCGCCAGGCTTGCCGTTGCGAGCATCATCAGCAAGGTTACATATCGTTTCATACGTTGCCTTTTACTTCATTCATTTGCCCTTCAATACTCTTTTCCCAACTCCTCCTCCTTCCAATCCGTGATCACCACGGCGCCGTTGATGATGCCATCGATAAAGTTCAGGATCAACTCTATCTCGTGATCACCGGGGTTGGCATTGCTCTCTGCAATGGCGTTGATCAGTGCGACCCGGTAATTCTCGTCCCCTGCCGCGTTTTTAACGACAATATCAATGCCTTCCATATCTCCCAGGGGGGAGGTATCGAATGCCGCCAATGCATAGAATACGCTCTCCTTTTCGGTGACGACCGTTTGCACAGCGGACGTCACCGTCGGCATCGGATCGGTCAGCGGATCCATTCCGTAAAACTCCGCAGCGGAAGCGAGATTAGTCAGTTCGACGGTCGGCAGTGCGGCGGAGTCGAGTGGCAGCCCTTTTATGTAAATATTCACCGAATTGTGGGTTTCGGTAAAAGAAACCACATCGGTAAAATCGCCCTCTTCGGGGACTGTAAACGAATAATATTCCAGCGGCTGCGGAACCTCACCGGCGCGTGTTGCCGCGATGGCGGGAGCGTACCATACGGGGTCGCCGTTGCCAAGTACCTCGTTCTCTCCGGTAACATTCTTATAAGTAATTATGGGTACTCCGTTGACAACCTTAATTTCGGTATTGTCGCCCACGTTGGCCCAGAAGACCATGCGATAATCACCCGGGGCGAGTGCCAACTCCACACCCGCGTACTGAAACAGGGTGGTCTGGTCGAGCATAATTGCCGGAGGAATGTATCTTCCCGCCGAATCGAAAACAACCGCGATCACCGACGACACATTGTTTGTAAATACCCCTCCATCGAAGAGCCGGAAATCGATCTTCACGTTGTTCTCCGACCTGACAGGCGGGCAATCACTCAGATCCTCCCTGATACACCCCGCCATGATCGACATCAGTGTGGCAAGGCTTGTCAGGCTCCATGTCGAATTCCTTATTTTCACGACCGTCGTTTTGATCTAAAACTCTTTCTCAAGTTTTGTCGCTTGCCAGTCGGCGATGGTCAGCGTAACATCCAATGTGGCGTTTAAATCGGGCAGGGTCGGATCTTCGACGCCTCCGCCATTGCCGATCGTTGCATCGCCCGTAAGGGTTATCTTCAGGTCATAACTGTAACCGCGAACAAGGCCGCCGGAGAGCGTACCGGATTTCCAGGTTTCGTACGGTGCGAGATGTACCGGAAAATATACCGGATCTCCGTTAACGTTGACTCCTGCAAGGGTAATGATGGTCGGAAATGTTTCGGCCATTGTTGCGTCGTTCTCGTAAACGTAGAAATAGAAATCTGACGTTGTGGGAGTCACCATGAAGGTATAATCATTCTTCAGGTTCGTTGCATCTACGGTAAACTCGCCGTTGGCAGGGTAATTGGCAAATGGTGTTGCCGGTTCGGCCATACCCTCCAGGTATTTTTTGTTGGTGTCGTATGCAGCCGGGATCAGGGAGGAAAGACCGTCGCCGGGGAACAATTTGGACTGGCCGCGGGCGTTAAGCAGCATGATATCCGTAATGATAACGGTTCCCCCGGCTTTGGTATAACCTGTCATTTGATTATCTACCTTTACGGTAATACGGGCGGCCACGAATTGGAGAGTCAGGTTTGCCGTGACCGACCAGACGCCGCCGCTCTGGGTAAAACTAAGGTCGGCAACAGTGTTGACCGTTGCCCAACGTGTCGCGTACGTGGGAGCGAGGTCAATCTTTGCCGCTTCCAATTCCGCCCGGGTGTCGTAGTTGGCGGTCTGATCGCCCGCATTGGCGATGATATAGATCCTTTTCGCATGGGTTGTTACCTCAAAATCCGTCAGCGGGCCGCTCCCTATAACGTGTGTTTTCCAAGTTGCATCCCCATTCTCGTCGATAACAAACACGCTGAAATTCTGTACCGTGTTATCATTGATGGGAGCAGCGCCGGCAACCCTTGTTTCTTTCATGGCCGGATTGTTCAGCGTGATATTCAGAACCGCCTTGTGCCCCTCGGCGGGATGTTCCGGAGCGTTCTCCTTGTTGCAACTTGTGAAGCCCATAACTGCGACGGCTGCCATCGCTGTGACCGAATGTTTAAATAAACTTCTCATTTTGATAAATATTAATAATTAAAGTTTTTTAGTTACGAAACAGCGATGGATAGAGGTTTATAATTTATTTATATTTCATTGAAATATAGTAAACCTGCCGCATCGCTTTCTGCATCCGCAGCTATTTTATAAAAATTAATCAACCGGCAATAAAATTAACACGGCATGGAGGTAAATACTCCGGCTATTTATTACTTTTGTATTTGTTTTTGCGTCACTAATTTAAATAACAGCATAATGAAGCGAATAATTTTTTTGCTCTTTGCGTTTTTGCCGTTTTTGGCTTTTTCGCAGAAAGCGCAGATCCAATTTGAAAGCAACGTGCACAATTTCGGCACGGTGGAGGAGTCCGGCGGGAACGTGACCCACGACTTTGTTTTCCGGAACACCGGACAGGTTCCCCTGATCATCTCCAATGTACGCACCACCTGCGGCTGTACCACCCCGGAATGGAGCCGCCAGCCGATCCCTCCCGGAGCGAGCGGCGTGATCAAAGTCGGCTTTAATCCGCAGAACCGTCCCGGCAACTTTACCAAAGGCATTACGGTGAACTCCAACGCGGAAACCCCCGTTAGCAACCTGACCATCAGAGGCACCGTCAATCGCCGGCCGGCCGATCCGTATGCTTCTTATACGTTTTCCGCCGGCAATCTGAAATTGGCCGCCAATACCCTGAATTTCGGCAGTGTGAAAAATACCGACAAACCCGTTAAAGAGATCGCGGTGGTCAATACGGGAGACAAACCGATCGAACTCTCTTTTGAAAATGTTCCGGCCGCTTTTCTGACCGTTACGTCCGAACCGGCGGTTTTAGAAAAAAACAGACCCGGGCGCATCCGGGTAACTTACGACGTGCCTGCCAGAAAAGAGTGGGGGTTCGTTTCGGATAAATTTACCGTAAAAACCAATGTCGGTACGTCGCACGATGTAACCGTAATGGCCAATATCAGCGAAGATTTTTCCGAATATGTCGGCCGTTTCGACGAAGCGCCCAAGGCGGTTTTCTCCGATCGCAATGCGGATTTGGGAACGGTTGAAAAGAATGTATTGAAAAAACACGAACTGTACATAGAAAATACGGGGAAGCATGATTTGATCATCCGGAAGATCGGGATTTCGGACGAAAGCCGGGTGAAAGTATCTCCCGCCAAGACGGTGATCAAACCCGGGAAAAAGATCAAAGTAGAGCTTTCCATACAGTTTGACGACAAACCCGGACGCAAAGTTTATGTCGTATCCTTTACCCTGAACGACCCCGCTTCTTCACATGTAACTTACCGGATCGGCGGGAATGTCCAATCGAATAACACCACACAGCCATGAAGTATTTCCTCTCCATCGCCCTGTTGATCTGTTCTGTTGCCGTTCAGGCCCAGACCGGCGCACTCTCTTTTAAGAACAGAGAGATCACCTTGAAAAACCTGCCTGCGGACACGGAAGAGCAACGCGCTGTTTTTCAGTTTAAAAATACGGGCAATGTACCCGTGATCATCACAAGAGTTGTACCGGTAAGTTCGCAATTGAAAGCCCACTGGCCGGAAGCTCCGGTTGCACCGGGCGCCTCTTCGGAGATCTCCGTTACTTTTTTGTCTTACCAGCTTCCCGAAATTTTCAATTACAACATTTCGGTCTTTTCCAATGCGGGGAGCCCACGGGAGCAGTTGCTCCTGGCCGGCAACATTGTGGACAACCCGAAAAAGCCGGATCTGTTGTACAAACACCCCATGGCCGGTCTGAAATTCAAAAGTTCTTCCGTCAACCTCAATACAGTTTATGTCAACCAGGTAAAAAAGGATACCATCTACTTTTTTAACGGAACGGATTCCACTGTCCGGGTGGCGGTTAAACGAACGCCCACGGCTGTTACCCTGGATATTCCCCAACCGGAAGTAGCGCCCGGGAAAAAGGGTGTGATATACCTGACGTACGATGCCGCCAAAAAGAACGATTACGGGTATCAGTACGAAAGCGTGATCTTGTCGATTAACAACGATAATACTTTCAGGAACCGGCTCAACCTCAGTGCCAATATTGTGGAGGATTTTACAAAACTCAGCCGCCAGCAGCTTGAAAATGCTCCTGTCGCTTCTTTCAAAGAGACAACCGTTAATTTCGGCGATTTGAAGCAGGGGGAGAAGGCGAATTGTGATTTTGTGCTGACCAATAACGGGAAATCCGACCTGATCATCCGGAAGACGACTGCCAGTTGCGGCTGTACCGCCGTTGCCCTGGGAGAAAAGAACATTGCTCCCGGCATGTCCACCACCATACGGGCAACTTTCGATTCAACCGGAAAAAGCGGGCGACAGTACAAATCCGTTACCGTGATTACCAACGATCCAAAAAATCCGGAAACCATTTTGACAATTTCCGGCGCGATCGTTACCAACAGCCAATAAACAACAACCGTTCCGAAGGATCAATACACCTGCGCTTGGCAGAGGTAGTCTGACCATTGCCTCATACAGAATGTGTCTTTTTTGTGTTTGCTCGGAGAGATGTCGTTGTCAATTATGCGGGAAGCGAAGGTCTGTTGTTTCCGGAAGCATGTCCGGGAGCTGCGAATTGTTTTCTTGCTGTGGCTGAACGCCCGGAATCCGTTCTGCCCGAAGGGTCGACGGAGGCGCGCAGCGCCGGAGGAGTGTCGGATTCCAGTGAAAGCCACGGCTTAGAAAACCGCAGCGGAGGACCCGCTTCCGGAAACAACAGACCGGAGCGGTGACGGAAAAAAAGATTCAAGCGTTTACTTGGTAAAAAAGACACCCGCTATTGCGGACAATCAAAATAAAGTGTATCTTTGCGGCGTTTTATAATTTTTAAAGAATAATATCGTATGTATTTGACAGCTGAAAAGAAAGAAGAACTTTTTTCAAGCTACGGGAAGTCTAATAAAGATACGGGTTCTCCGGAATCGCAGATCGCTTTATTTTCCTACCGTATTGCTCATTTGACGGAGCATTTGAAAAAGAATCAGAAAGACCACGGAACCCGGCGTTCCCTGATTAAATTGGTAGGAAAGCGCAGAGCGTTACTGGACTATCTGAAACGGGAAGATATCGAACGGTATCGCGCGATCATAAAAGCGTTGAATTTACGTAAGTAATCAAAGATACGGGCGGGTCCGGAACACTCCGAACCCGCCCTTTTTCCTCTCTTCACTCCTCCCTTTGTCCCGGATAAGCCGGCGACATCGAAATTTACAAAAGAATTCCGATAAAGTTTATTTTAACCAGATGATGAATGTTGTAACAAAAAGTATCACGCTGTCCGACGGCAGGGTGATCACACTGGAAACCGGAAAGCTGGCCAAACAGGCTGACGGAGCCGTGATGCTGACCATGGGGAAAACCATGTTGCTGGCCACGGTGGTTTCGGCGCCGGATGCCGGACCGGATGTGGATTTTATGCCGCTCTCCGTTGACTACAAAGAGAAATTTTCCGCCGTGGGGCGTTTCCCCGGAGGATTTACCCGGAGAGAAGGAAGAGCTTCCGACTACGAAATTTTGGTTTCACGACTGATCGACAGGGCTTTACGTCCCCTTTTTCCGGACGACTACCACGCAGAAACATTTGTGAATGTCACCCTCTACTCCGCAGACGAAGAATCCATGCCGGATGCATTGGCCGGATTAGCGGCTTCCGCTGCGATCGCCGTGAGCGACATCCCCTTCAACGGGCCGATATCGGAGGTACGGGTAGCCCGCATCGACGGGAAATTTGTGATCAACCCCTCCCGTTCCGAACTGAAAAAAGCCGATCTGGATATCATGGTGGGAGCCACTTATGAAAACATCATGATGGTAGAGGGAGAAATGAGCGAAGTCTCTGAAAAAGATATGCTGGACGCCATTAAATTCGCCCACGACGCCATCAAAGAGCAGTGCCGGGCGCAACAAGAGCTGGCTGCGATGGTCGGAAAAGCGAAACGTACCTATTGTCACGAAATGAACGACGAAGAGCTGCGGAAAGACGTATGGGACAAATGCTACCGGAAAGCATACGAAGTCGCCCGCCGGCAAATCACCGACAAACACGAGCGCGTGTCGAGCCTGCACCGGGTGCTGGAAGAGTACCTGGAAGCACTGCCCGAAGAAGAACGCGAAGCTAAAAAAGTATTGGTGGGGCGTTACTACCACGATGTGGAGAAAGAAGCGATGCGCCGCATGATCTTGGACGACGGCGTCCGTTTGGACGGCCGGAACACCGAACAGATCCGCCCGATCTGGTGCGAAGTGGACAACCTTCCGGGGCCTCACGGTTCCTCCCTGTTCACCCGGGGGGAAACCCAATCGCTGACCACCGTGACGCTGGGCACCAAATTAGACGAAAAGATCATTGACGAAGCCACCGAAAAAGGCAAAGAACGCTTCCTGCTTCACTACAACTTTCCTCCCTTTTCCACCGGCGAAGCCCGTCCCACCAGAGGCGTGGGCAGGCGCGAAGTCGGGCACGGGAACCTGGCCCACCGGGCGTTGAAAAAAGTATTGCCGGACGACTACCCCTACACCATCCGGGTCATTTCGGACATTCTGGAATCCAACGGTTCCTCCTCCATGGCGACCGTATGTGCCGGAACGCTGGCGTTGATGGACGCCGGGGTGCCGATCAAAAAACCGGTAACCGGGATCGCCATGGGATTGATCACGGACAAAGGGTGTGCAAAATTCGCCGTACTTTCCGATATTTTGGGGGACGAAGACCACCTGGGCGACATGGACTTCAAGGTAACCGGAACCGTGGACGGCATTACGGCCACCCAGATGGATATCAAGGTGGACGGACTGCCTTATGAAATTCTGGAAAAAGCGCTGGAACAGGCCCGTCGCGGACGGCTCCACATCATGGAGAAGGTGACGGGAACACTGGCGGCTCCGCGTGCCGACCTCAAACCGCATGCACCGCGCATCCAGACCATTATTATCGACAAAGACCAGATCGGAGCCGTTATCGGGCCCGGCGGAAAGATCATACAGGATATTCAGGAGAAATCCGGCGCTGTCATCAACATCGAAGAGGTGGACAACAAAGGGATTGTGGACGTTTCCGCCACCAACCTGGAATCCATCAACATTGCTATGGCGCGCATCCGGGCCATCGTGGCCAAACCGGAAGAGGGAGCCATCTACGAAGGAGTGGTAAAATCGCTGATGCCTTTCGGGGCTTTCGTGGAGGTACTGCCCGGCAAAGACGGCCTCCTGCATATCTCGGAGATCGATTACAAGCGGGTAGAGAAAGTAGAAGATGTGCTGAAAGAGGGCGACCGCATCCAGGTAAAACTGTTGGAGATCGACAAAAAGACCGGTAAGCTCCGCCTTTCCCGGAAGGCGTTGTTGCCCAAACCCGAACGCAAAGACGTACAGGAATAATCAGGTAAAAGAGGCGAAAGCCTCTTTTATTTTTTCTATCTTTGCCCAAAACGATACAAATGGAAAATAAATTGAAAATAGGGATTGCGCACGGTGATATAAACGGTATAGGTTATGAACTGATCATCAAGATGATGACGGACAACAAACTGTGCGAAGTCTGTACCCCCGTTTTGTACGGCTCCTCTAAAGTCGCCGCTTACTACCGGAAAATGTTGAACGTGGAGAACTTCAACCTGAACAGCGTGCAGACGGCAAAAGAGGCCAATCCCAAGCGTTGCAATGTCGTTAATTGTATAGACGACGAGGTGAAGGTGGAACCGGGGCAGGAGACCCCCGAATCCGACGAAGCGGCCATGCTGGCGCTGAATACGGCCCTGGAAGCGTTAGACAGCGGGGAGATCGCCGCTGTGGTGGCGGCTCCGGTGGGGATCCGCGCCTTCCGCCTGCAAAAGGCAGAAGGGTGTACGGAGTTCCTGAGCAACCGTTACGACGCCCGCCAGGCGACCCCTCTGCTGGTCGGCAACCACCTGAAAGTGGGTTTCATGACCATGCACCTGCCGTTGCACGAAGTAGCTTCCCGGATCTCCCTGAATTCGGTGCTCACCAAGATCAAAATACTGGATCATACGCTCCGGAAAGACTTTACTATCCGCAAACCGCGGATCGCCGTTCTGGGGCTGAATCCCCGCACTGGCGGGCAGGAGCAGGGGGAAACGGAAAAAGAAGCGCTGGTCCCGGCCATAGCCAAAGCCCGCGAAAACGGTATCCTGGCGTTTGGCCCTTACCACGCAGATACCTTTTTTACCGGGATGGACTACCAAAAATTCGACGTCGTATTGGCCATGTACCACGACCAGGGCATGATCCCCTTTAAATCCCTGGAAGGGAACGAAGGCGCGGTATTGATAACCGGGCTTCCGGTGGTGTATACCTCCTCCGTTTCCGGAACAGCATTCGACATTGCCGGGCAGGGGACAGGAGATGAAACCGGCTTGCGCAACGCACTCTATCTGGCGATAGATGTATATGCCACCCGCAAACAGAACGCCGCCCTGTCCAGCAACCCGCTGCAACACTACAATGTCGAGGGAAACACCAACGAAAGCGACCTGAACGTCGACCAGATCGCAGGCATCCGGCACCAGTCGGAGGATTGACCCTCCTTTACGGCCGGCAACATTCCGCTACTACCTCCGCAATATCCTTTACCGGGACGGCGGAAGCAGTAGCGAATGTTTTTTTACACAACGGACAGGCCGTCACCAAAACATCCGGTTGGTAAGCGGCATAGGCTTTGGCCGCATCGCCGGCGATCCGGTTGCGCTGCCTGCCGTCGATGGAGGTATTGGCAAGCGATCCGCCGCAACAGAGGGACTTTTTCCCGTCGAAATCCGTGTCGATTTTCCGGCTGACATGCTTTAGAATATTCTCCGGCGCTTTGTAAACGCCGCACCCTCTGCCCAATTCGCAGGGATTGTGGAAGACCGTCCGCTGTTCGCCGGGCACGGTTTTCAGTTTTCCTTCCCGCATCAGCTCGTCGATATACTCCGTGTGGTGCACGATCCGGATCTGCAAGCCGTACTCCTCCCGGAACATTTTCAGGCAGATCGGGCAGGAAGTGACCAACACTTCCGCTCCCGAAGCTTTCAGGATCGCCCTGTTTTTCTCCGCCATGACGGCGGCCTCCTCCCGGTTCCCGGCCAACAGCATCGGCCTTCCGCAGCAGACGCCTCCCTCTTTGTCTATATATGTGCAGGAAACGCCGGCCTGTTCCAGTATCCGCTCCATGGAACGGGTGACGGTCGGAGTGAGCTGCCCCATGCAGCCGGCAAAATAAGCCACTTTGGCCGGCGCCGGCATGGCGGCATTTTTGGCGTAACTGTATGTATTTTTGGTGATCCGCGACAGATCCGGCCGTTTGGAGAGGCGGAGCGCGTTGTGTGTCAGCCCGACGGGACAGGAAGCCTCGCAGCGGCCGCACATCAGGCAATTTTCGATCAGCGATTCGTACTCCTTTCCGTGCCGGATCTTTTTCAGGAAATAGACCGGTTGGACATCCATCTGCAACGAGCTGTTCAGTTGGCAACTGTCAATGCAGATTCCGCAGCGGGAGCAGGCATACATCTGGATCTTGCTGAAAGCGTTGAATTTTGTACCCTGCCTGATCCCCCAGTTTTTCAGGAAAATATAGACAATCTCCGTCGGGATGTGCATGTAGCGGGAAAAGGGAAGCAACACAAAAAAGAGCCCCAACATGCCGGAATAGGCCCACCACGCCGGGTAGGTCAGGTGATCCAGCGGCAGGAACTCCGCAAAGAACTCCCCGGCGTTGTTGGTCAGGAAACTGCCTCCCCCGCGCAGGCCGCTGGTAAAGCTCTCCGCTAAGAACCGCAGGGGAAATATCAGCCACAGCGAAGTCAGGATCAACAGATCCAACGGGCGGTGTTTCGTGGTTTTCCGCATCCCGACGATCCGCGACCAAAACCTTTTGGCCAGGGCTAAAAAAAGCCCGGAGAGAATAAACAGCAATAGCAGGTCGGTGATGAATGCAAAGGTTTCGCTGTACGGGAAGGTCTCTTTGGCCGGGTGGAAAAAGCGGAAAAAAATGGCAAAATAGGGCGGGTTGAAGGCGCTGGTGTGGTACACCATGGACTCCGTCTTTCCGGCCACGATCAGCAGGAACCAGCCCAATCCGAAACAGGTGTGCATGTAGCCGAGGAAAGGGTTGGTGCGGTATATTTTCCGGTGCAGCAGGCACTCCGAAAAGACCTCTCCGGCCGCCCGGAAAGTTTTCAGGCTGAACATCCCTTTCCGGATCTTTCTTCTTTCGCTTTTCCGGAATGTCCTGATCCAGCGGATGTATTTAACAGCCAGAAACAGCAGGAGGGCGGTCAGGCCGATGGTAAAAGGCAGCACAAACGGATCGTAGTACATAGTGTAACGTTTATTGGTCGTGTTCCCGGAGAAACCGTTTCATACTCAGGATCATTTTGCGGGTATCCACGCCGCGGGGACACACCAGGAGGCATTTTCCGCACAGCATGCATTTGTGCAACTGTTCGGCGGTTTCCCGCGTTTCGCCCCGTTTCACCAGCATCTGGAGCTGGCGGATGTTGAACTCTGTCAGGTTACCGGCGGAACAGGCAGCCGTACAGCCTCCGCATCCGATGCAGAGCTTGCTGCTCGGGCAGGAGTGCGCCAGCCGGCGCAGGAACGACTGGTCGTTTTTGTCGTAATCGATGCTTCGGGCGGCAGAAATGGAGTATCCCCACAGTGTCGGCATAGGTGTCGGTATTAAGCGTGTTTATCGGATCCGGTCAGCCACTTTTTGATCTGCCAGGCGGCCGAACGGGCGTCGGTCAGCGTGTCGGTCAGGTTCATGGGCGAGGTGCAGCTTCCGGCCGTAAAGATCCCCGGCCGGGCGGTCAAGTTGGTTCCGGTGTGCGGATCGGCCGGCCGGATAAAACCGTTCGGATACAGGGGAACCTGCACGCTTCCGGCCAATTTCCCGCTGCCGTCGGCCGCTTCCATCCCCACCATCAGCACCATCAGATCCAGAGTCATCCGGAGGGGTTTTCCCACCAGCGTATCTTCTACCTTGACCACCACCTGCCCGTGGATGTTTTCCGCCGCTTCCGACAACCGGCCGCGGATAAATTTGATGTCGTACCGCTCCTGCGCTTCCCGATACATCTCCTCGTAACCGGGGCCGAACATCCGCATGTCCATGTAGAAACAGAAAATTTCCACTTCCGGCAACATTTCGCGCACCTCTATCGCCTGTTTGACGGCGGTTACGCAACAGAGCTTGGAACAGTGGTAATTGCAGATCTTTTCGTCCCGGGAACCGACGCAGTGGATAAAACCGATCCGTTTGGGCGCCTCCCCGTAAAGGGTGGCTAAGGCGCGATTGGTAAAGAGATTTTCCAACTCAGCGGAGGTGATGACCCGTTTGTAGATACCGTACCCGTACTCCTCTTTGCGCTTGGCGTCGAACACTTTGTAGCCGGTGGCCAGCAAAACGGCCGATCCGTGCAGCACGGTCTTGTTGCTCAGCTTTACCGCGAACTTTCCGGGGGCGCTCTCCGCGATCTCCCGGGCTTCGGCGTCGATGTGGAGGGTGATGCCCGGATGGTTCAGGCGCTGTTGCAGCTCCTTCACCAATCCGGCTGCGGATTTCCGGTCGGGAAAGAGTTGGTGCCAATTGTTCAGGTTCCCGCCGATGCTGTTCTCTTTTTCTACCAGATCGACGGTATATCCTTCGCCGGCCAATCTGTAAGCCGCTTCGCTGCCGGCCGGGCCTCCGCCGATGATCACAATATTCATAACGCTCTCTATTTAATCACTTTCATATAGGTTGGGCAAGCCGGCCGTCCCATCGATTCTCCCCGGCTGTTCAGGTATTTGGCTTCCGGGTCGTAGGCGATCCCGATCTTGTCCAAGAACGGCTCGACGGCCACCTGGTGCATCTGCAGCCCGATCTCCCACGGATCGTACCCCAACACCAGTGCGGTCAGTTCCTCGTAGGTAAACACGGGAATGCCGAAGCCGTGTTGGCCGTAAGTCACCCCCTCCATCTCGCTGAGGGTGTATTGCCACTTGTCCAAAAACATGGCGCACCCCGGGCAGTTCGCTACAATGAAATCGGGCTCGTACGCTTGCATGGATTCAAATTTCTTTTTGGAATTGGCCACCGAAAATCCCCGGTTGGCCATCACTAAATAGTTCCGGAAGCCGAAGCCGCAACAGTGCCGGCGTTCCGGGTAATCCACCGATTCCCCGCCCCACGCCTGGATCAGGCCGGACAGCACCGCCGGGAATTCCGCCCCCCCGATCCCTTTGGCCGGGAACATCTTGGCGTAGTGGCACCCGATGTGGTCTACCCCCCGCAGGGGCCTTCCGGTGTGCACGTCCCGCAGGCGGTGAGGCGCCAGGGCAGCGATCTCGTTCCGGAATTTGTAGATAATATCGGAGGTGTGCGCCAGATTCGCCGGCTTTTTAAACTCCCGTTTGGTTGCCTTCCACAGGAACTCCCGAATCTTCTCCTCGATCTCCGGGTGATGTTCCCACGTATCCAGAATTTCCGTATAGAGGCCGAAAGAGGTGATGCAGGAAGGGGTGATGTTCTCGCACCCCGCTTCGGTCATCAGGGCGAAATGCCGCGCCACCACCGTCATGGTGGTTTCCGCCGGCACCACATCCGTGTGGTAACCGATGCCCGTGCAGGTAGTGTGTTTGGGATCCTCCGTCACCCGTTTATCCAGTTTGTTCCGGAGGATATCTAAATAAGCCCACTCGGAGCCGGGAAAAAAGGTTTGCCGGATGCAACTGCGTGCGTAAAAATAGTTGTCGCCGGCGATCTCTTTCTGGTACTCCTGCCAGATCCGTTCTTTGCCTGTTAATTCCATGCGCTTCCTGTGTGGTTAATTGCCGTGCCGGCCGTTATTCTCCGTATACACGGAGATAAAATACTCTTCCGGAGTGGTTCCCAGTTCCTCCGCTTTTTTCACCGAACACTGCTCGATGCGTTCCATGTACTCCATCCCCCCGGTCACTTCAAAAATCCGGTGTAATTCCTGCATGCTGTCGTCATCAATTTGACGCAGCACTCCCGGTCCCGCTTGCTTCAGGTTGGCGTGCATCCGTTCGTACAGTTCGTCCATGTGGGCGTAAACCCACTCCCACACCGGCCCCTGTTCGGGGTGCATCTCCGGTTTCACCAGATCGGGCGTGATGCAGTAGCCGCGTTCCAGAATGTTGTGGGCGATCACCCTTTTCAGCGCATACTGCTGCCTCCCTTTTTCCGACTCCGTGAAGCAGCCCTCCTCCTGGGACAGTTGCCGCAGCGCCATCACGACTAAGCCGGGGGTATTGCCCCGGGGACAACGGGTTTTGCACGACATACACTCCCCGCAGTACCAGATCTGTTCCGAGCGGAGCAGCTCGCGGATGCTCTCCTCGTTTTCCCGCTGCACCGCATCCACCAAGCGGCGCGGGTCGTAGTCGTAAAACTCCGCAGCCGGACAGATGGCGGTACACACGCCGCAATTCATGCAACTGTTCATCCCCTCCTCGAAGTGAATGTTCTTTTTCAATCTCTCCAGCAATGTCGACATGACTTCCATTTTTGCAAAAATAGGCCAATTTCCCTCCCCGGGAAAGCAGGTAAATACCCAATTGTCGATGTGTATTTATACCTACTCTCCTCTGTACGGTGTGCTGTAACTTCTTTTTCGGAAATCTGTACTGAAGAAAAAATCCAAAGAAATACTGCATTTAAAAAGCCCCCGCCGAAGCGAGGGCAAACCATTTCAAATAGATGTGTTGTCAAACAAATAGTTACAATGAAACGGTTTTTAGATCATCCGCATACATTTGCAATCCATGCAATATGCGTTGTTTTACTTTTGCTCCCGGATGTTTGATACCTGATACGTATTGTCGCATTAAACTTTCATTTATACCGGAGATTCTCGCCAATATTGATTGATTCAGTACTCCCTGATACCCCTCCAACAACGAGGGGATATCTTCAAAACGATATTCAAAAGAATATGCTTCATCCATCCACGGTTGACGTTCTTCCGGCCATAAACCTTCTATATGGAACTGAAGTCCTTTTTCCAGATCTTTTCGTAATTTCTCAAAAGAATTACGAGCAATAACATAACCGTCAACCTCCGGTAAGTGGGCGGAAATACCCTTACCTGCTTTGGATACAATCACTTCAAGTTTTTTCATTTTTCCTGCCATTTAATCTTTTACTTTGAATTATGCGAATTACTCTGCATAATCTCTGAATTTAATTCCCGATTGCCTTTCCATGCTTTTCAGATTGTTTATTGTCACATTATCTGAAAGTTTTCCGTCAATCGTCACCGTTTTCCGAATCGTTGGGTGTTGATATTGCCGGTGACTTGTGCCATTTTGCCGGGCTTTATACCATCCGAGCGATTCAAGAATTCGGATAATCTCCTGAATTTTAAACACTCTTTTCATAGAACTATTTGCTTAACAACAACACAAAGGTAACGAAATTTGTTACTTCTACAAAAAATTACGAGCATTTTTTCAAGAAAAAGGATTTTTCGGTCTACTCCGAAGCGGCATTGGGCGAAAGTATTGCCTTGGGGATACCGGGTTTTGCACGACATGCACTCTCCTCAATACCAGAGCTGTTCCGAGCGGAGCTGCTCGCGGATGCTCTCCTCGTTTTCCCGCTGCACCGCATCCGCCAAGCGGCGCGGGTCATAGTCGTAAAACTCCGCAGCCGGACAGATGGCGGTACACACGCCGCAATTCATGCAACTGTTCATCCCCTCCTCGAAGTGAATGTTCTTTTTCAATCTCTCCAGCAATGTCGACATGGCTTCCATTTTTGCAAAAACAGGCCAATTTCCCTCCCCGGGAAAGCAGGTAAATACCCAATTGTCGATGTGTATTTATACCTGCTTTCCTCTGTACGGTGTGCTGTAACTTCTTTTTCGGAAACCTGTACTGAAGAAAAAATCCAAAGAAATACTGCATCGTTTGGGAAAAGAACTTCAAGCTGTGCAACTTTAATAATGTTACTTTTTTAGGACTATTTGGAGATTTTATAAAAAAATGTTATTTTCGCCAAAATTAATTTTAATGCCTATGGTATAAAAACAGCGGCGTTTCTACGCACATTTTAGGATATATTGGAAAAAGCATTTAGCTTTTATTCTGGTTTGTTGAAACCTCACAAATTTCAAAAGTCGCCAAGAGTAAAGCGAAGATGCTCACGTCGGTAACGGCGTGGGCTTTACTCGTTTATTTGGCGACAAGGTATTGTGAGGACCTCAACAAGCGAATAAAAAGAGTTTGTCCACGCTTTTTTTATGTGCGTATGTGAGGTGTAGTCTAAGGACAATACAAATTCAAAAACAAAGCAGGCTTGTGTGCGAAACCGTAAAATTTAACCTGTCTGCAAAAACAGACAAAAATTGAAAAACTATGAGAACATATAAAATTTTGACCATCATAATCACAGCGGTAATTGCAGGTGTAACTTTAACGGGCTGTGGAGGCAGTAAACCATTGTCTCAAGAAACTGCTACAGGATTTCAGAAAATAGAAAAAGATGAGTGCCAACTAAAGGCAGAAGAACAGCCTGTAAAAAGAGCCTACGGTACAGGTCAGCATTTCAAAGAAATGACCGCAAGAAATATTGCAGAAACACAAGCGCGTGCACAATTTGCAAGAATGATTGCCTCTTTAATAATAGCGTCAACATCCGAAGATGCTAATGCAAATACAGCCTATAATGGTGATATCAGTGGTGCAAATACTGTCGAGCAACAAAATGCGGGTGCACGTGATTTTGCAACAAGTATCGCCAATGAAGAAATAAGAAATTCTACGATTATTTCAACTTGCCCGACATTCAATCCTACGACTAAACAATACAAAGTAGCGGTTTGTGTGGAGTATAATGAAAATATTGCCACTATGGCGAATAATATAACGAAAAAAATACAAAAACTTTCCGATGAACAAAAATTGCAAATGAATTTTGAATTTGAGCAATATCGCAAAAGAATTGAAGCCGAATTGGAAAAAATGAACAAGCAATAAAACCGATGAAAAAGGCAGGTATAACTTTTTATTGCTTTTTACTATCGCTCATACTTTTGGGACAGAATTCGCCGCGTTGGATAAACGATGCGTTGCGCGAGTCAGCATATCCGCAAAATGCTTACTACTCAGCTTTTGTGACCGCAAATGCCGCTAATGAAACAGTAAACTCAATGGAAAATGCGGTAAAACGTAAAGTAATTGAAAGCATTCGTGTAAAAATAAGAAGCGAGTTGATAACAGGTAATGAAGGCTATGGAACAATAGAATCATCCCACGAATATACTAAAGATGAAACGCAATCTTCGGCGGAAGCAGAAATTGTAGGTATAAAAGTAGAGAGTTATAAGGCTGCTAACGTAATTTACGCTTTTGCCTATGTCAATCGTTACGAGCTAATTGGTTATTATAAAAATAATTTGTTGGTTAATCTTGGACAAATAGAAAGTTTTGTAAAAACGGCGCAAAATTTAAAGGTAAGCGGTGAAAAAGCCAAAGCCCAACTGCAACTTGATGTAGCAAGACCGCTTTTTGCTAAAGTACGCTATGCGCAGGATTTGCTTACAGCCGTTGACCCTAATGTTTCTACTGACGATTTGCAGCAAGTAAAAATCGAAACTTTGTACAACCAGCTTACACAAATGCAGGCGCAGTTGATGCAGGGAGTGTATGTATATGTGGAAAGCAACGAAAATTTGTTTGGACAAAAAGTAGATATTGTTGCCAATAAAGTGAAAGCGGAATTGGCAAAAAACGGTTGTAGTTTTACCGGTGATGTAGAAGAAGCTGATTTCATACTAAACATTAGTATTTCGACGAGAGAAATAGGCAAGCAGGGAAGTATTGTATTTGTCGCTGCCGACACACAAATTCAACTGCACCATACACATAAACAAAAAGCCGTTTATAGCGACGAAATAGCACAAAAAGGTAGTTCTATTTCGCCGGAAAAAGCTGGACGAATGGCACTGAACAATGTAGCTCCGAAAATAGCGGAAAAACTTATATTCTGGCTGAAAAATTAAACACAATCATTCATTTTAACACGTAATAGTCATGAAAAAACAAAATTTAAGTAATCAAATCATCTTGTTGTGGCAAGGATTATTTTTCATCATTGCGACCATTTTGTTAGCCGCATGTGTTTTACCTAAAACGATGCCAATAACAGATACATCAATATCTGTTATCAACATTATACCTGAGAAGACAACCAACTATACAAATCCTTCATTGAAAAAGTTTATAACAGAGAATGAAGGAGCCTCTGTTGTTGTACGAGACAATAAAGCGGCAATTGGAAGTGGTGTGTCGGGTAATAGTAGAAGTAGCAATCTTTGTTTACTATTAGAGAGTGCTTTACTGAAAGCTCATTACAACGTAAGAGATCGTCAGATTTTTGAAAATGTTATGGATAAAATGAGTGATAATGTCGATTATGAGCAACTTAGCATCAAAACGGGAACGGATTTGATTTTTGAAGTAATTGACTTTGATACTGATGAATATAACGTGGATAAATATTATAAATACAGTCCCCAAAACTATACAAAATATATAAGTAATCACACAGATTATATAGGCAATCTCACAGCCACAGAGAAATTTTACGATCGCTCTATTCCCAGAAAAGGATACGATAAGAAGGGGTATGAGCTAAGGTATTCAAGCGGTAGATACTACAATAACAAGGGAAAAGTAGTTATTCCTGTCAATTATGGGCCATATACACCTACTTCTTATAATTTTACGGGATATCACATAGAAATAAAAGTTATCATGTTAAGAGACAATAAAGTAGGAGGAACGTATAGATACTATTATACACCATGCGATGTAAACAAAGGTGGATGCAAAATTTCTTCTTTTGGCCCACCTGCATTGCATTATTTAGACAATAATGATAACAAATATTATGATAAATCACCTGATAGAAAAGTAGATGAAGAAGAAGCTTTATTAAAGGAATTAAGCAACTTTATTTCTAAAATCGTAGTTCCTGACATGGATAAGGAGATGAAAGGTGTCAAATAACTGTTTTGTGCTTTTACAGCCTGAAATACAGGCTGTAAAAGCACAAAAAACTGTATGAATTTTGAAATTAATCATGAAATATTTTTTATGGATGCTATGTGTGTTACACACAGTAAGTTTGCAAGCACAAAAAAAAGGGATTGCCATATTTGATTCGTATGGGGCTTCTGTTAGTAATGAGATTAAAATAGCCGTTAGAGATGCACTTCAGGAAGGTATTGTCAAGTCAAGAAGGTATGAAGTACTGGAAAGGGAACAAATAGAAGGCGTACAAAAAGAAATGGAATTTCAGGCAAATGCAAGCGACGAAGAACTGACCAAATGGGCTCAAAAAGCCAAAGAAGCAGATTATTCCTGTTTTGCCAGCGTAACCCAAATTGGTGCAAATTACCAGATTTCCTGCAAATTAATCGAGGCAAGCTCTTCCTACAAAGTTGTTTTTATGGATAGTCAGCGTACTAAGCAGGGAGAAGAAGATTTGATAGATGTTCTCGAATTTATTGCTAATGAAATGTTTTCTGGTAGAAGTGAAAAAGCAGTTGTACTTTGTCCAGGTTGTTGTGCGGATGGCAATAACTATGTAGATTGTGAAATATCACTTAGTGACGAACGTCCGGCAACTTATGAAGATGCCATAAGTATCTGCGAAAGCAAAGGTGAGGGCTGGTTTCTGCCAAACAAGGAAGAGTTACAGATAATATACCACAAACAACAACTTATAGTGAATGAAGGAGGTCGAAAATTTCAATCTTTAGAATATTGGAGCTCATCTAAGCGAAATAACTATGAATCATTCAGTGTATGTTTTAGAAATGACAATGTGTTGTATTACAGTAAAATGGAGAAAAATATTTTCCGTTGTATAAGAAGAAATTAAAGAATAGACAATATAGCGAAATCAGGTATTTCACTGTATAAAGTATAAAAGTAGTAGTTTTCCTTGTGTACAGAGGATAAACTAAAATTCCTCTACTTTTTTTATATGTAATTGTTTTTTAGGGATTTAAAACATTAAAAATTTAAACAGGAAAAAGATCATTGTTTTGGGCATTTGTATGATTGCCTTGAGTTCCTGCTACAACACCCAAATCTTGGTGGGTAATGTAACCCAACAGGAGCCTGTTGTTAAAGTCAAAAAAGTGTGGAATCATCATGCTATTGGTGGGCTTGTGCCTATTGGTGCAACGATGACGGCAAATGCCTACGTCGGCGATACCCCGAATTATGTCATTAAAACGAATCTAAGCTTTTTGAATGGCTTGATTTCTGGAATAACAATGGGGATTTATACACCAAGTCAGACAACGTACTATGTACCTTTAAGGGATGCAGGAGCAAGGTAGTACGGACGCAGTCCATCTGATTGTGTAAACCTATTGGGGCGGGATTTAGCACAAAGCTAAATCCCGCCATCGTTTTTCTATCTTATTTATCGCCTTCATACAGACTTTTGGATGGCATCATCCATCGGATCTTTTACGGTAAACGGCGAAAAATACCTGATTTGCGACCCGACTTACATCAACGCCAATCTCGGCATGTCCATGCCCCAATTCAGAAACACCTCCGCCGAAATTTTACCGCTGAAAACATGGAAATAATGATTCCATAAAACAGTGTAATAGTTGGCATTCCAAATATCAGCAATTTCAGCCTGTGAACCAAGATACTTGTAGCCGAAGGATAACATGCAACTCTTAATTCGGATACTTACTTGAAATATACGGAGTTTGTTTAAAAATTTAAGAAAGAGGTTTTTTGAACCTCTTTTTTTTGCGTTTCTTTAAAAACAGTTTTATTTTTGTCAAATTGTGTGCACACGAATAATATAAAATCGAGCCTATGGCAAAGCGGGAAGCGTTTCAGGCGTCCGTGGACGGAAAACAGACGGATCTGTATCTTTTGAAAAACAGAAACGGAATAGAGGTTGCCGTGACCAATTACGGAGCTTTTATCGTTTCCGTGCTGGTGCCGGACAGAGCCGGGAACTACGCGGATGTGGTGCTGGGGCACGACACGCTCGAAGAGTACTTGCACGCTCCGGAACCTTACCTGGGGTCTGTGATCGGGCGTTACGGGAACCGCATCGCCGGCGGCAAATTCACCCTGGAAGGAAAAGAGTATACTTTGGCCGTGAACAACGGCCCCAATTCGTTGCACGGCGGGTTGAAAGGGTTCAACGCCAAAGTCTGGGAAGTGCTCTCGCACACTCCGCAATCCATCCGGATGAAATACCTGTCGGTGGACGGGGAGGAGGGATTTCCCGGTAATCTGGAGGCCATGCTGACATACAGCCTGAACGACGGAAACGGCTTGGAGATCTCGTACGAAGCGACGACGGACAAGACAACCCTGGTCAACCTGACCCAGCACTCCTTCTTCAATCTCTCCGGGCAGGGGAACCCGACCCGGCCCGTTACGGATCACCTGCTGACGATCCATGCCGATTTTTATACCCCGATAGACGAAGTATCCATTCCGACCGGAGAGATCCGTAAGGTAGAAGGAACCCCGATGGATTTCCGTACGTCCCGGGCAATCGGAGAGCGGATCGACGCCCCCTTCGGACAGTTGATTTTCGGGAAAGGATACGACCATTGCTATGTCTTGAAAAAACGGGAAACCGGAGAACTTTCGTATGCAGCCCATGTGGAAGATCCCCAAAGCGGGCGTCTGCTGGAGGTCTATACAACGGAACCGGGCGTACAGCTCTATACGGGCAACTGGCTCGGTGGATTCCGGGGAAAGAATGGGGCAACTTATCCGGAGCGGAGCGCCTTTTGCCTGGAAACACAGCATTTTCCCGACAGTCCGAACAAACCCCATTTCCCTTCGGCGGTGCTTCGGCCGGGAGAGAGGTACCGGCAAACCTGTATATACAAATTTGGAGTTGTAAAATAAGAAATTCAATCAATTAACACTAAATTCAATCGTATGACACAGTCAAAAAAGCAAGGTAACATTGCAGCCATTATTGTGATGATCTTCCTGTTCGGGATGATCTCTTTTGTGACCAACCTGGCCTCGCCGATGGGGGAGATTTTGAAACAGCAGTTCCAAGTGGCCAACTGGGTGGGGACACTGGGTGTTTTCGCCAATTTTATTGCGTATGCGGTGATGGGGATCCCCGCCGGACTCATGCTCGACAAATGGGGCTATAAAAAAACAGGTTTAACGGCGATTGCCGTGGGATTTATCGGTGTGGGCATCCAGACCCTTTCGGGTACCATTGACAATGCATCGGCGATGATTGTATACCTGCTCGGCGCATTTATCGCCGGTTTCTCCATGTGCTTACTGAACACGGTGGTAAATCCGATGCTCAACAACCTCGGCGGTGGCGGGAATCGGGGCAATCAGTTGATCCAGATCGGTGGATCGTTCAATTCGCTTTGCGGAACCACAGTGATCATTATGACCGGTATTTTGATCCCGGAAATCACCAAAGCCCAGATCAGCGACGTGTTTCCCTTGATGCTTACAGCTTTGGCTGTTTTTGCTCTGGCATTTGTGGTGATTGCGTTTACGGCTATTCCCGAAAAGAAGAAGGATACAACGGTTGTGGTGAAGGAAAAATCGGCTTACGGCCCGCTTTCGTTCCGCCATTTTGTATTGGGCGCCATAGCTATTTTTGTCTATGTGGGCGTGGAAGTGGGGATTCCCAATGTGTTGCAAAAATGGTTGCAGAATGACAGTGTGATGGCTGAGATGTTCGGCGCCTCGGCGAATGCCATTGCCGCCTCGGTTGCAGGAACATATTGGTTTTTGATGCTGATTGGGCGTTTGGCCGGCGCGGCTATTGCCCAAAAGGTATCGTCCAAATCCATGTTGGTCGGCGTTTCGTTGCTTGGTTTGGTGTTAGTGGTGGTGGCGATCTTCCTGCCGACACAAACCATGTTGAATTTGCCGGTGTTCAAAAATGAACCGGGTGCTTTGTTCGGACTTGTGAACGTTCCGCTTAGCGCCGCCTTGTTGGTGTTGTGCGGACTCTGCACGTCCGTTATGTGGGGAGGCGTTTTCAATTTAGCTGTGGAGGGCCTTGGAAAATACACGGAGAAGGCATCAGGCTATTTTATGGTGCTCGTTTGCGGCGGTGGCGTATTGACCTTGTTGCAAAACTGGATTATTGACATTACCGGAGGAAACTACCTGGTGAGTTATTGGGTCATTGTCGCCGGTCTTGTATACCTGCTGTACTATGCTTTGATCGGTTCTAAGAACGTGAATAAAAACATTCCGGTATAAAATGGACACGGCAAGAGTACGGGAAACGTTCCGGGAAAAATTCGGGACGGAAGGAATGCTCTACTTTTCCCCGGGCCGCATCAACCTGATCGGGGAACACACCGATTACAACGGGGGATGCGTACTGCCCGGCGCTATCGACAAAGGGATATTGGCGGAGATCAAACCGAACGGGAGCGACAAGGTGCGGGCTTACGCGCTCGACCTGGACGATTACGCCGAATTCGGTCTGAACGAAGCCGACAAGCCGGCAGCCTCCTGGGCTTGCTACATTTTCGGCGTGTGCCGGGAGATGCAAAAGAGAGGGGCGAAATTGGAGGGATTCGATACGGTCTTTTCCGGCGATGTCCCGCTGGGGGCCGGCCTCTCTTCGTCGGCCGCTCTGGAAAGTGCCTTTGGTTTCGCCCTGAATGAGATCTTCCGTTTGGGATTCGATAAAAAAGAGTTGGTGCTGATCGGCCAGAAAACGGAGCACAACTACTGCGGTGTAAATTGCGGCATCATGGATCAGTTCGCTTCGCTCTTTGGAAAAGAGGGGCACCTGATCCGCTTGGATTGCAGCACCATGGAGTACGAATACGTCCCTTTTGATCCGAAAGGATACCGGGTGGTACTGGTGGATTCCGTGACCAAACACGAGTTGGTGGGTTCTCCCTACAACAAACGACGTCAATCCTGCGAAAACGCTGCGACGGCCATCGCAGCAAAGCATCCGGAGGTAAAATTCTTGGCGGATGCCGATATGGAGATGCTGGAAGAGGTGAAAGACGCCATCAGCGAAGAGGATTATAAGCGGGCTGCCTATGCCATCCAGGAGAACGAACGGTTGGTGAATACCTGCGACGCTCTCAAAAAGGGGGATTACGCAACGGTGGGAAAAAACATGTATGCCACCCATCGCGGAATGAGCAAACTGTACGAAGTGAGCACGGAAGAGCTGGATTTTCTGAACGACGTGGCCGAAGCGTGCGGAGTGACCGGCTCGCGCATCATGGGCGGCGGCTTCGGCGGCTGCACCATCAACGTGGTTCCGGAGGATAAATACGACGCTTTTATTGCGACGGCTGTTGCGAAGTTCAAAGCAAAGTACGGCAAGGAGCCGAAGATCTATCCGGTAAAGATCAGCGACGGCGCCAGACGCCTGACTTGATTTTCTTTCAGAATTGATTTGAAGAGTGCGGGAAGCAATTCTCCGCACTCTTCTTTTTTTAATTTTCGTGCATTTGCTCTGCGCAGAAAGAAACACTACCTTTGCAAACGAAGCAAATGAAATTGTAAACAGATGAATATATTGGTAACCGGAGCCAACGGTCAGTTGGGACAGGCGTTCAAAAAGGTGGGATTTCCCGCTTTGGACGAGGTATTTTACACCGATGTGGAGGAGTTGGATATCACGGATCTCCAGGCAATCGAAAAATTCGTACAGGCCAACGAAATCGATACGATCATAAACTGTGCGGCCTATACGGCGGTGGACAGGGCGGAAGAGGAGCCGGAAGCGGCCATGCGGATCAACCGGGACGCTGTGGCGAATTTGGCGGAGGTTGCGGCCCAAGAGGCTTGTCTGCTGCTGCATGTATCCACCGATTATGTATTTGACGGGAACGCCGCAGAGCCTTACACGGAAAAGAGCCGGGTAAACCCGCAGGGGGTGTACGGTAAAACCAAATTGGCCGGGGAACAGGCCGTTAAAACCTCCGGATGCTTAGCGATCATTGTGCGTACAGCCTGGCTCTATTCCGAATTCGGGCACAACTTTGTCAAGACGATCCGGAAAGCAGCCCGGGAGAAAGGAGAGCTGAAAGTGGTGGCGGATCAGGTGGGGACGCCGACCTATGCAGCAGACCTGGCGCGGGCCATTGTGCGGATCCTGGATTCGGCCGACGTAGCCGACCACACCGGCATATATCACTACTCCAACGAAGGGATCTGTTCGTGGTACGACTTTGCGGCGGAGATTGTCCGGCAAAGCGGCATTGATTGCAAAATAGATCCGGTCACAACGGATCAATACCCGGTAAAAGCGAAACGCCCCGCTTATTCCGTATTGGACAAGACCAAGATCCAAAAGACCTTCGACGTGGAGGTGCCGGCGTGGCAGGAAGCTCTGAGTCGTTGTTTACAGGGGATGGAAGCGTAGTGATCCCGTTCGAATGCTTGAAATTCCGGTATGTTCAGTTTTGCAGCCATAGATTTTGAAACGGCCAATCGCGAGCCTTCCAGCGTGTGTAGCGTGGGGGTTGTGGTGGTCAGGGAGGGGATGATCGCGGAGAAATTCTACAAATTGATACGTCCGGCCCCCGATTATTACAACCGCTGGGCGACGGAGATCCACGGACTGGATCGTCGCGATACGGCGAATGCCGCGCCTTTTCCCGAAGTGTGGCGGAAAATCGCCCCCGCTCTGGCGGGTTTGTCCTTCGTCGCCCACAACAGCCCGTTTGACGAAGGCTGTCTGCGCAGCGTGCATGCACATTACGGGATGGGGTATCCGGGCTATACATTCCACTGCACCTGCCGGATGGCGCGCAAAGCCTTTCCGCACCTGCCCAACCACCGTCTGGGAACCGTTTCCGCCCACATCGGCTACGACCTTTCCAACCACCACCACGCCTTGGCCGACGCCGAAGCCTGCGCCGAGATCGCCCTGCACATCCTGCACCGGATGCAAAAAAACGAGGGAGGGATCACTTTTTAGTTTTGCTGCAGGCGCACCTCCATGTGGGGAAGCGGGGAGCGGAGGATTTTTTCCGCTGCAAAGGCTTTGTACACCTTTTCGTTCATGTCGAAAAAGAGATCGCCGTAGTCGGCCGCTTTTACCCACGCCCGGACAACGATGGTAACGGCGCTTGCTTCCAAGGAGTTCAACGCGATAAAGCAGGCGGGGTCTTTCAATACCCGGGCATCCTCCTGTACCAATTTTCCGATGACGGCTTTGGCTTTGTCGTAATCTTCCCCGTAAGCGACGGCGAATGTCCAATCCACCCGCCGGGTGGCGGCTTTGGAGTAGTTGATCATGGTGCTGGTGGAGAGGCCGCCGTTGGGAATAATGATGGTTTTGTTATCGCCGGTTGTGAGGATGGTGTTAAAGATCTGGATCTCCTGAACGGTTCCGCTCTGTCCCTGCGCTTCGATAAAATCCCCGATCTTGAAGGGTTTGAACAACAGGATCATCACCCCGCCGGCAAAATTTTGCAACGTTCCGCTCAGCGCCATGCCGATGGCAACGCCGGCGGAGGCGAACAGGGCGATAAAAGAGCTGGTTTCAATTCCTAAGATGCTGATAATAATGATGATCAGTATAAAATTCAGGGTGATGCCAACCAAACTTTTCAGAAAAGAGAACAGAGAAGGTTCTATGCCTCTTTTCTGCATAATAGCTGTAATTAAGCGATTGATCCGGCGGACGATCCAGCGGCCGATCAGAAAAACAACGATCGCCGCCAGCAATTTGGTGCCGAACGTGACGGAAATGTCCGATAATTTGCCTGCCAGCACCTGCCAGTTAAACGAAGAGGGACGAAGCAATTCTTCCATAAATTTACGTATTTAAGTTACTGTTATTTTTCTCCCGCAAACTTATGCAATTAATTCAATAATTGTACCTTTGTATCTTCTGAATTTTTGTCCGACCATTTAACAGAGAATAGATGAGTATTGAAAAGTTGTTGACAGAGAAAGTGATCGAGGCCGTGAAGCAATGCTACGGAGCGGATATTGCAGAGCAGGACATCCAATTGCAGCCGACCCGCAAGGAGTTCTCCGGCGACCTGACCGTGGTGGTCTTTCCGTTTACGCGCTATTCGCGTAAATCGCCGGAAGAGACCGGAAAAGAGCTGGGGGAGTACCTGAAGCGCAACATCCCGGAGATCTCCGATTACAATGTGATCAAGGGCTTTTTGAACATAGTCGTCTCCTCGGCCTACTGGCTGGGGGAACTGAACCGGGTGGCGGAAACGCCCCGTTACGGCTACGCAGCGGAAAAGAGCGGCCGGAAATACATGATCGAATACTCCTCTCCCAATACCAATAAGCCGCTTCACCTGGGGCACATTCGGAACAACCTGCTCGGGTGGTCGGTGTCCGAAATCCAAAAAGCCAACGGGCACGAAGTGAAGATGGTCAATCTGGTGAACGACCGCGGCATTCACATCTGCAAGAGCATGCTTGCATGGCAGAAGTTTGCCGGCGGGGCGACGCCGGAAAGCACCGGCACAAAGGGCGACCATTTTGTCGGGGAGTATTACGTGCGTTTTGACAGGGCGTACAAGGAGGAGATCCGGCAACTGATGGCCGGCGGCATGGACGAAGAGGAGGCGAAAAAGCAGGCGCCCATCCTGCAGGAGGCGCAGGAGATGCTCCGCAAATGGGAGGCAGGCGACGAAGAGACCGTTTCCCTGTGGCGGACCATGAACGATTGGGTGCTGGCGGGCTTCGACGAGACATACCGGCTGATGGGCGTGGGTTTCGACAAGATCTATTTTGAATCGGAAACCTACAAACAGGGGAGGGATCTGGTGTTGCAGGGCTTGGAAAAGGGAGTGCTTTACCGAAAGGATACCGGAAGCATCTGGGCCGATCTGACCGGGGACGGATTGGATCACAAATTGCTGTTGCGGGACGACGGCACCTCCGTTTACATGACACAGGACATCGGAACGGCCTACCAGCGGTTCCGGGAGTTCGACATGGACGAAATGGTCTATGTGGTGGGGAATGAACAGAACTACCACTTTCAGGTGTTGTCGCTGATCTGCGGCAAGCTGGGATTTGGCTGGTCGGACAAGATCCGGCACCTGTCGTACGGAATGGTGGAGCTGCCGGAAGGGAAGATGAAATCGCGGGAAGGGACGGTGGTGGACGCCGATGACCTGATGCAGGAGATGATCCGGACGGCGAAAGAGATGTCGGAAGAGGCCGGGAAGTTAGGCGGATACAGCGAAGAAGAGGCGCAGGAGGTGCACCGGAAAGTGGCCTTGGGCGCTTTGAAATATTTTATTCTGAAAGTGGATCCGAAAAAGACCATGATGTTCAACCCCAAAGAGTCCATCGACTTCAACGGGAACACCGGGCCTTTCATTCAATACACGTATGCCCGGATCCGCTCTATTTTACGGAAAGCCGCGGAAGCCGGGATCGATCTGAAACCGGGCGATACATCGTTGGCGATCTCCGTCAAAGAGCAGGAGTTGATCAAACTGATCGTTAAACTGCCCGCTGTGGTGAAAGAGGCCGGCGAAACATACAGCCCGGCGTTACTGGCCAACTACGCCTACGAATTGGCCAAAGAGTTCAACCAGTTTTACCACGACTTCTCCGTGTTGAAGGAGGAGAACGAAGCGCTGCGGAATTTCCGGCTGCTGTTGGCCGGACAGTGTGCGGAAGCGTTGAAAAATTCCTTGGGCATGTTGGGTATCGAGATGCCCGAGCGGATGTAAAAACCAACCATAAAATTGAAATAAGCCATGCAACGAAATTTACTATTTATCGTATTGTCACTGTGTATTTTGGGATGTTCCGGCTCCCAAAGCGGTAAAAAAGAGTCAACAACAATGGAAAACGGAGAGAAAAAGGGGGTATTTCAACCCATCAGCCCTGAAGAGATCACCGGCAATACCATCAAGACCATCGGCAGGGATTGGATGTTGGTAACGGCCGGAACAAAAGAAAAATTCAACACCATGACAGCCAGTTGGGGAGGCATCGGACACCTGTGGAACAAGCCCGTCGCCTTTATTTTTATCCGTCCCCAGCGTTACACCTTCGGTTTCCTCGAAGAGCAGGAGTCGTTCACCCTTTCGTTTTTCGGCGGACAATACCGGGAGGCGCTGACCGTTTGCGGAACGCTCTCCGGCCGGGACGTGAACAAAGTAGAACGGGCGGGCCTCACCCCGCATTATACGGAAAACGGGAACGTAGCATTCGAAGAAGCCGTGTTGGTGTTGGAGTGCAAAAAGCTGTACGCCGACTTTTTTCACAAAGAGTCCTTTATAGACACCAATATTGTACAGTTGGATTATCCCGAAGAGGATTTTCACAAGGTGTACATTGCGGAAATCGTGAACGTATGGGAGAAAAAATAACCGGGAATAAAACCAATTTCCACAGCCACAGCCTGTTCTGTGACGGAAAAGCTCCTTTAGAAGCATTTGTAAAATCGGCTGTAGAGGCCGGTTTTACTGCTTATGGGGTATCGTCGCACGCCCCGCTGCCTTTTAAAACAGCGTGGAACATGGATCGCGAAGAGGTGCCGGCCTATCTTCGGGAGATGGAGCGCCTGAAGGAGGTGTACCGGGACCGGATCGCGCTCTACACCGGCATGGAGATCGATTACCTGAACGAAGTCTGGAATCCGGCTTCGGATTATTTTCAGCAGTTGCCGTTGGATTTCCGGATCGGTTCCGTGCATCTGGTCTATACGCCGGAAGGGGAGATCGTGGACACGGATACCGGTGCAGAGAGCTTTAAACAACTGATTGCCGACCACTTTGCGGGCAGTTTGGAGGCGATTGTCGGAGCCTGTTTCGAAGCCTCTCTGCAGTTGGTGGAGAAAGGAGGCTTTGATTTTATCGGGCATCCGAACAAGATCGCGTTCAATGCCGAAGCGTACCGTCCCGGAGCGACCGGGGAGCCGTGGTACAAAGTGCATGTCGGCCGTCTTTTCGAAGCGTTGAAAGAAAATCACATCATGGTGGAGATCAATACCAAAGCTTACCTGACCAAAGGATGCTTTTTCCCGGATCGCTCCCTGTTCGGGTGGTTGAAAGAGTTGGAACTGCCGGTGGTGGTCAACTCCGACGCCCACCGGCCGGAGTTGGTGGACGCCGGGCGGCGGGAAGCGTTGAAAGCGTTGAAAGAGAGCGGTATTCGTTCTGTGATGGAGTTGGAGGCCGGAAGTTGGGTACCTAAAGAAATTGTTTGATGATGCAAAAAACATACACGGAGGACGAAATGCTGGAAATGGCCGTCCGGTGGGCCCGGGAAGCGGGCAAGATCCAATTGGGCTATTTCCGGAGATCGGGGTTGCAGATGGAGACCAAGTCCAACCTTTCGGACGTTGTCACCCGGGCGGACAAAGAGAGCGAAGCGTACCTGCTGGAACAGATCGCCGCCGTTTTTCCGGAACACTCCGTTTTGGGCGAAGAGACCGGTATGCACGCCGGAAGCGGGGAATATGGCTGGGTCATCGACCCCTTGGACGGCACCAACAATTACAGTCAGGGCTTGCCGGTATTTGCCGTTTCGATCGCCCTTCAATATCGGGGAGAAACCCGCTTGGGCGTGGTCTATGCGCCCTATTTGGACGAACTGTATACGGCGCTCGCCGGGAAGGGCGCTTTTCTGAACGGAACGCCGATCCGGGTTTCGCAGAAACAGGCGTTGCCGGAATCGGTGCTGGGAACCGGATTCCCGTACGACAAAGGGACGCATCCGGCCAATAATATAGAGAATTTGTCCGCTTTGTTGCCGGGCTTGCGCGGTATCCGGCGCATGGGAGCGGCAGCCTACGATCTCTGCTGCGTGGCGGCCGGTTTCTTAGACGGCTATTGGGAGTTGAACCTGAACCTCTGGGACATGTGCGCCGGGGCGTTGATCGTGGAGGAGGCGGGGGGCGTTATCTGCCACTTCCGCGACGACCGGAACGTTTCCATCATTGCCGGGAACAAAACGATCGTAGAAAAGATCCGTTCGAAAATCAAATGACCTGAAAAACAGCAGAGGCGACCTTACCGGGCCGCCTCTGTCGTTTGTAAGCTGTACCGGGATCAAAGCCCCAATACGGCTGCTCCCTGTTTGAAGAAGATGTCTTTCGGAATGCCGGCTCCGGCAATCTTGTCCAGGTCTTGTTGAAGCATGGGAGAAACCACTCCTTTTTCCCGGATCAACGCTCCTGCTTTTTCGTAAGCGCCATCTCCCTGAATGGTGAGGTAATCGGTTACGATCTGTGTGATCTCCTGCTGCATTTTGTTTGCATCGACGGTGTAAAATCCCTGTTCGTCCCGGGCGATGGATCCGCTTGCAACAAAACGGTCAAATTGCATCATGTTGGCTTTCCCGTGCGCGCTGGCGGCTCCGAACCGGCTGGAACGGAAAATGCCGGCGATAAAGGTCACGTAGTTATCCAGCAACTCTTTTTCGGGAATAATGCCCCATTCGGCCAGCCGGGTGATACAGTACAACCCCAGAATGTCGGCTTTTCCCTCTTCGATGGAGGTGTAGTTGTCTTTTAACACGGAACGTACATCCTGCTTGTCCGTGATGGTGTAGTTAACGCCCAGACCGTGAGCCACTTCGTGGAACATGGTGTTTTCAAAGAAAGCGTCGAAACCGACGTGCTTTTGCTGATCCGGATGGATCACCAACTTGGAGATCGGTACCAAGATCTGGTCGAACTTCGCCTGCATGGCGTTTTTCAACTGCAATTTGCGGCTCCCTTTGGCGGCATGTACCCGGGGGTCGTTCGGCAGGTTGATGGCAATGTTTTTACTGCCGGCATTGCAATCCCCCGCGTAATAAATGACCTCATACGCATTCATGTCCGGATTGGCGTTGGCTTTCTCCTGCCGGTAAGCTTCCGGTACGGGGAGATTCTCCTGTAGGCGGGGGAGGTATTGCGCATAGAGAGAGAGTTTGCTGCTCCACGCTTTGTCCTTCACCAAAATCTGTCCGGAATGAGCGGCCTTGTATCCGAAGAGCGCATCCTCGTAAGTTTCGATGGGACCAACCACAAAATCGAGCGTATTGTCCTGCATCTCCATCCAGGCCAGATCACTCGCCAGATAGTCGTCCGTCAGCAACGCTTCGGCGCGCAGTTCCAGGTATTTCTTCAACCCGGCTTCTTCGGCCAGTCCGGCGGCTTCTTTCAACAAGGCAGCCGCTTCCCCGGTCGCTTCCGGATACGCTTCGTGGAAAGGCACCACCACCAGCTTCCCTTCCGCATCCCGGCGGATCACAGAGTACCACCCCGTTTTGGCAGGGTCTTCCAGCGCTTCGAACTCCTCCTTGCTCATGTCGGCGGGGTAGAAGTTCGCTCCCGGCTGTTTTTCCGGTACGCCGGGTACGAACGGCTTGTTGTCATCCAACCGGTCCCACGGGCCGTAGTTGATGGCGAGGTATTTGGCCAAATAGGGATCGGTAACCCCTTTGAAGAGCTCCGCCTGGTCTCCGTAAGCATTTTGATAGAAAATAGAGTCCATGAGGTCGGCCACCCGAATCAGGAGCGGGATCATCTTTTTCTCATTTTCCGTCAATTTGCCGACATCGGTGGTCAGGGTGAACTCTGCATATTGGTCAGCCAGTTCCCGGTAGGAAGATCCGGCTTTTTTGCTCTCTTTGCAGGCGCCCAGAAGCGCACCCGCCGCTAAAAGGAATAAGATTTTTTTCATATCGTACATTAAATTAAGACCGTAAGATAGTAAGACCGTAAGATTAGGTGCTGCTAACTAAACTCAAATAACTCATGACTATTTCAACCATTTGTCTAACCACTCCTTGAAGGTGCGTTGCCAGAGGATGCCGTTCTGGCATTTGGTTACCCAATGCCCCTCTTCCGGATAGTAGAGATACCGGGCGGGTATCCCGCGCAGGCGTGCGGCGTTGAAGGCCATCATCCCCTGGGAAGCGTCTATGCGGAAATCTTTTTGTCCGTGTATGACCAAAATGGGGGTATCCCAGTTCCCGACAAAGTGATGGGGGGAGTTGGCGTAGGAACGTTGCACCGTTTTGTTCTCTTTTTCCCAGGGCGCTCCGCCCAGATCCCAATTGGGGAACCACATCTCCTCCGTGGTCAGGTATTTACTGTCGAAATCGAACATCCCGCAATGGGCGATAAACGCTTTGAAGCGCTTCTGGTGGTGTCCGGCTAAATAATAGACCGAATAGCCGCCGAAAGAGGCTCCCACACAGCCCAGCCGGTCGGCGTCCACGTAAGGTTCCCGGGCGGCATCGTCGATGGCCGACAGGTAATCCCGGATGCACTGGCCGGAGTAATCCCCGCTGATGACTTCCAGCCACTCCGTGCCGAATCCGGGCAATCCCCGGCGGTTCGGAGCGACAACAATGTAACCGTTGGCGGCCATTTGTTGAAAATTCCAGCGGTAACTCCACGATTGGCTCACGGTAGTCTGCGGCCCTCCCTGGCAATAGAGAATGGCCGGGTACTTTTTCGCCGGATCGAAATGGGGCGGATAGATCATCCACACCAACATCTCCTTGTTGTCGGTGGTCTTTACCCACCGCTTTTCCACTTTCGCCGGCGTCAACTGATCCAGAATGCGTTTGTTGACAAACGACAACTCTTCGTCCTCTCCCGTTTCCGGATCCACTTTGTAGATTTCGGCAGGCTTACTCATGGATACCCGGGTGGTCAACAGGTAATCGTCTACCGGAATGACCGCCGTGTAGTTGTGGATCCCCTCCGTGTGTTTCCGGATCTTTCCGCTCGACAGCTCCAGCGAATAGATCTCGTCCGTGGCATGCCGGTCGGAGATAAACCAGATGGTTCGCCCCTCTTTGCTCCAGGCCAACCGTTCGGCGTTTTGGTCGAAACCGGCGGAGTAGTCCTTTTTCACTCCAGTTTCCATCTCCAGGACGAACAGGCGTATTTTGTCCGCTTCGTATCCGTCCCGTTCCATGCTCTCCCAGGCGAGGTATTTACCATCCGGAGAGAAGACCGGATTCTTATCGTACCCCATCATCCCTTCCGTCAGGTTCACCGTTTTTCCGGACTCCGTGTCGTAGCTGTAGAGATCGGAGTTGGTAGAGCGGGCGTACTCCATCCCGTATTTTTTGCGGGAGGTATAGACCAATTGTTTCCCGTCGGGCGACCAGCAGAGTTGTTCCGTGCCGCCGAACGGGCGTACGGGCGACTCCCATTTTTCCCCCTCCATGATGTCCTTTCCCGTTGTGAGAGCAGAGGTGGCAGAGTAACCGGCCACAAACAGGTGGGTATAGGTTTCCACCCAGTGGTCCCAGTGGCGGTAGAATTGGTCGTCGATGATGCGGGCGTCGGCTTTCGGCAGATCCGGGTGCATATCGTGTACATCCGGTTCTAATTTCACCTCTTTTAAGTAAACGATCTTGCTCATGTCAGGCGCGTACAGATAGCCGCCGATGCCGCCTTCTATATCGGTTACCTGCCGCTTTCCGGTACCGTCCGGGTTCATTTCCCACAATTGCCCCCGGGCGAGGTAACTGATCTTTTTCCCGTCGGGCGTCCAAGCGGCGCCGGATTCGTTGTATTCGGTATCGGTGATCTGTTTGGTTTTCCCGCCGGGCAACTCCATCACATAGAGATCGCTGTAGGAGCGATCTTCCTCTTTGTTGAACCAGGTTACTCCGTATACGGCCTGTTTACCGTCCGGAGAAACAGCCGGATCACTGACTCTTCCGAAAGACCACAGCACCTCCGGGGTCATGATGTCGGAGGCCAGGGTCGTTTCGGGTGTTTTGTAACTTTTACCCGCTTGCTTGGATTCGTTAATGGAGTGACAGGACATAAGAGCTATAATCAGCAGGGGGGGAAAAGTAACCAATCTGGTGGTGTTTATTATTTTCACAGACATACCTATTTCGAATTACTTGTCCGACTCCTGTTGCGGGGCACCGTTCATGGCTGCAACGATCTTTTCCCGCAACTCTTCGGCCAGTTCCGGATTATCCATCACCAACTGCTTCACCGTTTCCCGGCCTTGTCCCAATTTGCTCTCTCCGTACGAGAACCAACTGCCGCTCTTTTTGATAACGCCGTAGTCCACCCCGAGATCCACGATTTCACCGGAACGGGAGATCCCTTCCCCGTACATGATGTCAAATTCGGCTTTCCGGAAAGGAGGCGCCACTTTATTTTTCACCACTTTTACCCGGGTGTGGTTGCCGAGGATCTCTTCGCCTTCCTTGATCGGCCCGATTTTCCGGATGTCCAGCCGGACAGAGGCGTAAAATTTCAGGGCGTTTCCGCCGGTGGTGGTTTCCGGATTTCCGAACATCACCCCGATCTTGTCGCGCAACTGATTGATAAAGATACAGCAGGTATTTGTTTTGCTGATGGTCCCGGTCAGTTTCCGCAGAGCCTGGGACATCAGGCGGGCGTGCAGTCCCATCATGCTGTCGCCCATATCCCCTTCGATCTCCGCTTTGGGTGTCAATGCCGCCACCGAGTCGATCACAATGATATCTATGGCGGCGGAACGGATCAGTTGGTCGGCTATTTCCAGCGCCTGTTCCCCGTTGTCCGGCTGGGCGATAAAGAGGTTTTCGGTATCCACGCCCAATTTTTCCGCGTAAGCGCGGTCGAAAGCGTGTTCCGCGTCGATGATGGCGGCAATTCCTCCCTGTTTTTGGGCTTCGGCAATGGCGTGTATGGCCAGCGTGGTCTTACCGGACGATTCCGGGCCGTAGATCTCGATAACCCTTCCTTTGGGGTATCCGCCCACTCCCAGCGCTTTGTCTAAGGCAATAGAGCCGGAGGGGATGACCGGAATGGCTTCAATTTCCGTACTGCCCAGTTTCATGATGCTTCCCTTGCCGAAGTTTTTCTCGATTTTATCAAGCGTAAGCTGGAGCGCTTTGAGTTTTTCCTGATTGATTTCTTTTGAAGACATACTATTTTTTGAATTTTGAATGAATCTTGACCGCGCTTCAAAAATAGTGATATTTTAGATAAAACAGCAGTTCTTTTACCGCTTTTAAAATCTAATTTGCATCTTTGCTTTCCAAACACAATTTCCACACATCATGAAATGCTTATCTTTTTTGGGACTTTCCCTGTTTTTGATTTTTTCCGCACAAGCGGAGGAAACAGGCGATCGCCGGATATTTGCCACCGCTCCCTATCTGCAGAATCCGGTCGATAACGGCGTCACCGTCAGTTGGGTGACCCGGGTGCCGGTGTATGGCTGGGTGGAGTACGGGGAGGATCCGCAACAGTTGAAAAAAGTACATACATTGGTAGACGGCCAGGTCATCTGCAACGACTTTATCCACAAGATCCGGTTGGAACCCCTGATCCCCGGCAAAACCTACTATTACCGGGTGTGTTCCCGGGAGATCCTGTCGTACAAAGCCTACAGCAAAGAGTTTGGCCATACGGCTGTTACGGAGATCCGGGAATTTCGGCTTCCCTCTCCCGAAGAGAGTGATTTTACGGCATTGATATTCAATGATATTCATAAAAAACACGAACTCTTGGATGCGTTGTTCGAACAAGTGAAAGAATACCCCTATGACCTGGTGTTTTTTAACGGGGATTGTATCGACGACCCTGCCGATCAGGAACAGGCAGTCCGTTCCATCGCTTATTACAACCGCAAGGTGGGCGCCGACCGGATACCGGTATTTTACCTGCGGGGAAACCACGAGATCCGGAATGCCTATTCGATCGGTTTGCGGGAGCTTTTTGACTACGTGGGAGATAAAACGTACGGAGCTTTTAATTGGGGGGATACCCGTTTTGTGATGCTGGATTGCGGGGAGGACAAACCGGACGACCACCCGGTCTATTACGGCCTGAACGATTTTGCGCAGTTGCGTCTGGATCAGGCGGGATTTCTGAAACGGGAGTTTGCCTCCAAAGCGTTTAAAAAGTCGGCTAAAAAAGTGTTGATCCACCACATCCCGATCTATCGTTCCTCCCTGCCCGATGCGGACGACGACCGCTTTAATCCCTGCAAAGAGCTGTGGGGCGATCTGTTGTCCCGCGCCCCTTTTCAGGTGGCGTTGAACGGGCATACGCACCGTTTTGCCCACATTCCGGCAGGGACGGATTCCAATCCGTTCCCGGTTGTCGTGGGAGGGGGGAACTCTTTAGAAAGAGCAACCGTTATGGTTTTGCAAAGGCAGGGAAAGCAAATGACTTTGCGGGTGTTGAATACCGGGGGAGAAGAGTTGTTGAAATTAGATCTGTAAGTAAAAAGAACGACGTAAATAAAAAAGAGGGGGTGGAAAAATTGGGATTCTCAATTCAAAGGGTTACATTTGGGCAACCGATTGCATACATTTACGCTCCGGATGAACGAAAAAAAGAAAAAGGTCTCCATTTATGACATTGCCGCTGTGCTGGGCGTATCCGGATCGACGGTTTCCCGGGCTTTGCAGAACCACCCTGCCATCAGTGAGAAGGTTCGGGAGCAGGTCAGGAAAACGGCCCGGGAGATGAACTACAAACCCAACGCGCTTGCGGTGAATTTAAAACGGGGGTATAGCAAAACGATCGGGGTGGTGGTGCCGTATATCAACCGGAATTTCTTTTCATCTGCCATCGAAGGGATCGAAGAGGTGGCCAACAGGATGGGGTACGATGTGTTGATCTGTCAATCGAACGAACTGTACGAGAAAGAACAGAAAATCCTGCATTCCCTGTCGCAAGGGAAAGTGGACGGGGTGATCGCCTCTATTGCTTACGGGACAAGGGATTACTCACATTACAATAATTTGGCGGAGGACAGGATCCCTTTGGTCTTGTTCGACCGGGTATCGGACGAGGTAAAAGCGGGAATGGTGCGGGGGAATGATTACCAGGGGGCTTACCGGGTGGTCAGGTACCTGCTTTCGACAGGGCGTAAAAGAATTTTTCACTGCGCCGGATTTCAGCATGTTTCTGTTTGGCGCGACCGGTACCGGGGCTATTGGGACGCCTTGCAGGCGTACGGGATCACGCCCGAAGCCGATTGGGTGCGAATCGGGGGAGTGACCCGGGATGCAGGGGTGGCTTTTGCCCGGGAGATATTGCAAGGCAAAGCATTGCCGGACGCTGTTTTTGTTGCGAGCGATTTCGTGGCGTTGGGCATTTTGTTGGAGTTGATGCGGAACGGGGTGAAAGTGCCGGAAGAGGTGGCGATTTTCGGGTATGCGAACGAGTCGTTCGATGAGTTGATCACTCCTTCGCTTAGTTCTGTGGATCAATTCAGCAAGCAGATGGGACAGGCGGCGGCCCGGATGCTGATCGGCAAGTTGAACGGGGAACATCCGGAAGACGTGCTCATCGAACCGGAGTTGATCCTCCGGGATTCGACGCGGGCGCAGGGAAGTGATTTCAGTATGAATTTAACAGATATAACGCATGAAGGTAAATTATGAAGTACGTAATGCAGCCCATCCGGAGGATGCAAAGGGGTACGATACCCAAAGGCTGCGCCGGGATTTTCTGATCGAAAAACTGATGGCGGAGGATGAGATCAATTTAGTGTATACGATGTACGACCGCCTGATCGTGGGAGGGGCCGTTCCGGTAGAGGAAAAATTGGAATTGGCCGCTATCGATCCCCTGAAAGCCCCCTTTTTTCTGCACAGGAGGGAACTGGGGATCATCAATGTCGGAGGAGCCGGCACGGTTGAAGTGGATGGAAAGGTGTTTGAACTGGACTATAAAGAGGCGTTGTACCTCGGGATGGGCGACCGGAAGGTGATTTTTAGCAGCCGCTCTGCGGCAGCGCCGGCTCATTTTTACTTTAATTCGGCGCCGGCTCACCGGAATTACCCCGACCGGAAAATTACAAAGGCCGATGCGGTTGTGGTGGAAACGGGCAGTTTGGAGGAGAGTAACCACCGTACCATCAATAAGTTGATCGTGAACCAGGTGTTACCGACCTGTCAGTTGCAGATGGGGATGACGGAACTGAAAACCGGAAGTGTCTGGAATACGATGCCGCCTCACACCCACGACCGGCGGATGGAAGCCTATTTCTATTTCGAAGTGCCTGCCAACCAGGCTGTCTGCCATTTTATGGGCGAAGTGGAGGAGACCCGGCACATCTGGATGAAAAACGAAGAGGCGGTCATATCGCCCGTATGGTCCATCCACTCTGCCTGCGCTACCTCCAACTATACTTTTATTTGGGGAATGGCGGGCGAAAACATGGATTACGGAGATATGGATACCGTGACGGCCCAAACTTTGAAATAAGATGTCCCAAAAGTTGCAGCTAAGCACTTTTTGAACACTTCTTATGAATGAAGACAAGAGGCTGCTTAAATAGACAGTTTCGATGACTAAACTCTAATAACTAAGTAAATAAACTAAATGAACGGATTGAAATTGTTTGACCTGAGCGGAAAGACCGCTTTGGTTACCGGGGGTACACACGGGCTGGGTATGGCGATCGCGACGGCGCTGGCGCAGGCCGGGGCGAAATTGGTGATAAACGACCTTTCCGAAGAGAAACTGGCCGGTGCTGTAAAGGAGTATGCCGCCAACGGCATCCGGGCGCACGGCTACCTGTTCGATGTCACCAACGAAGAGCAGGTGCAGGCGGCTTTAGCGAAGATCGGGAAAGAGGTCGGACCGGTGGATATTTTGGTGAACAATGCGGGAATTATCAAGCGGATCCCGGCATTGGAGATGTCCCTGACCGACTGGAATCAGGTGATCAATGTGGATCTGAACGCTCCTTTTATCATGTCCAAGGCGGTGGCTAAGGGGATGAAAGAGCGGGGAAGCGGTAAGATCATCAACATGTGCTCCATGATGAGCGAAGTGGGGCGTGATACGGTGAGCGCGTATGCGGCGGCCAAAGGCGGCTTGAAGATGCTGACCAAAAATCTGGCCACGGAATGGGCCCGTTACAACATCCAGGTGAACGGGATCGGGCCGGGTTATTTTGCAACGGCCCAGACAGCTCCGATCCGGGTGGAAGGGCATCCTTTCAATGAATTTATCCTGAAACGGACGCCGGCCATGCGTTGGGGGGAACCGGAAGATCTGGCCGGAGCTGCCATATTCCTCGCTTCTCGCGCTTCCGACTTTGTAAACGGGCACGTGCTGTACGTGGACGGCGGCATATTGGCCTCCCTGGGAAAAGCCTCCAACGAAGAGTAGAGAATTGAAAAATCAGTATCATTAAAAACAGTATTGTATGAAAAAGTATTTTTTATTTTTGGCTATGGTAGCTGTGTTGGCCGGATGCAAGGAGCATACCGCCGGTATCGTGGTGTCGGTTTCCAATCCGGCTGAAACAGCCCGGGATCAGGAAACCGTATCGGTCTCTTGGGAATCTTTGACAGCGTTGGATTCGTCGATTACACCGGAAACCGTTGTTGTCCGGGATGCAAACAAACAGGAGTTGCCTTCCCAGGTACTGTTCCGGGGGATGGAAAAGCCGCAGGAACTGATCTTTCAGGCTTCGTTGGCAGCGAACGGCGCAGCGGATTTTCACATTGAAAAAGGAGTTCGTTCAACTTACGAACCCAAAGTATTCGGTCGGTTGGTGCCGGAACGCAAAGATGATTTTGCCTGGGAAAACAACAAGATCGCTTTCCGGATCTACGGCCCGGCGCTGGAGGCTACCGGGGAGATCAGCAACGGAATAGACGTGTGGGTAAAATCCACCGATAAGTTGATAGTGAATGCCTGGTATAAAACCGACGACTACCACAGAGACTACGGTGAGGGGCTGGATTGTTACAAGGTGGGGCGTACCCTGGGAGCGGGAGCGTTGGCGCCTTATGTCAACGGACAATTGGTGCTGGGAAATAACTTTACGCACTCCGAAGTGTTGGACAACGGCCCGTTGCGCCTGACCTTCCGTTTGGTTTATGCGCCTTACAAGGTCGGGGAGAACCAAGTGACCGAGACCCGTACCTTTACGCTGGACGCCAATACCCATTTTAACCGGGTGGAGGTGACGTATGAAAACGCTCCTGCGGGGATGGAAGTGGCCGCCGGTATTGTTTTGCGGAAGGGACCCGGCCAGCTTATGCAGGATGCGGCTGCCGGAACCATTGCTTACTGGGAACCGCGGAACAACGACAACGATATGGACAACGGGCATACGGCCATCGGCGTGATCTTCCCCGGCGGTGCTGTCGGGACGATGGAGCAGGAGGGGCATTTGCTGATGACCAAAACATACGGCGTTCCGTTTGTATACTATTGCGGAGCCGGCTGGAGCAAAGGCGGCGTAGCTTCTGCAGAAGAGTGGTCTCAACAGGTAACCCGGGCAGGTGTCAGCGTGAACCGTCCGCTGGAAGTAAAATTGGCGTCGCCGGCCGCTGTCAAATAACGATCACAAAAACAGCAACACCATGAGTAAGGTAATTACATTCGGAGAGATCATGTTGCGTTTGGCCGCTCCGGGTTATCTGCGTTTTTCGCAAGCGAAAGAGTTCACGGCGACTTTCGGAGGAGGAGAGGCCAATGTAGCGGTATCCTTGGCCAATTACGGAATACCGGTGGATTTTATCACCCGGTTGCCGGAAAATGACATCGCCCGCAGTTGCGTAATGGATCTGAAAAAATACGGCGTAGGCACCTCCTCCATTGTATACGGGGGCGAACGTTTGGGGATCTATTTTCTGGAAACCGGCGCGGTGGCCAGAGCCAGCAAAGTGGTATACGACCGGGCGCACTCCTCCATCGCCGACATCAAACCCGGCATGATCGACTGGGAGAAAGTATTTAAAGGAGCCAATTGGTTTCATTGGACCGGCATTACCCCTGCTTTGTCGCAAGGGGCTGCGGACGTGTGCATAGAGGCTGTCCGGGCTGCCCGGAAGTTGGGCGTGACGGTTTCCTGCGACCTGAATTACCGCAAAAATCTCTGGAAATACGGCAAAAAGGCTTCGGAAGTGATGCCTGCTTTGGTGGAAGGATGCGACGTGGTACTCGGGAACGAAGAGGATGCCGAGATGGTGTTCGGCATCAAACCGGAAGGGTTCGATGTCACGGCTACCGCCGGAGAGGTGCATGCCGCCGAATTCCAATCGGTGTGCGCCCAGTTGATGAAGCGGTTCCCGGTGGCCAAGAAAGTGATCATCACCCTTCGGGGTTCCATCAATGCCAACCACAATACATGGGGCGGCGTGTTGTACGATGGGAAGAAATTGTACGAATCCCCCCGGTACGACATCACCCACATTGTAGACCGCGTGGGCGGCGGCGACTCCTTTATGGGCGGATTGATCTACGGTTTGCTGACCTATACGGGAGACGACCAAAAGGCGTTGAATTTCGCCGTAGCGGCCTCCTGCCTCAAACACACCGTTTACGGGGATTTCAACCTGGTAACGGTAGAGGAGGTGGAGAAACTGATGGGCGGAGACGCTTCGGGAAGAGTTTCCAGGTAGTGTTTTTTATAGCGTGTAAAACCTTAATTGAAAAATACGATGGCTCGTTTTACCAGAATACAGGTGGCTGTGAAGATGGCGGAAAACCGGATGATCCCGGTTTTCTACCACGCCGATGCGGCCGTTTGCAAAGAAGTCGTCCGTGCCGCTTACGAAGGCGGAGCGCGGGTGTTTGAGTTTACCAACAGAGGGGATTTCGCCCACGAGATCTTCGGAGAGTTAGTGAAGTGGGCTGCCCGGGAGTTGCCCGATCTGATCCTGGGGGTCGGATCGGTGGTGGAACCGGGAACGGCTTCTCTCTACATGCAGTCCGGCGCCAATTTCATTGTTTCTCCCTTGCTGAACGAGGAGATGGCGAAGGTATGCAACCGGCGGAAGATCCTGTGGAGTCCGGGATGCGGCAGTCTGAGCGAGATCAACAAAGCAGAGGAGTTGGGGGCGGAGATCGTTAAGATTTTCCCCGGATCTTCCGTGGGAGGCCCGCAGTTTGTCAAGGCGGTGAAAGGCCCCTGTCCCTGGAGCAGCATCATGCCGACGGGGGGAGTGGAACCGACGGAAGAGAATCTGAAAGCGTGGTTTGACGCCGGTGTGACCTGCGTGGGTATGGGATCCAACCTTTTCCCCAAAAAGATGATCGATGCAAAGGACTGGAGCGGCATCGCCCGGTTGGTGCGGGAGGCTTACCGGATCGTGGAGGCAGTGACGAAGAAGTAGATATTAGAATTTAACAGCATGTTTAAAATTACAGGAAAAGTGGTCGTGATCACCGGCGGATGCGGTGTATTGGGATCGGACATGGCCCGCTATCTGGCCAAAAACGGAGCAAAAATAGCGGTGTTGGACCGGGTGCCGGAAAAAGGGGCGGAATTGGTGAAAGAGATCAAAGCGGCCGGCGGCGAAGCGTTGTTTCTGATGACCGATGTACTTCACAAAGAGACCCTGGAACAAAACAGGGAGGAGATACTGAAAACGTACGGAAGGATCGACGTATTGGTGAATGCTGCCGGCGGGAATATGCCGGGAGCGACGATCGCCCCGGACAAGACCATCTTCGATCTGGCCATCGACGATTTTAAAAAAGTAGTGGATCTGAACCTGTTCGGAACCGTCATCCCGACCATGGTATTTGCCCGGGCGATGGTAAAGACGGGCGCCGGGAATATCGTCAACATCTCCTCGGAGTCGGCCCTGCGCCCTTTGACCCGGGTGGTGGGGTACAGTGCGGCCAAAGCTGCCGTGACCAATTTTACCAAATACATGGCGGGGGAACTGGCGCTGAAATTCGGACCCCATTTCCGGGTCAATGCCATGGCTCCCGGCTTTTTCATTACGGAACAGAACCGGACGTTAATGACCAATCCGGACGGCTCCTATTCCGACCGGGCCAAGACGATCCTGGCGCACACCCCTTTCCGGCGGTTCGGCGAACCGGAGGAGTTGTTGGGCTCCCTGCACTACCTCATCAGCGATGCTTCCAAGTTCGTAACGGGGACGGTGTTGGTCATCGACGGCGGATTCGATGCATTTTCCATTTAAACAGACGCTTAAAATTGCACGACTATGTATTTGAGTGAACAGACATGGCGGTGGTACGGCCCGAACGATCCCGTATCTTTAGCCGATATCAGCCAGGCCGGGGCTACCGGTATCGTAACGGCGCTTCACCACATCCGGAACGGCGAGGTGTGGACGGTCGAAGAGATCGAAAAAAGGAAGAAAATGATCGAAGAGGCGGGATTGAAGTGGTCGGTGGTGGAGAGCGTGCCGGTGCACGAGCACATCAAGACGCAGGAGGGAAATTTCCGGCAGTACATCGAAAATTACAAAGAGAGCATCCGAAATCTGGCCAAATGCGGGATCCGGACGGTTACTTACAACTTTATGCCGGTATTGGACTGGACCCGCACCGATCTGGCTTACACCATGCCGGACGGCTCCAAAGCGCTCCGTTTTGAGCGGGTGGCTTTCATCGCGTTTGAACTTTTTCTGTTGAAACGTCCGGGAGCGGAAAAGCAATACACTGAGGCGGAAATAGCTGCAGCGAGGGCGCGTTTCGACGGCATGAGCCGGGAGGAGCGGGAGACGTTGGTGCGGAACATCATCGCCGGTTTGCCGGGAGCGGAAGAGAGTTTTACGCTGGAGGAGTTCCAGGCCCAATTGGATCGGTATAAACACATCGACGAGGAGCGGTTGAGGAACAACCTGGTCTTTTTCCTGAAAGAGATCGCTCCGGTGGCCGATCAGGTGGGCGTGAAGCTGGCGATCCACGCCGACGATCCGCCATACCCCATTCTCGGATTGCCCCGGATCCTGAGTACCGAAGCGGATTTCAAAAAGATCGTTGCATCGGTTCCCGAGCGTTCGAACGGGCTTTGCCTGTGTACCGGTTCGTTCGGCGTGCGTGCGGACAACGATCTGCCCGGCATGATGACCCGGTTGGGAGAGCGGGTCTATTTTGTACACCTCCGTTCCACGAAGCGGGACAAGGAGGGGAATTTCTACGAAGCCAACCATTTGGAGGGAGATGTGGACATGTACGGCGTGATGAAGGCTTTGCTGGAAATACAGCAAAAACGGAAAGAGTCCATTCCTTTCCGTCCCGACCACGGGCACCAGATGCTGGACGACCTGAAAAAGAAGACCAACCCCGGCTACTCCGGCATCGGAAGGCTCCGCGGATTGGCGGAGTTGCGCGGTTTGGAGATGGGGATCGCCAAAAGCCTGTATGACGCCCGATAATTTAAAATTTTAAAACGAAGCAGCAATGAAACGATTTCTCTTGATCGCCCTGTTTTTAGGAGGGGCGACTGTTGTGCTTTTTGCGCAGGGACGGATGATCGCTCCCTTTAACGACGGGTGGGAATTTAAAAAAGGGAACTACCCTTCCGATCCGGTCGCCCAGGCCGGTTGGGCCAAAGGGTGGAACAAGGTGGAGATCCCGCACACCTGGAACAACCAGGATATGCAGTCGAAGCACAACAGTTTTTACGCAGGAACGGCTTATTACAAAAAAACGCTGTTCGCCGAAGCGGGCTGGAAAGAGAAACAGGTTTATCTCCGTTTTGAAGGCGCCGGGCAGGTGGCCGATCTGTATGTAAACGACAAGTATGTGGGGAACCACCGGGGAGGCTACTCCGCCTTTGCGTTCGACCTTTCCGGAGCGCTGAAATTCGGGGAAGAGAACACCCTGCTGATCCGGGTGGACAACGCCAGTCGTCCGGATGTGATCCCGGTGAACCACAGCCTGTTCGGAGTGTATGGCGGTATCTACCGGCCGGTGTGGCTGGTGGTGACCGACCCCGTCCACATAGCGGTCACCGATCATGCCTCTCCCGGCGTGTACGTCACACAGAAAAACGTATCTTCCAAAGGGGCGGATATTTCGGTAAAAGTGAAATTGGAGAACAGCACCCGGAAAAACAGCCGGGTCGTGTTGGAAAATATACTCCGCGACGGAGCCGGCAAGGTCGTGGCGCAGAAAAAAGAGGAGATCACGGTCGGTCCGGCCGGCATACAAGCCTTTACCCAGACCTTTCATCTGAAAAATCCCCGTCTGTGGAAAGGCCTCCCGGATCCCTACCTCTACCGGGTAGTGTCGCGGATCACTTCCGGCGGCAAGGTGCTGGACGAAGTGGTGCAACCGCTGGGGATCCGGAAATTTGAGATCAGAGCCGGAGACGGTTTCTACCTGAACGGGAAAAAATACCCGATGTACGGAGTGACCCGGCACCAGGATTGGTGGAAAGTGGGAAGCGCCCTGAAAAAAGAGCACCACGATGCGGATCTGGAGATGATCATGGACATCGGCGCCACCACGATCCGGCTGGCGCATTACCAGCAGTCGGACTACTTCTACTCCCGCTGCGATTCGCTGGGGTTGATCGTCTGGGCGGAGATCCCCTTTGTCAACCAGGTCAGCGGTAAAGAGTGGGAAAATGCCAAAGAGCAGTTGACAGACCTGATCCGGCAGAGTTTTAACCACCCCTCCATTTACGTATGGGGATTGCACAACGAGGTATATACCTACGGAGGATCTTCCGACTATACGGCCGCTTTGACCTCGGAATTGCATGAATTGGCCAAACAGGAGGATCCCGATCGGTATACGGTATCCGTCAACGGACACGGGCACATGGAGCATCCGGTCAACGGAAAGTCAGACATTCAGGGAATGAACCGTTATTTCGGTTGGTATGAAAAGGATATCCAGGACATCAAGCCTTGGATCGAAGCGCTGGAAACCAACTATCCGGATCACAAATTTATGTTGACGGAGTACGGTGCGGATGCCAATATTTTTCAGCAGACGGAACACCTCGGCGAGTCGTTGAATTGGGGCCGTCCCTATTACCCGGAAACCTTCCAGACCAAAACCCACGAATACCAGTGGAGCGTTATCGCCAAGCATCCGTACATCATCGCCTCCTATCTTTGGAACACGTTTGATTTTGCCGTACCGATGTGGAACCGCGGCGGCATACCCGCCCGGAACATGAAGGGGTTGGTGACTTTCGACCGGAAAATCAAAAAAGATTCCTACTTCTGGTACAAGGCCAACTGGAGCAAAGAACCGGTGCTGTACATCACACAAAGAAGATTGAAAGAACGGGAAAAGCAGGTCACGGACATCACCGTATACAGCAATACCGGCGTGCCGGAACTCACCCTGAACGGCCGGAAATTGCCGCCACCCGAAAAGGGATACACCGACGTGCATTTCATCTTCCGGAGCGTGCAGTTGGATCAGGGGGCTAATGTACTGAAAGCCGTGGCCGTGAAAAATGGAAAAACCAGCGAGGATCAGGTAGAGTGGAACTTTACCCGGGAGCACAAAGCCGGCGAAGCCACCGAACTGAACAGCTCCAGGGAGCATGGGGGATTTTAATGAATCTTTGAGTTAGTAGAGTATAGTCTTACGGTCTTACTATCTTACGGTCTTACAGTCTTAAAACTACGATATGTATCATTCCACCATTTTGATTACCGGTGCGGCCGGAAATTTAGGTGGTTTATTGGCCTGTTCTTTGAAAGACAGGAATCTGCATCTGCTCACGCACAAAAGAGAAGTCGCCGGCGAGTTGAAGGATCGCTCCAATATTCGACTGTTTAAAGCCGATTTGGGGAAAAAGGAGACGTTGTATCCCGCTTTGAAAGGGGTAACCACCGTTGTGCATTTTGCGGGTGTTCTGTTCAAAGCTCGTCCCGAGAAGTTTTTGCCGGTCACAAACACGTACTACTTCAATAATTTGTTGGATGTTGCGATAGAAGCAGGGGTACGGCGGATTGTTTTGATCAGTTTTCCACACGTGGAGGGAGAAACAACGCCGGAAAATCCCGCTGTCGGGCGCTTGGACGGACGGCCTGTTTCGGTGCATGCCGCTACACGCCTGCAGGAAGAAAAGGATCTGTTCCGCACATGTGCCGCCGCCGGTGTGGAGGCTGTTGTGTTGCGTGTCGGCATGGTTTACGGCAAAGGGATCTTGATGATCGATGCTGCGGAATGGTTCGGCAGGCATTATTTATTAGGTGTTTGGAAGAAGCCGACCTGCATCCACCTGATCTCCAAAGATGATTTTTTGGCAGCCACGACAGCAGCCCTTTACCGGGAAAATATAAGCGGCATTTATCACATCGGGGACGAGGGTGTCCAGACGCTTCAGGAATTCTTAGACAAAATCGCCCGTTACAAACAATACCATAAACCGTGGCGCATGCCCGATTGGATGATCACGACCGCTGCACGGGGATTTGAATTGTTCTCACTGCTGTTCCATACGCGGAGTCCGTTAACAAAAGATTTTGTTACCATAGGGCGTGTTTCCTATTATGGCGATACGACACGCATGAGGAACGATTTGTTGCCGGAATTAAAATACAAAACATTTGAGGAGGGGCTTGACACTTTTTAAGCACAAAAACACATTTTAGAATCCGGGGGAACTTATCGGATTTTTCTACGTAAAATAGTGCCGGAGAATCTATTGCCATGTCGATAGATGATCGGAAATAAATCACTAAAACGCAGAAAAATGAAGAAAAGAATGGTTCAATTATCTACGCAGGGCTTGTTGCTGCTTGCAATAGGGGCGGCGCTGTGCCTGACCAATTGTAAAGGCGGACGGACGGGCGAGGTGTCTTTGGATGAGATAGAGCATACAAAGGCGCAGTTGGATCAGTTGTTGGCAGGTCAGCAATTGACCGGCGAATACCTGACAAAATTCGACACGCTCGATTTCGTGGTGTTCTCCCACCAGGAGTGGGCGCGTTTCCACGAAACACACGATCAAAACATCAAAGTGTACTGGCCTGACGGACACTATACCGTAGGACTGGAAAAGCACATCGAGGACATGAAAGCCATGTTCGTCTACGCTCCCGATACACGGATCAAAGAACATCCGATCCGGTTCGGTTCGGGAAAATTTACGGCGGTTACCGGAGTTTTCGAAGGTACTTTTACCAAACCCATGCCTGTGGGGAACGGCAAATTCATACAACCCACCGGAAAATCGTTCAGCATACCGATGTGTACGATCGGGATCTGGGAGAACGGTGTAATGGTTGAAGAACACCTGTTCTGGGATGGACAAACGTACATGAAGCAAATGGGAGTCCAATAACGGGCGCAATTTGCTAAAAGACAGGGGCTGTCTGACAATCGAAAGTTAGACAGCCCCTGTTTATTTGGAGGATCCGGACAGTGCCGGAAGTTAGTTGTTTTTGAGAATTTCCTGCGCTTTCTCCAAAATGGTTGTATCGTCGATCCGTACAATGCCTCCTTCCGGTCCCTGTTCAAAATGAATCCCGACCGCTTGTTTACTGGCATCGCAAGTTCCGCCGAAGTAGTGCCGTACTGTTTGGGCGTCCAGCCCCAACTCATCGGCGATCCGTTGCATGCTGCCCGAGGGCAATTGATCTTTGATTTTCCTCAATTCATTGAATGTCATCGTCATCATATCTCAAAATTTTAAGGTTTATCGGTGGAATAAATATAGGGCTTAATTTCGACAAAACCAAATAAAACGTTTTTTTGCTATCTTTACCCGGCAAAATTTCCCGGAGGAGCGTTTTCCTGCCGGAAAAAACAGAGAGCATGACTTTTACGGAATTGAACATCAGCAAGCAGATCGTGAGCGCCTTGGACGACGCCGGATTCGAACACCCGACTCCGGTGCAGGTAGAATCTTTTCCCGTGATCCGTTCCGGACGGGACATGATCGGGATTGCGCAGACCGGAACGGGGAAAACATTGGCCTATTTGATCCCGATCCTGATGCGGTTGCACTACGCACAGGGGAGCCATCCGCGGGCCATCGTTATCGTACCGACCCGGGAGTTGGTGGTGCAGGTATGCGAGAGTGTGGAGTTGCTGACCGAATACATGGACATCCGTTGCGTCGGGATTTACGGCGGAACGAACATCCGCACCCAGCAGGAGAAAGTCTACGAAGGGGTGGATCTGCTGGTGGCGACTCCGGGACGTTTTATGGATATCTACATGAACGGTATCTTCCGCACCCAACAGGTGAAAACGGTGGTGATCGACGAAGCCGACCGGTTGATGGACCTGGGGTTTATGCCCCAGTTGCGCAGCATTCTGGAGGTGGTTCCGGAAAAGCACCAGACCTTGTTGTTCTCCGCTACCTTTTCGGAAACGGTAACTAAATTAGCGGCCGATTTTATGATCGATCCGGTGCGGGTGGAGGTGGCTCCGCAGGCCACTCCGGTAGACACGGTGGAGCAATATTGCTACGAGGTTCCCAACATCATGACCAAGATCAATCTGTTGAACGTGTTGCTGGCGGACAGATCGGTTTATACGCGGGTCATGGTCTTTACGGAGAGCAAAAAGAATGCAGACCGGATCTCGGACAAATTGGAAGGGATTTGGAAAGACGAACTGAGCGTGATCCACTCCAACAAGGCGCAGAATACCCGCCTGAATGCCCTCAGGGCGTTCAAAGAGGGGAGGGCGCGGATCCTGGTGTCGTCGGATGTAGCGGCGCGGGGGATCGACATCGAAGGGGTATCCCACGTGATCAATTTTGATATTCCGGCCTTGGCGGAGGAGTATATCCACCGCATCGGGCGTACGGCCCGCGCCGGCAGGGAGGGGACGGCCGTCAGCTTTGTTTCCCCCAAAGAGGAGGAACGGATGGAGGCGATAGAACAGTTGACGGGGGAGCCGGTAGAACGCCTGCCGATGCCGGAAGAGGTAAAGATTTCCGATATACTGTTGGACGAAGAGAAGGTGCAGACCTCCAACATTACTTACCAGCCGGGAGGCCGTCCCAAAGGCGGCGGCGCGTTTCACGCCCGTTCCGCCAAGAACAGCAAAACCCCGGGTCCGGGCAAAAAGAAAAAGAGAAGATAGATCACTGCAGTTCCTGCTTGAGCACCCGGATCACCCGGTCGGCTTTGATGTCGGAGGCAATGTACTGTTCCAGCACTTTTTTCGCCAATTCCCCCGCCGGTTGTTCGCCGGCGATCTCCCCGGCTGCCGAATGGATCAGCGTGATCACACTGTTTTTGTAGTCCGAGATAACACTCCACGCCTCTTCGCTCAGGTAGAGCTGTTGCGAGAGGTTGTATTCGTACTCCTGGCGGATATCGCCGGCCAGCATGCGCTGGTACTCCCGGGCGGAGAGCGCGGGGTTCAGGGTGCGGGGAATGAGGGAGTCGGGCTTGATCCGTTCCGTAAACAGGATCATCCGTTCGTGCGCCAGCAGGCGCAGGTTTACCAGGGTTTGGGTGACACTTTGGGCGCCGTCGCCCCCGGAAGCCGCCTCTCTCTTTTCCCGGGCGGCCTGCTGCGCGTACTTTCCGACAAAGATCTCCACGGAGGAGACCAATTTGCGCAGCAGAGGGTAACAGGCCAACAGGAAAATGAGCACGGCCAACAGGACATAATCGCTCAGATTCAGGTTCAGATTCATGGTGCTTGTTTTTTCGGGTTTAACGGGTGATGACGGTTTTGCCGCCCGGAAGAACGGCCTGGATGTAATCGTCGTACATGGCGCTGCATCGGATAGCCGGGCGGAGGTACGTTCCGGGAAAGGCGCAGTTAAAACGGAACCGGAAAGTTTTGCTCTGGCCCTGTTCCAGGCTGAAATAGACATAATACCGGTCGTCGCGGATATCCGTGTGGTCGGCGCCCGTAAAAGCCTGCGTATTGCCGGTCAGCCGGTCATTGATGATCTCGAAGCCGGAGGGGAGCAGGTAATTCAACGCCAGGTTGTAGTACGTTCCCGACTGGCCGGTATTCCTGATCGTGACGGCTGCCGTGACGTCCATGCCTTGCGGTACGGCGTCGATATCGACCGACTGGTCGTTCCGGTCCGTGTACCGGACTTGCATGGACAACCCGGCGGCTTGTTCTTCTGCAACAACCCCGAACGGAGCGGCGGCGCATACCTGGCGGACATACAGTTTCGCCTGGCTGTTGTTTTTCACCTCGACCGTGCTTCGACCCTCTTTGATCGAAAGCGTTTCCTGCCAGAAGGTTTTGTCGGTTCCGGCCGTTGATCTTTTACCGCCGGTCCGGATCTCCACCTCTATCGATCCGTTTTTTCCGACAAATTTTTCCACATATTCCGTGGCGGCAACCAAGGCGAAAGCGATGGTCTGGGTGCTCATCCAGCGGTTGGAAGAGAGCGCCGTCGAAAGATCCTCCAGCAGGCGGTAAGCCTCCTCCTGCCTGTTTTGGTAGATGGCCGATTGCAGAATGATCGCTTTGTCCCGGATATCCGACCCGAAACTTCCTCCGGTTTCCCGGTACGGATCGATCTGTGTACCTGCATTCCGGGTCATCTCCCGGGCGATCTCCGGGTGGTTGCTCAGCGCGTAAGCCGAGGCCAGCAGCCAGCGGGCGGTGGTGTTTTGCAACGACCGCTCCTTCATCCGGTTCATGGCAGCCAACTCCGGTTGTCCGCCAAGCGCCAGCACGTAGAGCCGGTAGCCTTGTACCAATTCGTGGTAATACGAAGTGATCCGGTAGCCGTTGGCGGCCGATTTCAGGTAGCGGAGATCCTTCTCCAACAGTTGTCCGGAGATGTGGTACCCCTGTTTACCGGCGGCGATCAGGAAATGGGCGGCGTAGATGCTGACCCATTCCGAGGTGTACAGATTTCCGGGCCAGTAGGCAAAACCGCCCTCTGCCGTTTGGTAACGTCCCAGGCGTTCGATCACCGATTTGACGTTGTTTTCCGCGTCCAGTTTCTGTTTGGAAGTAAGCGGCAACAACTGGCCGAGGGCTACCTGCGGGAAAGCGCCCGACACGATCTGCTCGCCGCATCCGTGCGGGTAGGTCAGGAGGGTGTTGAGCCGTTCGCTCAGGTTGAGCGGGGGGATCGTGGAGATCTCCAACACGGCTGCCGGATCGGCGCCGGAAACCTCCGTGTCGAATGTCTCTTTTGCTCCGGATTCCAACAGGATGGATTTGCTTTGGGTGATCCGGGGATTGGGAACACGCACCTCTACGTCGGTCGTTTCCGCCGCCCGTTCCTTTCCGGAGCGGGCGGTAAAGGTCAGTTGCGCTTTTCCGGTGTTCTCCCTGATCCGGACGTTGAACCGGCAGGTCTGCTCTCCCGGTTCGGAGAAGGTGAGCGAAGCCGGCCGGTCGGAAAGCGGCTCCACCAGATCGTTGGCGGTTAACTCCACTTTTACCTCCCGGACACTCTTTTCCATCGCGAACACCGTTACCGGGATCTCTACGACATCTCCGGGGGTGAAGAGGCGGGGCATGGCAGCCGAGATCATCAGCGGTTTTTTGACAAAAGAGGAAGTTTCGGCCGAACCGTATTTCCCGTCGGCGGTGGCGGCTACCAGCATGGTACGCACTTCGCCGATGTACTCCGGCATCCGGAATTTGTGGGTGCGGGTTTCCCCCTTTTTCAATGAGAAGGGGCCGTCAAACAGCGCCACCGGCTTGAAGCGGTTCGTCTTTTCGTCCTGCGGCGCTTTCAGGGTTTCGTCGCCTCCGACGGCAAAAGCCTTTTCCAACCGGGCGCCGTACGCGCCGAACAGGTAATCGTAGAAATCCCACGTTTTTACCCCCAGGGCTTCTCGGGCGTAGAAAGCAGGGAAGGGATCGGGCGTACGGAAAGAGGTGATGGAGAGCAGCCCTTCGTCCACCACCGCCAGCGTGTAGCTCATGGCTTGGCCCTTTTGTTCCCGGACGGTTACGGAGAACTCCTCTCCGGGACGCAGCTCCGCAGCGGTTTCGAGTTCCGGTTGCAGATGCAGGGAGGGCTCTTCCACCGGAATATTCAGAACGCCGTACAGGCGCACCGGCCGGTCGTTGTCCCGCTGGTTCTGCGGCTGTATCAACGTGATGTGGGCGTAAATGTTCGGGCACATGGCCGCCGTGGCCTCGATTTCGATCTCCGTTTCTCCGGTTGTGGCTTCCACCCGGCGGATCTCCTGGAAGGAAGTGCCGTTTTCCAGGCTGAAAATAATTGTTCCCCCTTGCGATGAGGGGACTTTCAACCGGATTTTTTCACCGGCTTTGTAGTTCGGTTTATCCGCGCTGATCTGCAGGAGCGTGGCGATTTCCGCGCTGTTGCTCTCCGCCCAGGAACCGAAGTAAGCGATCAGGCCGGCGGTGTGGCCGGATTCCCGGTCGGTCGCCTCTATGTAATACCGTCCGTACTGTTTGATCTCTATGGGAAGGGAAAATTCTCCCCCTTGGGCAGAGATCCGCTGCTCCCACACCAAATTATTGGCGGAACGGCGGATGTACGAACCGTACCCGTTGCTCTCGGCATCCCACCACCAGCGCCAGTCGATCTTGTACACCTTGATGTGTTGCAAACGGGGGGCTCCGGCGGATTTTTGGCCTTTCGGGGTTACAACGACCCCTTGCAGCCGGACCGGTTCCCGGGTGGAGTACCAATTGTCGGGCGATTCGGGGAGGCGTATCCCGACGTAGCGGTTGTAGGGGGAGTAGTTCGTGGTATATGTCGCAATGCTGAAATCGCTCCCCTCTTCGAACAACCGGGTGGTAAAAGAGGCGTTCAACACACCGGGTGCTTTTTGCACGCTGATCTTGTTCAGGCTGAAAGAGAAGTTCCCCTCTGCATCGGTTGTCCCTTCGTACAGCTTGGCGGTGTACGGTTCGAACGCATCCGCCGGGTTTTGGAAGCTGTAGGAAGGGAACTCCCTGAACCGGAAATTCCCGTTGCTGATCCGGACTTCGGTCTCCGCTTTCCGGTTCGGCGCTTTGGTTCCGTTCAGCCAGCGGGTCCGGGCGCGTACAATTTGGTTTGTTGTCACTCCGGATCCGACGATCTCCTTGTCCGGGAAGTCCAGTGCGATGCTGAAACGGTTCGGTTTCACCGTTTCGATCCGGATGGTTTTGGAAAAAACGCTGCCGCCGATTTTCACCCGGGCGCTCCAATAACCGGTGGGAGACTCCGCATCGGTGGAAAACCGGAACGTATGGATCGGGTTTTCACCGGTGACGCTTTTCCGGGAACTCACCAGATTGCCCTGGGGATTGTACAGTTCGGCCATGACCGGATGTCCGGCCGGCAATACCTGTTGTTTGTCCTCCAGGATAAACGACAGGTAGAGGTCGTCCCCGGGGCGCCACACGCCTCTTTCGCCGTATATAAACCCTTTCAGGCCCGTCTGTACGTTCTGTCCGCCCACATCGAAATTGCTCAGGGAGAGCGAGGTCGCATCGGCTACCTTCAACCAGGCTTTGTCGTTTTCTTTGGAAGCCGTGACCATAAACCCCTTTTGCCCGTTGTTCAGCCGGGCGAATCCGTTTTTATCGGTTTGGGCCGAATCGACGGGGTTATTCTGGTAATCGTACAGGGTAATGCGGCAGTTGCTTACCGGCCGGGCGGTGGCGATGTCGTTCACGGCGACAAAATAGCGGTTGTCGGTACCCCGTTTCGCCACGATCCCCAACGAGGTATGGATGATGTTCCGGCTGATGAAACGCGAGCCGGTATAATAGGAGTCGGTACACGGATCGTCCCGCTCCTCCCAGCGGTAGGAGTTGTTGTAGTAGTAATCGCTGTAATAATAGCTGTTGCCGTCCCAATCCTGCTTGTAGTAGTCGGTTTTTTCCTCCCCCTCTCCGGCGCATTCCAGGGTGGTGTACGATCTCCGGAAGCGGATCTCCACCCGGTAGATGACCCCCTTTTCCAGTTCGATCAGTTCCGGAAGGTTCAGGGTGTAATCATTCCACTGGGTCAGGTCGATGACCTCTCCCTCTTTGACCAGATCGATTTTTTTCCGGAACACCGGGCGGGCTGTCCGCATCAGATCCGAACCGCCGTCGTACGCATTTTCCTGCAGGAAAAAATGCATGTTTTGCCGGAATACCTTGATGATCTGCACATCGACCGATTTTAAGGCGACGGCGGAGAACGGAACCAGGATACGGCCGTCGGACGGTACGATCGCTCCCTGCCCGATAAATTTTACAGCCGGACGGGTAGAGGGGAGTTTTAGGGTATGGCTGATCGCTTCCGTCAGGGTTTTCCCGCCCGAACTCCGGATCCCCTCGTGAACGGTCACTTCGATCTCGGAGTCGTTCGGTTGGGTGGTGTAGTAAAGAAAAACCGTGTTGTTCTCCCGCTGGAACCGGAGGTCGGAAATCCCTTTGATGGAGATCAGCCCCTCTAAGGATTGCGAAGGATCGACCGGTTCCGAAAAATCGATGCGGGCGAAGTTGCGGTTGTTGTCGTTGAGTTGGATGTTGAGCACGGTAAATTGGTTCCGCCCCGGAATGGTCACATGGGCCGCGGGGATGTGAACGGCCAATTTTCCGAACGTCAATTTCATGATCCGGGGCTGGTCGGTCTTGGCAATGCGGCCTGTCTGAAACCGGTGGGTATTCCCGGTGTGCTGCCAGGTGGCAGTGAGTTCCGCTCCTTCTAAAGAAGCGCTCAACTCCTTTTCGACGGCTTCCGCCTCCATGAAATCGGAGGCTTGCAGTTCGCCTTCGTACCGGAGCGAATCGCTGTTTGATTCCGCCACTAAGTTTCCCCCCGAAAAAGAGAGGCGAAGCGGAAGGATTTTAACGCCGAATTCAAAGGTCCGGTATTCCCTGGGCACTTCCAGCAAAGCGTCTAAATGCAGTTTGAATGTATATTCCCTGCCGTTCTCGAACCGGTCGTCCGGAACAAAGACCAGGGTCTGTTTTTCCTGCAGGTACAGTTTCCCTTTTACGGCCGGGGAGATGCGCAGGATCTTTTCCGGCAACACTTCGCCAGCCTCGCAGGGGTGTGCCGGCGCCTGTTCCAAAAGGATCTCGATGGGCGTTCCGGAGGTGATGGTTCCGGAGGTATACCCGTAAATGTATTTCCGGATATCGGGCTGTTGCGGGCCGGAGCTGCTGCGTTGACAGGCGGCGAATGCCAACAGGCAGATCACCGGAAACAGCAAATGGATTCTTTTGAAAAGCATGGCGTTTGTTTGAAAAAAAGTAATAATGCACAAATTTACAGGAAATTTACCGGAATATCCCGCTTCCGTTTTTATTTTTTCTACTTTTGTATTTCTCATTAAAGGCAGGTTAAATTTTCACCGGAGTTATTCTAAAAAACAGCGTATGAGAATAGTGGTTATAGGAACCGGATATGTCGGATTGGTAACGGGAACCTGTTTGGCGGAAACAGGGATCACGGTGACCTGCGTAGACGTAGATCAGACCAAGATCGATCTGTTGAACAGCGGAGGGATCCCCATCTACGAACCGGGATTGGCTGAATTGGTCGTCCGGAACACGGAACACGAACGCCTTTTTTTTACGGCTTCGCTACAGGGAACGCTGCAGGCGGCCGATGCGGTTTTTATTGCGGTGGGCACCCCCCCGGACGAGGATGGGAGCGCCGATCTGAGTTATGTGTTGGGAGCTGCTAAGCAGATCGGGCAACTGATCGACAAATACACCGTTGTGATCACCAAATCTACCGTTCCGGTCGGCACCAATTGGAAAGTGAAAGCAGCCGTGCAGGCGGAGTTGGATCGGCGAGGCGTATCGATACCGTTCGACGTGGCCTCCAATCCGGAGTTCCTGAAAGAGGGAGACGCCATCAACGATTTTATGATGCCGGACCGGGTGGTGATCGGGGTCGAATCCGAAAAAGCCAAAGAGGTGCTGAACCGGCTGTATCACTTTTTCGTCCTGAACAACGTGCCGATCCTCTTTATGGATATCCCTTCGGCCGAGATGACCAAATACGCCGCCAACTCCATGCTGGCGACCCGGATCTCTTTCATGAACGACATCGCCAACCTGTGCGAATTGACGGGGGCGGATGTGGATGCCGTGAAAAGGGGGATCGGCAGCGATACCCGGATCGGTAAAAAATTCCTGAACGCGGGGATCGGTTACGGAGGCTCCTGTTTTCCGAAAGATGTGAAAGCGTTGATCAAAACCGGGGAGGAGAGAGGGTATCACTTGGAGGTGTTGAAAGCCGTGGAAAAAGTGAACGAACGGCAAAAGAGCCGTTTGTTCGGCAAAATAACGAAGCATTACGGGGGCGATATCCGCGGCCGTCGATTCGGGATTTGGGGACTTTCGTTCAAACCGGCTACCGACGATATGCGCGAAGCCCCGTCGTTGTCCCTGATCGAAAAATTGCTGGAAGCCGGAGCCATTCTGACCGTTTTTGACCCCGTGGCGATGGAGGAGGCGTACCGGAAACTCGGCGACCGGGTGCATTACGCCCCGAACATGTACGCAGCGCTGGAAGGAGCGGACGCTTTGCTGGTGGTGACGGAGTGGCAGGAGTTCAAGGTACCGAAATTTACTTACATAGAGAAGGCGTTGAAGGAGAAGGTCATTTTTGACGGGCGGAATATTTACGATCCGGGCCAGATGAAAGATTTCGGTTATACCTATTACGGCATCGGTAAATAACAGCATAGAGAATCATGCGTATATTGTTTATTGTCAATCCGGTATCTGGAATGGGGTGGGGGAAGGAGTTGCCCGGAAAATTGCGTTCCATGCCCGAATACCGCGAGGTGGCGTACGACATCGAATATACGCAACACGCCGGACACGGGCGGGCGCTGGTAGAGGCGGCGCGGAAGTCGGGGAACTACACGCACATCGTCGCCGTAGGCGGGGACGGAACCGTGAACGAGGTAGGGACAGCCCTCTTCGGAAGCGACATTGCCTTCGCTGTGGTTTCGCTTGGCAGCGGCAATGGCTTTGCCCGCCATTTAGGCTATTCCCAGTTTATCAAAAAGGCGTTGAGGCAATTGCTGACGGGCGTCAGCGTATACGTAGACGTTTTGGAGATCAACGATTTATACTCTCTGAACGTAAGCGGGGTCGGTTTTGATGCGGAGATCGCCCACGAATTCAATACCTTGAAGATCAGAGGTATTTTCTCTTACGTGTATGCAGGCATGAAGCGGTGGTTCCGTTATTCGGAAAAAAGATACACCATTACGTTTAACGGAAAAACCGTCCAGGAGGATTGCTTCATCCTCAGTTTTGCCAATGCTTCCCAATACGGGAACAATGTGAACATCGCCCCGCACGCCTCGCTGACGGACGGCTTGGTAAATATCTGCCTGTTGAAACGCCCCACCTTCTGGTCGGTGACTTCGTTTCTTTTTTACCTGCTCAACCGGCGATTGGATAAATTCAAGTATTTTAAGGAGTTACAATGCCGGGAAGCGGTAATAGAAGGAGATATCCACAAGGTGCACATCGACGGGGAAGCGGTCATCATGCATTCGCCGATCCGCCTGAAAGTACACCGAGAAGCCCTGAAGATCATCCTTCCCAAACACATCTGAGCTACTCCTTTTCCGGCAACTCTTTCAGCAACTCCTCCGCTACTTTGAACATGTAGGCTTTAGCTTCGTCGTAGTTGTTGGAGATGACGCCCTCCAGGATCGCTTCTTTGATGGCGTTCTTGATCTCGCCGATCAACCGGCAGGGAGGCAGGTTGAAGGTGGCGATGATCTCCTCCCCGCTGATGGGCGGCTGAAAATTGCGGATGGAATCTTTCTCCTCCACCTCTTTCAATTTCTGCCGGACAATTTGGAAATTGTGCAGGAACCGTTTTACTTTCTCTTCGTTGCGGGAGGTGATGTCCGCTTCCGCCAGCGTCATCAGGTCGTCGATGTCGTCGCCTGCATCGAACAGCAGGCGGCGGACGGCGGAATCCGTTACCACCTCTTCGGCCAGTACAATGGGGCGCATGTGCAGGTTGACCAATTTCTGGACATACCGCATCTTTTCGTTCTGCGGCAGTTTCAGGCGGCCGAAGATCCGCGCTGTCATCCGTTCTCCCACGTGGTTGTGGCCGTGGAATGTCCACCCCTGTCCCCGGATATATTTTTTGGTGGCCGGTTTACCGATATCGTGCAGCAGGGCGGCCCACCTCAGCCACAGATCCCGGGAGTAGAGCGACAGGGTGTCCAGCACCGTTAATGTGTGCAGGAAATTCTCTTTGTGCCCGGTCCCGTCCACCCGTTCGACCCCTTTGAGGGCGGTCAGTTCGGGAAAAAAGAGTTCCAGCAGGCCGGCGTCGTCCAAGAGCAGGATCCCTTTGGAAGGTTCCGGGGAGAGCATGATCTTATTGAATTCGTCCACGATCCGTTCCGTGGAAATGATCTTTAGCCGTTCCCGGTTTTCCCGGATGGCGCGGAAGGTGCCTTCGTCTATCCGGAAATTCAGTTGGGAGGCAAAACGGATGGCCCGCATCATGCGCAACGGGTCGTCGGAAAAGGTGATGCCGGGTTCCAGCGGGGTGCGGATCAGCCGTTCGTCCAAATGGGGAATGCCCCCGAACGGGTCGATCAGCCGGCCGTAATCCGCTGCGTTCAGGGAGATGGCCAATGCGTTGATGGTAAAATCCCGGCGTTTCTGGTCATCCTCCAGTGTTCCCTCCTCCACGATGGGTTTCCGGGAGTCTGCCCGGTAAGATTCTTTCCGGGCGCCGACAAATTCTACTTCCATTCCGTTGTACCGGAACATGGCAGTGCCGAAATTTTTAAAGACGGAAACTTTGCAACGGCCGAGTCTGGCGGCTGCGGCCCGGGCCAATTCGATCCCGTTCCCCACCACAACGATGTCGATGTCCTGGGAGGGCCGGTGCAACAGCAGATCCCGGACAAACCCGCCGATGGCGTAAGCGGCAACGCCTTTCTCCTGTGCCACTGCGGCCACGGCTTCAAATACGGGATGTTTCAGCACGTTCTCCAAACTTTCCATAATAAGCGGTGTAAACAAAATCGCCAATAATCTGTTTTTCAGAATATTGGCGAAAATTGCGGAGGTCGGTAGCGGAATCGAACCGCTGTACACGGTTTTGCAGACCGTTGCCTAACCGCTCGGCCAACCGACCCTGTTACGTTTTGCGTGGACAAAGATAAGGCTAATTCCGTGAAATCAAAAGAAACCCTAAAATTAATTCCATGGTAATTTAAAAGTTGTCTTATTTTTACGTTAGGATTCCTTAGACCGTCCTTAGACCGTCTTTAGATCGTCCTTAGACCGTTATAATACCGTCGTCTATTTTGTGGGATATGCTTTGGAATGACATCTTTTATCTCCGGAATTGCTTAGTATGCAGTTGGAGCATTTTATCTGAAAGGAGGTCAGTGTATAGGGTTTCATGGGTGTGGAGGTTAGCATCTGTTTAAATTTCTCGCTCTCGTTCTTTGCGGCTTTTTCGGGATGCCGGTCTGGGATACAATCTACGGGATCGGTTGCATTTTCGGAAGGGGGGATGGTGTTTTTTACATTTTGATTTGTTTTTTATAAAAAATTAGCTGACGGGGATGCAAAAATAGTCGAAATTTGTGCGGAAAAATCAGCAAAGAGAGCGTAGTGAAAGTTATAGTATGGATCACCCTTCTTGTATCCCTGGCCGGAGCGGCACAGGGACAAAATCTGAAAGGAAAGATCACGGATGCGGAGGGGGAACCGTTGGCCGGCGCAACGGTCTATGTGCGGGAAACCGCCCAGGGGAGTGCGGCGGACGGGGAGGGGCGTTTTCAGATCACGTTGCCGGAAGGGAACTACACGCTGGATATCAGTTGTCTGGGGTATGAAAAAAAACGGTTGCAGGTACAGGTCGCTTCCGGCCTTCCGGAGGTGACTGTCCGCCTGCAGCCGGTGGTATACCGGCTCCGGGAAGTCATCGTCAGCGACAAGGGGGAGGATCCTGCTTATTATGTGATGCGGAATGCAATTGCGCGGGCGCCTTATCACCGGAACCAGGTGAAGGGATATACTTCGGAGGTCTACACCAAAGGTACGATGAAGCTGGACAAAATGCCGAAGTTGCTGATGCTCTCCCAGGAGGTTCGAAAAGCGGTAAAACCGTTCATGGGTAAAACCTTTCTGCTCGAATCGGTGATGGAGGTCGCCTTTCAGGCCCCCCAGACATACGAGCGCACCGTCAAGGCGTTTTCCAGCACCATTCCGGACGAGATGGACGCCGAGAATGCGCTGAACATCATAACAGCCTCTATTTACGATCCGTCGGTCATGGGAGTGATCTCTCCCCTTGCTCCGGGCGCTTTTTCCTACTACCGCTTTACGTTTGAAGAGTGCTACGACGAGGGCGGGCGGACCATCAACAGGATCCGGATCGATCCCCGGAAAGAGAACACATCGCTGTTCGAAGGCTGGATCTACATTGTGGAAGACGATTGGAGCGTATCCAATTTTCGCCTGATCTCCCGGGTGATGGGGATCTCCATGGATTTCCGGTGCGTATTCAACGAAGTCCGGCACACAGTTTTTATGCCGACCTCTTACGAAATCGACCTGCAGGTAAATGTGATGGGATTCAAGGCTGTGGGAAAATACTTTTCTTCGCTCAAATACCTGAGCGTATCGGCCGATACGGTTCATACGTACGAGGGGATGTTTCAGGCAGATTCGGCAGATTCGGCAGATTCGGCGGGTTCGGCGGAACCGGCCGCTGCAGACCCCAAACGGGAGAAGCGGCTGAACAAGTTGCAAACCCTGTTGGAAAAAGAGGAACTGACCACCCGGGACGCCTATAAAATAGCCCGGTTATCGGAAGAGGCCATGCAGCCGGCCCGGCCGGATACGGTCCCTTCTTTACAGATTATCCGTTCCGAACGGCAGGAAAAAGTGACGGTCGACTCCCTGGCTTCGCAGCGCGACTCGCTCTTTTGGGCTGCCATGCGTACAGTGCCTTTGCGGCAGGAAGAGGCGGACGGTTACCGGGAAAAAGAGAGTTTGAAACAAATCATCGCTCAAAACCGGGCGGAATCGGACTCTTCGGCTGCTTTCAACTTGGGGGACAAGTGGCTCTGGGGAGGTTCGGTTCAGTTGGGGGAGAACGTCCGGTTGGATTACGGCGGGTTGATGAAGGTTATGCCGGAGTATAATTTTGTGGACGGCTTTTGGATCGGGCAACCCTTGACTTTCCGGATAAAAGGCGGACAGGGACGTTCCCTCCGGATAGCCCCGGCCGCCTACTATGCCCTGGCGCGCAAAGCGTTTATCTGGGAAGTAAAAAACCAGTTCCGGTATGCCCCGATGCAAAACGGGGAACTGACGTTGGATTTCGGTTCTGTTTCGGCCGATTTTTACCGGGACGGAGGTGCTCCGAGGTTTGAAAATATGCTTGTTTCCATCGTTTCCGCCAGCAATTACATGAAGTTTTACGAAAAACGCTATCTCCGCTTCCAAAACAGGATCGATCCGGCCACCGGGCTTTTCTTTACGGTGGGCGGCCTGTACGAAAAACGGAGCCTGCCGGAAAATCACGCTTCGTACAATCTCCGCAAGCGGGATCCGGAGCCGAACCTGCCTTCCCTGCGGGGAGGGATCGATATGCCGGCACATGCTTCCCTCTCTTTCCACTCGGAACTCCGGTACACGCCGCGTTACTATTTTGAGGTAAAAGACGGGAGAAAACAGTATGTAAAAACGGCCTGGCCTACCTTTTCCGTGCGTTACGAAAAAGGGGTGCAGCCGGGAACGCAGTGTGGCAGCTCTTACGACCGGCTGGAGGTCGGGATTTTCCAGGACATCCGGTTGGGGTTGTTCGACCGGATCGTGTACGGAGCCTCCGCCGGGAAATTCCTGTCGAAAAAAGAGCTTTGGTTTCCGGATTACAAACATTTTAAGACGATCGGATGGACTATTGCGGAAAACGACTGGGCCGGGGTCTACCTGTTACCGGACTACTACGCACTCTCCACGAACCGGGAGTGGGCAACGGGAACCCTGGATTACTATTCCAGTTACCTGCTTCTGAAGCGGTTGCCCTTTTTGCAGCGATTCCTGTTCGGGGAGGCGCTTCATTTCCGCTACCTCCGGACCCCGGATACCGGTCATTACATGGAGGCGGGCTACTCCTTGGGGTTTGGCCGGAATCTGAGGGCCGGAGGTTTTGTTTCGTTTGACCGGGGGAAGTACAAAGCGTGGGGGATCCGTGTCACCTTGCCGCTAAACCTATAAATACAGGTCGTTAAAACAAAATAGATCCAATGATAAAATACATTGCCAAATTTTTGATGTGGCTGGGAGGCTGGAAATACGCCGGAGTGCTTCCGGAGGAGAAAAAGGCCGTGATCATCTCTGTCCCCCACACCTCCAACTGGGATTTTTTCTGGGGAGAACTTGCTTTTCTCAGCCAGCGTATCCCGGCTTTTATCCTGATGAAAAAGGAGTTGTTCTTTTTTCCGCTCGGGGCTATTCTGCGGGCTTTGCGGGTGATCCCCGTGGATCGGGGGAACCGCGACAGCCAGTTGGTGGAACAGATGGTGGAGGAGTTCCGTAAACGGGATACGATGTATCTCTGTATCACCCCGGAAGGAAGCCGGCAAAAACGGAAAAAATGGAAAAAAGGGTTTCTGGTCATTGCGCAGGCTGCCGGCGTACCGGTCTACCTCGGACGCATCGATTATCGGGCCAAAACCTGCACGGTCGGGCCTCTGTTCCATCTTACCGGGGATGTGGATGCGGATCTGGCCGCCATCATGCAAACCTACCGGGACGCCTGCCCGAAATATCCGGATCAGTTCTCCTGCGGGGAGTGAAGAACCGGTTCATTGCGTATGTCTTATTCCAAAATAGGTTGACGGCTTTTGGTTGTAAATGATTTATCTGTCTGCAAGACAGTCTGAGTGAGGAGGTACGGGATAAAAAACGTCTAAAGAAGGTCATTCTTTAGACGTTTTTGGCCAACGGAATCGTGAAAATAAAAGCCCTGTATGTCGTTGCCTTATTAATTGCCTTATTAATTGCCTTAAACTGCGCGACGTGGAAATGCATTGTGTGTGCCTGCTTTTGCGGAACATGGCATAATACATCTCCTTTCCGTAACGATCGAAATAGGAAGGTGAGATGATCAGGCAGATACCGATGTCCCTTTTTTCTCTCCTGCGATCGTAACGAATGGAAATGTTTTGAGGTATTCGAGGAGTTACGGGATCAAAAAAAGTACGGTTTTTTGCATAAAATAAGGTATATTTGCCGTGCTATGAAAAAATGGATCCTTACACTGGCCGGCTTCCTGTGCTTACTGGGGGCGGCTGCACAAGAGAAAGTACTGACGATGGAGGAAGCGGTACTGGGGTATGAACTCTATCCGGAACGCCTTGCCGTTCAATGGCAGGGAGAGTACAACACGCTGACATACATCAAAGAAGATCAATTGCTGGCGGAAGAGCCCGGCCGCGCCGGTTCGCGCGTCCTGATGACCCTGGAAGAACTGGGCGCCGCTGTCGGAGTAAAAATGCAGCGCTGGCCGGAGCGTTCCTGGGTCAGCGGAGAGGTATTCGGCATACAGGCATTGGGAAAATACACGGAAATAGAGGTACGGAGCAAAAAAGCGGTACGCACCTTGCCGTTGCCGCAGAAAGCGCAGAACCTGACTTTCAACGGAAAGGACGCTTTTGCTTTTACCCGGGCGAACAACCTTTGGTACTCCGACGAAAGAGGGAATGAATACGCCGTTACGGCGGACAGCGATCCCAACATTGTAAACGGGCAGACGGTGAGCCGGAACGAAATGGGGATCACCGGCGGCATCTTCTGGTCGCCCGACGGAAAAAAGATCGCATTCTACCGGAAAGACGAAAGCGCAGTCGGTTCCTTTCCCCTCTTAGACATCACCACCCGCACGGGAACATTGCGGGAGCTCAAATACCCCATGGCCGGGATGGCTTCCGAACAGATCTCGCTGGGGATATACGATCTGGCTTCCGGCAAAACGGTATTTGCACAGGCGGATGACTTCGGGCGGGAGCAATACCTCACCAACATCACCTGGTCGCCGGCTTCCGACGCCCTCTATATCCAGGTCGTGAACCGCGACCAGAAGCACGTCCGGCTGAACAGGTATTGCGCCCGGACGGGGGCTTTTCTGAAAACCCTGCTGGAAGAAAAACACCCGAAATACGTAGAGCCGCAGAACAAGATCATCTTTCTGGAAAACGACCCTTCCCGCTTTATTTACCGGACCGACAACCGGGACGGGTACCGCAACCTCTATTTGTGCGATACCGGAGGGAAAGCGGTGCGCCGCCTCACCGTCACGGATGCGGATGTGGCGTACGCCGGCCAGAATGGAAAATATGTCTATTATACCTCGGCGGAGGTCAGCCCGGTGGAAAACCACCTGTTCCGGGTAGAGATCAAAACCGGCCGGCAGGAGCGCCTGACCGGGGCGGAAGGGTGGCATACCGTCAGCATCAGCCGGGACGGGAACTATTTTATCGATACGTACAGCAGCCAACACGTTCCGAACGTGGTGGCCGTACAGCCAACCTCCGGTAAGCCGGCCCGGGAGCTGCTCCGCGCGGCGGATCCGATGGCGGAATACAATTGCGGGGAGATCGTGTTGGGGACGGTCAAAAGCGCCGACGGCCGGTACGACAATTACTACCGGTTGGTAAAACCCATGAACTTCGACCCTTCCCGCAAGTATCCGGTCATTGTGTATGTATACGGCGGCCCCCACTCCCAGATGGTTAAAAATACCTGGCAGGCGGAACTGCGCCGCTGGGAGATGTACATGGCCCAGCACGGGTATGTGGTCTATGTGCAGGACAACCGGGGCACGGCCAACCGGGGAGCCGATTTTGAAAAAGCCATTCACGGCCGGTGCGGGCAGGAGGAGATGGCCGACCAGTTGAAAGGGGTGGAGCTGCTCAAGTCCTGCCCCTGGGTGGATGCAGACCGGATCGGGGTGCACGGGTGGAGTTACGGCGGGTTTATGACCATCTCCCTCATCACGAATTATCCGGATGTATTTAAAGTAGCGGTGGCCGGCGGCCCGGTCATCGACTGGAAATGGTACGAAGCGATGTACGGGGAGCGGTACATGGACTCCCCGCAACGGAATCCGGAAGGATACGCCCAAACCAGCCTGCTGGCCAAGGCAAAGGAGTTGAAAGGAAAACTGTTGATCTGCCAGGGAGCCATCGACAACACCGTGCTGTGGCAGCACAGCCTCAACTTTATCCAGGAGTGCATCCGGCACCGGGTGCAGGTGGACTACTTCCCCTATCCGGTGGCCGAACACAACGTAGCCGGGCTTCCCCGGGTGCACCTGATGCAAAAGGTGACCAACTATTTTGAGGATTACCTGTAATGAGAATAGACATTGTAAGCGCCCTCCCGGAGTTGCTGGAAAGCCCGTTAAACCACTCCATCATTAAGCGGGCAAAGGAGAAAGGGGTGGTGGAGATCTGCGTGCACAATCTCCGGGAGTGGTCGAAGGACAAGCACCGGAAAGTGGACGACTATCCCTTTGGGGGAGAGGCCGGGATGGTGCTGATGGTGCAGCCGGTTTTCGACTGCTTAGCGGAGCTGACCGCTCAGCGCACATACGACGAGATCATCTACACATCGCCGGACGCTCCCGTCTTCAACCAGAAAACGGCCAACGAATTGTCGTTGAAAGAGAACATCCTGATCCTGTGCGGGCACTACAAAGGGGTGGACCAGCGGATCCGCGAACATTTGGTGACCCGGGAGATCTCCGTAGGGGACTTTGTGCTGACGGGAGGGGAGTTGCCGGCCTGCATCATGGCCGACGCCATTGTGCGGCTGCTTCCCGGCGCGATCAGCGACGAATCCTCTGCGTTGAGCGACTCTTTTCAGGACAACCTGCTGGCCCCGCCTCTCTACACGCGCCCGGCGGAGTTCAACGGATGGGGGGTGCCGGAGGTGCTGCTCTCCGGAAATCACGCAAAGATACGGGAGTGGCAGGAGCAGCAGGCTTACGAGCGCACCAAAGCGTTGCGCCCGGATCTGCTGGAAGAGGAAAATCATTTTTAAACGAACAAACTATGAAACGCTATTTTTTGCTCTGTATGGCGGGAGTGCTCTGCTCCCTTCCGGTTTTTGCCCAGACCTTCGCCCATACCCGGTCGGCCTCCTACGTGTGGCCGGAAGAGCCGGAGGTGTTGAAAACGCTGGATGAGTGGCAGGATCTGAAATTCGGGATGCTGATCCATTGGGGGCTGTACTCCTATTGGGGAACGGTGGAGTCCTGGTCTATTTGCTCGGAGGAGGAGGATTGGATCCCCCGCGACAGCAACGTCGCCTACGAAGATTACAAGCGGAAATACTGGAGCGCCATCGATTCCCTGAAGCCGGAGCGGTTCGATCCGGCTGCCTGGGCGGCCTCCGGCAAGCAGGCCGGGATGAAGTACGTGGTCTTTACAACGAAGCACCACGACGGTTTCAACATGTTCGACACCAAACAGAGCGATTTTTCCATCATGCACGGGGCCTTTCAGGACGATCCCCGCCGGAATGCGGCCAAAGAGGTATTTACGGCGTTCCGGGAGAAGGGCTACATGATCGGGGCGTACTACTCCAAACCCGACTGGCACAGCCAATACTACTGGTGGGATCGTTACGCCACCCCCAACCGGAACAACAACTACAGCATTGAAAAGAATCCTTGGCGTTGGGAGCAGTTCAAACAATTCACCTACAATCAATTGGAAGAGATCGTAAACGGTGATTACGGCCAGATCGACATTCTCTGGTTGGACGGAGGGTGGGTGAGGCCCGCCCGGCCGGGGGAGAAAGAGCGGGCAGGCCGTTTCTACAAAGGGGAACAGGACATAGACATGCCGAAGATCGCTGCGATGGCTCGCCGCCACCAGCCCGGCATCCTCGTCGTGGAACGTTCCGTCCCGGGAAAATTTGAGAATTACCAGACGCCCGAACGGGGCATCCCTGCCGAGCAACTGAGCGTGCCGTGGGAGAGCTGCATCACTCTGGGGAACGATTGGGGATACGTGCCCACCGACCTCTACAAATCGCCGGCCCGGGTCATCCACATGTTGGCCGAAATTGTGGCCAAAGGGGGGAATTTCCTGCTGGGGATCGGCCCGAAGCCGGACGGCACTCTGCCCGAAGGGGTGGTTTCCCGGTTGGAAAAGATCGGGGAGTGGGTGGAGAAGAACGGGGAAGCCATTTACAACACCCGCACCACTCCGCATTACAACGACGGAAATACCTGGTTTACCCGGAGCAAAGAGGGGGAGAGGCTGTATGCCGTCACCTGTCTGAAAGAGGGAAAACCACTCCCGAAAATCGTCCGCTGGAAAGGAAACATCCCGGCTGCGGGTACCCAAATGATCTGTTTACAAACCGGTAAACCGCTTCGCTGGAAAAAGGCGGGAGAGGGTGTGGAGATCGTTGTGCCCCGGGGCCTTCCTGCCGGACAGGCCGCTCTGGCGTTCTCTTTTACACCGGCCGGATAACCGTTCTCTTTTTCCGCCAATGTTCCGGTTACCCCAATTGGTATTTCTTCATTTTATTGAAGAGGGTTTTCCGGCTGATGTGCAGTGCTTTGGCGGCCAATGTCCGGTTGTTGTCGCAGCGTTTTAGCGTCGCAACGATCAACTCTTTTTCGGTGTGCTCGTTGGCCTCCTTGATTTTGTTGGAATCGCCGTCGTTGTCCGCAAGAAGGGATTCGATCCGGGGATAGCTTTTGGTCCGCATCGGTAAATGATCCGCCAGTATCGTGCCGTTTTCCGAGAGGATCATGGCGCTTTGGATGGCATTTTCCAGATCCCGGATGTTGCCGGGCCAATCGTAGCTGCACAGTTGGTCGATGGCTTCCTGTGAGATGTTTTTTACCGAAAGGTTCAGGATTTTGTTGTATTTGGCGATAAAGTGGTCGACCAGCATGGGAATATCCTCCCTGCGTTCGCGCAAGGAAGGAATGTTGATCGTAAAAATGTTGAGGCGGTACAGCAGATCGAGCCGGAAAGTGCCCTGCCGCACCCTCTCTTCCAGATTGCGGTTCGTGGCGGCAATGATGCGCACATCCACGGGGATCTCCTTTTTGCCTCCGATGTGCGTGACGCTCTTTTCTTCCAGTACGCGCAGCAATTTAACCTGTGCGTCCGGCGGAAGTTCTCCGATCTCGTCCAGGAACAGCGTACCGCCGTCGGCTTTTTCAAAGGTGCCGGTCCGCATCTCTTTGGCGTCGGTAAAGGCCCCTTTTTCGTGTCCGAACAGTTCGCTTTCGATCAATGTCAGGGGGATCGCGCCGCAATTTACGGTCACCAGCGGCTTCTCCTTCCGGCTGCTGTAATGGTGGATCGCCCTGGAAACAAGCTCTTTCCCGACGCCGCTCTCTCCCAGCACCAGCACCGTCACATTCGTGTCGGCCACCTTGCGTACTTGCGCCATCACCTGCTGCAATTTGGCGCTGTTGCCGATAATTTGCCCGAAGGAAAAACGGTCGTTCTGCTGTTCTTTTAAATGATTCAGCTCGTTCCTGATCTCCTGAAAATTCAAGGCTCTTTCTACGGTGAGCAAAAATTTGTCGTTGTCAAACGGCTTTTCTATGAAATCGTAGGCGCCGTTTTTAATGGCCTGCACAGCCAGCGTAACAGAACCATACGCCGTAACCATCAGGACGGTAGCGCCGGGGTGTGCGGTTTTGATCTGTTGCAGGGCTTCCATGCCCGTCATGTCGGGCATTTGCTGGTCGAGCAGGATGAGGTCGGGCCGGAAAGCATCGAGCGCTTTTACCGCCTCTTTACCGTTTTCCACAGCGAGCACTTCGTACCCCTCGTCGCGCAGGAGCATCGTCATCACTTTCCGGATCCTGGCTTCGTCGTCGGCCACTAAAACTCTCTTCTTCATCTGCACGAAATTTATTTTAACGCTTGCGGTAATTTGATCACCAATTTGGTTCCCGCTCCGGGCCGGCTGGTCAACTCCATCTCCCCGTTGTGCTTGTTGATGATGCCGTACGAGATGGGCAATCCCAGACCCGTCCCCTCTTTTTTGGTGGTATAGAACGGGTTGAACACATTTTCAATGTTCTCCGTTTCCACCCCTTTTCCGTTGTCCTCAAAGGAGACGATCAGGTAGCGCGAACGCATATCCACCGGGCGGCTGTTTTCCAGGACGATATTTACCGTTTTATCATTGCTTTCGGCCATCGCTTCCACGGCGTTGAGCAGGATGTTCAGAAACACCTGTTTCAACTGGGCCGGGTCGGCGACAATTACCGGGTCGTCCGCCAGGTTCCTGTAATTTACCGCCACGGATTGCTTCTTCAACAGGTTGTTTACCAGCGACAGGGTTTCCCGTATCAGCGCCTCCGTATCGATCCTGGCGGTTTCCAGTTCGGTAGGTTTTGCAAAAGAGAGCAATCCCTGTACGATCTTGTTGATCCGGTCTACCTCCTCCATCAGTTCGTCGATCATCTCCGCCTTGTCGCTCCCTTTCATCTCTTTTCCAAGGTATTGCATTGTGCTTCTGATGGCTGTCAGCGGATTGCGTATTTCGTGGGCGGCGCCTGCCGCCAATTGCCCCAGTATGGCCAACCGGTCGGCGCGGTACATTTTCTTGATCCGGGCGCTCTGCTCTTCGTACAACACCGCATTCTCTATGGCCACCGCGGCCTGGTCGAGCAACAAGGCAAGCAGGTCGAGTTCGTCCTGGCTGTAATCGGCACGATCGTTTTTTCTTCCGATAAACACCAGGCCGGTCAGGCGGTTCATCACCTTCAGCGGATAGATACACTCCGATTGCATGGTGCGGATCAACTCCTGCTCTTCGGGAGAGAAATAGTGCAATATGGAGGGCGACCGGGAGACAACCAGCAAAGATTCGTTTACCGAAAACCAATTGATCAGTTTGTCCTTAGCCGAAAACAGGGTATTTCTCGACACCTCCTCTTCCGGCTGGCTGGAGGCGGCCGGCAGAAATTTGTCGGTGTCGTGCTGCATCAGGAACACCGACACTTTCTCCACGGAAACGATCTGTTTGATTTTAACGACGATATTCGAAAGCAGCAACTCCTTGTCAACGATCAACGACAACGAGCGGTTAAACTCCGACAGCATGTTGCGCATGTCGATCCAATTGCTGGATCCGCCTGCGCGCTGTTTATTTGCTTTTTCCGACATCGTCCGGGTAGATTTGAACATACAAAGATAATACTAAAAAGCAATTTGGAAGCCGCTTTCCTCAACCCGAAAATAATACAACTCCGAGCAAACGCAAAAAAGCAGTATTCTTTTTTACGGTTCAGCTATCAGATTACCTCTGCCAAGCGCAGGTGTATTGATCCTTCGGAACGGTTGTCGGGAGCAACGATCGTTCTCTTTTCTTTCCGGAGCGCCCGGAATCCGGGCTCCCCGCAGGGGCGCCGACTGACCGAAGGGAAGAAGGCGGTTAGGATTCCAGCGAACGGGAAGAATTTAGAGAACCGTTGCGGAGACAGGGTTCCCGAAGGAGAATACACCGAAGCGTTTCACACCCCCGGGAAAAACAACAAATTTACCTGTTCGGGCGTCCTTCTCCTCTCATTCTCTGTCCTCTTTGAGCGGCTTCCCCTCTCCGTTTCTCTTCGTTCTCCTTGTATTTTTTGTACTGCTCTTCGGTCAGGACGGACTTGATCTTGTCGTCCATAGCAGCCCTGTTCTTGACCATGGCCGCCCGTCTGGCTTCCCGGTCCTGGCCGGCCTTTTTAGACTTGTCAAACTCTTTTTGCCGTTCCCGGTGATACGAAGAGAAGAAGGTTTTTATCTCTTCCGTCTGCTTATCGGTCAATTGCAGTTCGGACTTCATCCGCTTTGCCATTCTTTCCGCCATTTGTTCGGGATCCAATTGAAATGGAGTTTCCTGTTCTGCTCTTCTTTCCGGTTCGTTCCCGGTGGATGTCTTACGCTGCTGTGAGTTTGAGTTGCAGGCCATGAGGAGCATAAAAGCGGTTACAAATAAAAGTGTTTTCCGGATCATTTTTTTTGTGTTTAGGTTAGTGATTCAATGTTTTGTTTCAAAATCTACTCCTGTGACAAACGAATCGGTAAAAAGTTTAGACAGCTTCTTACAGGAGATGAGCGTATTGATAAGGTATTTACCCGGTGTACCAGTCGGATTTCAGCAATTGATAATAGAGTACATCCTCCCAGATATCGCCGCGTTTCAGCCACTCTTTGCAGCGGCCGATCTCCGAAAAACCCACTTTTTCGAACAGCTTGACGCTGGCGACGTTGCAGGCCGGGATGCAGCAGTAAGCCTGGTGAAGCCCCAGGGTCTCAAAACAGTAATCCAGGATCAGCCGGATCGCCTCTCCGGCAAAACCTTTCCGGCGGTCGGCGTACTGGTAGATCATAATCCCCACTCCGGCGCGTCTGTTGTAGGGGTCGAAATCGTAAATATCGATCAATCCGATGGGAGCTTCGTCTTCCCTCCGGGCGATCATCAGCCGGAGCTGTTTGGTTTCGTAAATATCCCGGTGTGCGTTTTCGATGTATTTTTTCAGGGTAAAATGTGAAAAAGGGACCAGCGTGTTGCTGACCTCCCACAGATCCATATTGTTTTCCCAGGTATACAGATGTTCGAGATCTTCCGGTTCTAATGCCCGTATCAGCACGTGCTCATTGTTCATCATACAGTTTGATCGTTTGGTTTTCAGTACTATTTTTAACACTCTTTCCGTTCCATCCGGGAATTTAAAGCTAAATTACGGTTTCTTCTTTAAAAACCCCAGTGAATCCTTGGTTGTTTTAACAATTGTTTGGTATTTTTATGTACGCACCTCGTTGTTATCCGGCCTGCAGGATGTGATCCAATCCGGTTATTTTTCCGTGATCTGTCTTACCGCCGTGTTTCAGGAGCCGGTAACAGGATGCCCTTTCCTGTTCCACATGTTCCCGGAATTTATCCGGAACAGCGTATTCCAGCAAGTGGTTGTAAATGCGGATGGCATTGGCCGGTTCGCTGTCTAAGCGGTACATCCGGGCGATGTGATACAGAATGCTCACTTTCAGTCGCCACTCCTGACAGATCCCCAGGGCTTGGTAAAAAATGTCCGTAGCTTGTGGCCGGAGCCGTTCGATCTGACTGCAGCAGATCCCTTTCAGAAACAGCAGATCCGGGCTGGGAGCCGAGATCGCCAGCTCCTCTTCCACGGTTTGGAGCGCCCGGTCAAAATCTCCTTGCCGCATCAGGTTTTCAATGATCAAAATCCTGTCAGGCAGTTGCGCCGTGGCTGCAGTAACGGTGCAAAACAGCGCCAATAATAGCAAGATACCGGACTTTTGCATAGAGCGGTGATTGATTTTTTTTACTTTTGTTTTTCCGACGGCGCAGAACGAAAAACAGTGTTGCCGTTCGCGATAATGCATATACGATCTGATGAAAAAAAAGTTTAATCTTTTGTGTATAACCGGGCCGACCGCCAGCGGCAAGACCGCGCTGGCGGTGCGGATGGCGGCGGAACTGGAAGGTGAGGTGATCAGCGCCGACTCCCGGCAAATCTACAGGGGAATGGACATTGGTACGGGAAAAGACCTCGGAGAGTACCGTTACAAAGGCAAAACAGTGCCATACCACCTGATCGACATAGCAGATGCCGGGTACAAATACAACGTATTCCAGTATCAGCAGGACTTTCTCCGGGTGTGGAGCGATTGCGAGGCAAGAGGCGTCTTTCCCGTCCTGTGCGGCGGGAGCGGGCTGTACATAGAGGCGGTCTTAAAAGCATACCGCCTGTTGAGTGTCCCGGTCAATGCGGCTCTCCGGGAGGAATTGGAGGGGAAAGAGTTGGGCGAACTGACCCGGATCCTGTCCGCTTACCGGCCGCTTCACAACACAACAGACACAGATACGGTAAAACGGGCGGTGCGGGCCATTGAAATTGAGGAGTATTACCGGGAACATCCTGTGAAAGAACAGGAATTTCCGGGATTGGAACCATTGGTGATCGGAGTGGACGTGAGCCGGGAAATCAGGCGGGAACGGATCACGTGCCGCCTGCAGGAACGGCTGGAACAGGGCATGGTAGACGAAGTCCGGAAATTATTGGAAAGCGGAATACCCGCGGAAGACTTGCTCTACTATGGTCTGGAGTATAAATTTTTGACCCTGTACCTGACCGGCCGGTTGGAATACCGGGAGATGGTGGAAAAACTGAACGTGGCCATCCACCAGTTCGCCAAACGGCAAATGACCTGGTTCCGGAAAATGGAACGCGACGGCGTGCCGATCCACTGGATAGATGCGGCGCTTCCGGTGGAGGAGAAGGTCGAACGGATCAGGCAATTGCTTTTCTGATCCGGTAAAATGAAAAAGGACGTGTTTCCACGCCCTTTTTTCTTTACTCTTGAGGTGTTTTACTCCTCCTCCTGATCCTTCTTCTTTTTTCCCTTCTTTTCTTCCTCCGCAGCTTCTTCTTCGTCCTTCTTGATTCTCGGATGAAACTTGTTGATGGTATCTTTCAGGTAATTATTATCTAAGTGTGTATAGATCTCGGTCGTAAGGATCGATTCGTGTCCCAGCATATCCTGCACGGCCCGCAGGTCGGCTCCTCCTGTTACCAGGTGCGAAGCGAACGAGTGGCGGAAGGTGTGCGGAGAGATCGATTTCTTCAAGCCGGCCCGGTGAGCCAAGTGTTTGATGATGTTGAACACCATCACGCGGGAGAGGGCCGCTCCCCGTTTGTTCAGGAAAAGAATGTCTTCGAATTCCGGCTGGATATCCAGATAACTGCGGTATCCTTTGAGGTACAGTTTGATCTCCTGTTTGGCATTTTTTCCCAGTGGAATTAACCGTTCTTTGTTGCCTTTCCCTTCGATTTTGATGATTCCCTGCCGGAAATTCACATTCGAAAGTTTTAATCCGATCAATTCGGACACCCGCAAACCGCAGGAGTACAGGGTTTCAATGATCGCTTTATTGCGTTGGCCTTCCGGTTTGAACATCTCCACGGAGTTCAGGATCGTGTCGATCTCTTCCACGGTCAGCGTGCTCGGCAGCTTGCGGCCCACTTTCGGTGCTTCCAGCAGTTTGGTCGGATTGGTTTCCAGAATACCGTCGTACACTAAAAATTTAAAAAACGAACGGATGCTGGAAATGCTCCGGGCCTGTGTGCGGTTTGTCACACCCATATCGCTCACAAAGCTAATGTATTCTCTCAACATCTCATAAGTTACCTTTTTCAAGTCGGTTACGGAGAAATTTTCTTCGCAGAATTTTTCCAATTTTCTCACATCGTTCAAGTAAGCCTCCACAGAGTTCGGAGACAAAGACTTTTCCAGGATCAGGAAAGTCCTGTAGTTTTCAATTGCGTTATCCCAAGTCATAATCATTTATTATTGATAAAAAAACTCATAAAATACAATGATAGAAATTTGCTATAGCACCCTGACATAAATAATGTCCGGCAAATTTAACATTACAAAGTAAAGTGAAAAAGCAACAAGGTGCAAATGTTTCTTTGTTTATTGTACTTGTATGGGTGTTAAAAATAATTAAAAGAGTAGTGAAGTGCATTTTTTATGGGTGTATTGAAAAATTGTTTACTTTTGCAATCGGGGAGCAGAGAGTCTAAAATTAAAGAGTATTCTCCTCAAAAATACACGATATGAAAATATTGATTTTGAACGGCCCGAATCTGAATTTATTGGGGGTACGGGAACCGGCTGTATACGGAAGCCTTTCTTTTCCGGATTACCTGGAACGGTTGCGAAAGGCGTATCCGGCGGTTGAGATCGACTATTTTCAATCCAATGCGGAAGGAGAGCTGATCGACAAATTGCATGAAGCCGGATTTGACCGGGACGGTATTGTCCTGAACCCCGGAGGGTATGCCCACACATCGGTTGCCCTGAGGGATGCCGTTTCAGCCATCCGGACGCCGGTGATCGAGGTGCATATTTCCAACATCGCCGGCCGGGAAGATTTCCGCCGGATTTCCCTGACAGCTCCGGTTTGCCGGGGCGCCATAACAGGATTAGGCCTGAACTCCTATCGGTTGGCCGTAGAGGCTTTCCTGTCGGAGTCATTGAAATAAAACAGAACATGAAGAGAACAAAAATTGTTGCCACCATATCGGATAAGCGATGCGAGGTCGCTTTTCTGAAAGAACTTTACGAAGCGGGAATGGACGTAGTCCGGCTGAATACGGCCCACCAGACGCCGGAAGAGGCCATGAAGGTGATCCGCAATGTCCGGGCGGTTTCGGACACCATCCCTTTTTTGATCGACACCAAGGGACCGGAGATCCGGACAAGGGGACTGGAAACGCCGCTACAGGTAAAAAAAGGAGATGTTGTATACATTACGGGCCGTTTGGACGCGATCCCCAAAGAAAAGATGTTTCAGGTATCCTACATTGATTTTGTGCAGGATGTAAATGTGGGGAACAGGATATTGATCGACGACGGTGAGCTGGAATTTGTGGTACTGTCCAAAGAGAAAGAGTGGTTGGAAGCGGTTGCCACCAATCCGGGAGAGGTCAGGGACAAAAAAAGCGTGAATGTTCCTGGAGCGCGGATGCAGTTGGAGTCCCTGAGTGAAAAAGACCGCGCTTTTATCCATTTTGCCATTGAGAACGACATCAATTTTATCGCTCATTCGTTTGTCCGCAACAAAGAGGATGTGATGGTGATCCAGCAAATCTTAGATGTCAACAACAGCGACATCAAGATCATCGCCAAGATCGAGAATCAGGAAGGGGTGGACAATCTGGACGAAATCCTGGATCACGTGTACGGAGTGATGGTTGCGCGGGGCGACCTGGCTGTCGAGATCGACGCGGAAAAAATACCGCGGATCCAGCGGCAGATCGTAGCCAAGTGCATAGAGAGCAAAAAACCGGTGATCATTGCCACCCAAATGCTGCACACCATGATCGAACACCCGCGTCCCACCCGGGCGGAGGTGAGCGATATCGCCAACGCCATTTTCATGGGGACGGACGCCATCATGTTAAGCGGCGAAACAGCTTACGGAGATTATCCTTTGGAAGCGGTCCGGGTGATGACCCGGGTGGCGGAAGCCAACGAATTGGTCGTTCCTCCCGACGCAGGGCGGAGTTTGGTGCGGATCAACAACGAAATTACCGCAGCCTTGGCCCGGGTGGCGGTAAAGACTACGACCATGTTGCCCGTCAAGGCGATCGTTGTGGATACGCTCACCGGGCGTACGGCGCGATACCTGTCTGCTTTCCGGGGAGAGCAGCCGGTATATGCCCGCTGCTACAACCCGATGGTGATGCGGGAGCTCTCCCTCTCGTTCGGGGTACACCCCTATTTCACCCTCAAACCGAATTCCCGGGACGAGTTTATCCGGGACATTCCGGAGGTGTTGATGAAGGACGGGTACCAGGAGGACGATCTGATCCTGGTTATAGGCGGCAGCTTTGGGCATGTCCGGGGCGCCTCCTTCATGGAGATTTGCAAGATCAGCGATATCTCGTAGACAGATCCCTATTTTTTCTCTTTCAGGATATCCCGGATCTCGGTCAGCAACGACTCCTCTTTGGTCGGGGCGGGCGGAGTTGCGGGAACTTTGTCTGCCTTCTTTTTGAGGTTGTTGAGGGCTTTTACCAGCATAAAAATGGCAAATGCGATGATCAGAAAATCCACGGTTGTCTGGATAAATGTTCCGATGTTGATGGTAACCGGAGCAACAGCGTTGCCGGCGGCATTTGTGGTAGCCTGTTTCAGCGTGAAGACCAGCTCTTTGAAATCAACCCCTCCGATCAACAAACCGATCGGGGGCATGATGATGTCGCTGACAAAGGAGGAAACAATTTTACCAAAAGCTCCTCCGATAATGATACCTACCGCCATATCCACGACATTTCCTTTGACGGCAAAAGCTTTAAATTCTTTTAAAAGACTCATAAATCTGTTTTTTAACGGTAAAAATTAGTTGATAAAGATACATCATAGTACGGATTGTTTTTGAAGAGGTTCGGATACGATTCTGTTAAAATTTCATAACTTTGTGAAGTGTTGAAAGGGGGGAGGAGCGTGTCATGAAAAACAGCAGCGATACAAGATGGAAAAATATACAAAACAGGTAAGAATACACAACCACTACACCGATTTTCGGGGTTCTTTATTTGTAAAGATCCTTTGCGACCTGTTGAACGATACAGCCGAGGAACAGACCGAACTGCTGGGGATAGATGTCGGTACCCTGAACAGGGAGGGACAGACTTGGATGTTGCACCGGTTGCACCTGATCCTGCACCGGCTGCCCGGAAAAGAGGAGGAGGTGATCGTAGAAACCTGGCTTTCCGGAATAGACCGTCTTTTTGCCCTCCGGGACTACCGGATGCTGCGAACCGACGGAGAGGAGCTGGTGCGGGGTACTTCGGAATGGATGCTCATCGACCTGCACCGGCGCAGACCTGTCCGGCCATCCGGAAAATTGATGGAGTTGAATACCCGGAACGCCATTGAAAAAATGGAGATACCATACCGCCTGAACGAAAAAAAGGTGCGGGAGATGGAGATGAGCCATTGCCGTCCTTTTGTGGCGACTTTCGATAACATCGATTTTAACGGACACGTCACGCAGGCCTCCTACATGCGCTGGCTCACCAACGCTCTTCCGTTCGGGTTTTTAACACAACACCTGTTGACAGAGGTCGAAGTGCTCTACGAACACGAGATCCTGCCCGACAGCCCCATCCATTCGTACTACCGGATCTTTCCCGGGGATCGTGAAACGATCGTCCGCCACCAGATTTGGGACCGGGAGCACGAACGCCTCCACTGTCTGGCAGAGAGTGTCTGGACAGGCAAAGCCTGTTCAGACCATCTTTAGCAAGTCGATTTTTTATACGACAAAAATTGCAATATATACCATGCTGCACAATCCCGTCATCAGGAGGGGATAACAGAAAGAATATCCTTAAAAAGAGGAGAGGGGAGAGGACGGTCAGCGCAGATCTTTGGGCGTGATCAGGTTATTGATGAATGCATAAAGGGTAAGCCCTTGTGCGGTTTTGATACCTGTTTTGCGAACAATGTTCTTGCGGTGCGAGATTACTGTATGTATGGAAATATTCAGTTTTTCGGCAATCTCCTTGTTCGACAGGCCGCGTGCCAGGGCAGCGAGAGTCTGACGTTCGCGCTCAGACAGATCTGAGCTGTCGTAACCGTTATGTCCTCCGTCGTTGAGATACTCGATCAATGGGATCAGCACAAAGTTTTCCAGCCGTGTGTGCTTGCGAAGGTCGTATTCGAGCATAAAGAGATCTATAAGTACAGGCAGGCATTGTGCGATCGTACAGGTACGCGGTGCATACTTGATAATGATACTCCTCAGATCTTTCAGTGTTGTGTCGATGTTTTTATGGCTGTTTTCAAACTCACTGACCACGTAGTTGGATTTTTCACCTGCTAACAACATGCGTATATGAGAAAAGACAACTTCTTCCTCGTATTTTATATGCGCGATGGCCTCCTGCCGGTATTTATCGCAAAACGCAACCAACATATTTTTATTGGCCGGCTGGACGTGCAGTTCAGCTAAAGAGAGTACCTTTTCGAGCGTTTGCGGCATGCTCGTTTCGAGATAGCTCTTGTGTGAATTTTGCAGGTATACAACGACGTCTTCTATGGAAACTTGTTTCAATTCGGCGTGATCCGGCGTGTAATCGTCGAAAGTGTACAGGTTGCAGATGAGCAGGAACAGCGGTTCCGGTACACCGTACTCCTCACACACCTGTGCAACGGTCTTTTCGCCAAACCCCAGTTCGATACCGAAATTCGGTAACAGATAGAGCAATTTGCCGTTAGCTATCAGGAGGTCAGCCATCTTGACATTAGCGGAAAAACAGACGCGATTCATTTTATATACTTTGGATCCGGGCAAAGATACAGCTATTTTTAACGGGTTAAAATTTGCCCCAAAATAAAGGTTATTCATCCGACAAAACAATCCCATAAATACGGGAGTACCCGGCAAGGCGGACATCCCTTAAAACAAGGGTGTACAGATAACTAAAACTTGCGCCTGCTCCAATAGGAATACCACAGAGATCCGCGTCGTTATCTCCAGTTGACCCGAGGGGAGTACCGTTGAGGCGGCATCGGCTACGGTGCAAGATAAAGAAAAAGATAGTCATCTTTTTGAGCCTGTCCAAAGAAATCCCAAAGATATTTCGCCAAATTTATCTTTTAATCGTAAATTTGTCCAAAACCGATGTATGGATATAAAAGATTTAGAATCGTTTCTTGAGCAAACGATAATCCCGACTGTCAAAAAA
>JAISVB010000032.1 GCA_031271755.1 Culturomica sp.
ATTTTTCTTGCGTCAGGATTCCTTTGTATGGCCTTTGGTAGACCGTCCTTAGACCGTCCTTAGACCGTCCTTAGATCGTCTTTAGATCGTCTTTAGACCGTCCTTAGATCGTCCTTAGATCGTCCTTAGACCGTCTTTAGATCGTCCTTAGATCGTCCTTAGATCGTCCTTAGATCGTCTTTAGATCGTCTTTAGATCGTCTGTAGACCGTCCGTAGAGCGTTACTGTTCGTCGAGAAGTCGTTGCACCTCGGCCTTGAGAGGCGGCAGATGGTTGATGACGATACCCCAAATGATCCCGTCATTGATACTGTCGTAGGCATGGATAACACGGTTACGCAAATCTACAATCTTGCGGGCGTTGCTCACCTCGAATGCCGTGTCAATTTTTAAAATGCGGTTCATGGCCTCGCCGATGATTTCGAGTTCGCGTTCCACCGAGCGCCGCAGAAACCGTTTTTTCATGTATGCGCTAAAATCACATCGAGGGCCGATAACCTCCAACAGAGCCGCGTCGATGGCGTCGATGGAATCCCTGATGTCGAACAGCGATTTGCGAATTTCCTTAGGCAGCATAGATCAACTGTTTTGTCTGTTCGACGCTCTCTATGAAATAGGGGTTACGGAGAGAATCAGCCGTCAGCAGATCGACCTTTCTTCCGAACAGGTCATCGAGAGCATACATCAAATCGAAATAGGTGTCGGCCAACTCCAATAGTTTAACCTCACTGCTGAACGTAATGAGCAGATCAATATCGCTTGTCTTCTCATCGAATTTCCCCGTGGCCGCCGAGCCGAACAGATACATCGTCGTTACGCGGTACTTTTTGCAAAGTTCCACCAGCGCGGGAAGTTTGTCTTTCACGATACTGTCCATAACTTTATGGGTATTAATCCTTGAAGCGAAGGTAGTGAATAATTGTGAGGAAACAAACTGCGGAGTATTTTTAAGTGGATTAAAAAAGCGAAAAAGCAGGCATCCCATTCTAAAGATGCCTGCTTCCCTCCTATAAAAACAAAAGCGGTTAATTCGCAAATACATCCACAACCATCGCTTTACTCAATGTAATAGCATTGTTTGTGTTGGCGTTTTCGGTCAGCGTAATGTAGGTTGGATTAACCAGGTCGTCCGCTGTCAATGTAAAGGTACGCGCCGCACTATACCCAAACGGGTTCAACAGATAAGGGAAAAGCGCATTATCGTGATACCACACACCATTGCCTGGTCCGGTCATATTAAATTGCAAACTGATCTGATCTTCACCGATCAGGGTATAATTTAATCCCAACAACCCCGTGTATCCGCCGCTGTTAAAATTAAATCCGAAAGCGCCGTACAGGGCCGAACCGATAAATGCATAATTCAGCGTTTCACTCATGGGATCCAATGCATTTATTTTAACATGATTAAAATAGGGCTGGGCATACGAACCCAATTTACTGTACGCAATAAACCAGTCTCCCCCTACCAACTGTTCGTTCAGCGGCGGAACAATGGGAATTAATTTAATTGCAGAGTTGGTGTTTTCGGTAAACCAACCATGTACGCCCTGACCGGCATCAAACGTAAAACCCGAAAGAGTCACGCCCAGCACCTCCACCGGCGCATAAAACTTATAACCGGTTTTGGTTACAATGTAAGAGGCCGTTTGCGATGTTTGTTCCTCGTTTTCTTCGTAGGTAAAGGTCATGGTCCGGTAGGAGAAGGAAACCGGAACAGTATCCTCCCCGATCACCAAAACATACTTGGGAAAAGCCATCGCAGCTTCCGACTCCCGGATCGCCGTAATAAAATCACCCCAGTCGCCTTGCATGGGGGTCAGCACGGCAATGCCTCCCGCCTTCTTTCCCCGAAGCACCACCTTTTCGGGCGAAGCCTCCAGCACCAGAAAGTCGTAATCCCCCTCGAAACCGAAACCTTCCCCTCCCACGCCGACCGGGTCGATCGGATCGGAGAAAAGGTGGAAAATATCGTTGTACGTATCGAACGAAAGCACAACACCGGAACTCTGCTTCACCGCATAGAGGCTGGTGACCACATCTTCCGCATTAAAAAACTCACTGGCCGCCTGTACCGTACCGTCCGCGTTAAAATCCAACAGCAGGTTGTATCCGCCGTACTCCTGCATGGAGGCGGGGAAATACTCCATCAGCCAACCGTTGGACGCTCCCGTCAGCACCGCTATGTCGGCCGTAATGGCCGCATCCGCCCGGTTGGCCGACGAATCGCCGAACAGATCCTCCTCCTCGTGCGTACAGGCCGCTGCAAAAGCCGCCGCGAGCAGGCAAAACAGGTAAAATATCTTCTTCATACCCTATCAATTAAGCGTTGTTAAATCATTCATTGTCAATACCTCATTGGAACGGCGCAGGACAATCTCCCGCAACACATCCATGTCGATCCCCCAGGTCGTCAGCATGTAATCCCGCACAATTTCCAGCTTCTGGTTAATCTTGCTTTGTCCCATAGCGCCGGCCGACCCCACCAAGCTGTTCCAATAGCCCGCAGTTCGGGTGACGTAGGTGGAAAAAATCTCCACAAAATCCTCCTGGGGCTCCGAACTGCCGTAGGGAGTGATAAAGCCCATGTCCAACGCCTGTTGACTCCCGACGTTCACCCAGGAACCCGACGTGTAATCCGCCGGCGAGATCAGGTTGAAATCGGTGGAGTAACTCTTTGTCTGGTGCAGGATGTGCGCAAATTCGTGGTGCATGGTGTGGAAAAAGTAATAATTGAGCATCTCCAAATTCAAGTTGTCCGGGTCGATGGCGTTGACATTGTAAAGCACAATCTTCATGCCTCCTTCCGCTGTTCCCAACACCACTTCACCGTCGTTGTAGCCCAAAGAGCCGACCAAAAAGAGTACCTTGGGGCAGTAGGTGCGTATAAACGTCGAGTCTATCAACTCGATGTACGAATCGATCCAGACGTGTTGGGTCATCTTGGCCAAGGCGATGGATTTGGTGTAATCCGCCGGAACCAGATTGTATTGGGGATCGGTCTCCCGGTCTTCCAGCCGGTACTTGAATGTGATGTTGTAGGGCCGGGTATAGTTTGTGTAGAGCCAGGCGTCAAAAGCATTCTCCACCACGCCCGGTTCCGGACCGAAAATGCTGTCGGGCTCCAACCCCTCTTCGCTGCAAGCGCCCAGTGAAACTGCCGCCAGCGCCATGAATAGCCATTGTATTGTTTTCATACGTTGTATTTTAAAATGTTTCTACCTCGGATTCTTGGCCAAACCGGCACTGATCACCGCTTGCGGCAACTGCATGGCGCGTCTCGGGTCGTCCACCGTCAAAACGTCGTCGCTCCCTCCTGCGCGGTTGTGCGCAATCTCAATACCGTAGCGCTTAACATCCTGCCAGCGCAACCCTTCGTGCACATTTTCCACCCGCCGCAAATGCAGGAGGCAGTGGATCATGTTCTCCTGATCGCCCCCCGCCACTGTAAAGCCGCGCGGGTTGAGCTGCTTTTTCACTGTCCGCTGGTTGTTGTTGGTGATCTGCAGCGGCGTATACGCTATCTGAGCGTAAAAGTTGAGGATCTCGGCTTTTGTTGCCTGTGTCCCGTTGTTGGTGTGCGAAGCGAGCCACACGTTGACATCCTCCGTCGCTTTGTCCAAATCCCCCTGCAACGCGTAAGCCTCCGCCCGGCAGAGCAACGTTTCGTCGCCGGAAAACGCCACGATCACATTTCTGCGGTACCCTATGCCGTTCACCTTGTCCGTATACTCAAAATAACCGCCGATCTTGGTTACAACCAATTTTTCCTCATAGCCCCAAACCGAACCGGCCGGATAGAGCGCCCGGGGCAACGACACCCCTTGCCCCCAAAGTCCTGTGGCGCGCACGGTTTCTCTTTCAAAGATGGGCCGGGCGTGCCCGTATCTCCTGCCCAGATTGTACGGACCGACCCAATACCCCCACGAGGAATACACAGACAGCATCAGCAGATTGCCCGGGTCGCTGGCGGAAATATACATATTTGCCCGCGCTTGCCAATCGGACGGAAGCGCGAGGATCCCCGCCCAGTTCCGCATCATCTTGTCGGGCGTAGCGCCCAGCACCACATCGGCATACTCGATTACTTTGCCGTATTCGTGGTAATAGAGGTTGAAGCGTGCGGCAAAAGCGTGCGCCGCTTTCCGGTTAAAGTGGTATTTGGGTACCGTATAAATGTCGTCGTTGATCAGCGGCAGCCCGGCTTCGAGGTCGTCGCTGATCTTTTTGTACAGCGTTTTCATGTTTCCCCGTTCGTAGTGCGGGGCAACCTCCGTTTCGGGCGCTTCGCTATAAGGGAGTCCCAGATCCGTCTCCGCCGTTTGGGGATTGTACGGCAGGCAAAAAACATTGGCCAACGCAAAGTGCGCATAAGCGCGGCAAAGCAGCGCTTCGCCGCGTTGCGCCTGCAGGTTGGCCGGGTTCCCCAGCTCTTCGATGGCGCTTAAAGCCTGATTGGCTGCTGCTGCGGCACGGTAGCACGCATTCCAGAAAGCTTGCGGAGAGTCGCCACCCGTGCCGGTTATATCCTGCCACAAATAAGCATCTTCATGCTCCTGGCTCTCAACGGTAAACCCTTCCCCGTTGTCCAGGGCATTGTCCGAAGCCATCTCCTCCATCATCAGCGAAGTATTATCCGGATAAGCCGACACCAAAATGTTGGTGATCTTATCAACTGTATTGAGTTCCGCCCGGTTGTCGGGCATCACATCCAAAAAGTCGTCGCAACCGGCCAAAACAAAAGCCCAACAGATCGCGATACATCCTATTCCATACTTTTTCATACTCCAAATGCTATTAAATTCCTAATCTGATCGTAAACGTAAACTGCCTGGGCACAGGAGCAGCCACACCGCCGGTGTTGTAAAACTCCGGATCCTGCCCGTTCAACTTCTTGTCCGCATACAGCAGGAACAGGTTCGTTGCCTGCAACTTCACGGAGAGGTCGCTGATCTGCAAGGGGGTGAGCCACGCTTTGGGGAAGTCGTAAGAAACGGAAACCTCTTTCAGGCGGATAAAATCCCCTTTGGCCGTCCGCGCCGTGGAGTTATTGTAGGCGTTGTACGCATAGCGCAGATACATATCATTCTGGTTCTCGCGCGCATCGGGAATCACCGGTATGTCCGTCACCCGCTCATCCCCGGCAACCGTCCAGCGGTTTTTAAACTCCTTCGGCATGGCGTCCAGGTCCGAATAGCGGCTCCTAAAGACGGGATCCAGCCGGATCACATTGCCGAACGAATACGTAACAAATGTATTCAGGCGGAAATTTTTATAGGAGAACAGATTGCCTAAGCTCCCGGTAATGGTGGGATCTGTGGGGCCTGCGTATATCAGGTAGCTTTTATTCTCCCGCTCCTGGAAGTTGTGGTCGCTGGTCGTCACAATCCCCTGTTCGTTGGTAAACGTCGGCAACCCCTGTTCGTTCAATCCCCGGAAATCCATGGAAAAAAGCGAACGCACCGGATAACCCTCCATCGTAAAGCCGGTGCCGGTGGTCATGTCGATGATGCGGGTGTTGGATTCCAATTCGGTCACTTCGTTTTTAGTCTGGGAAAAGATCAGGTCGGTGTTCCACTTAAAATCGCCCAGGTCAAGCGTGCGTGCGGACAACGTAAATTCAAGCCCGTGCGATTTCATGCTGGCCACGTTGGCAAACTTGGTGATCTGTCCGCCGATCCCCATGGTGGTGGTAACGCCGATCAGATCGTAGTTGTTTCGTTTGTACCAATCCACCGCCAAATTCAAGCGGTTTTTCAAAAAGCCGATCTCCGCCCCGATGTTCAACTCGTGTTTCTTTTCGTAGGTCAATTCGCTGTTTTCCAAATCATAGATCTGCAATCCGGATTCATTCAAATCGGCAAAAGGCCGCCAGGGATTGTAGCTGGCAATCACCACCTGCGAATTGGTAATGCTCGCCGGGCCGCGGTCGGCCGTCAGCGAATAGGAGGCTTTCAGCGTAAAGTTGGAAAGCACCGGCTCTACCACGTCGAAAAAATGCTCCTCGTGCGCATTCCACGCCCCGGAAACATTCCACGTCGGCAACCAGCGGGCGGTACGGCTCTTGCCCAGCTTGTTAGTCCCCTCATACCGGGCTGTGCCGTTCAGGGTATATTTCCCCTGCCAGGAGTAAGTAGCGGTAGCGAAAAAGGAAGCAGAACGGGCTTGCGATTCCTCGACGGTAAAATAGCTTGTCCCCTCCTCGCTTCCCTGCTTGAAATAGCGGTAATCGTAGTTGGAAAGCATGCCCATCTCGTACTGCATGCCCACCCCGTTAAACCACGTCTTTTTACGGCCGACGGAGTTGATCTCCATCCCGCCGAAAAAGTTTACAATGTGGTTGTCGTTGTACACATCGTTGTACGAGGCGGTCGCCCGGAAATCGTAGCTGGACATGGCATACTTGGTTTCCCGGTAAAAACCGCCCACAGGCAACACCGACACCGGAAAAGAGTTCGCATTGTCCGGATCCGTGTAGAGCCAGGGGTTGTTATCGCGCATCGTGGCGTCGTCCATCATTCGGAACGCCCACGCCTGGTTGGAGTTGTCCCGGATCTGGTGCGCCTGGGTCGAGGAAGAAAACTTATAAGCTCCCAACACCGCCAACTCCACTTTTTGCACCGGCTTCCACTTAAATTCCCCCTGGAATTTCAAATCTACCACGTCGATATCCATGAAGTTGTTCTCCAATTCATTCACAATATTGAAAGGAGCGTAATTGCGCACATAAAACTCGTTCGGATCCAGTGTGCGCGACGTGTTCAGCGAATAGGAATAGGGGTTGATGTCAAAATCGCGCCGCACCTCGCCGGAAACCACATCCAGCGTCTGGCTCAACGTCCCCGGCGCTTTTTGCTTCCGGTAAGCGGCATTCCCGATCAGGTTCAGGGAGAGGTTCTGCCGGATGTTGTACAAAGCATTCACGTTGGCTGTGTAGCGCTGCACCTTGCTCTGCCTGTACCAACCCGGATCGTCCATCATACTCAGCGAGGTGTAGTAGGAGGCTTTCTCCGTTCCCGACGACATGCTGATGGCGTGGTTGTACGAAACGGCATTGTCAAAAAGCAGGTCGAACCAATCGGTATTGCGGTACTCCGCTTCCCGCAGGTAAGCATTCCGGGCGGCTGCGGTATTTTCCAGGGCAAACTTCCCTGCAACCGGATCGTAAGTGGCCATTAAATGGTACATCTTCCCGTACACCCCGCTGTTGGAAGCGCGGTAAGTCTCCGCCAGGTTCAGATAGCCGGCCCGTTCCAGCTCGCGGTAAATCCCCATCTGCTCCTGCGAGTTCATGATGTTAAAATCCGCATAGCTGGGAACCAGCCGCAACGAATATTCGCCGGTATAGGTTATTTTATTGCTGCCGGCCTTCCCTTTTTTGGTGGTGACAACAATCACCCCCGCCATGGCCCGCGCACCGTAAATGGAGGTCGCCGAACCGTCTTTCAATATCTGGAAGCTTTCAATGTCGTCCGCATTCAATCCGGCCACGGCCGAAGAGATCAGAGTCACGGCATCCCCCGATGACAAGGCGTCGGCGTCTACTTCCACCACGTCCTCCATGATCACCCCGTCAACCACCCACAGCGGCTTGGAACTACCGTAAATAGAGGTAGCTCCGCGTACCCGGATCTTGGGGGCCGTACCGAACGTGCCCGATACATTCTGTACCGACACCCCGGCCGACCTTCCCTCCAGGGCGCGGCTTACTTCGGCGATCCCGTCCAACTTCACTTCATCCGCCGATAATTTGGAGGTAGCGCCGGTAAAAAGACGTTTGTCCATTCGCTGCATACCTGTCACCACCACCTCTTCCATTTGCTCGGCGTCGCTTTCCAGCTCCACATTCACTACGGCGCGTCCATTCAGCGCCACTTCCCGGGTTTTCATCCCCACAAACGTAAAAATAAGCGTGGCGTTAGCATCCGCCCGCAAGGCAAAATGACCGTTAACATCCGTCGCCGTTCCGACAGTTGTTCCTTTGACCACAACGGAAACACCCGGAAGCGGAGATTTGTCGCTTTTATCGACAACTCTCCCCGTCACTTCGTGCGTCTGCGCAAAACCCACCTGAAACCCCCAAAGGGTCAGGAGGGTAAATAATCCGATTAGTTTTCTCATACATCTAAAATTAAGTACACATTTCACTTTATATCTTTCGGGTATGCTCTATAAGCATGT
>JAISVB010000075.1 GCA_031271755.1 Culturomica sp.
CAGTTTACAGCGCAGACCACTTCAAAATGAGGGGCAAAAATAGGTAAAATATTCTTTCTGTCAAATACTTTCCCGGAATAACCAGCGTAAATGCCCGAAAATTTTTCATACATTGAAAAAAATACAGCGGATCAACACTGCTCCGCTGTACCCCCATCTTATTTGCGGGTGTACGCGGGGAAGTTCTTTCGCACGGCTTTTTGCGAGGCGGTGTTGGCATTTTGCGCAACCGTTTTTTTGCGGAGGATCAATTTCCCGGATGTACCGGTACGAATTTGAGGTTGTTCTTGAAAAAAGTAGTGGGAAAACTTGTAGGATACAAAATAGTATCCTATCTTTGTAGTGTAATTATTGAAACAGATTGAGATGCCAACAATTTTTGTAGCTTTCGGACTCCGGTTTCATTTTTTTACCCACGACCATGAACCGATTCACGTTCATGTTCAGAATACAGACGGGAAAGCCAAGTATGAGATTGAGGATGAGATAAAATTGATATATAACCACGGTATTAAAAATAAGGATCTGAAAATCGCTGAAAGTATCATTGAAGAGAATAGGGATGCCTTTATTGAGGAATGGATGAGTGTTTTTGATAACAAAAAAGAGTAAGGATATGAAAATACAAAAACTTTGGTTCGAGGATGAAAAAGTTTTTATCCTCACCGATGACGGCAGAAAATTATGGCAATCGTTGCTTTGGTACCCCCGGCTGAAGAATGCTACTGCTGAACAACGAATGGATTTTGAGTATGATGAAATTGGCATTCGTTGGGAAGAAATAGACGAAGATATGTCCGTTGAGAGTTTTCTGTATGATGATCCGGAACCGCAGGGTATTTCCCGGCTATTTCTGACACATCCGGAATTGAATGCCTCGGCTGTTGCCCGCCGTATGGGAATACAGCGAAGTTTATTGGCAGCCTATATTCGAGGGACAAAAAAGCCTTCAGTTGAGCGGGAAGAGGAAATTAAAGAGGCAGTAAGGCAGATAGGCAAGGAATTGGTGAAAGTATAGATAAGCAAGCTCCTCGCCGACAACCGCATCCTGTACCATTTTTCAAACCGATCTACACCCGGTCTACACCCGGTCTACACCCGATGTTCCATCCATAATTAGAAGGATGCAAAATAATATGGTTTCATGCCCGCTCCGCGGAATAATGGCAAAAGTTTTTCGTTTTCATTTTTTGTACTACCTTTGTCCCCGTTTTATCTCTGTGAATAGTGGATAAATTGAATGAATACAGGATTGCCCACAGGGGATTGAAGGAGGGAAGGCATCTGTTTCACTATGTGTTGGACGAGCGCTTTTTTGACTGTTTTGACGCCACGCGGGGTACATCCGGCCGGTTGGAAGCCACGGCAGAGGTTGTCAAGAGCGCGTTGCTCATGGAGGTGAAATTGCAGGTGCAGGGATCGGTAAATGCAGCTTGCGACCGTTGCTTGGCAGAAATGTCGCTTCCCATTTCCGGGGAGATGAACCTTTACGTCAAACAGGGGATCCGGGAGGAGGGGAACGACGACGACTATCTGATTCTGGCCCCGGAGGACGACTACATAGATCTTTCCGCCTGCCTGTACGAGGTGTATATGCTGAACTATCCGATGCGCGCGGTTCACGCAGAGGGAGAGTGCGACGGGGAGATGGAACAGATGCTGAACGAATACCTGCACGGGGAGGGGGACAAGCCGGTCGATCCCCGTTGGAATGATTTAAAAAAATTGATTACTAATTAAATAGATTTGAGAAATGGCACATCCGAAACGAAAAACTTCGAAACAGAGAAGAAATAAAAGAAGGACGCACGATGCCTTGACCGTTGGAGCAATCGCAAAATGTTCCAATTGCGGTGCTGCCGTGCAGTATCATACCGTATGTCCGGAATGCGGATATTACAGGGGTAAATTGGCAATTGAGAAATCGGTTGTTGCCTGATCACTCCATACGGGATTGTTTAAAGACAACAGCATAAGCCTCCTGCCCGCAGGGGGCTGTGATCATTTGGAATAACCTGTTTTACGGCGAATACGTATTCATTCTAATTCCTCGATTATGGAAAAACCCAGAGCGGCAATAACGGGCGTAGGTGCATACTACCCCGAATACATCCTGAACAACGAAGAGTTAAGCAGGATGGTGGATACCTCCGACGAGTGGATCATGTCCCGTGTCGGGATCAAGGAGCGGCATATTCTGAAAGACAAAGACAAAGGGAGCGCCTACCTCGGGGCAAAAGCCGTGGAAGACCTGCTGAAAAAAACGGGCACCAAACCGGAAGAGGTAGACATGTTGATCTGTGCGACCGTAACGGCGGACATGCACTTTCCGGCCAATGCGCAGATCATTGCCGACATGGTCGGGATCAAAAACGCATTCGGATTTGACCTGAATGCCGGTTGTTCCGGATTTGTGTTCGGCCTGGTAACCGTCAGCCAATTCATTGAAACCGGACGGTATAAAAAGATCGTTTTTGTCGGGGCGGAAAAAATGTCCGTGATCACGGACTATACGGACCGCACCACCTGCCCGTTGTTCGGAGACGCTGCTGCTGCGGTGCTGGTTGAACCGGCTTTTGAAGATGTCGGGATTATCGACCACATCCTCCGGGCAGACGGAAGCGGGCGTTCGCTCCTCTACATGAAAGCGGGCGGTTCATTGAATCCGCCCTCGCTCGAAACCGTCAAGAACCGGGAACATTACATCTACCAGGAAGGGCAGCAGGTGTTTAAAAATGCCGTTTCCCGGATGGCGGATGTCTCTGCGGAGATCATGGAGCGGAACCACCTGACGGCGGACGACATCGCTTGGCTGGTGCCGCATCAGGCCAACCTCCGGATCATCGACGCCACGGCCAACCGGATGGGATTGGATCCCGGCAAAGTAATGATCAACATCCAGAAATACGGGAACACCACTTCGGCGACCATTCCGTTGTGCCTGTACGAGTGGGAGGATCAACTGCACAAGGGCGACAACATCATCCTCTCTGCTTTCGGGGCAGGTTTTACCTGGGGAACCATCTACCTGAAGTGGGCATACAACAAAAAATAGGAGAGGTGGAGATTTTCTCCACCTTTTTTTATATATTCGTCATCGGTTTTCAGGAGAGATATGGATCAGGATAGTTTTACACTTCCCGGAAAAGGCTCCTTTTTGGGAGAAGAGGTTGTGGTGAACGGTACGCTCCGTTCGGACGACGATCTTTACCTGAAAGGGCGGGTGATCGGCGATGTTCATTGCCAGGCAAGCCTGTACATGAACAAAGATGCGGTGGTCAGCGGAAACGTTTTCTGCGGCTCTCTGTTCTCGGACGGACTGATCACCGGGAACGTCCGGGTAGCCCAACGGTCGCACCTGAAGGAACATGCAGTGATCCTGGGAAGTTTGCACACCTGTTCACTTTTGATCCACCCGGGAGCAAAAGTGGAGAGGGGATTGAAATTACAAGGAAAATAATTAAATACTTGGAATATGGCTAAAGAAATAAACAGTAATGCTGTAAACCTGCTGTGCGAGGGAACCCTGATCGTAGGGGACATCAAAACCAAGAACGACATCCGGATCGACGGGATCATCAAAGGAAAGATCGCCACCTCCGGCCGGTTGGTTGTTGGAAATACGGCCAAGATCGAAGGAGACATAGAATGCGCCAATATAGATGTGATGGGGGTTATACTCGGCAACATCAACGCAAGCGAAGCGGTTTTCCTGAAAGCGCCCGGCAAGGTGATCGGGGACATTACTTCCGCCACGCTCTCGGTGGAGCCGGGCGTGTTCTTTAACGGGAACTGCCAGATGATCAAGAAAGAGCACAGAGATCCCAAAGAAGCGGTCAAATCGTGATGCATCCCCTGATCCTGATCCCGGCGCGTTATGCCTCCACCCGTTTCCCCGGGAAACCGTTGGCGGAGCTGGCGGGCAAGCCAATGATCCGGCACGTGGCGGAACGGGCGTCTGAGGCTTACCCGGATGTGTATGTTGCCACGGACGACGAACGGATCCTGCGGGCGGTACAGGCTTTCGGCGGAAAAGCGGTGATGACGGCCGCCTCCCACGCCAGCGGGACCGACCGCTGTTTTGAGGCATACCGTTCGGTGGCGGCGGAGACGGGCGCTTCTTACGATGTGGTGGTGAATGTGCAGGGCGATGAACCGTTTGTCCGTCCGGAGCAGATCCGCTCGCTGGTGAACTGTTTTGCCCGTCCGGAAATACAGATCGCAACGCTCGCCGCCAGGATCACCCGGCAGGAGGACATCACCGACCCCAATAAAGTGAAGGTGGTTTTTTCCGAACAGGGAAGAGCCCTCTATTTTTCCCGGTCGCCCATCCCCTGTTGCCGGGGAGCGGAAATCTCCGACTGGCTGGAGCGGGCGGATTACTACAAACACATCGGCATGTACGCCTACCGCCCGGAAGTGTTGCGGGAGATTACCTCCCTGCCGTGCGGAAAGCTGGAAAAGGCGGAGTCTCTCGAACAGTTGCGCTGGCTGGAACACCACTATGCCATAGCCGTCGAGCTCACCGGATACGAATCCATCGGGATCGACACCCCCGCAGATTTGGAAGAGGCCCGGAAGTGGAGCTAACCCTCCCGTTTTTATGGAAAGTTTACTTGAATTCGGCTATTTCGGACTGTTTATCGGTTCTTTTTTGGCATCTACCGTCATCCCGTTGAGTTCCGATGTGTTGCTGATAGGCATGCTGGCCTGGGGAGGCAACGTGTGGATCTGTCTGGCGGTTGCCACGCTGGGCAACTGGCTGGGCGGTATGACCTCCTATTGGTTGGGGTGGTTGGGCAAATGGGAATGGATCGAACGGTGGTTTAAGGTGAAGCCGGAGCAGTTGGAGAAGCAAAAGTGCCGGATCGACCGATACGGTGCGCTGTTGGCTTTTTTTGCCTGGTTGCCGCTGGTCGGGGATCTTTTTGCCCTGGCGCTCGGTTTTTACAAAGTCAATCCCAAACTTTCTGCGCTTTTCATGCTGGCCGGCCGTTTTGTACGCTTTTTGGCGTGGGTCGTGTTGTACCTCTGTTTTGCCGACCGGTTTGTTGCGTTTATCTCCTGAATCTGTTATTTCAAGGTTTCCAGCAGGGTGTTCAGGTTGGCCGTGAAGAGGCGTACGGCAATGGCCAACAGAATGATCCCGAAAAATTTCCGCATAACATAGATCCCTCCTTTTCCGATCAGCCGCTGTACATAGTCTATTTTCTTGATGACAAAATAAACGAACAGCAGGTTCAGGGCCAGGGCGATCAGGATGTTGAGCAGGTTGTATTCGGCCCGGAGGGAGAGCAGGGTGGTGAAGGATGCCGCTCCGGCTATCAGCGGAAAGATCACGGGGACGATGGTCGCAGAATCGGTCGGGCCGTCGTTCCGGAAGATCTCGATCCCGAATATCATCTCCGAAGCCAATACCAAAAGGATCAACGACCCGGCGATGGCAAAGGAGGAGATGTCCACGCTGAACAGGGCTAATATGTAGTTCCCGACGAACAGGAAAATCAGCAGGATCAGGAAGGAGATGCCTGCGGCCTGTCCCGCATTAATGGTTCTGTTGTTCTCTTTTAAAGTCAGGAGGATCGGAATAGCCCCCAATATATCGATCACGGCAAATAAGACAATAAATGCACTGAAAGTCTCTTTGAAGTTGAAGTAAAGTTCCATGTTGCCCTGGGTTGTTCTGTTCGCACTGCAAAAGTACGATTTTCGGCGGCATTTTTATATGCAGCGGGCAGTTTTTCTTTCTTGACCACATGATCGACAACTTCCGGGAACATCCGGAAAAATTTACCCGAGAGTATACAGAATAACGAAAGGAAAAACATCCGTGCATTCAAAAATCCTCCTGAATAAGAGTCTGTTTAAAATTTATAGTACATTTGTACAGTAAACGAACAGATCCGATAACCCAAACAAACAGGCTATGCTAAAGAAAATCAGAGTGGTAATTGCCGGACTATTTTTCTTGCTGATTACCCTGCTGTTCCTTGATTTCACAGGAAGCGTACACGTATGGTTCGGCTGGATAGCCAAAATACAGCTCATTCCGGCCGTTTTGGCAGTCAATGCGGTCATCCTCGCCGCCCTTGTTTTGGCGACGCTGCTGTTCGGGCGGATCTACTGTTCCGTCATCTGTCCGCTGGGGGTATTCCAGGATCTGGTATCCCGCATCTCCTCCCGCCGGAAAGGAAAGAAGAACCGTTTCTCCTACTCCCCGGCCAAGAGCCTGTTGCGTTACGGCATCCTGGGACTGTTCATTGTCTCCTTAGTGGCCGGTTTGAGCACAGTTGTTTCCCTGCTGGATCCGTATGCCGCTTACGGGCGCATGGCAGCCAATTTTTTAGCTCCCCTTTACCGGTGGGGAAATAACCTGCTGGCGCTGCTGGCCGAACAGATCGACAGCTACGCCTTTTACTCCACAGAGGTGCTTGTAAAGGGGTGGCTGACCTTCGGGATCGCCTTGGTCACGTTGATCGTAACCGTCATACTCGCCTGGAAACACGGGAGGAGCTACTGCAATACCATCTGTCCGGTAGGGACGTTTTTGGGCTTCCTCTCCCGCTTCTCCCTGTTCAGGATCGTGATCGACGTAAACAAATGCACCCAATGCAAAGCCTGCGAAAGAGGGTGCAAATCCTCCTGCATCGAAGCGCACTCCTTTTCCGTGGATCACAGCCGGTGTGTCGCCTGTTTCAACTGCATCGGGAAATGCAAGTTCGGAGCCCTGAAATATACCGGAGCCAGGGCGGTAAAAAAAGCCGCCGGGGAAGCGGAGCCGCCGGGGCTGTCGCGTCGCAACCTGCTCTCCCTGCTCGGCCTGTTGGCCGTTTCAGCTACCGTAAAAGCTCAGCAATTGCAGGTGGACGGCGGTTTGGCCGCCATAGAGGACAAAAAAGTGCCCGACCGGAAAACGCCGATCATGCCGCCCGGGTGTGAGAGCGCCCAACACATGAAACAACATTGTACGGCCTGCCAGTTGTGTGTGTCGGCCTGTCCGAACCACATCCTCGTCCCTTCCCGCAAATTCTCCGTCTTTATGCAGCCCGAAATATCCTACGAAAGGGGCTATTGCCGCCCCGAATGCGTAGAGTGTTCGCAGGTATGCCCCGCCGGAGCCATCCGGCCCATTACGCCGGCAGACAAGTCGGCCATCTCGATCGGACAGGCCATCTGGATCCCGGACAATTGCGTCGTGAACAGGGACGGGCTTCCGTGCGACAGTTGCCAACGCCACTGCCCCACGGGCGCTATTACCCTGATAGAGCGCGATCCCGATCATCCCAAACTGAAAATACCGGTGGTGGACAAGGAGTTGTGCATTGGCTGCGGAGCCTGTGAAAACCTTTGCCCGGCGCGTCCTTTCAGCGCCATTTATGTAGAAGGAAATGTAAGACATCATTCCATTTAAGCCGATTCAAACAACTACCGAGCATGGAAAAGAAAAATCAGCCCCAAATAAAACACGAGATCAACCGCCGGGAGTTCCTCAAAGTGCTGGGTACCGGGTCTGCCGTCACCACTGCCGCCCTGTACGGATGTAAAACCGGCAACACAGTGTCGGCCGAAGGGGGAATGATCGGCGAGGTGCCGGCCGGTCAAATGACCTACCGGGTCAATCCGCACACGGGGGACAAAGTTTCCCTGCTGGGATTCGGATGTATGCGCTGGCCGTTGCGGAAGAATGCGGACGGCCGGGAAGAGGTAGACCAGGAAGCCGTCAATCAATTGGTGGATTACGCCATTGAGCACGGGGTCAACTACTTCGACACCGCTCCGGTCTATGTGCAGGGATGGTCGGAAACCGCTACGGGGATCGCCCTGAAGCGGCATCCGCGCGAAAAGTTCTTTATCGCCACAAAGGCTTCCAATCACCGCCAGGGAACCCGGTCGCTTCAGGAAGGCATCGAGATGTACCGCAAATCCATGCGCGAACTGCAAGTGGATTACATCGACTACTACCTGCTGCACTCGGTCGGCTCAAGTGTCCCGGACTTTAACGCCCGCTTTATCGACAACGGCTTGCTGGAATTTCTGAAAGAGGAACGCAAAGCCGGCCGGATCCGCAACCTCGGCTGGTCTTTTCACGGCATACAGGAGGTGTTCGACCACGTTCTGAACATGGACATACAGTGGGATTTCTGCCAGATACAGCTCAATTACCAGGATTGGCGGCACGCGGATCCCAGGCGGAATGTCAATGCGGAGTACCTTTACGCGGAGTTGTCGAAAAAAAACGTGCCGGCTGTGATCATGGAACCCTTGCTGGGCGGCCGGCTCTCCCGGGTTCCGCAACAGGCGTTGACCCTGATGAAACGGGTACACCCGGAACAGAGCGCCGCTTCGTGGGCTTTCCGGTACGCGGGAACCCCCGAAAACATCCTGACCGTCTTGAGCGGCATGGTCTACATGGAGCATTTGCAGGAAAATCTCCGCACCTATTCGCCGCTTGTCCCCATCACCGAACAGGAGAACAGCCTGCTGGAACAGGTTACACAGATCTTAGTCAATGCCGATTACATCCAGTGTACGGAGTGCCAATACTGCATGCCCTGCCCGTACGGCTTGAATATTCCCGCTGTTTTCAGCCACTACAACCGTTGCGTAAGCGCCGGACGCCTGCTGAAAAGTTCCCGCGATGAAAACTACCGTCAGGCGCGCCGGGAATTCCTCATCGGCTACGACCGCAGCGTCCCGAAATTGCGGCAAGCCGACCGCTGCATCGGTTGCGACGTTTGCCGGCCGCGTTGCCCGCAGCGCATCAACATCCCGCAGGAGATGCGCCGCGTCGACCTCTACGCAGAACAACTGAAACAACAATCGGATTTTTAACCGGTTTTGCCCGGTGAACTTGAGGTGCCGAATTTGAACTAAAAAACCTCCGCTTTTGCGGAGGCCTTGTTTGCTGTTATTTTCAGTGTTCAGATCGTCAGAATGTCTTTCTCCTTGGCCAGGAGCATCTCGTCCACCTTCTTCGTGCAGGCGTCGGTCATCTTCTGCGCTTCGTTCTCCGCATCTTTGGCCACGTCTTCGGGAAGTCCCTCTTTGGCCATTTTCTTGAATTGTTCGATGGCGTCGCGGCGGGCTGTCCGGATACTGACTTTGGCCTGTTCGCCGATGGTGCGGGCCTGTTTTACCAGATCCTTTCTGCGCTCTTCGGTCAACGGCGGGACGCTGATCCGGATGGTCTCCCCGTTGTTGTCGGGGTTAAACCCCAGATTGGCGCTCATGATGGCTCTTTCGATGGGGGCGATCATCTGTTTTTCCCAGGGCTGGATGGATATGGTCCGGGGATCGGGAGCGGAGATATTGGCGACCTGCGCCAGCGGGGTCAGGGTGCCGTAGTACTCTACCATGACGTCGTTCAGCACCTTGGGATTTGCTCTCCCGGCTCTGATCTTTGCCAGTTCGCTTTCTAAGTGGTTGAGGGCGTTGTGCATCTGTTCCTGTGCCTCATCCATGAATAATTTTACTTCCTCGTTCATATTTTTAGAGTTGTAGGGTTAGCAATCGAATAAGGCAAATGTATAAAGAACCTTCGTAAAAACAGCAAAATGACGGTGAAAAGTGCAAGTATTTGCGAATCGGCACCGGGCACCGGTCAATTGTTCTGCAACTGAAGTTCGCTGAATATCATCGCGCCGCCGTCGTTGCCCGAAGCCGTCTCCCACTCATCGTAAGTCATGCGCAGGTAGCGGCAGGTTACGGACGCGCCCAGCGGAACAACATTCTGAATTTGTTGCGCCACCGCCGTTTCAAGTGCGGCCTGCTTGATCAGCGTGAAATTCTGTCCGTCGTCGCTTTGGAGAAACGATACCTTTTTCGCGCGCCATGCGGCGTGGGGTGCATAGAGCCTGAAATCAAGCAGCACCGTGTTGAACGTGGTCGGTTTACCCATATCTATCACGGCCCATACAGGTTCGTTCGCATCCACCGTGACGCCTCCGAATGTCATCCCGGGTTTCACAAGGGTCAGGCAGGTGTTGCGGTTTCCGTCGACCAGACTGGCGGGCGCGTTGACGTCGAGCGGGTTTGCCGTGAATGCCGGCAGTATCGGCTGCGAGGTGGTAACCGTCCATCCTGTACGGCTGATGGCGCTGGTGGTCAGCGTGTAAACTCCGTTCTGGCCGGAGAGCTTATAGACCCCTTCGGGTACGATTCTCCTGTCGAGGCCGTTACTGAGCAGAACAGAGATGCCCATGCGCAGGGAAGCACCCGCGGGTGTCAGCTCCCTGACAGGAAAGGTAACCTCGTAGTGGTTGTTCACCGGTTTGGCCAAGAAAGCCACGCTCGTGTAGCCCGACGATGCAAGCCCCAGGAAATTCTCCTCGGTCGATTGGGTAAAACGCACCACCACGCCCGTTGCCGCCTTGTTTGACGTGAGCGTGCCGCTTACCGTGCACTCCCCGTTCTCCACAGTCACTTCGGGCTGTGCAACGTTGCCGTCGGTGTTGTCGTAGTCGTAATAGACACTTCCCTTGGCAGTCGCAGCAAGTTCGCAATTGGCAAGCGTGGCTGCGCTTACCTCGTGGAGAAAAGTCGGGGCTTTGGCATAGCTCATATTCCCAAGGCCCATAAGGGGAGTGCCGTATTCACTGCTGTTCTTCTGCGAATAGGTCGGTCCGACGTGCCACATATTCAGCCCGTGGCCCAACTCGTGAAGCAATCCTCCGACGTAGTTTGACGATCCGGGCTTCGACTCGTTTTCTGCGGTCATATCCGGATAGTCGAGCGCAAAACACCACCGTCCGGTTCCGTAGAACGGTACGCTCGAATGCTTGTAGTTAACGGCCATGATGACCAGCACGTGGCGTTCACTTACATCCCGCGCACTCCCGTTGCGCCACTTCAGGTTGTTGGCCGCGTAGTGCTTATCGACCTCGGCCTGTATCTTTTTGACCACCGGGCCCGATTGCAGGCCATCCAAAGCCGGGTCACCGTCGTAAGGATAACCCGACACCGGGTCTTTGCCGTGGACGGTGATAATATCGACCATCCCGTCGGTGCGCAACGGCAGTCCGAAACTGCGGTAGCCGTAGCCCCAATGTTCCATCCAGTTGCACACCCAGACCTGAAAGTCGCGCAATATCGTGGTCAGGCGCTCCTCGTATCCGGGGTTCGGCGTCACATCGGACGGCACGAAGTAGATCACCTCCAATTTGTGGGGATATTCCAGTGTGTCACAGACCGGCCCCGGCGGAGTTTCGGGATCCGGCATGGGATCATCGGACTGGCACGAATAGAAGAACGTCCCTAAAAAAAGCATCCCCCAAAGAAGAAATCGCATATTTTTAATCATATCGCCAATTTTGAGTTTTCCCGACAAAAATAACAGTTTATTTGTGAAAACCCGTTGTGCGAAAAATTTAAGCAGATCTTTACATGGAATAATCGTATCTTTGTGGGATCTTTGCACAAGCATGGCCAAACTAATCCGGAACGATTTTGAGATCATGGCCCCCGTCGGGTCGTACGAATCCCTCTCCGCCGCCTTTCAGAGCGGGGCGGATGCGGTCTATTTCGGGATCGAAGGGTTGAACATGCGCTCCCGTTCGTCCGTCAATTTTACATTAGACGACCTGCACCGGATCGTGGAATTGTGCCGGCAGAAAGGGGTAAAGGCCTATCTGACCGTAAACACCATTATCTATCCGGGGGAGATAGAGCGGATGAAGGAGGTGATCGACACAGCGAAAAGCGCCGGAGTTTCCGCCGTCATAGCTTCGGACATGGCTGCCATTCTCTACGCCCGTTCGGTGGGGGTGCCGGTGCACATCAGCACCCAGTGCAATATAACCAATTACGAAACGCTCCGCTTTTACGCGCAATACGCCGACGTGGTGGTGCTGGCCCGGGAGCTGGATCTGGAGCAGGTGGCCGGTATCCACAGGCGGATCCGGGAGGAAAATCTATGCGGCCCGGGCGGAGAGCCGGTGCAGATCGAGATGTTCGTGCACGGAGCCCTGTGTATGGCGGTTTCGGGGAAATGCTACCTCAGCCTGCACGAAGCGAACGCTTCCGCCAACCGGGGAAGTTGTTACCAGATCTGCCGGAGGGCGTATACCGTGACGGACAAAGAAGACGGGATCGAGTTGGAGGTGGACAACCAGTACATCATGTCCCCCAAAGACCTCTGCACCATCGGTTTTATCAACAAATTGGCGGAAGCGGGCGTGCGGGTGTTCAAAATCGAGGGAAGGGCCCGGCCCGCGGAATACGTGAAAACGGTTTGCGGTTGCTACAACGAGGCATTGAACGCAGTTGTCGAAGGGAATTACACGGAAGAGAAGATCGCGGCTTGGAAGGAGCGGCTTTTGACCGTATTTAACCGGGGTTTTTGGGACGGATATTACCTGGGACAACGTCTGGGAGAGTGGAGTGCTGTCTACGGTTCCGGGGCGACCAAAAAGAAAATAGCCATCGGGAAAGTAACAAATTATTTCGACCGGTTGGGTGTGGGGGAGTTTAAATTGGAGTCTTACGATTTAGAGAAAGGGGAGGAGATCCTGATCACCGGCCCGACGACCGGAGCGCTTCACCTGCAGGCGGAAGAGATCCGGTACGACCTTCAGCCGGTGGACAAGGTGCAGAAAGGAGCGGTATTCTCCATGCCGGTTCCCGAAAAGATCCGAAGAGGCGATAAACTTTACAAGTGGGTGGATACCACTCCGGAACTGATGCAGTAATTTTTCAAAAACAGCGAGCATGGGGGTTGTGATCCGTCAAAGCATCAAGGGAATAATTGTCACATACGCCGGGGCCTTTATCGGATTCCTGATCCAATTCTTTATCATCACGCGTTTCCTGTCCCCCGAAGACATCGGCCTGACCAGTGTCATTATAGAGATCGGTATCCTGTTCGCCGTTCTGTGCCAATTGGGCACCTCCTCTTCTATCATCCGTTATTTTCCCTACTTCAGAAACAGGGAACACACACACGGCGGCTTCTTTTTTTACATTGTCGCCCTGCCGGTAGTCGGATCGCTTGTCTTTGTTCCGCTTTACCTCCTGTTCAAACAGCCCATCATCGATTTTTTAGCCAAAAGTTCTCCGGCATTTACCGGTTATTTCTACTGGATCATTCCGTTGATCCTCTTTCTAACCTACTTACAGGTTTTTGAAACTTATTCGACAGTGAACAGGCGGATCGTCGTCCCCAAATTCAACCGGGAAGTTTTAGTCCGGCTGTTGATGTTGGCGGTCTACCTGTTGTACGGTTACCATTTCATCAACCGGAGCGGATTGATCCTGGGCATGATCGCCGTTTACGGCCTGGTTTTGCTGGCGGCCTTTGTCTATGTTTGCCGGATCGCCCCGGTTTCCATGAGATACCGGCCCATTCCGCCTGCATTGGGAAAAGAGATGCTGCGGTATACGGCTTACTTAGTGGCCGGTGCGCTGGGAGGGACGATCCTGGCCAAGCTCGACCTGTTTATGATCAGTTCGGAGATGGGGTACAACTATTCCGGTATTTTCCGGATCGCGACCTACATGGCTGTGATCGTGGAGATCCCCTCCCGTTCCATCGCTGCCATTTCCGCACCGCTGGCCGCCGAAGCCCTGAAAAACGGAGATTTCGCGACCTCGAATACGTTGTACCAAAAAGTTTCTCTCCACCAATTACTGGCTGGCGGAATGATCTTTTTGCTGCTCTGGGTAAATATAGACACCATCTTTGCCTTGCTGCCCAACGGCGCTCTTTATGCGGGGGGGAAATGGGTCGTTTTTTTCCTGGGAATGGCCAAATTGACGGAGGTAACACTGAATTTCGGCGGACAGTTGATCAGCTTTTCCAAATACTACTACTGGAATCTTTATTTCGTATTTTTTATCATCGGCATCGGGATCCTGACCAATCTGTGGCTGATCCCTCACCTGGGAATTACCGGTGCTGCCGTCGCCACCGCGCTCACCACGTTGCTCTCCTACTCCGTGCAGCAGTGGATCGTGTTGAAAAAGGTCAAAGGAAACCCCTACACAAAAAGCACCTTAAAGGTACTCCTCCTTTTTGCATTGCTGATCGGCCTCAACTCTTCCGGCTTCCGGTTGCAAAACCCCTGGGCAGATGGCCTCCTCCGATCTGCGGTGACACTCTTCGCAGGTGCGCTGCTGATCTATTACGGACGGATTTCCGAAGAAATTAACCGGCTCGTGGATCGTTTCTTTGAAAAAGCCAAAAAATCGCTGTGAATTTTACTATCTTTGTTTTTCCGATGAGGTTTAGACAGACTCTGATCCTCTAAATAAATAATTTAACATGCTGAACCACAAATCTGTTCTTATAACCGGAGGAACCGGTTCCTTTGGAAAAAAATTCGTGGAAACCATCCTGAAAAATTATCCGGAAGTGAAGCGGATCGTTGTCTTTTCACGGGATGAATTGAAGCAGTTCGAAATGGCGCAGTGTTACCCGCACCACCTGTATCCGCAACTCCGTTTTTTTATCGGGGATGTCAGGGATCTTGCCCGTTTGAAAAGAGCCTGCCAGGGGATAGACGTCATTATTCATGCCGCCGCCTTGAAGCAGGTCCCGACCGCCGAGTACAATCCGGACGAATGCATCAAGACCAACATAGGAGGGGCGCAGAATGTGATCGACAGCGCTTTGGAAACAGGGGTCAAAGCTGTGGTCGCCCTCTCTACGGACAAGGCGGCGGCTCCGATCAATCTGTACGGAGCGACCAAATTGTGTTCCGATAAATTGTTCATTGCGGCCAACAACATCAAAGGAGGGCGGGATATCCGCTTTTCCGTCGTCCGTTACGGAAATGTGATGGGTTCGCGCGGTTCGGTCATCCCGTTCTTTATGAACAAGCGCAAAGAAGGAGTTATTCCGATCACCCACAAAGAGATGACCCGGTTCAACATTTCGCTCGAAGAAGGCGTTGCCATGGTCATGTACGCCATTGAAAATGCGCTGGGCGGTGAGATCTTCGTTCCCAAAATACCCTCTTATCGCATCGAAACACTTGCAAAAGCCATTGCTCCGGATGCCGAATTGGATTATGTGGGCATTCGTCCGGGCGAAAAGCTGCACGAAGAGATGATCACCGAAAGCGATTCCTACAACACCATCGAATTCGATCAATACTATGCCATATTGCCTTCCGGAGCCAATACGGATAAATTTACGGATCATTATCGGGCGAAAATGGTTACGCCGGGATTCAGGTACAATTCGGGCACCAATACACAATGGGAAACGGTAGAGACCCTGAGAGAAAAGATACGAAAATACGTGGATGCCGATTTCAATTGAAACGACCATACAGAGAAAAATACAACGCATGAAACCCATTTTTTACGGAAGACACTATATAGCCGAGGAGGACATACAGGCCGTTCACGATACCCTGCTGTCGGATTTCCTGGCACAGGGGCCCCGGGTAGAGGAGTTTGAAACGAAGTTTGCTGCTTATGTCGGAGCAAAATACGCGGTAGCCGTGATGAATGGAACGGCTGCCCTTCACTTGTCCGCTCTGGTGTTGGGGGTGAATGAAAAAAGTAAAGTGATCACAACCCCCATTACCTTTGCAGCTTCGGCAAACTGCATCCGTTATTGCGGCGGAGAGGTCGTTTTTTCCGATATCGATCCGCAAACCGCCCTGATCGACATCCCGGCCGTTGAAAAATTAGTGCAACAGGCCCCGGCCGGCACCTATCAGGGAATTATCCCCGTTGATTTCGCGGGCTATCCGGTCGATATGGAGCATTTACGCAAAGTTGCCGATACATACGGGTTGTGGATCATCGAAGACGCCTGTCATGCCCCCGGGGGCTATTTCGTCGATTCTTCGGGTACAAAACAGTTGTGTGGAAATGGAAAGTTTTCGGACCTGACCGTTTTCTCTTTTCATCCGGTCAAACACATCACGACCGGGGAAGGCGGTATGATCACGACCAACAACGAATCTTTGTACCGGAAACTACTCCTGCTGCGTTCGCATGGAATTACAAAAGAGCCGGATCTGATGAGCCGGAACGACGGAGGCTGGTACTACGAAATGCAGACGCTCGGACACAATTACCGGCTTCCCGAAATGAATGCAGCCCTTGGAATTTCACAACTGAAACGGGCGGAAGCAGGGATAAAACGGCGACTGGAAATCGCCAAACGGTACGATGAGGCTTTTGAGGGTGTTGTTGAATCCATCAAACCTTCCGGATCCGTCGGACATGCCTATCATTTATACATTCTCAAAGTATCCGGCCGGAAAAAGGTATATGATACATTAAGGGAAAAAGGGATCTTTACCCAAATCCATTACATTCCCGTCCATACATTGCCCTATTACCGGTCGTTGGGATACAAAACGGGAAGTTTGCCTCATGCGGAACAGTATTACCGGCAATGTCTGAGTATTCCGATGTACCCGAGCATGACGGACGAACAGGTGGAATATGTGATCCGGACCATTAAAGAGGTTGTGTGATGAAGCGTATCGCCATCATTCCGGCCCGTGGCGGAAGCAAACGCATTCCGAAAAAGAACATCAAACCGTTTCTGGGTAAGCCGGTCATAGCCTACTCGATCGAAGCGGCGGCTGCTTCCGGACTGTTCGATGAGGTAATGGTTTCGACGGACGATGCGGAAATTGCAAGGGTAGCCGAACAATACGGCGCCCGTATCCCTTTTTTGCGCAGTGAAGCTGCATCGTCCGATGTGGCGACGACCGCAGATGCTTTGATCGAAGTTATTCACGGCTATGAAAAAATGGGTCGGCGTTTCGACCATGCCTGCTGCCTCTATCCTACGGCCGTTTTTGTGACGCCGGAGAAACTGAAAGAAGCCTTCGCCCTTCTGGTGCAAAAAAACTACCTGTCGGTGTTCCCGGTCATGCCGTTCGGTTATCCGGTGTGGCGCTCGTTGAAAAATGAAGACGGAAAACTGAGCATGAATTATCCGGAATACCTGCATGCACGTTCACAGGATTTGCCGGCAGCTTACCACGATGCCGGCCAGTTCTACTTTTTTAAAACGGAGGTCTTATTCCGGGAAAAGACATTGTTTACCTCCAATTCGGGAGGGATCATCCTGAGTGAACTTGAAGGGCAGGATATAGACAACGAAACCGATTGGCAATTGGCGGAACTCAAGTACCAACTCGTGCACAAAAATGGCTAAACCCATTGTATATATTCGAGCCGACGGCAATTCGGAGATCGGCTTGGGTCATGTGATCCGGAGTCTTGCTTTGGCAGAGATGCTGAAAGAGGAGTTCGATTGCATTTTCGCCACTCGTTTTTTAACGGATTATATGGACACGGAAGCGCGCAAAGTTTGTCATGAGGTGATCGAACTGCCCGGATCCGATGAGCATTTTGACGCATTTCTATCGCTTCTTTCGGGCGGCGAGATCGTGGTTTTAGACAATTATTTTTACGATACGGATTACCAGCGAGCCATCAAAAACAAAGGCTGCAAATTGGTCTGCATCGACGATATGCACCATAAGCATTTTGTGGCGGATGTCGTCATCAATCATGCAGGCGGCATTCCGAAAGAAGCCTATTCCATTGCTCCGTACTCCTGTCTGTTCTTAGGGCCGGATTACGCTTTACTGAGGCCTGAATTTTTACACCGGACCGAAAAGGACGGGGCATCGTCTTTACTGGTCTGCTTAGGCGGCGCTGATAAAGAGAATGCTACGCTGCAAATTTTAAAATTATTGGAAGACAAACAGTTTCCACATCCATGCTGTGTGGTGATCGGGGATGCATTCGGGCACCGGCCGGATTTGATAGAGTTTCAGCGATCTTCCCGGTTGAACATCGAAATTTTCAACACTCTTTCGGCACAGGAAATGGCCGATACCATGTCCGGATGCAGGTATGCCGTTTGTTCGCCCAGTACGGTGTCTTATGAGTATCTGTCCAAAAAAGGAGGCGAGTTATACTTAAAGAAAACAGCAGATAATCAAAAAGACATCTATGCATTTTGCACAAAGAACGGCATTGCTTTCGATGTTGCCGACATGTTTATCAACGATCCGTTCGTTGTGCAGCAAAGCATCGAAATACAACGAAACTATTTTGACGGGCGATCGGGATCCCGGATCAGGTCTATTTTTAAAAAGCTACATAACGAACGTCAATTACGACTGAGAAAAGCCCGTCCGGCCGATTGCGATCTGTATTTTCACTGGGCGAATGATCCCGATGAACGAAAAAATGCCCTCTCACCGGCGCAAATCGACTACAACGAGCATTGCGTATGGTTTGCAAAAAAGGCAGCATCAAAAGATACCTGTCTTTGGGTGTTGGAACAGGGTGAAACACCGGTCGGACAAATACGTTTCGACATAGACAGGATCCTGAAGGAGGCAACCGTCAGTTATTTTGTTGCTGCAGAAAACAGAGGCAAAGGCATAGGGCTTTCTGTGGTAAAAATGGGATTGGAATTATTTCTTAAAACGGAAAAAGAGGTGCCTGTTATAAATGCCGTTGTCAAATCAACGAATCAGGTTTCCCGAAAAATTTTTGACCGTTTGGGTTTTCAGGTACATGGGGATAAAAACGATTTTCTATATTACAAAGCTACGGAGCGTATATGAATACTGTTTGTCCTTTCATCATCGCCGAAATGTCCGGCAATCACAACCAAAGTCTTGAACGGGCTTTGGCCATTGTAGATGCTGCCGCGGAATCCGGCGTTCAGGCGTTAAAGTTACAGACCTATACCGCCGATACGATGACTATGCCCGGCGTATATACCATTCACGACCCCAAATCATTGTGGAACGGACGCGGCCTGTACGACCTGTATCAGGAAGCCCATACGCCGTGGGAGTGGCACAAGCCTGTTTACGACCGGGCAAAAGAGAAAGGATTGATCTGTTTCTCCACCCCTTTCGACGAAACCGCCGTCGATTTTCTGGAAACATTGGACAATCCCATCTACAAGATCGCCTCGTTCGAAGTCAACCACATTCCGCTGCTCAAATACGTAGCCCGAACGGGAAAGCCGGTGATCCTGTCGACCGGTGCTTCTACGTTGGCAGAGATCGAAGAAGCGGTGAATACCTTGCGGGAAAACGGTTGCACGGATTTGACCTTGCTGAAATGTACCAGCACCTATCCGGCTACACCGGAAAACACCAATCTGCTCACGATCCCGCATTTGAAACAGTTGTTCGATTGTAAGGTCGGCCTTTCCGACCACACGTTAGGAATAGGTGTTTCCGTCGCATCCGTTGCTTTGGGCGCAACGGTCATTGAAAAGCATTTTAGTTTGAGCCGCGCCGAAGGCGGTGTCGACAGCGCTTTCTCCATGGAGCCGCAAGAGATGAAAATGTTGGTGGAAGAGGTGAATCGCGCTTATTTGGCACTGGGGAAGGTATCGCACGACGTATTGGAAGCGGAAAAAAACAGCCGGATCTTTAAGCGTTCCGTTTATGCCTCCAAAGAGATAAAAGCAGGAGAAGTGTTTACGAAAGAGAATGTAAAAGTGATACGGCCGGCGGATGGATTACATCCCAGGTATTTCTTCGATATATTGGGTAAAAAAGCGAAAGCAGATATAACAAAGGGAAAGCCTTTAAGTTGGGATTTAATTAATACGATATGACGGCAGAGGTATACCTGTGTAAAATATGTGACAGTTCTGATACGGAAATAGTATTTGTGAATGAGAAAATGTTTGGTACGGAGAAACCTTTCAAATACATCAAGTGTTCTGCATGCGGTTGTCTTCAATTAGCAGAGAATATATCGGATATGTCGGAATTTTATGCTTCGGATTATTATTCGTTTTCCAGACGGCAGAGTTTTACCGGTAAGATCAAGTCTTTTTTTGAGGATCATCTTTTAAAACATGTGGCGCTGTCGAAAATGGGCATAACCGATCCGATAGGAAGAATAGCCGCCCGATTTAAAGAGTATTACGAATACTATTTCACGTGGATCTCCAAACTTCATTTGAATAAAGAGTCGCAGATTCTTGATGTTGGCTGCGGTTCGGGAATTTTGTTAAAAAGACTTTCTCTATTGGGGTATAAGAATCTACATGGGGCGGATCCTTTTATTGAAAAAGATATTGTAGAGCGCAATTATAAAGTTGACAAGAAGAGTCTATACGATCTGACGGGTGAATATGACCTGATCATGCTTCATCACTCTTTTGAACACATGGATTTGCCCCACGAAGTCTTGGAATGTTTGAAAAAGCGGTTGAAATCCGGCGGTACCGTTTTGATTCGTATACCTGTCATTGATTCGTACGCCTTTGAGGAGTACGGAATGGATTGGTTTCAATTGGATGCTCCGAGACATTTGTTCCTGCACACAAGGAAAAGCATAGAGTATTTATTAAATTTACACGGATTGCATGTTGAAAGTGTGATAAATGATTCGACGAGCAATCAGTTTCTGTATTCGGAAAGATACCGGTACGGATACGGATTACATGATACCAGGTATAATTTCTCGGGGAAACGATCGAAATATTTACGAAAATTGACCAAACAATTAAATGAATCGGATCGGGGCGATCAGATTTGTTTGATTATTAAGAAAGATAGAAATTGCTCCCGATAACGTAACGAATCAATGGATTTCGATATAGATCGATTTTTTGAAATGGAGAGGAAGCACTCTCTTTTTGATGATCTGTCCGCAGAGGGTTTTCCGTTGTGGGATGTGATCAGGTACAAGGCCGTTATTCTGGCATTTTATCGACCTTCGTTGGGTAAAAAAATGGATTATTCTTTTAAAAATCTGTGTTTTGTTTTGCCCCTTTTGATAAAATCCGCCTTTTCGTTCCTCTTCAACAAAAAAAACAACATCTTTTTCTCATTTTCCCGGTATAAAAATGAATCGGGAAAATTCTATGACAAATCCCAACAGGAAATGATAGAGGTGTTGTCGAAAGACAGTCTGATCGTCGAAGATATAAAACCGTCGTTACCATACCAAAACAGGATCGAATTTGATTTTGTAAGATGCTATAAATTGCTTTTTAGGAGAAAAGCCGTTTTGCCGTTGGATTTTTATACAAAAGTGAGCAGGGCTTTTGAGGAGAGTTTTGGGGTGGATGGTTTTTCTTATGCGGAATTAAATGAAGAATATACTCAATTCCTTCAGGAATACAGATACTATCGGTTTTATTTTAAGTGGAAAAACCCCAAGAGGATCTTTTATATATCCAAAGATATTTATAAAGGCCGGCTTTTAGCAGCTAAATCGTTGGGAATAAAAACATACGAAACACAGCACGGGAGTTTGACCCGGGAAACATTCGGTTTTTCCTATCCGGATTTTATCACCGGAAAATCCCACATCATTGTGCCGGACTATTATTTGACGATGGGCAAATTTTGGAACGATCAATTGCACAACCCCACAACCTTTGCCTCTGTCGGGAACGATTACTATGCAGATAAAATGGAAAATATACCTGAGGACGGAAGTATACTCATCGTATCTTCCCAACTGCATGTCGAGCAATTGGCAAGTTTGGCGGTAGAATTAGCCAAACAGTATCCGTCTCTTACAATTATATACAAAACCCGGCCTTCCGAATCGTTTTGTCACGAGCGTTTGCAGCAACTGTTTTTACCCTATTCAACCATCCGGCTCATCAACAACGAAGTCGACATAAAAACATTGCTTCATCGTTCGACGTTGGCGGTCATGATCTATTCTACGGTTTTTTTCGAAGCGCTTCACTTTGGGACAAAAATTGCGATCTATAAGGCATGTGATTATAAGCATCTCTCCGACTATTTCAGTTTGCCAAATGTCTATCTTTTTGAAAGTATCCGGGAGCTGCATGCTATTTATTTAAAAGAAAAGGTTGTTTCGAATATTTCTGTTTATGAAAAATTTGACAGGCATGCCTTTGAATCGCTAATATCTCGGGAGTAGCATATGAAGGTTTTGATTATTTCAACTGCATTTTTCGGCTATCAGGATAGTGTGGCGAGCGCTTTTGCAAACTTGGGGCATCAGGTAGTGATCGAAACATACGACAGTCCGATACACCCTTTCAGGGGGTTGTTGAAATGGCGTCACAAATTCTCGTGCAACAAGGTTAAACTGAGAAAAAGAGCCGCTGATAAATACAACAAATATATCATCGGCAGATTCGACCGGATACGTCCGGATCTGGTTTTTATCTTGAATGGTGAGATTTTACATGCCCAAACACTGGACACTTTCAGGAAGCAAAGCAAAGTAGCTGTTTGGATGTACGACGCACTGTCCCGTTATCCGGATTGCCGGGAACACATAGACCATGTCGATGCGTTTTTTTGCTACGAATGCGAAGACGTAAAAAGTTTATCGGAAGAGGGGAAAAAAGCCTGGTTCCTGCCGCAAGCCTGTGATGAGAGTGTCTATTACATCGTAGAAGGTGAAAAGGAACTGGATATTCTTTTTGTCGGGAACCTTTATAAGTACTACAGAAGAGTCCGGTATATCAAGAGGGTGATCGAAAGGTTCCGGGATAAAAAAATAACGGTATACGGCGTGTATAAACCGTATTATAAAAATACGCTGAAATGGCTGTTTCGGGAGAAGAGAAGTATATTTAAAAATAAAAATATTCCGCCTTCGGAAGTAAACCGGTTGTACAATAAAGCCCGAGTGGTGTTGAACATTCACCACGAAACACAACAAAATGGAGCCAATCCCAAAGTATATGAAATTTGCGGGTCAGGCGCTTACCAGATTTGTGATGCCAATCCATACATAGAGTCGATCTTTCCGCACGGTGAGGTTGGATTGTATCACAACGAAGAGGAGTTAATAGCCCTTATCGATCGTGCCCTGACGCATGATCAGTGTGAAAATGCAAAAAAAGCGCACGAAATCATCTATCGCGAGCATACTTTTTTGCATCGAATAGAAAATGTGTTGAAAATCATGGGATCACAAGGTAAGATCGAATTAAAAGATACTGTTTATGCATAAGCCCGAGGTTTCGATCATTGTTCCTGTTTACAATACGGCCGATCTCTTACACAAGAGTATCCGCTCCCTGTTGCAGCAAACATTGCCGGAGATTGAAATCATTCTGGTCGATGATGCTTCTACCGACGATAGCTTAGCTGTGATGAGAGCGTATGAACAGCAACACCCCGATCGAATAAAAGTCCTTCATTCGGGCGTCAATCAGCGCCAGGGAGGCGCCAGGAACTTAGGCATTGAAGCCGCCCGGGGGGAGTATATCGGTTTTGTGGACAGCGACGACTGGGCGGAACCGGAGATGTACGAACAACTGTACCGGGAAGCTCGAAAAAACAATGCGGACATGTGCTATTGTTTTCGGAAACAGGTATCGGAAACGGGAAAGACAACAAAGGACTCGGCAACCTATTTTCTCCCGGCGGGCGAAATAACCCCTGCGAAAAGAAAGGAGATGATAGTCAATCACGTGACTTTTATCCAACGCTACATCTACAAGCGTTCTCTTTTTGTGGAGCACGACATCCGTTTCCCGGCTCATCTTCGCTACGAGGACATGCTGATCGATCCGTTGATGTTGTTGTACGCCGGGCGGATCGCCTGTGTGCGCTCCCCCCTGTTCAATTATTTCATACGTTCCGGTTCTACCATGACCGAAAAAAACGGATCGAAATACAAAGATAAAATGGCTGTTTCCCGTTTGATCGTGGAAGAATATAAAAAGAGAGGCTGCTACGAAGCGTATAAAGACGAAGTGCATAACCTCTATTTCAGGAAGGGGTATGTACATGCCGCTTTAAATTATTTGATCAATGCCGAACGGCCGGATAAACAGGTCATCCGTCAGATCAGAACGCAATTACTGGAGATAGACAAGAGCTACAAGACCAATAGTTATTACAAGAAACGGCTCTCTTTTCGATTCATAGACCGGATCTTGTCGGGTGATTCTTCGTTTCTTTTACGATCCCTGAAATGGATGTTAGCACTGAGCAAGTATAATGTATAGAGGATTATGGCCTGTTTTTCCATTATAGTACCGGTCTATAACCGGCCGGACGAAATAAAAGAATTGCTGGAAAGCCTTTCCGTGCAATCCTGCAAGGATTTTGAGGTATTGATCATGGAAGATGCCTCTTCCCTGAAATGCGACCGGGTTGTGGAGGAGTACCGGGATCGGTTGGATATCCGGTATTACTTTGAACCGGGAACCGGCAGGAGCCAGCGCCGCAATCTGGGTATGGAGCGGGCAAAGGGGGATTACTTTGTTTTCTTTGACTCCGACTGTATTATTCCGGAAGCATACTTCACCATCGTGACCAAAAGATTGGAACAGGCGTATGCGGATTGCTACGGAGGGCCGGACAACGCGCACGCCTCTTTTTCCGATTTCCAGAAAGCGGTCAACTACTCCATGACCTCTTTTCTGACGACCGGAGGGATCCGGGGGGGGAAAGAGGGATTGGACAAATTCCATCCCCGGACTTTTAATATGGGATTTTCGAGGGAAGTATATCAAAAAACGGGAGGATTCCGGGATATGTTCGGAGAGGATGTAGACCTCAGCCTCCGGATCCGGGAAGCGGGTTTTACCGTCAAACTTTTCAAGGATGCGTTCGTTTACCACAAAAGAAGGGTGACATTCAAATCTTTTTACAAACAGGTCAAAGTATTCGGGATGGCCCGTATCGATCTCTATCTGGAGCATCCGGACTCGTTGAAATGGGTGCATTGTTTGCCGGCCTTTTTTGTTGTCGGCACCGTGCTGCTGCTCCTTGCTTCCCTCTTTAGCAGGTGGGCGCTTCTGCCGCTGGGGCTCTTTGTTTTGACCGTACTGACAGAATCTGCTGTAAAAAACAGGAACTTCCGGGTGGTTTGTTTGTCAATATTCGTTAGCTTTACACAACTGTTCGGATACGGGATCGGTTTTTTGGAATATTTTTTCAAAAAAATAGTTTTTGCCCGGAAAGTCGATCGGGAAAAAGAGTTAAAAAAGCACTACTAACATGATCTTACGGTCTTACATGTCTTACTATCTTACGGTCTATAAAAACGGGAACAGATGAAAACAGTCATACTTTGCGGCGGTTACGGCACACGGATCCGGGATGTGTCCGAGGATATCCCCAAACCCATGATACCGATCGGAACAAAGCCCATTTTGTGGCACATCATGAAATACTATGCCGAATTCGGTTATCATGATTTTATCCTGTGTATGGGGTATAAGAGCGACGTCATCAAAGATTTCTTTGTGAATTACGAATACCGCCAGTCCGATATCCTGCTGACATTGGGTACCCAATCCGAGCGGGTGATCCCTGACGTTCCTTTGGACGAAAAAGGTTGGAATATCGTGCTGGCGGAAACCGGCCTGGACACCCTGACCGGGACGCGTGTGAAACGGATAGAGAAATACATCGGGAACGACGAAGATTTTATGCTGACTTACGGAGACGGGGTGGGCGACATTGACATCCGGAAATTGGTGGAATTCCACAAATCGCACGGGAAACTGGTTACGGTTACAGGCGTCCGGCCTCCCGGCAGGTTCGGAGAGCTGGGGATCGGGGATGACGGTGTAACGGTGGAAGGCTTCAACGAAAAGCCGCAAGCCACCGGAGGCTTCATCAACGGCGGTTTTTTTGTGTGTAAACGGGAATTTCTGGATCTGCTGCGCCCGGAGGAGAACGTCATGCTCGAACAGGAACCGATGAAAAAGTTGGTCGCCGGAAAAGAGTTGAAAGTATTTAAACACGAGGGATTCTGGCAACCGATGGACACCTCGCGCGAATACGCCCTGCTGAACGATCTCTGTAAAAACAACAAAGCACCCTGGGTAAAATGGTAGATGTAAAGCTGTTCGGCGACACCTATCGCCGGAAAAAAGTATTGATCACCGGTAACACGGGATTCAAAGGTTCCTGGCTTTCGGCCTGGCTGTTGTCCTTAGGGGCGGATGTATACGGACTCTCCGTAGACATTCCCACCAAGCCCTCTGTTTTCGAGGAGTTGGAACTTTTGAAAAAAGTACACCATGCCTTCGGAGATATATGCGATCTCGCTACGGTAAAGGAACGGATCGACGCCGTCGAACCGGATTTTGTATTCCACCTGGCGGCGCAGCCGATCGTTTCCGTTTCCTACCAGGCGCCGGTAGACACCATTCTGTCGAATGTACTGGGCACCACCCACGTATTGGAGGCGTTGCGGCTCTATGCGAAGCCCTGTACGGCCGTCATCATCACCTCGGATAAATGCTACGACAATGTGGAATGGGTGTGGGGATATAAAGAGACGGATGCGTTGGGAGGAAAGGATATTTACAGCGGTTCCAAAGGGGCCGCGGAGGTGATCTTCAAATCGTATTACCACTCTTTCTTTAAAAAACCGGATTCGAACATCCGCGTGGCAACGGCCCGGGCGGGGAATGTGATCGGCGGAGGAGATTGGGCGTTGGACAGGATCGTTCCGGACACCATGCGCTCCTGGAGCAGGGAGGAGGCTGTGGAAATCCGCAACCCCCGCGCAACGCGCCCCTGGCAGCACGTGTTAGAACCTTTGAGCGGCTATCTTTTGTTGGGGCAGATGCTGCACGAAGATCCGAAATTCAACGGGGAGAGTTTCAACTTTGGTCCCGACGACAGCCAGACCCATACCGTAGAGGATATCCTGAAAGATCTGAGCAAAACCTGGCGCATCGATCCCGGGAAAGCGTACCGCGTGACCGGCGACAGAAAATTCCACGAAGCAGGCCTGTTGAAACTGAATTGCGACAAAGCCTTGCACCATCTGCACTGGATACCTGTGTTGAGTTACGAGGAACTGATCCGGTACACGGGAGAGTGGTATTACCGTTTTTACAAAGAGGGCCGGGAGATGTATGACCATACGGTCGGTCAGATCCGCGAATACTGCATCCGGGCAGCCCAAAAAGAGCGGATATGGACGAAATAGGGAAAGAAGGGATCATCGACGGGGTCATCCTGACTCCCCTGAAACAGATCTTTAACGAGAAAGGAGATGTGTTCCATGCGATGAAAGAGAGCGAAGCCGGATACAAGCGATTCGGGGAAGCCTATTTTTCGACGATCCATCCGGGAGAGATCAAACCGTGGAAAATGCACACCCGGATGACGCTTAATTTGGTCGTTCCCGTGGGCGAAATAAAATTTGTGCTGTACGACGACCGGGAGCAGAGTCCCACCCGGGGGCTCTACAACGAGTTCGTGCTCTCCCGGGATCACTACGCCCGTTTGACCGTTCCTCCCCGGGTTTGGTTTGCTTTCCAGGGATTGGCGGGTGCACCCAACCTGCTTTTGAACATAGCGGATATGGAGCACGACCCGGAAGAGATCGTGCGATTGGAGTTAAACGATCTAAATTACCGCTGGTAATGGAAAAGGTGTTGATCACAGGCGGCAACGGCTATCTCGGGGCAAGGTTAAGCAAGTACTTAGCGGAAGAGGGCTTTCGGGTGACGGCGCTTTGTTATCCGGAAATAGCCGGTGACGCGGAGTGGCGTTCGAAATTGGAGCAGGTGATCGCCGGGGATGTCCGGGATGAGGCGTTTTTGGAGCGTGTGGCGGAAGCGGGGGACTATGACATACTGATACACCTGGTTTCCTTAGATCACCGGGATTCCAACGAAGGGATGCCGTCGGCGGTGGCGTCGGTGAATACAACCCCTGTGTGGAGCCTTCTCCATATATTCTCCAAACACCGTTTAAAACGCTTTATCTATTTGTCCACCGTCCATGTATACGGATCGCCCGGGAGCAGGAAAATAACCGAAGAGGAGCCGTTGAATCCCTTGACGCCCTATGCCTTGACCCATGCCTTGGGAGAGGAGTTGTGCGCCTACTACAACCACACATCGGAGGTGGAGTGCATAGCGATCCGGTTGACCAACAGTTACGGCTCCCCGGTATTTCGGGAAAATAATTGCTGGTGGTTGGTGATCAACGACCTGTGCCGCATGGCGTATGAAAAAAAGGAGATCGTTTTACTGTCCGACGGCACCCCGCAAAGGGATTTTATACACGGCCGGGATGTGTGCAAAGCGGTCAAATACATCCTCCGGGATCCCCGCAAAGGGGTTTATCAGGTAAGCTCGGGAACCACTTGGACCATCGAAGAGCTCGCTTATAAAATACAGGCTGTTTATCGGTCGCGCTACAACAGCGAGATCCCGGTCAGGATAAAACCCAAAGAGCGGCAACCGGAACATACGGCCCGCTATATCATAGACAATCAAAAACTTCTTTCCACCGGTTATACGCCCGATTGGCCCCTTGAAAAAGGGATCGGCGAGCTTTTCGATTACCTGGAGAAAGCCTGAAAGGTTGTTTAAATTTCTCTAACCGTTCCTGCTCTTTTTGATGTACCGGAAGATCACTACGCCCGTCAGCAGGAAGAGAACGACCAATCCGCCGGTACCGATACCTTCCGTTACTTTTAAAGACGCAGGTTTAAAGGTCATGACAATTTCGTGCATTCCGGCAGGAACATAGATGCCCCGTAAAATGTAATTCACCCTTACGATGGGGACTTCCTCCCCGTCGATCGTTGCTTTCCAGCCGGAGCCGTAGAAGACTTCGGAAAACACGGCGAATTCATTGGACGAGGAACGGGAGGCATATTGTAACTCGTTGGGTTTATAGGAAGTCAGTCGTATGCTTCCGTTTGTGTCCCGGGCAATCGGCTTGTCCCCTAATTCCGGATAGAATCTTTTATCGATAACAGCCACGGAGGCCGGTTCGAAATCATTCAACGCCGCGATCTCCTCGTCTGCATTATCGACCCATTTTACAGAATCCACGAACCAGGCATTCCCCATTGCTTCCGGATTTAATTGGGCAACAGGCCTTTTATCCGCGCCCGGAACAATGAAATATTTTGTGTTGAGCATATTGAATACCTGCCTGTTCCCTTTGGACAGGTGGTATTCGATCAGGTCCTGATAACGCTTTAGCTTGGCTGCGTGATACCCCCCTACGGATTTATGGTAATAGGAGGTGGTGCCGTCGTTGAACGAGTTGACGGTAGCATTGAAAACACGGTAATGCGGATCGCTGTCTTTCAGTATTTCGATATCGGCGGCGGTTTGCGGAAAAAAGGAGCTGTAGTTCTTCACCTGTTGCCTGCTGATCTCCGAATCGGAATTCAAATAACGTTTGTCGACCATCCACAGATCTCCCAGGCAGAGCAAAGTAACCAGGAGGACAAAAATGTTCGTTTTGAGTTTTTGGCGGGCATAGAACCAAAGGAGGCAACAGCCGATGGCAATGATGATCACGGAACGCCAGGCATCGCTTTTGAATATGCTGATCCGGACATCCTCTAAGGCCGTGATAAAAGCTCCCATCTGCGGGTTTTGCGGAGATGCGAAAAACGTATGGGTCTCTTCCGTGCTCAGAAAATCAAAAAATGTCCGGGGCAGAAGGATAAACAAAAACGTCAATCCTCCGGTAAGCCCGGCGCTGATCCACACGGCCCTCTTTTTTTCGACCAAGACGCGGGGATCTTTTACGATCTCCATCAGCGCTAAAACCGCCATCAAAGGAACAATGAACTCCACTACGACAAGAATGGAGGAGACGGCTCTGAATTTGGAATACATCGGAACGTAATCCGCAAAGAGGTTGGTTAATCCCATAAAATGCTTTCCCCAGGATAACAAAACGATCAGTACGGTCAAGGCCAGCATGTACCATTTGAACCTGGATTTGAGCAGGAAAAAGGACAACACGAATAACATCATAAAAAAGGCGCCTGCGTACACGGGGCCTTCGGTAAAGGGCATGTCCCCCCAATATTGATTTTGCTGGGCTATAGCTTGTCTCAACTGGGCGGAAACATCCTGAACGGCTTTCCGGTTGCCGATGTATCCGCTGCCTCCCCCTTTGGCATCGGGGATCAGCAACGTCCAGGTCTCTCCGATGCCGTAACTCCACCCCACCATGTAGTCCCGGTCGAGCCCCGACTCTGTTTTATTGTGCAGGTCCTGTGTGAGTTCGGACTTTCCCCGGATCGTCTCTTTGCTGTATTCCCACGTGTGGTATAGATTCGAAAGATTGACGGAGAGTGCGATCAAAGCGGCTATACCGCATACGGCGCTTGCTTTAAAAAATTGCGGTATCGTCCGGTTTTTTAAACTTTCAACGAATTTATAAACGACAAATACCAGAATGACGAACATGAAATAGTAGATCATCTGGATGTGGTTCCCGGAAAGCTGGAAGGTAAGGAACAGGGATGTGACCCAAAGCCCTGTTACGTATTTTCCCCGGTAAGCCAGTACAATCCCGGCCATTGTCGGGGGAATATACGCCAATGTGAGGAGTTTCCAGATGTGCCCGGCCTCTATCAATATCAGGAAATACGATGAAAATGCATACCCGATGGCGCCCAATATGGCTGTATCCGTTCTTGCTCCGATGACGACCAGCAGGATATAAAACCCCAGCATCATGACAAACAAATAGGAGGCGGGGGCGGGGATGTATAAGTCGTACGCTCTTTTTATTTTACCGAGAGCACCCAAAGGGGCATAAGCGAGCGTAATTTGGTAGGCAGGCATGCCCGAAAAAAGCGAATTGGTCCAGCGGGAGGTTTCGCCCGTTTCTTTCCTGTATTCATTGATCTCATTGCCGACACCGCTCCGGCTGTCACTCCCCAATACCGTTTTTCCTTCGAATATTCCGGGTGAGAAATAGAGGAAAGAGATCAGAACAAAAACTACAATAGCCTTTAAATGAGGTAAATATCTCTTTAAAACAGCGGCGTACATGGCGTTTAATTTTAAGTGGATACGAACATAGAATGACAGGCAGAAATTCTACCTGTCATTCTATGGAGTTGGGAATATCTCAAATTAATAGAACTTATACCGTAAATCCTGAATTTTGGCATTTTCCGTCAAAGCGCCGGAAGCCTGGTAGCTTACCTGGTACAGATTGGCTTGTTGCATCCCGGCTTTGGTGCTGGCAATGGTTTCCGGGGCGGCTTCTCCTGCCGTCCGGCTGTTGACCATGATCACATAGACCCCTTGGTTCCCTTCGATCGGATCGGACAATTTTGCCTCCGGAAGTACTGTTGCCGCTGCGATCACGCCTGGCTCTACGCCGGCTCCGGGGATCTGGAACGAGTTGAATGTGATACCGGTCGCCTCTTTTACTTCCACTCCGGCTTTCTGTGCGGCCGAAAGCAGGCTTTCGCTTCCTTTGAGTGCTTCTGTCAGCTCTTTCCGGAGAATCCCGGCTTTCTTTTTGCGGATCAGTTCCTGTTTGATGCCGGCGGCTACACCGTCGACCGGCGTGAATCCGGCTTTGTTGATGGCCGTCAGGACAGCTACCGTGTAGAAGTTACCGGTTTCGAAAATAGAATTTCCTTCGCTGTTTTTGATAACACTTCCGGGGGTGGTTGCCAAATAACTCTGGCGCACCAACTCTCTGGAGCTTTCCATGCCGGTAATTCCCGGGTCTCCGCTGTTTACGGAAGCCAACCGTTTTGCCAATCCCCGTTCCTCTAATTTCCGGTCGAAATCGGCCTGTGTATTCACCCCGTCGGCAAATGTCCGGGCGTCGTTGTATATTTTGTTCAAGGTTTTCTGGGAAGGAACAATCTCTTTCTGAACCGTTGCGATCTGCACCTTTTCTACCGGTTTGCTTTGCTCCGTCACTTGTATAATGTGCGCTCCGTATTGAGTTACGGCGACCTTGATCTCGCGGGGTTTGGCAAAAAACGCCGTGTCGCTGAAGGGCTGCACCATCGTTCCCGGCTTAAACCATCCCAGGTCGCCGCCGTTGATGGAAGAGCCTTGATCCGTGGAGTATTGTCTGGCCATCGATTCGAAATCGGCTCCTTTGCGCAACAGATCCGCCAAGCTGTCGGCTACGCTCTTTGCTCGCAGGAGATCGTTGTTTTCCGGAGCGATCAGGATGTGGCGGGCCCTGACGGAGTCCGGCAACATTTTTGTATTGGATAACCGGCTGATCCGGAAAGAGTTCCCTTCTAAGTACGGGCCGAAAACCCCTTTTTCGCTGCTGAAAAGGAATGCAGCCAGTTCGGTGTTGGAAATTTCACTTTTACCCAAATAGGAGGGGTCGAATTTTACATCGGATGAGAGATCCGTAAATTCCGCCGGAGTGGCTGTTGCGGCGAATTCGGTCGCCAGCTCTTTGATCCAGTTCTGTGTTTCGGTGTAATCTTCCGACGACGGTTCTATGGTAAAGTTCACGTATTCGATCCGGCGGGATTCCGGTTGCCGGTAACTGTTTTTCCGGGCGTTGTAGTACTCTTTGATCTCGCTGTCGCTTACCTGGATGGTGGAATCGCTGATCGAAGCGTAACTTTTCACAAAGTAGCTGATGTCGCTGCCGGCCGAACTGTTCAATGCGTTTTCTTTTGCCTGTTCGTCGGTAATAAAAAATCCTTTGCTCAGTAATGTATTGTATTTTTCCTGCAACCTGGAATTTTTGATCTGTTCTTCCATGTTCAGCCAATAGATCTTTTGGGGCGTATTGTCGGGCGCTTCGATCAGTTGCCGGATCACCGTTCTTGCCTGGTCGATATCCACATTTCCGGTGGCGGGGTCTGCAAAGAGCTGGCGGACCATCGGGTTCATGTTGTCGCCCAACAGCATATCGAACAATTCGTCGCCGGTTACGTCGATACCCAGCTTCTCGTATTCTCCTCCCATTACGATCTCTGCAATGAGCTGTTGCCAGGTGTTTTCCCGGATCATCGTTTGCTGCTCTTCCGTCAGGGAGGTCAAGTTATTTACCGATTTGGCAACTTCCTCGTTCTGTATCAGTTTTTCCCGGAAATCCGTGTAATTGATCTCTTCTCCGGCAATTTCTCCGATCTTGTTCCTGGAACTGAACATGCTGGAGTTGGAGGAACTCAATGCATCTCCCACCACAAAGGCGAGCAGCGCCACTCCGACAAAAATTATACTCAGAAGTCCTCCGCGTTTTCTAATGTTTTCTAACGTTGCCATCTATTTTGTGTTTTTTTGTTTTTTTGTGTTTTGAAGCCACGAAGGTAGATAAATCGCCCCTGTTATGCAAATAATTACGCCTGAAATTCAGGGTAAACGCTCGAATATTTGTGGTTTTTTATGTGGGGTGCGCTCATTCGTTAAACAGAACGGATTCCGATCGCTCCGACAGGCAAAGACAACGATCGTTGCTCCCGACAACCGTTCCGAAGTGGTGGTGGAAAAATTTACGCTTTCCCCTTCTTCGTTTTGGTCGTGCTTTTCGTTTTCCCCGTTCCGCTCTTTTTGCCGCTCTCCTTTTTCTCCCCTTCTTTGGCGATCAGCACCTCCGCTTCTTCCAGGGTCAGTGTGTCGGCTTTCACGTTCTTGGGGATCTTGTAGTTCTTTTTGTTGTAACTGATGTAGGGCCCGAACCGTCCGTTCAGGATCAGGATGCCGTTGTCAAACGCCTTGATCTGCCTGTTCCGGTCGTTTTCCCGCTTCTCTTCGATGCGGGCGACGGCAGTGTCCAATGTGATCGTGCCGGGATCGTCTTCGCCTTTTTTCAGGGAAACAAAGAGATTGTTGTGTTTGATGTAAGGCCCGAACCGTCCGATGCCGACCGAAACCTCCTTCTCTTCGAACAGCCCCAACTTCCGGGGAAATTTGAAGAGCCCCAGCGCCTCCTCCAGCGTAATAGTCTCCATCAACTGCCCATTTTGCAAGCTGGCGTAACGAACCGTTTCCCCCTCGCCGATCTGGGCGATCGGCCCGAACCGTCCGATCCGGACGCAGACCGCTTCGCCGCTGGCCGGATCGGTTCCCAGCGAACGTTCCCCCGTATTCCGTTCCGAATTTTTCAATGTTTTTTCGACATTTTCGTGGAAGGGGGTGTAAAACTGCCCGATCATTTTCTGCCACTCCACCTCTCCTTCGGCGATGTTGTCCAATGCTCCCTCCGCCTGCGCTGTGAAGTTGTAGCTCATGATGTTGGGAAAATGGGCGGAGAGAAAATCCGTTACCACCATCCCCATATCGGACGGGAAGAGTTTTTTCTTTTCCGTTCCGAAGGTTCTTTTGAAGAGCTTTTTTTTGATCCCGTCGCTTTTTAGGATCAGTTGCTCCAACTCCCTTTCTTTCCCTTCCCGCGACTCCCGGACAATGTATCCCCGGTTTTGGATCGTTGTGATGGTAGGGGCATACGTAGAGGGGCGCCCGATCCCCAGTTGCTCCATTTTTTTCACTAAGCTGGCTTCGGTGTAGCGGGGCGGATGCAAGGTATATTGTTGAACGGCGTTAATTTCCACGGGAGAGAGCCGGTCGTCCTTGTGCAGGGCCGGCAGCAATGCATCCTTTTCATCCTCCCCTTCGTCGTCCGACGACTCGTTGTACACCCGCAGGAAACCGTCGAAGACGATCACCTCGCCTGTGGCGGTAAACGGGATGCGGTTTTCCGACACCGCTATATCCACCTGGGTCTTTTCCAGTTCGGCGTCCGCCATTTGGGAGGCCAGCGTCCGCTTGTAGATCAACTCGTAGAGATGCTTCTCGTTCCGGTCTCCTTCGATCTCCGGTCGATCCATGTAGGTCGGACGGATGGCTTCGTGCGCTTCCTGCGCTCCTTTGGTCTGTGTAGCGTACTGCCTGGATTTGGAGTATTTTTCGCCCAGCGTTTGGCATATAACAGCTTTGGCGCTCCGGATAGCCAGGTCGGAGAGGTGTACCGAGTCTGTTCGCATGTAGGTGATCTTTCCGCTTTCGTACAATTTCTGTGCAACAGACATGGTTTGCGACACGGAGAAACCCAACTTGCGGGATGCTTCCTGCTGCAGCGTCGAAGTGGTAAAAGGCGGAGCCGGTTTGCGCAAGGAGGGCTTGGTCTCCATCCGGCTCACCGTAAAAACGGATTTCCGGCAGGATTCCAGAAAATTCAAGGTGTTCTCCCTGTCCGGGAAACGTTCCGTCACCTCGGCTTTTACTTCCGCCTGACCGGCCGTCTTAAAACAACCGGTCACTTTGTAATATTCCTGTTCGTTGAAATGGTTGATCTCCCGCTCCCGTTCCACGATCAATTTCACTGCAACGGATTGTACCCGTCCGGCAGAAAGAGAGGGTTTTACCTTTTTCCAGAGGACTGGCGATATTTCAAAACCGACCAGACGATCCAGCACCCGTCGCGCCTGTTGGGCGTTCACCAGGTCGGTATTGATGGTCCGGGGGTGGGCGATGGCGTTCAGGATAGCGTCTTTGGTAATTTCGTGAAAAACGATCCGTTTGGTATTTTCAGCTTTCAGTTGCAAAACCTCGAACAGGTGCCAGGCAATGGCTTCCCCTTCCCGGTCTTCATCGGAAGCCAGCCAGACGGTTTTAGCGGTTTTAGCCAGGTTTTTCAGTTCTTTGACCACATTTTTCTTGTCGGCGGAAACCTCGTATTTGGGCAGGAAATTGTTTTCAATATCCACTCCGAGATCTTTTTTCTCCAAGTCCCGGATGTGTCCGAAACTGGATTTGACCGTATACTCTTTGCCCAAGAAATGTTCAATGGTTTTGGCTTTTGCCGGAGACTCCACGATCACCAAATTCTCAATCATATCATGCCGGATTTATGCTGTTTTTTCCTGCTCTGTTTCGGCGGAGGCGGGGATTCCTGCCGGTTTGGAGGAGAAAAACCTCCAATGAAAAAGGATCAATATCAATACCCCGATCGTAATGTAAGAGTCGGCCAGATTAAATACGGGCCGGAAAAAAATGAAATACTCCCCGCCCCAGAAAGGGAGCCATTCCGGGAGCACTCCTTTCCAGAGTGGAAAATAGAGCATATCTACCACTTTCCCCTGGAGAAAAGAGGCATACCCGCCTCCTTCCGGAAGAAAAGAGGCGATCTGGCCTTCGCTTCCGTTAAACAACATCCCGTAGAACAGGCTGTCGATGATGTTACCCAGCGCTCCGCACAGGATCAACACGAACGAGAAGACGATCCCGGCAGGCGCTTTTTCCCGGATCAGCCTCCCGATGTACCAGAAAATTCCCCCGACGGCAGCGATCCGGAACAGCGTGAGCAGGATTTTCCCGAACACTCCGCTGTCCGCCCCCATGCCGAATGCCATCCCGTTGTTTTCCAGGAAGTGGATTTTAAACCAATCTCCCCATACGTCGAACTCCTCCCCGATTATCAGGTGGGTTTTGATCCAGAATTTGAAAACCTGATCCAGGATCAGCAGGACCAGAGCAAACAGAATCAGTTTGGTCCGCAGGCTCATACAACGCTTCATTTACGAATCCAAGCCCTCTTTCGCCTCGATGCTCAGTGTTGCATGAGGTACGGCCTTCAACCGCTCTTTGGCGATCAACTTGCCGGTGGCCCGGCAAACCCCGTACGTCTTGTTTTCGATCCGGACCAAGGCGGCCTCCAGGTGCGAAATGAATTTTGCCTGTCTTTGAGCCAACCGGCCGGCCTCCTCTTTGGAAAGTACCGCTGCGCCTTCCTCCAGCACCTTAAAGGTTGGGGAGGTGTCGGCGATATCGTTTCCGTCACTGCCGGAAATAGCGGCCTTTAACACGTCATAATCCGTTTTTGCTTTTGCAAGTTTCTCCAGGATGATCTCTTTGAACTCCTGCAACTCTTCGTCCGAGTATCTGGTTTTTTCAGCCATAATGTTTATTTTGACGGGAATGTGCTTCCCTAAGTTACATTTTTTCGATCTTAATAACGGTTACGATCTCGTCGATCTCCACCTCTTTGCCCTCCTCTATGGTATCCGACAGCTCGATCTGTTCCGCCAACACCTGGCTTTTGATGTAGCTGCCGAAGTTTTGTACGGCTTCGTCGGTTTCCGGATGCTTTCGGATGTACAGGCGGATTTTGTCCGTTACATCGAAATTGCTCTCCTTTCTCAGATTCTGGATCCGGTTGATAAATTCGCGGGCGATCCCTTCCTCTTTCAACTCTTTGCTGATGTAAATGTCCAGCGCAACAGTGATCCTTCCTTCATTGGCAACCAACCAGCCGGGGATGTCTTCGGAAAGGATTTCCACATCTTCCAATCCCAAAGTTAGCTGTTCGCCGTTAATATGCAATTCGTAGCGGCCGTTTTTCTCAAATTCAAAAATATCTGTCTGGGACAAGCTCTCCACAAAGGCGGAGAGCTGCTTCATGTATTTCCCATACCGGGGCCCCAGGGTTTTGAAGTTGGGTTTGATCTTTTTGACCAGAACTCCGGTCGTGTCCGTAATGTATTCGATCTCTTTTACGTTTACTTCCGACAGAATGATATTCTTTACGGCCTCCAACCGGCGCTGCATTTCCGGGTCAAAGACCGGGATCAGCAACCTGCTCAGCGGCTGGCGTACCTTGATCTGTACTTTTCTTCTCAATCCCAGCACCATGGAGGAGATCTGTTGCGCCAACCGCATCCGTTCTTCCAGCGGCCGGTCGATCCGGGATTCGTCCGCTACCGGGAATTTGGCTAAGTGTACACTGCCCGTCAGGCGATGGCTTCCCCGGTTCAGGTCGCCGAACAGTTGCTCCGCATAAAAAGGAGCGATGGGAGAAGCGAGGATGGCTACCGTTTCCAAGCAGTTGTAGAGCGTCTGGAAGGCGGAAATTTTATCCGTAGAGTACTCTCCTCCCCAGTATCTTTTCCGGGACAACCGCACGTACCAGTTGGAGAGGTTTTCGATGACAAACTCCTGTATCGCTCTTCCGGCGCGTGTCGGCTCGTACTTTTCGTATGCTTCCGTTACTTCTCTGATCAGGGTGTTGAGCAAAGAGAGGATCCACCGGTCGATCTCCGGCTGTTGATCCAGCAGTACTTCCGCTTCGGCGTAGCCGAAACGGTCGATGTTGGCATACAGGGCAAAGAAGCTGTAGGTGTTGTACAGGGTTCCGAAGAACTTCCGTTTCACTTCGTCCACGCCGGCCAGGTCAAATTTGAGGTTATCCCAGGGCTGCGAATTGGTCATCATATACCACCGCAGGGGATCCGATCCGTACTCCTCGATAGTGGCGAACGGATCTACCGCATTTCCCAGGCGTTTGGACATTTTATTTCCTTTGGCGTCCAATACCAAACCGTTGGAAATAATGTTCCGGAAAGCGACGGAATCAAATCCCATCACCGCCAAGGCGTGCAGCGTAAAGAACCAGCCTCTGGTCTGATCCACGCCTTCGGCAATAAAATCGGCCGGGAATTTTACCCGGTTGTCCACCGCCTCCCTGTTTTCAAAAGGATAGTGCAGTTGTGCGTACGGCATTGCCCCCGAATCGAACCAAACGTCGATCAGGTCTTTCTCGCGGAACATTTTTTCTCCGCGGGAAGATACCAAAATGATGTCGTCCACGTATGGCCGGTGCAGATCGATTTTGTTGTAATTTTCCGTCGAATAATCGCCCGGTACGAATCCGGCAAAAGGATTGGTTTTCATCAGGCCGGCTTTGACCGCTTTTTCGATCTCCTCCATTAATTCCGCAACGGAACCGATGCATTTCCGCTCGTTTCCGTCCTCCGTCGCCCAAATCGGCAGGGGAGTGCCCCAGTACCGGGAACGGGAGAGGTTCCAATCCACCAGATTTTCCAGCCACTTCCCGAACCGCCCCTCTCCGGTGCTGGCCGGTTTCCAGTTGATGGTGCTGTTCAGTTCCAACATCCGTTCTTTGACGGCAGTTGTTTTGATAAACCAGGAGTCCAGCGGATAATAGAGCACCGGCTTGTCCGTCCGCCAGCAGTGCGGGTAGTTGTGGGTATGTTTTTCGACCTTGAAGGCCTTGTCTTCTTTTTTCAGCATCACGGCGAGCTCTACGTCCAGCGTTTCCTCCTCTTCCGTCGGATGGCTGTCGTAAGCGTTTTTTACATACCTGCCGGCGAACGCTTTGTAGAGAGCCGTGTTCACATGGGTGCCGACAAACTCCGGATCTATGTTTTCGATCGGGAAAAGCCTTCCCTGTTTGTCCACCATCGGTTGCCGGTTCCCTTCCCGGTCTGTTAACAGCAGGGGAGCGATCCCGGCGGTTTTTGCCACCCGGTCGTCGTCGGCCCCGAATGTCGGGGCGATGTGTACAATGCCCGTACCGTCTTCGGTCGTTACAAAGTCTCCCGTGATCACCCGGAAGGCGTCCCCTGCCGGTTTCATCCACGGGATCAGTTGTTCGTAACGGATCCCGGCCAGGTCGGAACCTTTGAATTCGCCGATCACCTGATACGGGATCAGTTTGTCCCCGGTTTGGTACTCCTCCAGGCTTAGTCCGGCGGCTTTGGGGTTGAAATAGGCCGGCAGCCGGTCTTTCGCCAATACTACCGTCACCGGGTTAAACGTATAGGGATTGAATGTTTTTACCAACAGGTAGCGGATCTCCGGTCCGACAGCCAACGCTGTGTTCGAGGGGAGGGTCCAGGGGGTGGTTGTCCACGCAATGAAACAGACTGCTTCCGCAGCAGCAAACAGTTTTTCGGATTCGCTGTTCCGGATCACCTTAAATTCGGCGACACAGGTTGTATCTTTAACATCCCGATAGCATCCCGGCTGGTTCAATTCGTGTGTACTTAAGCCGGTTCCGGCGGCTGGGGAGTAGGGTTGTATGGTGTATCCCTTGTAAAGAAATCCGTTGTCGTACAGTTTTTTGAGCAGGAACCAGAGTGTTTCGATGTACCGGTTGTCGTACGTAATGTAGGGATGCGCCATGTCTACCCAATACCCCATCTTCTGGGTCAACTCTTCCCACTCCCGGGTGTATTTCATGACCTCCTCCCGGCACTCCCGGTTGTAGTCGGCGACACTGATGGTTTTTCCGATGTCCTCTTTGGTGATGCCCAATTTTTTTTCTACCCCCAGTTCCACCGGAAGCCCGTGGGTATCCCAGCCGGCTTTCCGCTCTACGTAAAATCCCTGCAACGTCTTGTACCGGCAAATCACATCTTTGATGGTTCTGGCCATTACGTGGTGAATGCCCGGCATGCCGTTGGCGGAAGGCGGCCCTTCGTAAAAAATGTAGGAGGGATTTCCTTTCCGGCTGGCTAAACTCTGTTCGAACGTGTGGTTTTCTTCCCAGGTTTTCAATATGTCTTTGTTGACCTGTGAAAGATCCAAGCCTTTGTGTTCGGGAAATTTCTTGTCCATGGCGGAGGTATATTTAGGATTGTCGGCAAAGAGGGCGCAAAGGTAACATTTTTTTGCCGGTTTTAAAATTCAAACAGATCGCTTTTTTCCTTTTCATCTGTCCGGATGACAAAACGGGCGGTCAGCCGGCTGCGTTGCTCCACCAGCACATCTTTGTCGTGGATCAGGTTGTGTATGGTTTCTTCGTTGTAATGACGGATCGTGATCAGCCGCATGTTTTTATTGTACAGGGTTTCGTACTCCTCTTTCAATTCGTTGAGAAAATTTTCGAAAACCGCTTCGTTGTGGTCGATACAGAACGAGAAACTGATGGCGGAGTTTTGCATCAGGTTTAATTTCAGCCGGTATTTAGCTAATTTGCCGAATATTTCGCTCAATTTCTCCTCTACAATGAACGAAAAATCCCTCGGGGTCAGCGTCAACAACAACTGGTCGTCCTTGTCGATGTAAATGGGCGGAAGTTTCAGCCGTTCGTCCAGATCCCGGATGACGGAACCGTGCTCTTCGGGTTGTGCGAACGATTTTACAAAAAGAGGGATCTTCTTGTTCTGCAACGGTTTGATTGTTTTCGGATGGATCACTTTCGCTCCGAAATTGGACAATTCGATCGCTTCCCGGTACGAGAGTTTGGGGATGATCTCCGTATTCGGGTATTTTTTGGGATCCGCACTCATGATGCCGGGTACGTCTTTCCAGATCACCACCTGTTCGGCATCCAGCAGATTGGCTAAGATCGCAGCCGTGTAATCGGAGCCTTCCCGGCCGAGGGTTGTGGTCTGGTTGGTCAGGGTCCCGGCAATAAATCCCTGGGTGATATACATAAATGTATCCTGGAATGTAAACGCTTTCCGGCACAACTGTCCCGAAAGTTCCGTGTCGATGTTGGCGTTCCGGTAGGTGGTGTCTGTTTTCAGGTATTTCCGGATGTCGACCCACTTCACTTTTCTGCCCTGTTTGTTCAGGTAGGCGGATACGATGGTGGTGGAGAGCAATTCGCCGTAGGAGACGATCCGGTCGTATTCGTAGTCGTAGCACAGGGAAGGTTCGCCGGACAGGATTTCCGTCAACTCGGAGAACAGATCCTCCAATTTCCGGGAAATCTCCTCCTCCTTTTTCCCAAACAGCTCCAAAGTAACGGTTGTGTGGTATTCCCGGACTTTTTCCAGCAGGGCGGGCGCCTCCCCGGTCCGGTTAAAATAGTGGTTGCACACCTTCTCCAAAGCGTTGGTCGTTTTGCCCATCGCCGAAACCACAATGATCAGATTGGTCTTCTGTGTGCACAGAATTTTCAGTACGTTTTTTATGTCCTCGGCGCCGGCAACAGATGCGCCGCCAAACTTAAAAACATTCATACGCTTGCCTCCTTATCCTAAATTCCGGGCGCAAAAATAGTGAATATATTTGATACTTGTATTTTTGTTTTTTATACCGGACTGTTTTTCGACGCTGCTTCGTTATTCATGTGCTCTTGCTCCCTTCTGTTTCTGGTTCTCTTCCCATAGATTTGCATATATAACAGACACACTCTCCACCGGTATGCGAAACCAACTGCCATAATTTGTAAAAAATGTTTGAATATGGAATCACAAACAATCCAAAGTAAAATCTACGAAATACGCGGTTTTCGGGTGATGCTGGATTTCGATCTGGCAGCGTTGTACGGAGTGCTTACAAAGGTGCTTAAACAAGCCGTAAAGAGGAATATAGAGCGTTTCCCCGAAGATTTTATGTTTGAATTATCTCCGGAAGAGTTCAAAAATTTGGGATGCCGAATTGGAACACCCTGTTTGAGGTCACAAACTGTGACCTCAAACAGGGGCGGTACACGTTATATGCCGTTCGCTTTCACGGAGCAAGGAGTTTCGATGCTTTCGGCAGTGTTGCGCAGTTCGGTGGCCGTACAGGTGAGCATTACAATTATGCGCGCTTTTGTGATTATGCGTAGCTATTTGACCTCCAATGCGACGGTAACGGCAGAATTAGCGGAAATAAGGGCTAAATTGGAGCTGTTGGAACGCAGCAATGAAGAGACAATGGAAGCTGTAAATGATTTGTCGGAAGATATTCGTAAAGACATCGATAATCTCTATCATGTAATCGGAGAGTTGTCCGTAATAAATACCCGCGTGGAAAAACCACGGAAACGTATAGGTTTCGATTACGATCAATGAGTTGTCCGTTACAGCCACTCTTGTGATTTTTTTTCCAATTGTGCTTCGTTTTGTAATAAATTGAATATTTTTACGACGGAAGTCGTACGGGTTGTAACTAAAAGATGAAGAAGAATAACAAATAAATACCAGATCATGATCCATGAAAAATTAATACACCCTGCCGGCATTGTGGTTGTTGGCGGGTCGGAAGATACCTCTAAGCCGGGCGGGGCTGTTTTGCGAAACCTCCGGGACGGCTATTTCAAAGGCAGCCTGATGGTGGTAAATCCCAAAGCGGATACGGTGCAGGGAGTAAAATCCTACCGGGATGTGCGCGATTTGCCGCAGACGGATTTGGCGGTGCTGGCCATTGCGGCCAAATTCTGCCCGGATGCCGTAGAAGTGCTGGCCAAAGAGAAAGGCACCCGTGCATTTATCATCCTCTCCGCCGGTTTTAGCGAAGAGAATAAAGAGGGGGCGCTCCTGGAGGAACGGATCGTTCGGACTATCGATTCGGTCGGCGGTTCTTTGATCGGGCCGAACTGTACCGGCGTGCTGACTACTCGCTACAATGCGGCTTTTACCGCTCCGGTTCCCCAATTGGATCCCCACGGTGTGGATTTGATCTCCGGTTCCGGGGCTACCGCCATATTTATTGTAGACAACGGCATCCGGAAAGGGATCAAATTCAACAGCGTATTTGCCGTCGGCAATTCTGCACAGACAGGGGTGGAGGAGTTGTTGGAATACTTTGATGAATCATTCGACCCCGTCACCAGCTCCCGGATCAAATTACTTTACGTAGAGAGCATCGGCAAGCCGGAGAAATTCCTGAAACACGCAGCTTCCCTTGTCCGGAAAGGGTGCCGGATCGCCGCCATCAAATCCGGCAGTTCCGCGGCCGGCAGCCGGGCGGCCTCTTCGCATACGGGCGCTTTGGCCAGTCCGGACATAGCGGTGGAGGCGCTTTTCCGCAAGGCCGGCATTGTCCGTTGCCACGGGCGGGATGAGTTGATGACGGTGGCCGGGATTTTCAGCTATCCGTCTTTACAGGGAAAAAACATGGCGATCATTACCCACGCCGGCGGACCGGCCGTTATGCTGACCGATGCGCTTTCCAACGGTCACATGGAAATCCCGCACATCGAAGGCCCTAAAGCGGACGAACTGCTCGCCAAACTGTTTGGCGGATCGTCCGTGGGGAATCCCATTGATTTTTTGGCGACGGGCACGGCGGAGCAGTTGGGGCAGATCGTGGACGCCTGTGAAAACGACTTCCCCGAAATAGACGGCATGGCGGTCATTTTCGGCAGCCCCGGCTTGGCGCCTATATTTGAACCTTACAATGTGTTGGCGGAAAAGATCAAAACCGCCCGTAAACCGATCTTCCCGATCTTCCCCTCTTATGAAATCGTACAGGAGGAGGTCAACGGATTCGTAAAAGCCGGCGGCGTTTACTTTCCGGACGAAGTCCTGTTCGGAACAGCCTTGGCGAAAGTGTACCACACCGAGCCGCCGCTGCCGGAAAATGCCGCACTGCCGGAGATTGACGTTCAACGCATCCGTGCTGTTGCAGACCGGGCGGCGAACGGCTATCTGGCTCCGGAAGAGATCCGTGAACTGCTGGATGCAGCCGGTATCGCCCGCGCCAAAGAGGGGGTGAGCGACCGGGAGGAGGAGTGCGTAGCGCTTGCGCGGGAGATCGGCTTCCCCTTGGTGATGAAAGTCGTGGGGCCTGTACACAAGTCGGATGTCGGCGGCGTTGTGCTGAATGTTACAGACGAATCGACCGTCCGGAAAGAGTTCGGTCGGATGATGCAGATCCCGGATACGTATGCCGTTATGCTGGCCCAACAACTGAAAGGAACGGAAGTGTTTATCGGCGCTAAGCGCGAAGATAAGTTCGGACATTTGGTGCTGTGCGGGCTGGGCGGTATTTTTATCGAGGTGTTGAAAGACATACAGGCCGGTTTGGCGCCGATAACCCCGACCGAAGCGGCCGGCATGATCCGGCGGCTGCGTTCCTACAAGATCATTCGGGGCGTCCGGGGGCAGGAGCCGGTCAACGAAGCCCGGTTTGCCGAAATGATCTCCCGGGTTTCTGCCCTGGTAAAAGCCGCCCCCGAGATTTTTGAAATGGATCTGAACCCGTTGTTGGGAAACAAGGAAAATGTGGTGGCTGTGGACGCCCGGATCCGCATCGAGAAATAGTTGACAGAGTTTAGTTATTTGTTATGAAAAAGTGGAAAGAGTACACTCCGCCCGAAAAGCGGATGCTGATCACGCTGATCGTTCTGGTCGTTGCTGTATTGCTGAGCTGGGGACGGGTGTCGGAAAGCCTGAAAAAATACCTGGGCAACCGGAATGTATCCCCCACAGAAACAACTCCATAATAGTGCTATGAAAAAACAGGACTTTCTCTTTGCCGGGTGTTTTTTGGCGATTTTGGCGCCCTTTTTTCTCTCTTCTTCCGTGTATGACTGGTATCTCTCTTTTAACCGGGCGCACGGATTGATGATGAGTTTTCTGAAGTTCGCGGTGCTCTCCACGGCGGGGGAGATGATCGGGCTGCGGATCACTGCCGGTGTGTACAACCGGAAAGGCTTCGGACTGCTTCCCCGGGCATTGGTGTGGGGCATATTGGGGATGGGGATCAGCATGGCCATGACCCTGTTTGCCGGCGGAACACCCATTTTACTGGAGCAGTTGGGAGTGGACGGTGCCGTTGCTGCCATCGGCGGTCCGCTGAGTTGGGGGAAGGCCGGGGTGGCTTTTGCCATCTCGGTGGCCATGAACACTGTTTTTGCACCGGTTTTTATGACGTTGCACAAGATGACCGACCTGCACATTGTCGACAACGGCGGCACGGTACGCGGATTTTTCACCCCGTTCAAAGCGGCCGGGAAGTTGAAAAAACTGAACTGGGACGTACAATGGAACTTCGTCTTCAAAAAAACGATCCCCCTTTTCTGGTTCCCTGCTCACACCGTTACCTTTCTGCTTCCCGGGAATTTCCGGGTACTTTTTGCCGCTTTACTGGGCGTTGTCCTGGGCGTACTGCTCTCCGTTGCCGCCCGGAAAAAATAGCCTGTTGCTCCGGCTATTCCCACCGGACTTCGATTCTCTTTCCGGAAGCGGAGACGGCGTAAATCCGGGTATCGTCGTCGAGATCTTTTACGATGATGCGCTCCTGCGGCATATAGATTTGTGTAAGAACCGGCTGTTTCTTTGTTCCGGAAGATTGCCGGACCTCGTAAGCAACTACATGCTTCCACCCGTTGAGTTGCAGCGAATTTCCGGTCAGTTGCGCCGTACCCTGTACGATTTCCCGGTTGTTTTTGAACAGTTCCGCATTATTATCCCGCAAGTATTTGATCTCTAATGGCTTTTTCAATTTGAGAGAAGCGATGTGCTTTTTTAATTTATCGATATCCTCTGCCGGAACTTCAAAAGGACCCTGGAAAACGGTTGCATTGCCGGTCACGGCTACCGGTGTCAAAAATCCCCAGTCCGCAAAGAAACCGGTCAGGTCGTACCCGGAGATTTCGCAGCACAGTTTCACGAAGTTCAATTGGGCTTCCCCGGCCGTCGCAGGGTCTTTATCTTTTCGTATCCGTTCAAACACATCCGCATAGAAATCGGTGCGTCCGAGTACGTTGGAGTTGTAAAGCTGAAGTTGCCAGAAAGGGATTAACTGTACAAACACATTCACGCGGGCTCCATCCCCGAACGTGGAAAAGGGATACCGGTGGATAAACATCGGGTGGCTTTTGGGGTACTCTCTTTCCTGCAGAATGCGGGAAGGATTCCCGAATGTGGTCTGGACATAGAGGGAAAGGATGTTGTTGGTGACCTCCACCATGCCTTGCCAGCGCAGTCCCGGACGGGTTTGCAACACGTGTCCCACCTCGTGCGCCGGTCCCCAGACCTGGGTTGTCCGGAACAGTTCCGGATTCAGGATCCGATTCAGCGGGCCTTTGGAGTAGCCGGTGCGGTAGGCCGTTGCATACATGTAAAGATCACTGTCGTCCGCCACAAAAAATATCCTGTTCTTTTGTTCCCGTTTGTATTTCTGCAGACCGATAAATTGTTCTTCGAGCAGCACCAGCGAGTCATACACCTGGATCAGGCGGTTTCCCTCCTTCGGGCAGCCGGCCAGGTAATTCTCCACCGGAAAACAGAGGTGCGCATAATCCCCTACGGCGTCGAAAAACGGAGCTACTGTTCCGTTCAACAGGTTTACCCAATCTTGGTCGGAGTGACGGTTTTTGTCGAAATAACCGTTTACTTTCCCGGTGGCGAAATGAATTTTCACGGGCTGTGTTGCCTGTTCCGAATGGTACATGACATAGACCAATCCCGGGTGTTTCATTTTCAGTTTGTTCACCCCCTCTTTCAGCAAATAGGTGGTTCCCCCGAACCGGCGGGTCGGGTAATCGATGACCCGGATGGAAAGAGAAGAACCGTGTGTATTCCCGACAAAAACCACCAGATCCTCTCCCGCTTCCGCATAAATACCCGTAGGATTGTCTAATAGGTTGAACGGATTGGCTTTCAGGGTAACATCCTGGTGCGGATAGGGATAGGGCCGGTACTCCTGTATGCGGAACGCTTGGTCGTAGGTACCGTGCCAAAGTTGTAAAGCAAGCTGTTTCAGGAAGTCGTTCCCGATTTTTTCAATTTCCGGAAGATCTGTCCCTTTTTTCAGTTCGGAATAACTGCCGTCGGTAAAGATCCAGGTCAGGGCTTCCGTATTGTTGTTTTTCCGGTAAAATTCCATTTCGGCGCAACTCACGAACCCCTGGCCGTCCCCGGCGCCGGAAAATATATGCAGTTTGATCGCTTCCGGATTCCGGAGCGGGGGGTCGAACGGAACAATGCCGGGAGAACCGGCGCCTCCGAAATCATATGTTCCGATTTTCCGGTACTCCGGGTTTTCCGCACTGTTCGCATACAATTCAAATTTCCGGATATTTCCGTTTACCCCTTCCTGACGCGGGTAATAGATCATGTAATCGACTCTTCCGGCCTCTTTGAAAAAGTATTCCAGATCGATCGGGAAGTACGCTTCTCCCTGATTGCGCCAGGAAGAGTGGTAAATGGTATTTTGATCCCCGTCGAACGAGCGTTGGATCCCTTCCGGTAATTGGGAACTGGAAGCTTTCCCTTTGTATACCGGGATCTTTGTGTCTTCGGGAACCTCTAAGGTACTGCTTGCATCAAATTGTGCTGTTGCCGGAACAGTTGTCCGGGAAGCGGTTGTTTGCATGGCCGGTCTGCCACAGGCACAAAGACAAACAAACAGGGCGGGCATAAAGATAACTCTTTTCATATAACAGGGGGGATTTGCGTGTTGCTTGCAAATATAGAGGATTTTCTTTATCATCCGCTTTCTATTGCTATTTTTGCACGATCTATGTCATTAAAAACCGGAAAGATGAGAATGCCTGAAAACGAGCAAGAGTTAAAATATTCCCGCCTGCGGGAAGCCATGCGGGGAGATAACGCAGATGCCTGCCTCATCTCCCTGAACATCCATCACTATTATTTTACGGGCGAAGTGTTCAACGGCTACCTGTACATCACGACCGAAAGCGGGCCCTGTTATTTTCTCATCCGCCCTTCCGGACCGGATGCGGAAAACCGCTATAACATCCGCAAACCGGAAGAGATCCCGGGTATATTGGCCGGCTTGGGTATTTCGCTTCCCCGGCGTTTGTGGCTGGAAGCCGATGAGTTGCCTTATTCCGCCTATGTCCGGTTGAAACATATTTTCCGGCCGGAGTCGGAAGGGAACGCTTCTGCGGCTTTCCGGCAATTGCGGATGATAAAGACTCCCTGGGAGATCCGGCAACTCCGTCATTCGGCCCGGCAGCACGAAGCGGTTTACCGGGAGATCCCGGCCTGTTACCGCCCCGGCATGACCGATCTGGAGTTGCAGATCGCCGTCGAGAACCGGATGCGGCAGCACGGTTCGATCGGCCATTTCCGGGCGTTCGGTGCAAACATGGATATTTTTATGGGCAGTCTGTTAGCCGGAGAAAATGCGGGAACCCCTTCTCCTTTTGACTTTGCGCTGGGCGGTGCCGGCATGCACGCCTCCACGCCTATCGGCGCCAACGGTACCGTACTGGCGGAGGGTATGTCGGTGATGGTCGATATGTCCGGTAATTACACCGCTTACATGACCGATATGACACGGGTGTTCTCGGTCGGCAAGCTGAAAGACGAGGCGTATGCGGCACACCGGGTGGCGTTGGAGATGGAGAACTGGCTGGAGGAACAGGCCAGGCCGGGCATGATCTGCTCGGATATCTACGGATATGCTTTGGAAACGGCACGACAGGCCGGATGGGGAGAAAATTTTATGGGTACCCGCCTGCAGGCCCGGTTTGTCGGGCACGGCGTCGGTTTGCAGATCAACGAATTGCCGGTACTGGCGCCCCGTTGCGACACTCCCCTGCAACCGGGCATGGTGTTTGCCTTCGAACCGAAATTCGTACTTCCGGGTACGGGTGCGGTGGGCATCGAAAACACCTGGTTGGTGACGGAGGGCGGCGTGGAGAAGTTGACCTGCCTGCCGGAGGAGATCATCCCCCTCTCCTGAATCCCCCTCTCCGCGCATACTCCACGACATGGCTCCGAAAAAAATCCGGAACCGTTTCGGAATATCGGAATTATAACTATATTTGCGCCTCCTATCGGGTATAGGAGATTCATTTATTTTAATTGATTAAAAAATGGCAACAAAAATCAGACTTGCGAGACACGGACGGAAAGGCCGTCCATTCTATCATGTAGTGATAGCGGATAGCAGGGCGCCACGCGATGGCAAATTTATTGAGAAAGTAGGAACGTATGATCCGAACACCAATCCGGCTACTATCAATCTCAAATTCGACAGAGCTCTTTATTGGCTGCAGGTTGGGGCGCAACCCACCGACACAGCCAAAAGGATTTTGTCTTACAAAGGCGTATTGTTGAAAAAACACCTGCTGGAAGGGGTGAAAAAGGGTGCTTTCGATGAGGCGGCTGCAGAAGTAAAATTCGAAGCCTGGATGAAAGAAAAAGATTCGAAAGTACAGGCAAAGATCTCCAAATTAGCACAGGAAGGCGACACGGCTGCCAAATCCCGTTTGGAAGCGGAAGCAAAAGTACGGGCTGCCCGGGAAGCAGAGATAGCTAAGAAACGGGCGGAAGCAGAAGCAGCCAGGCAGGCGGAAGCAGCCGAAGCTGTTGCAGAAGAGGCTCCCGCAGCCGAAACGGAAACCGCTCCTGTGGCCGAAGCCGAAGCAGCTCCTGCTGTGGAGGAAACTCCTGCCGCAGAGTGATATGATCAGACAGGAAGAGTGTATCGTTGTCGGGAAAGTTCAGAAAACCCATAACCTGTACGGGGAAGTGGTCATCGCCTCCGATACCGATCTTCTGGAAAAATATGCGGACAAACCGGTGTTCCTTCTGTTGGAAGGAGCGCCGGTTCCTTTTTTTATCTCCGAAGAGGGGCTCTCCATGCGCAATCACCACTCCTATCTGGTTAAATTCGACCTGGTGGATTCGCAGGAAGAAGCCGAACAGCTTCTGGGGGCGGATGTATTGGTCTTGGGAACGGATTCGGACAATGTACCGGCCGAACCGGATATTTTCGACTTGGTGGGGTTTGCCGTGACGGATGAGCGGAGCGGAGCGGAGGGAGTGGTTGCGGATGTGGCCGATTACTCCGGGAACATAGTTTTCACCCTTGTCATTTTCGGCAAAGAGATCCTGCTTCCGCTGGCTGACGATTACCTGAAACAGATCGACCGGGAAGAAAAAAAATTAGTTGTTTTTATCCCTGCTGAAATTGCCGATCTCTATTGAGCTTCTTATACGTTGCATTTTCCTGTCCTTATCTGCTGCCACTTTTGCTTTCATCAGGCAGTTTCGGAAGATTACGTACTGTTAATTTCCATTCTTTTCTGTACCTTTGCTCTACTGTCCGGCAGGGCGGGACAGTCGTATGGGAAAAACGTATAAATAGATATGGATAAGACGTATACACAAGAAGAGGCGTATCAGAGTTCGTTGGACTATTTTCGGGGAGATGAATTGGCCGCCCGGGTTTGGGTGAGCAAATATGCCCTGAAAGATTCGTCCGGTACTATTTTTGAAAAAAATCCGAATGACATGCACCGGCGATTGGCGAAGGAGATTGCCCGGATAGAGAACACATACCCCTGTCCCCTGAGCGAGGAGGAGATCTTTGAGGTATTGCGGGATTTCCGGTACATTGTCCCCCAGGGAGGGCCGATGACCGGTATTGGGAATAATTTCCAGATCGCCTCCTTGTCCAACTGTTTTGTGATCGGGAACGAGGGGCCTTCGGATTCGTACGGCGGAGTGATGAAGATTGACCAGGAACAGGTGCAACTGATGAAGCGAAGAGGAGGAGTTGGCCATGATTTATCCCATATTCGCCCAAAGGGTTCTCCCGTGAAAAATTCCGCCCTGACTTCTACCGGCCTTGTCCCCTTCATGGAGCGTTACTCCAACTCCACCCGGGAAGTGGCGCAGGACGGCCGGAGAGGAGCTTTGATGCTGAGCGTATCCGTCAATCATCCCGATGCCGAACGTTTCATCGACGCCAAGATGTCGGAAGGCAAAGTGACGGGAGCGAACATATCCGTTAAAATCGACGACGAGTTTATGCGGGCGGTGGTGGATAGCCGGGAGTATGAACAAAAATACCCGGTATACTCCGACCACCCGACCGTGCAGAAGACGATCGAGGCCCGGTACCTTTGGAATAAGATCGTACACAATGCCTGGAAATCGGCGGAGCCGGGTATTCTGTTCTGGGACACCATTCTCCGGGAGAGTGTCCCCGACTGTTATGCGGATTTGGGCTTCCGTACCGTATCCACCAATCCCTGCGGAGAGATCCCGCTTTGTCCCTACGACTCCTGCCGCCTGTTGGCCATCAACCTCTATTCATACGTAAAACATCCGTTCACCAAAGAGGTCGGATTTGACTTCCCTCTTTTCAAGCAGCATGTAGGGATCGCCCAGCGCCTGATGGACGATATCATCGATCTGGAGTTGGAAAAGATCGATACGATATTGGAGAAGATCGAGTCCGATCCGGAAGACGATGAGGTAAAGGGAGTGGAGGTACAACTGTGGCAAAAGATCCGGAAAAAAGCCAAAGAGGGGAGGCGTACCGGCGTCGGCATTACGGCCGAGGGGGATATGCTGGCGGCTCTTGGGCTGCGGTACGGCAGCGAGGAGGCGATCGATTTCGCCGTAAAGATACAGAAAATCCTGGCGGTAGAGGCGTACCGTTCCTCCGTGCACTTAGCGAAGGATCGGGGGAGTTTTAAAATTTACGATGCCAAACGGGAAGAGCACAATCCTTACATCAACCGTCTGCGGAATGCCGATCCGGAGATGTACGACGAAATGGTGAAATACGGCCGCCGCAACATTGCCTGCCTCACCATCGCCCCCACCGGGACTACCAGCCTGATGACGCAGACCACCTCCGGTATCGAACCGGTATTTATGCCGGTGTACAAAAGAAGGCGGAAGGTCAATCCCAGCGACGGGAATGTGCGGGTCGATTTTGTGGATGAATCCGGCGACAGTTTCGAGGAGTTCGTTGTATTCCACCACAAGTTTGCGGATTGGATGCAGGTGAACGGGTACGATACCGCCAAGCGCTATTCGGACGAAGAGATCGACCGGTTGGTGGAACAATCTCCTTACTACAAAGCGACATCGAACGATATCGATTGGGTGGCCAAGGTGCGGATGCAGGGCATGATCCAGAAATGGGTGGACCACTCCATCAGCGTGACGGTCAACCTGCCTTCGGAAGTGAGCGAAGAGTTGGTGGGACAGTTGTATGTGGAGGCGTGGAAAAGCGGTTGCAAGGGATGTACCGTATACCGGGAAGGCTCCCGTTCCGGCGTGTTGATCTCCGCGAAGGAGAAAAAAGAGCACGGGATGGTGGAGATGCCTTCCAAGCGTCCGGCGGAGTTGGATGCGGAGGTAGTGCGCTTTCAGAATAACAAAGAGAAATGGATCGCTTTTGTTGGTTTGTATAAGGGACAGCCCTACGAAATCTTTACCGGTATTGCCGATGACGAGGAGGGGATCATGCTGCCGAAATCGGTGACGAACGGAAAGATCGTAAAGCAGTATGATGCGGAAGGGAACTCCCGGTATGATTTTCAATTTTGTAACAAGCGGGGATTTAAGACGACTGTGGAGGGGCTTTCCTATAAGTTTGACAAAGAGTATTGGAATTACGCCAAGCTGATATCCGGGGTGTTGCGTTACGGCATGCCCCTGCCGCAAGTTATTGCGTTGGTCGGGACTATGGAGTTTGACAACGAAAACATCAATACCTGGAAAAACGGGGTGGAACGGGCGCTGAAAAAATACATCCCCGACGGGACGGAAGCGGCCGGAGAGATGTGTGAACATTGCGGTTCTCCGGTGATATATCAGGAAGGATGTCTCACCTGTACCTCTTGCGGGATTTCCAAATGCGGTTGACGGGCGTGAAAAATCAGACGGCATGCAGATCCATCACGGCATAGAACAGCTCTCTCTTCTCCGGCCGGTGGTCACTATCGGGAGTTTTGACGGTGTGCACAGAGGGCACGTGCAGGTGATCCGGAGTTTGAACGCATTTGCGGCGGAGACCGGCGGCGAATCGGCCATCCTCAGTTTTGATCCGCACCCGCGGGAGGTGCTCTATCCCTTGGAAAAGCGTCCCGGGATCCTGACAACATTGCCCGAAAAGGCTGCGCTTCTGACGGGGTATGGGGTGGATCATTTGGTTTTGTTACACTTTACCCGGGAGTTGGCGGATATGAATTATGCCGACTTTATCCGACGGATCTTGGTGGATAAGATCGGTCTGAAAGGGTGGGTAGTGGGGTACGACCACCGTTTCGGCAAGAATCGGGAAGGAAATTTCGACGCCGTGCAGGAGTTGGCCGGCCGGTACGATTTTTCCATCCGGAGAGAAGATGCCTGTACGGCGGGCGATGTGCAGATCAGTTCTACCAAGATCCGCACTGCTCTGGAACGGGGGGAAATCTCCCTGGCCAACGAGATGCTGGGTTACGACTATCCGCTTTCCGGAACGGTTGTACACGGCGATCAATTGGGGCGGCGGATCGGTTTCCCGACGGCCAACCTGCAAACGGACGATGAGCGCAAACAGTTGCCTGCTTTGGGCGTATATGCTGTGAAAGCCGTCGTTGACGGTGTGGAGTACAAGGGGCTGCTGAACATCGGTGTTCGCCCGACGGTCTGCTATTCCGGCGAGATCCGCCCGGAGGTTCATCTGCTGGATTTTGCCGGTTCCCTGTACGGTAAACAACTTGTTGTCCGGTTGGTAAGCAGGTTACGCCAGGAACAGCGTTTTGCCGGTCTGGACGATCTGTCCCGCCAATTGGCAAAGGACGAACAACAGGCCCGCTCCTGGTTCGCCCGGAATGGGGCTGTCTAAAAAGTGAAATTTAAGCAGCCTCTTCTCTTCTTCAGATCCGGCGAAGCAGGTCGCCGAGGTCTGTTTTTTCTTTCAGAAGGGCGTACAGGCGGTCGATGGGCACCCGTTCCTGTTCCATGGTGTCGCGGTAGCGGATGGTGACTGCGTTGTCCTCTAACGACCGGTGGTCGACGGTGATGCAGAAGGGAGTTCCGATGGCGTCCTGTCGGCGGTAGCGTTTGCCGATGGAGTCTTTTTCGTCGTACTGGCAATTGAAGTCGTATTTCAGCATCTCCAGGATCTCCTGCGCTTTTTCCGGCAATCCCTCTTTTTTCACTAACGGCATAACGGCCATCTTTACCGGCGCCAGAGCCGGCGGTAATTTGAGCACCACCCGCGAATCCTGTTTTCCGTCCTTGCTCAAATCTTCTTCGCAGTAAGAAGCGGAGAGGATTTGCAGGAACATCCGGTCTACTCCGATGGAAGTTTCCACCACATAAGGGATGTATGATTCGTTCAATTCCGTGTCGAAATACTGTATTTTCTTTCCGGAATATTTTTGGTGCTGGGAGAGGTCGAAATCCGTCCGGGAGTGTATCCCTTCCACCTCCTTAAAGCCAAAAGGGAAGCGGTATTCGATGTCGCAGGCGGCATTGGCGTAGTGCGCCAGTTTTTCGTGGTCGTGGAAGCGGTAATTTTCGCTGCCGAATCCCAACAACCGGTGCCATTTCATGCGGCTCTCTTTCCAACGGGCAAACCATTCGAGTTCGGATCCGGGGCGTACAAAAAACTGCATCTCCATCTGCTCGAATTCCCGCATGCGGAAAATAAACTGCCGGGCGACGATTTCGTTCCGGAATGCTTTTCCGATCTGGGCGATCCCGAACGGGATCTTCATCCGCCCTGTTTTCTGGACATTCAGGAAATTGACAAAGATCCCCTGGGCTGTTTCGGGACGGAGGTAGATTTTGCTGGCTCCTTCGGCCGTCGATCCCATCTCCGTGGCGAACATCAGGTTAAACTGCCGTACTTCGGTCCAGTTTGCCGTACCGCATACCGGGCATACGATCTTGTAGTCCAGAATGATCTGGCGGAGATCTTCCAGGTCGTTGTCATTCAATGCTTTTGCCATCCGTTCGGTCAGCTTTGCTTTTTGCGCTGCGTACTCCTGCACTTGCGGGTTGGTTTGCACAAACAGGGCTTCGTCGAACTTCTCCCCGAAGCGTTTTTGCGCTTTGGAGACCTCTTTTTCGATCTTCTCTTCGTACCTGGCGATCTGTTCTTCGATCAATACATCAGCCCGGTATCTTTTCTTGGAATCTTTGTTGTCGATCAGGGGGTCGTTGAACGCATCCACGTGGCCGGAGGCTTTCCAGACGGTCGGGTGCATGAAGATGGCGGAGTCGATCCCGACGATATTCCGGTGCAAGCGAGTCATGGAGTCCCACCAGTATTTCTTGATGTTGTTTTTCAGCTCTACTCCGTACTGTCCGTAATCGTAGACGGCTCCCAGTCCGTCGTACAGGTCCGACGACGGGAATACATATCCGTACTCTTTGCAGTGCGCGACTAATTTTTTAAAAAGGTCTTCGGCCATACTTGTTTGTTGTCAGAAGTGAATAAACGGCGGAAGGAAGACTCAATCGTCCGTTCCGATCTCTTTGATGGATTCGGTTATGTTGATGGCGTAATCCCCGATCTTTTCGCACTCCGAGAACATATCCATGTAGATGATGCCGATGGGGTAGTTGTACCGTTTTTCTTCAATGGCGATCAGGTGCTCCTGTCGCAGGATGGTGCGGTAGTCGTTGATAGCCCGTTCCAGTTCGTATGCCTTTTTGGCATTTACCTCCCGGCATTCTTTGGCCAGGTTGTCGCACATTACCGACAGCGCTTCGTCCACCAATTTGAACATTTTTTCCAGCTTGTTCTTCAGTTCTTCCGGGAATACTTCCTGTTGGTTGTTTCGCCGGGAAACGGCTTTTGCCACGTTCAGGGAGGAGTCGGCGATGCTTTCGATCTCTGTGACGATCTTGAACATGGCGCGGATCCGCTGTGAATTTTCCGTGGAGAGTTTGGATTCGGTTACCTTGGTCAGGTAGTCGGCGATCTCCACCTCTACTTTGTCGCTTTCGTCTTCCAGGGTAAACAGCTTGTCGAGGGCTTTTTCAAAATCTTTTACCGGCAGTTCAAATGCTTCTGTTACTTTCCGGAACATATCGCGGGTATTGCGGCCATACAGGGCGATCTCCTGCTGTGCCTGGAAGAGGGAGGCGTCCGGCGTGGAGAGCAGGCCGATCTTGATGTGTTTTAATTTAAAGGCTTCGTCGTGATTCTTTTTTTCCGGAATGATTTTTGAAACCAATTTGGCTAAGGGTTTGATAAACCAGATCAGGATACAGACGTTTGTCAGGTTAAATACCGTGTGGAACAGCGAGAGCGCCATGGGAACCGCTCCGATATTCGTTGCCGGATCTCCGATCCCCAAAAAGATGCTTAACTGTCCGATGGCGTGCAGGGCGACCGGAAAGATGGACATTACCCAGAAAACTCCGAAGAAATTAAAGAAAAAGTGGGCGAAAGCGGCTCTTTTGGCGGTGGTGTTGGCGACCATGGCGGCTAAGTTGGCGGTGATGGTGGTTCCGATGTTTTCCCCCAACACCATGGAAGCGGCAATTTCAAAGGAGATCCAGCCGTTGGCGCACATCACCAGCGTCAGGGCCATGGTGGCGGAGGAGGATTGGATCAGAATGGTCAGCAAGGTCCCGATCAGCATAAACAGGACATAGGAGCTGTATCCCATGTCCGTATAGTTTTGCAGGAAGGTGAATATTTCCGGATTTTTGTCCAAGTCGGGCATGGAGTTTTTCAGGAATTCCAGGCCGATGAACAGCAAACCGAATCCGATGAGGAATTCTCCCCAGCTTTTGCGGGAACGTTTACCGGAAAACAGCAGCGGAAGCGAGAGCCCGATCAGCGGGAGCGATACTTCCGCCATGCTTATTTTAAAACCGAGGATTGAGATCAGCCAGGCTGTCATGGTGGTTCCGATGTTGGAGCCCATGATGACGCCGATGGATTCGACCAGATTCAGCAGCCCGGCGTTTACAAAACTGACCACCATTACGGTGGTGGCGGAAGAACTCTGAATGATGGCTGTGATCAACATGCCGGTCATTACTCCTTTTACCCGGTTGGAGGTCATGGCGGCGAGGATGTTTCTCATTTTGGCGCCGGCCACTTTTTGAAGAGCTTCGCTCATCAATTTCATTCCGTACAGGAAGACTCCCAGAGAACCAATGAGTTGTAAGAAATCAAAAAAATCGTAATCCATTTATGTATCTGTGTTAACTTGTTTTAAGATTGTCGCGCGTAAAAGTATAAAACGGATTAGAAAATCAAAAATATTGCGGGTGTAAAAACAGGGGTGGAAATGTTAAATGTGGAGCATGGATACGGGAAAAGCCCCCGGAAAGGAGGCTTTTCTTGTATCTGTGCAGTGCTGTACAGCGCCGTGCCGGAAGATTACATCATTCCCGGCATGCCGCCGCCCATGGCGGGGGCTGCGGGTTCGTCCTTCTTTTCTTCCACCAGCACGCATTCTGTTGTCAGGAACATGCCGGCAATGGAAGCGGCGTTTTCCAACGCTACGCGGGCTACTTTTTTGGGATCGATCACTCCGGCCTTTTTCAGGTCTTCGTAGATGTCTTTCCGGGCGTTGTACCCAAAGTCTCCCTTTCCTTCGCGCACTTTATTTACCACGACCGCTCCTTCTACGCCGGCGTTGTAAGCGATCTGGCGCAACGGCTCTTCGATGGCCCGTTTGATGATCTCGATCCCGGTGGTTTCGTCTTCGGTTTCCCCTTTCAGTTTTTCCAGATTGACCTGTGCGCGGATATAGGCTACGCCGCCTCCGGCTACGGTACCTTCTTCGATCGCTGCACGGGTGGCGCTGAGTGCGTCGTCCACACGGTCTTTTTTCTCTTTCATCTCTACTTCGGAGGCGGCTCCCACATAGAGTACGGCTACTCCGCCGGCCAATTTGGCCAAACGTTCCTGCAGTTTTTCCTTGTCGTAGTCGGAGGTTGTTTTTTCGATCAGTTTCCGGATCTGGGAAACCCGGTCGGCGATTGCCTGTTTGTCGCCCATTCCTTTTACGATGGTGGTATTTTCTTTGTCGATGCTTACTTTTTCCGCTCTACCCAGCATGTCGATGGTAGCGGTGTCTAATTTGAATCCTTTTTCTTCGGTGATGACGGTTCCGCCGGTCAGGATGGCCAGGTCTTCCAGCATCTCTTTGCGGCGGTCTCCGAATCCGGGCGCTTTTACGGCGGCGATCTTCAGGGAGCCTCTCAGGCGGTTAACCACTAAGGTGGCCAGCGCTTCGCTCTCTACGTCTTCGGAGATGATGATCAGGGATCTTCCGCTCTGTGCTACCGGTTCCAGAATGGGCAGCAACTCTTTCATGGTGGAGATTTTTTTGTCGTACAGCAGGATGTAGGGTGATTCAAATTCCGCTACCATTTTTTCGCTGTCTGTTACGAAATAGGGAGAGATGTACCCCCGGTCGAATTGCATTCCTTCCACCACTTTCACTTCTGTTTCCATCCCTTTGGCCTCCTCTACGGTGATCACGCCCTCTTTGCCCACTTTTTCCATTGCTTCGGCGATCAGTTCGCCGATGGTGTCGTCCCCGTTGGCGGAGATGCGGCCTACCTGCCGGATTTTATCGTAATTATCGCCTACGTCCTCTTTCTGCTCTTCCAGGCTCTTTACCACAGCGGCTACCGCTTTGTCGATCCCTCTTTTCAGTTCCATCGGGTTGGCTCCGGCGGTGACGTTTTTCAGTCCTACGTTGATGATGGATTGCGCCAGAACGGTGGCGGTGGTGGTTCCGTCCCCGGCGTCGTCGCCCGTTTTGGAAGCGACCTCTTTCACCATCTGTGCGCCGATGTTGGCGTACGGATCGGACAGTTCGATCTCCTTGGCAACGGTTACGCCGTCCTTGGTGATCTGCGGAGCGCCGAATTTCTTTTCGATCACTACGTTGCGTCCTTTGGGGCCGAGGGTTACTTTTACCGCGTCGGCCAGTTCGTCCACGCCTTTTTTCAGCAGGTCGCGGGCTTCGATATTGAATTTGATCTCTTTTGCCATGATATGTTTGATTTTATGATTGAACTTCTCCTTATAATACCACTAAGATGTCCGACTGGTTCATCACCAGGTATTTTTTGTCGTCGAGGTGTACTTCGGTTCCGGAATATTTCCCGAACAGAACGGTGTCGCCTGCTTTGATCTCCATCGGTTCGTCGCTTTTTCCTTTTCCGGTGGCGATGACGATCCCTTTTTGGGGTTTTTCTTTAGCGGAATCCGGAATGATGATCCCGCTGGCGGTTTTTGTTTCGGCCTCTACGGGCTCTACAATGATTTTGTTAAGAACGGTTTTTAATGCCATAACTTAAAAATTTATTGGTTTGATGATTGTAATGTTGGTTGTCTGTGCTTTGCATCGGTGCAACGTTATTTATTGTGCGAATGTTTCAGCAGGAGGTTCTGCACATTGTGTGCCAAACCCGGCAGGGTAAATAAAAATGTCAGTACGACTGACATACTGACATTTTTGTGTGCAATTCCGGTTTGCCCGGTTGCCGTTATTCCGATTCCGGAGTGGTTACCGGAGTTACCGGCAGGGCTTCCTGTGTCGCTTCTTCTCCGCTTGTTGCCGGGGTTCCGGTTCCCGGTGTCGGGAATGTGGGGATTACCTGGTTGGAGGGAGCGTTCAGTATCTGCTCCTGAATGGCGGATCCGTTGTTGTTTGCTTCACCGCGCGGAATGACGAAGGCGGTAAAGATGCACAGCACCAACAGGGCGCCGGCTAATGTCCAGGTTGCTTTTTCAAGAAAATCGGTTGTTTTTTTCACTCCCATGATCTGGTTGGAGGAGGCAAAGGAGGAGGCCAGTCCGCCGCCTTTTGAGTTCTGCACCAGCACGATCAGGATGAGCAGAAAGGATACGATCACAATGAGAACAGTAATGGCGATATACATAATTATTCGTTGTTTTTGGTTTTAGCCTTGATTTTTTCAATACGGTTTGCAAAGTAAACACTTTTTTCCGGATATTTCAAACTTAATTTTATATATGTGGCGATGGCTTTTTCGTACAATCCCTGCCGGAGGTATATTTTGGCCAGTGTTTCGGAGAAAAGGTCTTCTTTTTCCCGGCTGCTCTCTTCGTACAGATCGCCTTCGTCCGCACTTTCCAGTTGGCCTTTCGGCAGGGTCGGTTCTTCCACAATGAAGCGGTCGATCAGGTCTGACTGCTCTTTTTTGATCTGTGTGTGGGGGGCTTTTTTCTCTGTTTTTGTTTTTTTTAGTTCTCCGGCCAGTTTGCCGAGCGATACGATGTCGTCTTCTCCTTCGTCTGCTTCTAAACGATACACGTTTCCTATTTCGGGAAAAAATTCCGCCGGGGGTTCCCGGGATGGTTTCTCTTCTTCGATCAGTTCGATGGGGGCGGTGAAGGAGAGGAAATTGCTGTTGTCGGGAGTTTCATCTGTAAATCCCGGCATGCCGGTTGTATCTGTTTGCAGGTGCGGGACTGTGCTGTGCGGGATGGTTCGGGGCGCGGAAAGGGGACGGGGTTCCGGGGGGCTCTCCTCTTCGTAATCGTTGATGAGGCCCGGCATGCCGTCCATTTGGATCGGATTGGAAATAACAGGGAGTTCCGGTTCCCGCGACGGAAGGGCCGGAGGCGGTTGTTTCCGGGTATCTAAGCGGATCATCTCTTCTTCGCTCCCGGCCTCCCCGGAGTGGATCCTGCTGGCCGGTACGCCGAATGTGTTGACCGGCAGGTATCCGTTTATTTCCCGGATGCGGTCGGTTACGATATCGGTCAGCGAGGCGTCTTTGGGCGGCTGGCCTGCCGGAGCCAGGTAATCGAATTCCAACAGGTTGTTGAGGTATTTGTACAACTGTTTGTGATCGGCAATGTGGATGGTGTTTTTTTTGAGTTCGCCCCGGAACCGGGCATTGGCAAAAATGTGCAGCGACCGGAGATAGAGAACCCGGGCGGCCTGAAAGTACGGGTAGCGCTGAATCAGTGCGGCCAGTTCTTTCAGATCGTCGTTGCTCATCGCTTGCGGACGGCAGATCAGTTCTATCAATCTTTCGGGCTTCATGCGGTTGTATTGTCCAATTACCAGTTAACTAATGCTTTGTTGTAGATGTCCTCGATGATCTTTTCCATGATCTCGTTGACATAGGTTCCCTCTTCCGAAGTGAAGTCGGCTTCGATGCTGTAGTCTTTGAAGTGGGAAAAACGGCTGTCGAAATCGTATTTGTCGTCTTTGGTGTTGGTGTATTTTACCCGGATCTCGATGGTCAGCCGGTTGTTGGCGGCGACTTCGTCCCGCTGGATGTCTACCGGTTTCTGGCTGTATCCGACAATTTGTCCTTCGAACCGGATGTCTCCGTTGTTGTCGGTCATTTCCGTTAAGTTGGTGTTGGAAGTGAGGTAGTCTTTCAGTTTCTGGGTAAATTCGTCGCTTAACGGCGGATAGACCAACAGGGCTTTGTTGGGAAAGTAGTCTACGGAAAAAGTTTTTACTTCGGGTGAGATGGACGCGCCGGTCGAGGAGTATTTGATGCCGGCTAATTTGCATCCCCCGAGGAGTAAAACGATCAGCAGCAGGCGGATGGTAAGACCGTAAGATGGTGGGATGATGGATTTGATCATGTGGTTTTTTTCTTTGTCGGTTGTGTTATGCAAAGGTAGTTATTTTATCCGTCAATCCGGTATTCTTTCAGTTTGCGATAGAGTGTGCGTTCGGAAATGCCCAGGTCCCGGGCGGCTAATTTGCGTTTTCCGTGGTTTTTTTCCAATGCTTTGATGATGAGTTCCCGCTCTTTTTCTTCGATGGCTAACGACTCTTCTATCACGGGTTCTGCGTCTTCGATCTGTTCCCGGGCGTGTGAAAATGCGTGCGCAGGCCTGTTGGGGTGGAATTCTGCGGCCGGTTCTTCGAACTGTTTCCGCAGGACGATGGAGGTGGGAGCGGGAGGTGTTGTTTCTGCCTGCTGCTCTTTTTCCGCGATGTCGTATACCAACTGTTTCAGGTCGTTCATGTCTTTTTTCATGTCGAACAGGATCTTGTAGAGGATCTCCCGCTCCGAGGCGTAGGTGTGTTCGGAGGGGTCGCTGCTCCCGGCCAATGCGGGCAACCGGCTCTCGACCGGTATGTATTTTTTCAGCGTGTCGCCGTCTACCACTCTTTCCTGTTCGATGACAGAGATCTGTTCTGCGATGTTTTTCAGTTGGCGGATGTTTCCCGGCCAGCGGTATGTTTCTAAGAGGGCGATTGCATCGGGAGTCAGCCTGACGACCGGCATGCGGTATTTTTCCGCACAGTCGGCGGCGAATTTCCGGAACAGCAACGGGATGTCTTCCCGGCGGTTGCGCAGGGGGGGGACGGTGATGGGGATGGAGTTGAGGCGGTAGTAGAGGTCTTCCCGGAATTTCCCGTTTTTGACTGCCAGCGGGATGTCCAGGTTGGTGGCGGCGATGACCCGCACGTTGGTTTTTTGTACTTTGGACGATCCGACCCGGATAAATTCTCCCGATTCCAGGATGCGGAGCAGCCGGGATTGGGTCGCCAGCGGCAGTTCGCCTACTTCGTCTAAGAAGATGGTGCCTCCGTCTGTTCCTTCGAAGTATCCTTTCCGGTCGGCGAGCGCTCCGGTGAATGCTCCTTTTTCGTGCCCGAACAGTTCGGAGTCGATGGTTCCTTCGGGAATGGCTCCGCAGTTTACGGCGATGTACGGGGCGTGTTTCCGGGTGCTGTATGCGTGGATGACCCGCGGGAAGAACTCTTTGCCCACGCCGCTTTCTCCGGTGATCAGTACCGAGAGGTCGGTCGGCGCTACCTGCCGCGCTACGTCCAATGCCCTGTTTAACAGTTCGTTGTTGCCGATGATCTCGAATCGCTGTTTGATGGCCTGTATTTCGTCCATAAGTTGTCGTAAAAGCGCAAAAATAACCGTTTTTCCTGACAAAATAGCAGTCTCTTTCTGAATTGTCAGGGTAAATGTGCAAATTTTTCTCTTTTTTTGTTATTGCTTTGTTGCAATCATATGTGCTTGGAGAAGAAAAGGAATATTTATGCGTTTGTTTTGGGTTTTAATCCGTATTGATTGCGGATGGAAACTCGAACATGGTACGACGATGGTACGACCGAGGTACGACGGAGGTGCGGGGCGGATTTTGGTGTAAAATTATGCAATTTTATGAGATCGCTGGCATTTTTAGCAGGGGGAAGAAGGGGAGGAGATTTTGTTTTTGCGGGGGTGGGGATCGCAACCGCTTGAGAATCTTTATGGTTTTTGTGAAAAAAGAAATAATTGTTTTGGCAGTTCTAAAAAAGGTTCCTATATTTGCGCTCCATTTTGGATAAATGTGTATGGATTAAAAACTATTGTAATGCCTACGATTCAACAGTTAGTAAGAAAAGGAAGAACGAAGATCGCTGACAAGAGCAAGGCTCCGGCTTTGGATTCCTGTCCGCAAAAACGGGGGGTTTGTGTACGTGTTTATACGACGACTCCGAAGAAGCCGAATTCGGCCATGAGAAAAGTGGCGAGGGTAAGGCTGACAAACGGGAAAGAGGTGAATGCCTACATTCCGGGCGAAGGTCACAACCTGCAGGAGCACTCTATTGTGATGATCCGCGGAGGCCGTGTGAAAGACCTGCCCGGCGTGCGTTACCATTTGGTGCGCGGAACCTTGGATGCCGCCGGTGTGGCGGATCGGAAACAGGGCCGTTCCAAGTATGGTACGAAAAGGCCGAAGCCCGGCGCCGCCCCGGCTGCAAAGGGGAAAAAGTAATTAACCGGAATTGTGTTTATGAAGCGTTCCCCGCATGTTGAGTAAATGGTTGCAAAACCGCTGAAGACCTAAAGGGCAGCTGATCGAACAGATTCGTAAACAAAGAAAAATGAGAAAATCAAAACCGAAAAAGAGGATCCTGTTGCCGGATCCCAAGTTTAATGATGTATTGGTGACACGGTTTGTGAACGACCTGATGGTGGATGGAAAGAAGACCATTGCGTTCGCTATTTTCTACGATGCGCTGGATATCGTGGATGAAAAAATGGCCCAGAAAGAGGGAAAGAGTTCGTTGGATATCTGGAAACAGGCATTGGACAACATTACTCCCAATGTGGAAGTAAAGAGTCGTCGTGTAGGCGGTGCTACGTTTCAGGTGCCGATGGAGATCAGTCCCAACCGGAAGCGGGCTATTTCTGTTAAAAATATGATTTTGTATTCCCGCAAACGGAGCGGGCGCAATATGGCTGAAAAGCTGGCTGCCGAAATTATGGCTGCCTATAAGGAAGAGGGTGCGGCTTTCAAAAAGAAAGAGGATACGCACCGCATGGCGGAGGCCAACCGGGCTTTTGCTCATTTCAGATTTTAATAGAGGAAGGGTTGAGATAATATGGCAAAGAGAGATTTACATTTTACGCGGAATATCGGCATCATGGCTCATATTGACGCCGGTAAGACGACTACTACCGAGCGTATTCTGTTTTTTACGGGTGTATCGCACAAAATCGGTGAGACGCACGACGGGACTGCGACTATGGACTGGATGGTGCAGGAGCAGGAGCGTGGGATCACCATTACGTCTGCTGCGACGACCTGTTTCTGGAAGTACCGGGATCAGGAGTATAAGATCAATATTATCGATACTCCCGGGCACGTTGACTTTACTGTAGAGGTGGAGCGTTCGCTGCGGGTACTGGATGGAGCGGTTGCCCTGTTCTGTGCGGTGGGCGGCGTGGAAGCGCAATCGGAAACTGTGTGGCGTCAGGCCAACAAGTACGGTGTGCCCCGGATTGCTTTTGTGAACAAGATGGACCGTTCCGGCGCGGATTTTTTCAAGGCGGTGCGCGAGATCAAGGAAAAACTGAGCGCGAACCCGCTTCCGCTGGTGCTTCCGATCGGAGCCGAAGAGAACTTCCGGGGAATTATCGACCTGGTGGAGATGAAGGCATATGTGTGGGAGAGCGGTTCCATGGAGGCGACCGTACAGGAAATTCCCGCCGAATTGATGGCCGAAGCCCAGGAGTGGAGGGAGAAGTTGGTGGAAACGGCTGCCGTGCAGGACGAGGCGTTGATGGAACGTTTCTTTGAAGATCCGGATTCTATTACTGCCGACGAATTGAGGGCGGTGGTGCGGAAATCTGTGATCGCGATGGATTTCTGTCCGGTGATGTGCGGTTCTTCTTTTAAGAATAAAGGGGTGCAAAATCTGTTGGATGCTGTGATCGCTTACCTGCCGGATCCGCTGGATATTCCGAACAGCAAAGGCACCAATCCCAATACGGGAGCGGAGATGGAATTCCCGGTAGACCCGGATGCTCCGCTTTCCGCCCTGGCGTTTAAGATCGCTACCGACCCGTTTGTGGGCCGTCTGTGTTATACCCGTATTTATTCGGGTAGGATCGAAGCCGGTTCTTATGTATATAATCCGCGTACCGATAAGAAGGAGCGTATTTCCCGCCTTTTCCAGATGCATTCTAATAAGCAACAGCCGAAAGAGGTGCTGGAAGCCGGGGATATTTGCGCCTGTGTGGGTTTTAAAGATATCCGTACCGGGGATACCCTCTGTTCGGAAGATAAACCGATCGTGCTGGAAAGCATGACTTTCCCGGAACCGGTGATCGGTATCGCCGTGGAGCCGCTGACGCAGAAGGATACGGACAAGTTGGGCATGGCGTTGGCCAAATTGGCGGAAGAGGATCCGACTTTCCGCGTGAAAACGGACGAGGATTCCGGCCAGACTGTGATCAGCGGGATGGGTGAACTTCACCTGGATATTATTCTGGACCGCCTGAAACGCGAGTTCAAGGTGGAGTGTAATCAGGGCGCTCCGCAGGTGGCTTACAAGGAAGCGATCACCCAGGCTTTTGAGCACCGTCATGTGTTTAAGAAACAGTCCGGCGGCCGCGGTAAGTTTGCCGATATTATTTTCCGCATGGAACCTGCCGAAGAGGGCAAGGAGGGGTTGACTTTTGTGAACGAAGTGAAGGGCGGGAATATCCCGAAAGAGTTTATCCCCTCTGTGGAAAAGGGCTTTAAGGAAGCTATGAATAATGGTGTGTTGGCGGGTTATCCGCTGGAGAGTTTGAAGATCACCCTGATCGACGGTTCTTTCCACCCGGTGGACTCCGATTCGCTGTCTTTTGAAATGGCTGCGAAGATCGGGTACAAAGAGGCTGCGCAAAAGGCAAAACCTGTGCTGCTTGAGCCGATCATGAAGCTGGAGGTGGTGACCCCGGAAGAGTATATGGGGGATATCATCGGCGACCTGAACCGCCGCCGCGGGCAGATGGAGGGTACGGAAGCCCGTATCGGAGCTACGGTGATCAATGCGATGGTGCCGCTTTCCGAACAGTTCGGGTATGTGACGGTGTTGAGAACGCTCTCTTCCGGCCGCGCCAGTTCTTCGATGGAGTTTGACCACTATGCGGAGGTTCCGAAGCAGATCGCCAAAGAGGTGGTGGAGAAAAACAACGGGAGAGCAGAACTTATTTCATAAATCGACAAATAAAAACAATGAGCCAAAAAATCAGAATTAAGTTGAAATCTTACGATCACAACTTGGTGGACAAATCGGCAGAAAAGATTGTAAAAACGGTAAAAGCTACCGGAGCTGTGGTAAGCGGGCCTATTCCGCTTCCGACGCACAAGGGGGTATTTACGGTGAACCGCTCGACTTTCGTTAACAAGAAGAGCCGGGAACAATTCTTATTGTGCACGTTTAAACGGCTGATCGACATCTACAGTTCCACGGCAGGAACGATCGATGCGTTGATGAAGCTGGAGTTGCCGAGCGGTGTGGAAGTGGAGATTAAGGTGTGATAACGGCGAAGACCTTATGTCGTTATTAAAGAGAGAAAAACCTATTTAAAAAGAAAAAGAAAAATGCCAGGTTTAATTGGAAAAAAAGTCGGAATGACTTCCGTATTCAGTGCCGAGGGGAAAAGTATCCCATGCACTGTGATTGAGTGCGGTCCATGTGTCGTAACCCAGGTTAAAACAATGGAAACCGATGGTTACGAAGCGCTTCAGTTGGGTTTTGATGAGAAAAAAGAGAAACACACAACGAAGCCGCTAAGTGGACACTTTAAGAAAGCAGGCACAACTCCGAAAAGGAAACTCGTCGAGTTTTCAGGATTTGAGACCGAGCACAAGTTGGGCGATCTGATCGATGTAACGCTGTTCGAGGGAACCGGGTTCGTCGATGTAGTAGGGACTTCCAAGGGAAAAGGGTTCCAGGGCGTTGTGAAACGCCACGGCTTTTCCGGAGTCGGCGAAGCAACGCACGGCCAGGACGACCGTCAGCGCGCACCGGGTTCTATCGGAGCCTGTTCTACACCTTCCCGGGTATTCAAAGGAATGAGAATGGCCGGAAGAACGGGGGGAGACAGGGTTACGGTTTCTAACCTGCAGGTGTTGAAAGTGATTCCTGAAAACAATTTGTTGCTGGTGAAGGGATCTGTTCCCGGAACGAAAGGTTCATATGTAATTATTGAGAAGTAATGGAGTTAAGTGTATTAAACATTGCCGGGAAGGAAACTGGCAGAAAGGTAGAGTTGAGTGACGCTATCTTTGGGATCCAGCCTAACGAACACGCCATCTATCTCGATGTAAAGCAGTTCTTAGCCAATCAAAGGCAGGGAACGCACAAGTCGAAGCAGAGGAACGAGGTGTCGGGTAGTACGAAAAAGCTAAAAAAACAGAAAGGGACCGGGGGAGCGCGTGCAGGCAGTATCAAGAACCCGCTTTTCAGAGGAGGGGGCCGGATATTCGGGCCGGTGCCGAGAGATTATAGCTTCAAGCTGAACAAGAAACTGAAAAGATTGGCCCGTAAGTCGGCGTTGGCTGTGAAAGCAGGCGCGAATGCCGTAACTGTGGTGGAAGATTTCAATTTTGAAGCTCCGAAGACCAAGCAGTTTGTGGAGTTGGTGAAAAATCTGAAATTGAATGGAAAATTGTTGCTGGTGATGAGCGATGTGAATGAGAATGTGGTGTTATCGGCGCGCAATTTACAGGATGTACAGGTGATGCGGGTGAATGACCTGGCTACTTACAACATCATGAGGGCCAGGAATCTGGTGCTGGTGGAGAGTTCCATACAGGGGCTGAATGAGATGTTCAATCTTAACTAATTTGCAGAAGAGATGGAAATAGTATTGAAACCTGTATTGACGGAGAAGATGTCAGCGCAGACCGACAAGCTGAACAAAGTGGCGTTTGTCGTATCGAAAGATGTGAATAAGATTGAGATAAAAAAAGCAGTTGAAGAGATGTATGGAGTGAAGGTAACGGATGTGAATACGCAGCGTTATCAGGGCACCGCGAAATCCCGCTATACAAAATCGGGCGTGATCACCGGCAGAACCGCCTCCTTCAAAAAGGCAATTGTAACCTTGGCAAAAGGTGATAGTATTGATTTTTTTAGCAATATTTAAGTAAGATGGCTGTAAGAAAATTAAATCCTGTAACTCCTGGGCAAAGACATAAGATTGTCAATACCTTTGACCAGATAACTACGGATAAACCTGAGAAATCATTGTTAAGACCCGCAAAGAAAACCGGCGGCCGTAACCATTCCGGTAAGATGACAATGAGGTATATAGGTGGTGGTCACAAGCAGAAATACAGGCTGGTGGACTTCAAGCGGAACAAAGACAATATTCCTGCAAGAGTCGCTTCTGTGGAGTACGATCCGAACAGAACCGCCCATATTGCTCTGCTGGTATATGCAGACGGAGAAAAGCGTTACATCATTGCTCCGGTGGGATTGACCACAGGGCAGACCGTGATGAGCGGTAAAGGTGTGGCTCCTGAAATTGGCAACGCTCTTTTCTTATCTGAAATTCCATTAGGTACAATTGTACATAACATTGAACTGCGGCCCGGACAGGGTGCTGTGATGGCTCGCAGCGCCGGTTCTTATGCCCAGTTGGTTGCAAGAGATGAGAGATATGCTTCTGTGAAGCTGCCTTCCGGCGAGATCCGGATGGTGCTGGTGACTTGTAAGGCTACGGTGGGCACTGTGTCCAATACGGACCATGCGCTGGAACGTTCCGGTAAGGCCGGCCGTTCCCGTTGGCTGGGGCGTCGCCCCCGTGTGAGAGGTGTGGTAATGAACCCGGTAGACCATCCGATGGGTGGTGGGGAAGGCCGCGCTTCCGGAGGTCATCCGAGATCACGTAAAGGCTTGTTGGCTAAGGGGTATAAGACCAGAGCCCCGAAGAAAGCTTCGAGCAGGTATATCGTTGAAAGAAGGAAGAAGTAATAACCGATAAACGTTTAATGTTATGAGTCGTTCGTTAAAAAAAGGCCCTTTTATAGACGTAAAGTTGGAAAGAAAAGTGTTGGCGATGAATGAGACCAATAAGAAATCGGTTGTGAAAACCTGGGCTCGTCGTTCCATGATCTCTCCGGACTTTGTGGGCCATACTGTAGCTGTACATAACGGTAATAAGTTTATCCCGGTGTATGTGACCGAAAATATGGTCGGACACAAATTGGGAGAATTTGCGCCGACACGTACCTTTAGAGGTCACGCCAAGAAAAAATAAGCGTGACAAAGTTGAACCAATGAAGATTGTATTAAAATGGGTGCAAGAAAAAGAATAAGAGCAAATCAGATAAAGGAGGCCAAAAAGGAGAAGGCGTTTGCCATCCTGCGCGGCTGTCCCTCGTCTCCTCAGAAAATGAGGTTGGTAGCAGACCTGGTACGTGGTAAAGATGTGAACCGGGCGTTGGATATACTGAAATTTTGTCCTCGTGAAGCAGCGCGTAAATTGGAGAAATTGTTGCTTTCCGCTATTGCAAACTGGAGTGCTAAAAACGAAGGAAAGCGGATGGAGGATGCAGCGCTGATCGTGAAAGAGATCTTTGTGGATGGCGCCGGGATGCTGAAAAGGCTGCGGCCGGCTCCGCAAGGGCGGGGGCACCGGATCCGCAAGAGATCCAATCACGTGACTATTGTCTTGGGAAGCAAGACGGTTGTTGAAAATGTTGTAAAAGAGTAACAGATGGGACAAAAAGTTAATCCAATAAGCAATAGGTTGGGAATCATCCGCGGATGGGATTCTAACTGGTTCGGAGGCAAAAAATACGGGGATAAATTGGTGGAGGATTATAAGATCCGCGAATACCTGAATGCCCGTTTGGCCAAGGCCGGAATCGCAAAAATCGTGATCGAGAGAACGCTCAAGCTGATCACTATCACTATCAATACGGCGCGTCCCGGTATTATTATCGGAAAGGGCGGCCAGGAGGTGGACAAGTTGAAGGAAGAGCTGAAGAAGATTACCGATAAGGAGGTGCAGATCAATATTTTTGAGATCAAGCGCCCCGAGTTGGACGCTGTGATCGTGGGCAGTAATATCGCCCGTCAGTTGGAAGGGCGCGTGGCATACCGCCGGGCTATTAAAATGGCTATCCAGTCAACTATGAGGATGGGCGCCGAAGGGGTTAAGATCCTGATCTCCGGCCGTCTCAATGGTGCGGAAATAGCGCGCGCCGAGATTTACAAGGAGGGCCGGATCCCGTTGCATACTTTCCGGGCGGACATCGATTATGCGCATGCCGAAGCGTTGACGACGTATGGTTTGATCGGTATTAAGACCTGGATCTGTAAAGGGGAAGTGTACGGCAAACGCGAATTGGTGCCGAATTCGTTGCTGGCTCCCCGGGAAACGAGGGTGCCTGCCAACAGTGTTGCCGGCAAGAAAAATTTCAAAAAAAGAAAAAAGTAAATGAGTTATGTTACAGCCAAAAAGGACTAAATACAGAAGAAGCCAGAAAGGGAGGATGAAAGGGAATGCCCAGAGAGGGCATGAGCTTGCATTCGGTTCTTTCGGAATCAAGGCGTTGGAATCCAAATGGATCGAGGGACGCCAGATCGAAGCCGCCCGTATTGCTGTTACCCGGTATATGCAACGTCAGGGCCAGATATGGATCCGTATATTTCCGGATAAACCGATCACGAAGAAGCCGGCGGAAGTGCGTATGGGTAAAGGGAAAGGTTCTCCCGAAGGGTTTGTGGCTCCGGTTACGCCGGGACGTATTCTTTTCGAAGCGGACGGGGTTCCGTATGCCGTAGCTAAGGAGGCGTTGCGCTTGGCCGCCCAGAAGTTGCCGATTACGACGAAGTTTGTGGTTAGACGCGATTATGCCGAATAGTCGTCCGGCTGTTGATTGTTGAACCGAATTAATTTGACGGAAAGATGAAAAATTCAGAAGTGATAGAAATGACCACGGACGATCTGAAAGAGAGGGTAGTTGCAGAAAAAGCCGCTCTGAACAGGATGAAGATGAACCATACGGTAACTCCGCTTGAAAATACGATGCAGATCCGGGAGAAGCGGAAGGATATTGCCCGTATGCTGACAGAGTTGCGTAAGCGAGAATTAACGGAAAAGAAGTAAAGTCATGGAAAGAAATCTTAGAAAAGAGCGTATCGGCCTGGTGACGAGCAATAAGATGGAAAAGTCCATTACGGTTGCCGTTCAGTTCAAGGAAAAGCACCCCATTTACGGTAAATTCGTAAATAAGACCAAAAAGTTCACGGCTCACGATGAAAAAAACGAGTGTAACATCGGAGATACCGTGAGGATCATGGAGACCCGTCCTTTGAGTAAGATGAAGAGATGGAGATTAGTTGAAATCATTGAAAGAGCGAAATAATCATGATACAACAGGAAAGCAGATTAACAGTGGCAGATAACAGCGGGGCCAGAGAGGTGTTGTGTATCCGTGTACTGGGAGGAACCCGGAAAAGATACGCCCGCGTAGGCGATAAGATCGTTGTGACTGTAAAGAACGCCCTGCCCGGCGGTGAAATGAAGAAAGGCACTGTAAGCAAAGCGGTTGTTGTGCGTACAGCCAAGGAGTACCGTCGTCCCGACGGCTCTTATATCCGTTTTGACGATAATGCCTGTGTGTTGTTGAACAATGCCGGCGAAATGAGAGGTACCCGTATCTTCGGGCCGGTAGCCCGCGAGGTTCGTGAAGGTTATACGAAAATTGTTTCGTTGGCGCCTGAAGTATTGTAAATTGGCCTTTGATAAAAAACAGCAAGATGGACAGAAAGTTTCATATAAAGAAAGGTGATGTGGTTTTCGTGAATGCCGGCGTGGATAAAGGCAAACAGGGTAAAGTCCTGGAGATGCTGCCTAAAGAAGAGCGGGCGATTGTGGAAGGTATCAACATGGTAAGCAAGCACACGAAACCCAACGCGAAGAATCCGCAGGGAGGGATCCTGAAAAAAGAGGCTCCGATTCATATTTCCAACCTGAATGTGGTCGATCCGTCAACCGGTAAGCCGACCAAGGTGGGCCGGAAAATGGGGGATAAGGGCAAATTGGTCCGGTTCGCCAGGAAGTCCGGGGAAGTATTGAAATAGGGATTTAATCGTAAATCCCTGTTATGGATTGAAAAATAATTGTATTTTTGCAGGCTGAAAAATTGGATTTTTCAGATGTGATTTATTGTGTGCGATGTGAATCGAAATGGATAACTATTAATTAATTAATGAATTACGTACCGAATTTAAAAAGAAAGTATAGCGAAGAGGTTGTACCGGCTCTGGTGAAAGAGTTCGGATACAAGTCAGTTATGCAGGCTCCCCGGTTGGAGAAGATAGTAATCAACCAGGGATTGGGGTCCTCTATTCAGGACAAAAAAATATTGGAGTTTGCCGTCAACGAATTGGCGATGATCACCGGGCAGAAGCCGGTTACCACTAAGTCGTCCAAAGACATCTCCAATTTTAAATTGCGTAAGAACATGCCTATCGGTGTGCGAGTTACCTTGCGCAAGGAACGTATGTACGAATTTCTGGAAAGATTGATCACTTCCGCGCTGCCGCGTATCCGGGACTTTAAAGGGATCGGAAGCAAGCTGGACGGGAGAGGCAATTATACGTTAGGTCTGGAAGAGCAGATCATATTCCCTGAAATTGTGTTGGATAATGTGCACAAGATCACGGGTATGAACATCACGTTTGTGACTTCGGCCAATACCGACGAAGAAGGTTTTGCGCTTCTCAGAGAATTTGGATTACCCTTTAAAAAGAATTAACAAAGAGCGAAATGGCAAAAGAATCAATGAAAGCCCGCGAGGTAAAACGTGCAAAATTGGTAGAAAAGTACGCGGCCAAACGGGCAAAACTGAAAGCAGAAGGAGATTACGCCGGATTGAGCCTTCTTCCCAAAAATTCCAATCCGAACCGCCTGCGCAACAGGTGTAAACTGACCGGCCGGCCGAGAGGCTATATGAGACAGTTCGGTATCAGCAGGATCCAGTTCCGTGAAATGGCTTCCGCAGGGTTGATACCGGGAGTGAAGAAAGCGAGTTGGTAATGATTAAAATGGAACAGAAATGACAGATCCAATAGCAGATTTTCTTACACGTTTGAGAAACGCGATAAGTGCCGGTCACAAAGTTGTCGATATCCCCGGTTCCAATATGAAGCGGGAGATGACGAAGATCCTCAAAGAAAAAGGGTACATCCTGAACTATAAGTTTGAACAGGACGGTGCCAAATCCAATATCAAGATTGCCTTGAAGTATCATCCGGAAACCAAAGTACCGGCGATCAAGTCGCTGGTGCGCGTATCTAAACCGGGACTGAGGCGTTACACCGATGTGGAGGATATGCCGCAGGTGTTGAACGGATTGGGGATCGCCATCCTTTCTACCTCTCACGGGTTGATGACAGACAAAGAAGCCCGCCAGAAAAATGTGGGCGGTGAAGTATTGTGTTTCGTGTATTAACTGAATAAAGTGAAGAAGCAATGTCACGAATAGGAAATTTACCGATAGATATACCGAAGGGGGTCACGGTAGCCGTGGACTCCGATAATACCGTCACCGTGAAAGGGCCGAAAGGTGCGCTTACCCAGAAGGTAAATGAAAGCCTTACTGTCGAAGTAAACGGTGATACAGTGAATATAAAACGCCATACGGAAGAGAAGCCCCACAAGGCTATGCACGGTTTGTACCGTTCCCTGATCAATAACATGGTCGTGGGGGTTTCCGAAGGCTATACCATCAAACAGGAGCTGGTCGGCGTAGGATACCGGGCGAATGCCGATGGGCAGATATTGGAGTTGGGGCTTGGTTACTCACACGCCATCTTTTTGCAGATCCCTGCCGAAGTGAAGGTTTCTGCGGTTACGGAGAAGCGTGCCAACCCGATCATTACGCTGGAGAGTTGCGATAAGCAACTGATCGGCCAGGTGGCTGCCAAGATCCGTTCTTTCCGTAAACCGGAACCTTACAAAGGGAAAGGGATACGCTTCGTAGGGGAACAGGTTCGCCGCAAAGCCGGTAAATCAGCGAAAGTTTAATCTTTAAAGAAAGTTAGGAAGTTATGGCTTTAACGAAGGAAGAAAGAAGATTGAGAATAAAGAGGAGGATCCGCAAGATCGTTTCCGGCACGGCCGAGAGGCCCCGCATGAGCGTTTTCCGCTCCAATGCGCAGATCTCAGTCCAGTTGATCGACGATACGACAGGTAAAACGGTTTTATCTGTTTCCTCTTTGTGCAAAGAGCTGGCCGCTCAGAAAGGCACGAAGACCGAACAGGCCGCCCACGTGGGAAGCGCCATTGCCGAGAAGGCAAAATCGGCGGGTATTCAAACCGTGGTGTTCGACAGAAACGGTTATTTGTACCACGGAAGGGTAAAAGCGCTGGCGGATGCCGCCCGGAACGGAGGTCTTAATTTTTAAACGGAACGGAAATGGAAAAAGTAGTTAATACGGACCTGGAATTGAAAGACAGATTGGTGGCTATCAATCGTGTGACCAAAGTGACGAAGGGGGGGCGGACGTTCAGTTTTGCAGCCATCGTTGTTGTCGGAGACGAGAACGGCGTTGTGGGCTGGGGATTGGGCAAAGCCAACGAGGTTACCACGGCCATCTCTAAAGGGATCGAAGCTGCCAAGAAAAACCTGATCAGGGTGCCGGTGCGCAAAGGAACCATTCCGCACGAACAGATCGCCCGCTTCGGCGGTGCGCAGGTATTTATGAAGCCTGCTTCTTCCGGTACCGGCCTGGTGGCCGGAGGTGCTATGCGCGCCGTACTGGAAAGCGCCGGGATTCACGATGTGTTGGCAAAGAGCAAAGGTTCTTCCAATCCGCACAACCTGGTAAAGGCGACCATTCTTGCTTTGAAGGAGATGAGAGACGCCCGTACGGTGGCGCGGCAGCGTACCATCAGCTTGGATAAAGTGTTTAACGGTTAATTTGATGAACGATGGCGAAGATTAAGATTACATTGGTAAGAAGTAAAATCGGCAGCACGAAGCGTCAGATCGGGACCGTAACCGCTTTGGGACTTGGGAAGATCAACAGCAGCGCCGAACACGAAGCTACTCCGCAGATATTGGGAATGGTGGCGAAAGTGAACCACTTGGTGAAGGTGGAGGAAGTAAAATAATTGTCGAACGTTTTTAACAGATATACAATGGATTTAAGTAGCTTAAAACCGGCTTACGGTTCCACGCACAGCGAGAAAAGGATCGGCCGTGGACAGGGGTCGGGAAAAGGAGGTACTTCCACCAGAGGGCATAAAGGGGCCAAATCGAGATCCGGTTACAAAAAGAAGATCGGTTTTGAGGGCGGCCAGATGCCTTTGCAGCGGAGGGTGCCCAAATTCGGCTTTAAAAATATTAACCGGGTAGAATACAAAGCGATCAATATCGGCATGTTGCAGGAATTGGCCGAAAGGGACAGTTTGACCGTTGTGGACAGAAATGTACTGATCAATGCAGGCCTGATGTCCAAAAACGATCTGCTGAAAGTCCTGGGAGACGGCGTACTGAAAGCCAAATTGGAGGTGAAAGCGAATGCTTTTTCCAAAAAGGCGGTGGAGGCCATTGAAGCGGCCGGCGGTTCTGCCGTTGTATTGTAATCAAGGGACAGGTTAATAAAAGCAGACGATGAAACCTGCTGGCTGCAAGCGTTGAAAAAGATGTTTCAGCAAAAGGTTCCGTCCGACTGCAAAGAGAAAAATACAACCTATGAAATTAATTGATACTTTAAAGAACATTTGGAAAATCGAGGAGCTCAGGACCCGGATCCTCATGACCTTGGGGCTGGTAGCCGTGTACCGTTTGGGAACGGAAGTCGTGTTGCCGGGGATCGACCCGGCCGGCCTGGTGGCCCTGCAGGAGCAGACCAAAACCGGTGTGCTCGGCCTGTTGGACATGTTTTCCGGGGGAGCTTTTTCCAATGCTTCCGTATTTGCTTTGGGTATTATGCCCTACATCTCGGCCTCCATTGTTGTGCAGTTGCTGGGGATCGTAGTCCCTTATTTTCAGCGGATGCAGCGTGAAGGAGAGAGCGGAAGGCGTAAGATCAATCAGATCACCCGTTACCTGACACTGATCATTCTGGTGTTGCAGGGATCGGCTTACCTGACTAACCTGCACGCACAGATCCCTCCCCAGTACTTTATCATCAAAGGAGCCTTTTTTACGTTCTCTTCCGTTGCGATCTTAGCGGCGGGTTCGATGTTCGTATTGTGGCTGGGTGAAAAGATCACGGACAAAGGGATCGGGAACGGGGTTTCCATTATCATTATGATCGGGATTATCGCCCGCCTGCCTTTTGCCGCGTTTGCGGAAGGAACTGCCCGCATGTCGCAGCAGGGCGGAGGTTTGATAGCGGTATTGGTCGAGTTGGTGATCCTCTTCTTTGTCTTTTGCGGAACTATTATGCTGGTACAGGGTACCCGGAAAGTTCCCGTGCAGTATGCCAAACGGGTGGTCGGTAACAAGCAGTACGGCGGAGTGCGTCAGTACATTCCTTTGAAGATCAACGCTGCCGGTGTTATGCCGATCATTTTTGCGCAGGCGATCATGTTGTTGCCCATCTCCTTTGCCAATTTCTCGGATTCGGAAGGAATGTCCTGGTTTGCTGCCACTTTCTCCAATTTTACGGGAGCATGGTACAACGGCACCTTTTTTGTCCTGATCGTGGTGTTCACCTATTTTTATACGGCGATCACCGTGAATCCGATGCAGATGGCGGAAGATATGAAGAAAAACGGCGGGTTTATACCGGGCATTAAACCGGGCAGGAAGACTATGGAGTTCTTAGATACGATTATGTCGAGGATTACCTTACCGGGCTCCATTTTCCTGGGGATTGTCGCTATTCTGCCGGCATTTGCGATGCTGGCGGGGGTGAATAACCAGTTCGCGCAGTTTTACGGCGGAACTTCTTTGTTGATATTGGTAGGGGTTGTATTGGATACGTTGCAGCAGATCGAATCGCATTTGTTGATGCGCCATTACGACGGCTTGATGAAATCGGGGCGGATCAAAGGGAAGAATCCGGCCGGTCCGGCTGCGTATTGATCGGATCGATGAAAAGTATTACTTTTGCAGCATGATTTTTTTGAAGACAGCGGAGGAGATTGAACTGCTTCGGGAAAGTAATCTTTTGGTCGGGAAAACTCTGGGGGAATTGGCAAAGCACATTCACCCGGGGGTTTCAACGTTGAAACTGGACAGGATCGCAGAGGAGTTTATCCGGGATCACGGGGCGGAGCCCGGTTTTCTGGGGTACAATCATTTTCCGAATACGCTTTGTGTTTCTCTGAACGATGAAGTGGTACACGGGATGCCTGCTGCGGACAGGGTTTTGAAAGAGGGGGATGTGGTTTCGATAGATTGCGGAACGCTGAAAAACGGTTTCTACGGAGACAGCGCTTATACTTTTGCGGTCGGAGAGATCGGTGCAGAGCTGAAAAAATTGTTGGAGACGACTAAGGAAGCGTTGTACAGGGGGATCGAGAAAGCTGTATCAGGCCTTCGGATCGGGGACATTGCTTATGCCGTGCAGAGCCATTGCGAAGCGAACGGTTATACGGTGGTGAGGGATCTGGTCGGGCACGGCATCGGCCGGCAGATGCACGAGGAGCCCCAGGTGCCGAATTACGGGAAGCGGGGACAGGGCGTGAAGTTGCAGGAGGGGATGGTGATTGCGATCGAACCGATGATCAATCTGGGGAAACGCCATGTTTACCAGGACAGGGACGGATGGACCATCCGGACACGGGACAGAATGCCTTCCGCTCATTTTGAGCATACGGTGGCTGTCGGGAAGCGGGAAGCGGATATCCTTTCATCGTTCGAATATGTAGAGGAAGTTTTGAGACATACTAATTAGCAGCAAAGGTATATGGGAAAACAGCCGTCAATAGAGCAGGATGGGGTCATCACGGAAGCGCTGTCCAATGCGATGTTCCGCGTTGAACTGGAAAACGGGCACGTGATCACGGCCCACATTTCGGGCAAGATGCGGATGCATTACATCAAGATCCTGCCCGGCGACCGGGTAAAGGTGGATATGTCTCCCTACGACCTGACCAAGGGGCGGATTACGTTCAGGTATAAAAATTAATTTTAAATAGAATAAGTTGTATGAAAGTAAGAGCATCTATCAAGAAGCGAAGCGCCGATTGTAAGATCGTAAGAAGAAAAGGCGTTTTGTACGTCATTAACAAAAAGAACCCGAAGTTTAAACAACGTCAGGGGTGACTCATTAATCAAATTTAAAACAGATTTATGGCAAGAATCGTAGGTGTAGATTTACCCTCCAACAAAAGAGGAGAAATAGCCTTGACCTATATCTTTGGTATAGGTAGAAGTAGTGCCCGGACTATCCTGAGTGAAGCCGGCATCGATTATGACCTGAAGGTAAAAGACTGGAACGATGACCAACTCGCAGCCGTACGTAAAATTATCAACACGGAGTACAAGGTTGAAGGAGAGTTGCGTTCTACCGTTCAGATGAACATCAAACGGTTGATGGACATCGGTTGTTACCGCGGAATCCGTCACCGGCTCGGATTGCCTGTCAGAGGACAGAGCACAAAGAACAATGCCCGTACAAGAAAGGGCAAGAAGAAAACTGTTGCCAACAAGAAAAAAGCAACGAAATAATTGAACTGAATTATGGCAAAGAAGTCTACATCAAACAGGAAACGGCTGGTCAAAGTGGAAGCCGTTGGACAAGCTCACGTTCACTCTTCTTTCAATAACATCATCGTTTCTCTGACCAACTCTACCGGACAGGTGATTTCCTGGTCTTCGGCAGGGAAAATGGGATTCAGGGGATCCAAGAAGAATACTCCGTATGCCGCACAGATGGCTGCCAGCGACTGTGCCAAGGTGGCGTATGATTTGGGGATGAGAAAAGCGAAAGTATATGTTAAAGGACCGGGTAACGGTCGCGAATCCGCCATCCGCGCCATTCACTCCAGCGGTATCGAGGTGGCCGAGATCATAGACGTTACCCCGCTGCCGCACAACGGTTGCCGGCCTCCCAAAAAACGCAGAGTGTAATTAATGAACGTGGAATTATTCTAAATTGAAACAGAATGGCAAGATATACAGGACCTAAGTCCAAAATCGCAAGAAAGTTCGGCGAGCCTATTTATGGTCCGGACAAGGCGCTGGAGCGGAGAAACTACCCCTCCGGACAGCATGGTATGGCCCGTCGCCGGAAGAAAATTTCCGAATACGGCGTGCAGTTGAAAGAGAAACAAAAAGCAAAATACACGTACGGTTTGCTGGAAAAGCAGTTCCGCAATCTGTTTGAAAAAGCAGAACGCGCCAGTGGAATTACAGGGGAGATCCTGTTGCAGATGCTGGAGTGCCGTTTGGATAATGTGGTGTACCGGCTGGGCATTGCCCCGACGCGCGCCGCTGCCCGTCAGTTGGTATCTCACCGGCACATCACCCTGAACGGCGGAGTGTGCAACATTCCTTCCGCTGTGGTAAGCCAGGGGGACGTTGTGGCTGTGCGCGAGAAATCCAAAGCGTTGGAAGTCATCGGCGAATCCCTGCGCGGGAACCGGTCAAGCAAATACTCCTGGTTGGTGTGGGAGGCTGCTTCCATGAGCGGAAAACTGCTGAATGTTCCGGAAAGAAGCGACATTCCGGAAAATATCAAAGAACAGTTGATCGTCGAATTGTATTCCAAGTAATAAATAAACTATCTATGGCAATATTAGCTTTCCAGAGACCGGACAAAGTGATCATGCTGGAGTCGACGGCCAAATTCGGTAAATTCGAATTCCGTCCGCTGGAGCCTGGTTACGGTATCACCATTGGTAATCCTTTGCGCAGAATTCTGCTCTCTTCCCTGGAAGGGTTTGCGATTACCGGCATAAAAATTCAGGGAGTGGATCATGAATTTGCTACCATTCCGGGGGTTATTGAGGATGTAACGGAGATGATCCTGAATTTGAAGCAGGTTCGATTCAAAAGAAAAGTGGAGGATGCGGAGGAAGAAAAGCTAACTGTTCTTGTGTCCGGTCAGAAAACTTTCACGGCGGGAGATATGAACCGCTTCCTGACAAGTTTTGAAGTGTTGAACAGCGATCTGGTGATCTGTAATATGGAGCCTTCCGTAAACCTTCAGATAGAACTGACTATCCAGAAGGGACGGGGATATGTGCCCGGTGCGGAAAACATGCCGGCGGAAGCCGAGATGGGATTTATTCCGATAGATGCTATCTACACTCCCATCCGGAATGTGAAATACGAGGTAGAGAACTACCGGGTGGAAGGTAAAACAGACTACGAACGTCTGCTCATTGAGATCGAAACCGACGGCTCTATTCATCCGACCGATGCGTTGAAGGAGGCGGCAAAGATCCTGATCCACCATTTCATGCTCTTCTCGGACGAAAAGATCACCTTGGAAACCGAAGATAAGTACGGAAACGAAGAGTTTGACGAAGAGGTGCTGAAAATGCGCCAATTGCTGAAAACCAAATTGGTAGATATGGATCTGTCGGTACGGGCGTTGAATTGCCTGAAGGCAGCCGAAGTAGATACGCTGGGTGAGTTGGTGAAGTTTAACAAGAACGACCTGTTGAAGTTCCGCAATTTCGGAAAGAAATCGCTGACCGAACTGGAAGCTTTGCTGGATGACAACAATCTGGAGTTCGGCATGGATGTATCGAAGTATAAATTAGACAAGGAATAAGGAAAATGAGACATAAGAAGAAATTTAACCACCTGAGCAGAAAGAGTGCGCACAGAAAGGCGTTGCTCTCCAACATGGCAACCTCTCTGATCCTGCACAAGCGGATCACTACTACGGTAGCCAAGGCTAAAGCGCTGAAAATTTATGTGGAGCCGTTGATCACCAAAAGTAAGAACGATACGATGCACTCCCGCCGTATGGTATTCAGTTATCTTGGACAGAAGGAGGCCATCACCGAGTTGTTCGGGGAGGTGGCTCCGAAGATCGCCAGCCGTCCCGGCGGATACACCCGTATCCTGAGGACCGGCAACCGGATCGGGGATAATGCGGAAATGTGCATCATCGAATTGGTGGATTTCAACGCAACTTACACGGAAGTGAAAACCGAAACGAAGAAAGCGCCGACCCGGAGAAGACGGTCTGCCCCTAAAAAGGCTGTCGAAACGGTTGCCCAGGCAGAGGCGTCCGCGGTAACGGAGGAAGCTCCGGAAGCCGAAGAGGAAAAAGCAGAATAATTTTATTTTGCGAATGGAAAAAGCAGGTCGGAAGGCCTGCTTTTTTTATTTCTGTTTTTTTCGTAACTTGTGTGTGTTTTGTTGAAAGTAAAAAAGAGAGAGATGACGCAGATTGTTGAGATCAAAGGAAGAGAAATACTGGATTCCCGGGGAAATCCGACCGTAGAGGTGGATGTTTTGCTCGAATCGGGCGTTTGGGGAAGGGCGGCTGTCCCGTCCGGGGCTTCCACCGGGGAGAACGAAGCGTTGGAATTGCGGGATGGGGACAAATTGCGTTACGCAGGCAAGGGGGTGTTGAAAGCCGTCCAAAATGTAAACACGAAGATCGCCGGCCTGTTGTTGGGCAGGGATGTATTGGATCAGGTCGCTATTGACCGGGCTTTGATCGAACTGGACGGTACCAAAACAAAGAGTAACCTGGGCGCCAATGCCACATTGGGTGTTTCCCTGGCGTGCGCCCGGGCGGCTGCGGCTGTTTTGGAAATTCCGCTCTACCGTTACATCGGAGGGTGTAATGCCAAGGTCATGCCGGTTCCGATGATGAATATCATCAACGGAGGGTCGCATTCGGATGCTCCGGTCGCGTTTCAGGAGTTTATGATCCGTCCGGTAGGAGCGCCGGATTTCGGGGAAGCGTTGCGGATGGGAGCGGAGGTATTTCACGCCCTGAAAAGTGTGTTGCACGACCGGGGATTGAGCACGGCCGTGGGGGACGAGGGTGGTTTTGCGCCGATGCTGAACGGAACGGAGGATGCCTTGGAGTCTATTCTGAAAGCCATCGAAAAAGCCGGGTACAAGCCGGGCAAAGAGGTGATGATCGGTTTGGATTGCGCAGCTTCGGAGTTTTACAGGGACAACCTGTACGATTACACCTTGTTCGAGGGGGTGAAAGGGGTGAAGCGGAGTTCGGCGGAACAGGCGCTTTATTTGGAGGAGCTGATCGCCCGCTATCCGATCGATTCCATCGAGGACGGCATGTCGGAAAACGACTGGAAAGGCTGGAAGGCCCTGACGGACAGGATCGGCGACCGGTGCCAGTTGGTGGGAGATGATCTGTTTGTGACCAATGTGGAGTATCTGAAAAAAGGCATCGAACAGCGGTGCGCCAATTCGATATTGATCAAGGTAAACCAGATCGGCACCCTGACGGAAACTTTAGATGCGATCGAAATGGCGCAACGGGCCGGTTATACCACGGTGGTTTCCCACCGCTCCGGAGAGACGGAGGATGCAACCATCGCCGACATTGCCGTGGCCACCAATTCCGGGCAGATCAAAACCGGTTCGCTGAGCCGCTCGGACCGGATGGCCAAGTACAACCAATTGTTGCGCATCGAAGAGGAACTGGGTTCAAATGCCATTTTCACCGGACAGAAATTCAGCCGGAAATAGCAGGGATCAGAACCATCTCTTCCTTTTGAAGTAGAAAAGCATGGCGATGACAATGAGCACCATAATGCCCCAGAGGCTGTAGTATCCCCGGGGATACCGCAGTTCCGGCATGTAATCGAAGTTCATGCCGTATACTCCGACTATAAATGTCAGCGGAATAAAAATGGCGGAAAAAACCGTCAATACCCGCATGATGTCGTTGACACTGTTGTTGATGTTGCTGTTGTAGATGTTCTGCTGATCGGAGGTCATGGTGTAGTAGATCTCCAATGCTTCCAATGCTTGGGTTACCAGGCTGTCTAAGTCTTTCAGATAATTGAATGTCCGCGGATGGATCAACTCCGAATCGGACGCCGTAAAGCGGGTGACTAATTCCTTGACCGGCCGAATATTTTTCCGGATAAAAGCCAGTTCGGTTTTGTAGTGGTAGATGTCCCGGATGATTTGTTGATCGGTTGTCAGCAGCCGCTCTTCCAATTGCTCGATGTGATTTCCCAATTTTTCGATGTTCAGGATGTAACTGTCTACCAATGTATCCAACAGGGTGTAACAGAGGTAATCGGGTGTGTAATTGCGGATTTTGGTCACACCGGAGCGCAGCCGTTTGTTGATGTCTTCAAAATAGGGGTGGTCGGATTCCTGAATGGTGATCAGGTATTGCCTGCCCAGTATCAGGGAGATTTGCTCCATTTGCGTCTTTTTTGTGGAAGCGTTGAAATGGAAGGCTTTGGTAATGATATAGATGTGTTTTTCGTCTTCCAGCATTTTAGGTCGTTCGTCCGTATTTAAAATGTCTTCCAGGATCAACGAAGGTATCGCACACTCTTTTTCCAACTGTTCCAGATAGCCGGTTTCGGAGAGACCGTAGAGCGAGAACCAGGTAACCTGTTCGTCGGAGATACAGGATTTGATGTTGCGGAAGGATCTCAGTGTGTTCTCTTTTAGAAATTCCCCGTTGTATTGTACCATCCGCAACACGGAGTGCTCCATTTGGGGCAGCCCTTCAAAGATCAGGGTTCCGGGAGCGGCTCCCAGGGAGGCTTGTTTGTTTTTTAAAAAGCGTGCCATAAGCGGGTCTGGTTCAGGGTACCGGAGGTTTTGCCGGATCGCTGTTCAGGATCTGTATGTTGTAGACCGGATTGCGCGGGGTTTTGAGATCGATGTTGTGGGCGTCGAATGTTTTTTTCACCCGTCTGCGGAACTCCCGGGCAACTCCCCATTGCTCTCCTGCCTTGGTGGTGATCTTGACCTTCAGGATCATGGCGTTCTCCCCGAACTGATCGATGCTCCATACTTCGACAGAACCCAGCATCCGGGGGGTGAAATCCGAATCGTTCAACAATTCGTCCCCGATCTCTTTCAGAAAGTTTGTGACGGTATCTACCTCTTCTTTGTAATTGACGCCGATCTCCACAATAATGGCAGACCACCCTTTGGTCATGTTGGAAAGCGTATCGATTTTCCCGTTCTGAAAAATATGCACCACCCCGGAAGTGTCCCGCAGGGTGATGGTGCGCATTTCGATATCTTCTACGGTTCCGACTGTTCCGTTGATAATAGCGGTATCGCCGGTCCGGATCTGATTTTCCAGCAGAATGAAAAAACCGGAAATAAAATCCCTGACCAACTCCTGTGCTCCAAACCCTACCGCCAATCCTACGATCCCTGCACTGGCCAGGATCGGAGCGATGTTGATATTGAATTTGCTCAACAGTATCAACAGAAAAATGACCCAGAGAATAATTTTTCCAATACTGCTGATGACGCCGGCAAGGGTTTTGATTCTTTTCTGCGTTTCAATGTGATCTGCATTTAGGCTTCTTTTCGCCCTGTTTGCCGCCACTTTATTGATCCGTCCGGTGATGATCTTCAGTAAATACAGCGCTCCCATAAAAAACAGGACTAAGATCGCAATGGAAGGAAGCTCTGTTTTGCACCAATCTAAGAATTTGTAAAAGAGATCGTGCCAGAATGTTCTGGAAACGACACTTTCCTGGGGATGCGTCCAGAAAACCGTCAGTGCGGTTATTGCCGTCGAATCCGGGACGTTGTTATCGACAACACCGGTGGAGTCGTTCCAGACTGTTCCCGGTAAGCTGTTTTTACTGATCTCAAAATTGGCGTCTATTTCCGGTATGAACAGGACGATCTCGTTTGCGGTGGGAATAAAATCGATCGGATCATAGGCTTTGCGGATCTCTCCGACGGATGAAGCGAGTCCGACCCCTTTTTCTGTTACAAACCGTTTGTCTTTCACATCGATCCGGTTGATCCCGGAGCGAAGATCATTTTCTCTTGCCGTGTTGATAATGAAAAGCAGTTTCTTGTCATTTCCATAGATGTAATACGTATCGTCGGCATCGGCTGCGACATCGGCTTTTGTTTTGATCTTTTTGATGTTTTTTGCCGGAAGTATGCCATATAGATCCCTGATAGACATTCCTTTAGTGATGACGCCGACTTGTTTGTCGCTGATCAGGAATTCGTTTTTTGCCTGCCTGTTTTCAGACGCTTTCCGGCCGGACGGCTGTTTGCACCCTGTCCAGAAGACCCCGGCGAACAGGAAAAAAAACAGAAATACCGGTAAAATTTTTTTCATGCAGGAAGAAAAGATGTGTTTCTCTCTTTTTGTCAGTGAATTTCAAAACTATACGGGAAAGAAAAAAAAAAGATTCAATGTTTGTTAAGAATATACGATTAGCTACCTTTATCACGTTTTTCGACCCAATCGAAGATCGGAAAAAACAACGAATTAAAAACCTAAAACCTATATTCTAAGTTATTATGAATCAGCAGGTAAAAATGATCGAAAAGCAGGAGGTTGTCATTCGGTTTTCGGGTGATTCCGGAGATGGAATGCAATTGACGGGCCAGCAATTTTCGGATACTGCCGCATTGTTTGGGAACGATGTGGCTACTTTCCCGGATTATCCGGCGGAGATCCGTGCACCGCAGGGTACTGTCGGCGGTGTGTCGGGCTTCCAGGTGCACTTTGGAGAGGAGCGGATCACTACGCCGGGCGATCTGGCAGATGTGCTGGTGGCAATGAACCCCGCGGCGCTCAAAGCCAACCTGCGCTGGGTAAAAAAAGCCGGAACCATCATTGTGGACACGGATGCTTTTTCCGACAAAAATCTGGAAAAAGCGGGCTATGCTTCCAATCCGCTGGAAGACGGAACACTGACGGATTACAACACGGTTCCGGTGAACATCACACTCCTGACGGCCGAAGCGTTGAAGGAGACCGGTTTGGACCAAAAGTCCGTGCTGCGGTGTAAGAACATGTTTGCTTTGGGAATGACCTATTGGATGTTTGACCGTTCCGTGGAGCATACCGAAGCCTTTTTTGACGGGAAATTCGGCAAAAAGCCGGTCGTGGCTTTGGCCAACAAACTTGCCTTGCGCGCCGGGTACAACTATGCTGCCAATGTACATGCCCTGGCAGTTCATTACCGGGTAGCCCCTGCGCACATCGCCAAGGGCAAATACCGTACCATCACGGGCAACCGGGCGACGGCCTGGGGATTGCTGGCGGCCGCGGAAAAAGCGGGGCTGCCCTTGTTCTGCGGCTCCTATCCCATCACGCCCGCCACAGATATTTTGCAGGAATTGGCCATCCGGCGGGATTTGGGCGCCAAGACCTATCAGGCGGAGGATGAGATTGCCGGGATCTGTACAGCTATCGGCGCCAGCTACGGCGGAAATTTCGCCGTGACCACCACCTCCGGTCCGGGGTTGGCGTTGAAGGCGGAGGCTTGCGGGTTGGCTGTGATGGCAGAGTTGCCGCTGGTGATTGTGGATGTGCAGCGTGGAGGCCCCTCTACCGGATTGCCGACCAAAACGGAGCAGTCCGATCTGCTGCAGGCGCTGTATGGCCGGAACGGGGAGAGCCCCATGCCGGTTGTTGCGGCCAGCACCTCTGCCAACTGTTTTGACTATGCTTTTGCAGCCGGAAAAATTGCGTTGGAACACACCACTCCGGTGATCCTGCTGACGGACGGTTTCCTGGCGAACGGAGCGCAGCCCTGGCGGATCCCGGCGATGTCGGAGCTGCCGGAGATCACCCTCCGGGTGGCCAAAGAGGGAGATGCCTACAAGCCTTATGACCGGGATCCGGAGACGTTGGCCCGGACGTTGGCCATTCCCGGAACGAAAGGGTTGGAGCACCGCATCGGCGGCTTGGAGAAGATGAACATCACCGGCGCTATCAGCTATGTGCCCGAAAATCATCAGGTCATGACGGATCTGCGGGAGGAGAAGGTCGCCCGCATTGCCCGCAGTATTCCCGAACAGGAGGTGTTCGGCAACGCGGATGGCGGCGAAGTGCTGGTGGTGGGTTGGGGCGGTACCTACGGGCACCTCTACTCGACGGTAAAAGAAATGCGCAAAGAGGGAAAGGATGTCAGCCTGGCGCATTTTCACTACATCAATCCGTTGCCTCTGAATACCGGAGAGTTATTGGGACGCTTCCGGAAGATCGTGGTGTGCGAATTGAACCTGGGGCAATTTGCCGCGTACCTGCGGAGTAAATTCCCGCAATTTACCTGCCTGCAATACAACAAGGTGGCCGGTTTGCCGTTTACGGTGGCGGAATTGAAAGCTGAGATCGAGAAAATACTGAATTAACATTTATAGATACATGCCATGTCAGAAGAAGTAAAATACAGTCCGAAAGATTTTAAAAGCGACCAGGAGATCCGGTGGTGTCCCGGTTGCGGAGACCACGGGATCATCAATGCCGTGTGGAAAGCGATGGCGGAATTGGGCTACCCGCGGGAGTCGTGGGCGGTTGTTTCCGGTATCGGTTGTTCCTCCCGTTTTCCGTATTACATGAATACGTATGGTTTCCATACCATTCACGGGCGGGCGGCCGCCATTGCTTCGGGGCTTAAAAATGCGAACCGGAAGCTGAATGTGTTGCAGGTTTCCGGGGACGGGGATGCGCTGGCCATTGGCGGCAATCACTTTATTCATATTCTCCGCCGGAATGTGGACATGACCCTGTTGCTTTTCAACAATGAAATTTACGGATTGACCAAGGGGCAGTATTCGCCGACGACCAAGTTGGGCGTGAAGACTAAAACTTCTCCTTACGGAACGATCGAGGTGCCGTTTAATCCGGGCGAGCTGGCGATCGGGGCGCAAAGCAAGTATTTTGCCCGTTCGTTGGATACCAATGTAGCTTTGACGGCGGAGGTCTTGGTGTCGGCTGTGAAGCACCGGGGTACGTCGGTTGTGGAGGTGTTGCAGAACTGTGTGATATTTGCCGACGGCGTGCATGCTGCCATTACCGACAAGGAGTTGAAGGAGGAGCGGCAGTTGATCCTGCGGCACGGGGAGCGGATGATTTTCGGCAAAAACCGGGACAAGGGGCTGGTGTTGGACGGCGGAAGATTGAAAGTGGTGGAGATCGGGCACGACGGTGTGACCGAACAGGATATTCTGGTGCACGATGCGCACGAGCCGAATCCTTTCCTGCACTGGATGCTGGTCAACATGTCGGCTCCGGAGTTCCCGGTGGCGTTCGGCGTGATCCGGGAGGTGGAGGCGAAGACGTATGATCAGGCGCTGGACGACCAGATAACGGAAGTGCGTAAGATTTCCCCTATCCGCTGCATGGACGATCTGCTGAACAGCGGTGATGTCTGGGAAGTACGGTGATAGGAGAAGAGCGTATCAGAAGGTATACAGCAGGCCGACGCTGCCGCCGAAGTTGAGGATTTTGTCGAATCCGGTGTTGTAGGTTTGGTATTCGTCCGAGTAGTCGGCTTCGATGGTGGCCACGTAGTCGCCCCGCAGCCGGAGGTCTAATTTGACGAATTCGTTCAATTCGATCAACAGACCGGCGTGGGGGCCGCCTCCGGGGGAAAAGGAGTTCAGCTTCTTCTTCACTGATTCTCCCTCGTAGCCGCTGTCTTGCTTCGATACGGAGATCAGTGCCATGTACCCGCCGAAATGTACGCCGAGGTAGGGGAGCAGGCTCCGGTCCCAAGTTGGGATGTAGAAGGTTGCCTCCAACAGCAGCGGTATGAGGCGGTATTTGGTTTCTTGCGCTATTTGGGTGTTGCTTCCGATCTTGCTTTTGAAGTTGTGGTAGCCGGTTTCGAACCCCAGCCCGATCACTTCGTTGATCAGGTAGCGGGCGGAGAGATTGGCGCCGGTCCCGTTTTTGGCGATCTTCCCGAAATCTCTTGTTGTTACCGAGTAAGCGGCGTTAGCGCCCAACAGGAACTGTTGTCCGCCCCGGCGGTAGTACTGCGCTTCGGCTGCGGAAGCAAGGCTGATCAGCAGTGTGATGACGGCAAAAATCTTCTTCATGGGATGGTATGTTATAATTCAACGGTTTTTTCGCTCCGGCCGCCGATGTGTTTGTCCACCTCGGCCAATTGCTTGGAAGCGTAGTCGTCTTTGGGTTTTACCTCCAACGCTTTCTGGTAGTAAAAACGGGCAACCGCGTATGCTTTTTCATTCCAGGCCTTGTCTGCTTTTTCGATCTGTTCTTTGTACTGCTTCTCGATGAGAGCGGTTTGTTCGGCCAGGATCAGGCGGTCTATCTCTTCGATCCGCTTGCCGATCTCCTCGTTTTCAATGGGCAAAACACCCATTGCCTGCTGGAAATAAAATTTGGCGGAGGCGTAATTTTTGGTTGCTATCTCCTTTTCCGCCGTCTCCTTCTGTTTTTTAAATTCGGCTAATTTTTGCTGGTATTTGGTGGAATTAAGGATGTTGTCGATGGCTTTGATCTGCTCCTGCGGGTAGGTTTCTCCGGTATTCAACTGATCTGCTTCCTGGAACAGTGTCCGGGCAACGGTGTATTGCTCCGCTTTGACTCCTGCATCCGCTTTTTCAATGATCTGGTTGTAGCGTATCAGCAACTCTGCTTTTTGCCTGGCGGCCAATCGCTCTTTCTCTGCGGCAAACGCCTGCTGCTGTTGCTGCTGCACCAGCGCCTGCTCTGCCTTTACGATCCGTTCCCGGGGGTATCCCTCTCCGGGCTTTACCTCTAAGGCTTGCCGGTAATTTTGGATAGCCTCCTGATACGATTGGGCGTTGTAAAACCGGTCAGCTTCGGCGATCAATTGGGTATACCGGATTGTTCGGTCGGCTTCGGCTTTTTGTTGATCTGCTTCCTGCTTTCTGAGTTCGGCCAGCCGCTGGTTCTCTTTTCCCAATTCCAACTCCTTGCGTGCGATCCCGATCCGCTGTTCCACCTCTTTATCCGGCTTGACCTGCAACGCTTCCGTCCAGAACCCGATCGCCTCTTCCCACCTCTTTTGCCCGAAACTGCTTTGTCCCTTGGCGGCTAACTCGGCAAACAGCTTCTCTTTGGCCCGTTCGTCCGCACTTTGCCGGACGAGCGCCGTCCGGACTTCCTGTTCGGCTTTGTTCACCCGTTCCCGGATCCCGCCTTCGTACTCTTTGTCAAAGGTAAAATCGTCCAATTCGTAGTTGTAATGAAGGATCGCGATCGGCTGTTCGAAAATAGTCAGATCCGGCCCTTCCACAAATGGAAGTAAATTGATGATCAAGCGGACAGGCGGAAAATCGGGATTGGTCTCCACCACCTCCTCCGGGACTTCCGTGTTGATCGTGACGTTTTTGGCAATGTAGCCGGATTTTTCAAACGAGAGCATATAGTCTGCACCCAGGGCAAGTTTCAGATCGAACTTCCCTCTTTTATCCAAATTCCGTTCTTCGGTATTTTCCCCGTTCCTGGATATGATCAGCCTGGTACCCTCGGCGCCGGTCTCTTCGATCACGACGTATCCGTTGATGACTAACGATTGGGCTTTAGCCAAGAGCGATCCCGACAGGATCAGCAACACCAGTAAAACTCTCTTCATTGCATTAACGTTTCGCACAAAATTAATGCATAAGCGCAGAAAAAAAGCCCCAAGCGGGGCTTTTTAGACTTAAAATTTATTTTTTAAGATTCATTTGTGCCCGGACAATGTACTTTTGAATGTCGCGTCCTTCCGTAGATGCGGGGAACTCTTTTTCAATCTGTTCGTAAGCCTCCAAAGCTTTGCCGTACTCTCCGGCTTTTTCGTACGCCATCCCGCTTTTCAGCAGAAAAACCGGCGAAGAAAAATCGTTTTGCCGGGAAGCGGCCGCCTTTTTGTAATTGCTCGCCGCTTTTTCATATTCGCCCATCTGCATGTAAGCGTCCCCGATATTGGCAATGGCCATATTGGAAACCAGCAGGTCGTTCGAAGAGAATTTTTCCAAATACCGGATGGCACTGGAATAATCCCCTGTATAAAGGAAACAGAGTCCTGCGTAATATTTGGCCAGGTTACCGGCCGGAGTGGAACCGTAATTGTCTGCGATTTCCAGAAATCCGCTGATATTGCCGTCCCCGTTCAACGCCAGGTTGAAAGAGTCCCGTTCAAAATAGTTCTGCGCTCCGTAGATCTGGTTGGCAGCTTCCTGGATCCGCGGCTGGCGGATAAAGCGGTTGTATCCCAAAACGGCAACGACAACGACCAGAATACCCGTGATGACATTGATGATTTTCTTCTGATTGGATTCGATAAACTGCTCTCCCCGGGTCAAAACATCCTCGATCTGTTCGAATTTATCCTCGTTTTTCTTCTGTTTAGCCATACCATCTTTCCTTTGCTGTTTAACAACGTGCAAAAGTAGTTTTTTAATTTAAAAAACAGGAACGATTCCCGGAATATTTTTTAAGCACAGCCCCGGCTCTCCATTTTTTTGTATCTTCGCAGCGCAATGGAGGGCTGTACATGCTGTTAAAAGAGCTGCATATTCTCAACTTTAAAAACATCCGGGAGGCGACGCTTGCGCTGTGTCCCGGTTTTAATTGTTTGACGGGCAACAACGGGGAGGGAAAAACCAATGTATTGGATGCGGTATACCAGCTCTCCATCTGCAAAAGTTATTTCGGATTGCCCGACAGCCAGAACATCCGCCACGGGGAGGCGTTTTTTGTGTTGCAGGGGAGGTACGAGCGGAACGGAGAGGGGGCGGAGATCTATTGCGGGGTAAAAAACGGGCGGAAAAAGACTTTCCGCAAAGACGGTAAGGAGTACGGCAAACTTTCGGAACACATCGGATTTATCCCGTTGGTGATGATCGCTCCGGAGGATGTGGTGTTGATAGAGGGAGGGAGCGATGAGCGGAGGAAGTTGGTGGACGGGATTATTTGCCAGTGCGACCGGGAGTATCTGCACGCCCTGATCCGGTATAACAAAGCGTTGTTGCAGCGGAACTCTTTTCTGAAATCGGCGGCCGGAACGGTTCCGGATCCGGAGTTGGTGGAGGTTTGGGACGAACAATTAGCAGAATACGGAGAGCGGATCCGGGAGGGTCGGGAACGCTTCCTCGAAGAATTTACACCCGTTTTTCAACATTATTACCGGCAGTTGTCGGCCGGCAGGGAACGGGTCGGATTGTCGTACCACGCCTCCGTAAAACCGGGGGAGTACGCGCAAAAATTGAAGGATACGCTGGAAAGAGACCGGATGCTGGCCTATACAACGGTGGGCATACACCGTGACGACCTGCACTTCTGCATAGACGATTTCCCGGTAAAAAAAGTCGGTTCCCAGGGGCAGAAAAAAACCTTCCTGATCGCCCTGAAGTTGGCGCAATACGTTTGGTTGCACCGTTCCGGCGGCTTGAAACCCCTGTTGTTGCTGGACGACATTTTCGACAAATTGGATGCGGAACGGGTCGGAGCGATCGTCCGCATTGTGGGAGAGGAGTTGTTCGGCCAGGTCTTTCTGACCGATACCAACCGGGAACACATCGACGAAATGCTGCGACGGCAGCCCAAAGAGTACCGGTTGTTCCGGGTGGAGGAGGGGCGGATCGTGCAGGAACCGGCCGACGGATTGCCTGCGTGAAATTTGTTGCTATATTTTTATCATATAGGATGTGCTTCGGCAATCTTTTACAAGCAAGCTTGTATCGATTGCTCTCAGCTTTCACTATATTTGCAAAGTAAATTGACAGAGTATGATCCACCGGGGGAAAACGCAGCCATTGGACGAAGTGGTAGGACAGGTGCTGAAACAGTTGGGGATAGAAAAACAGTATAAAGAGCACCGGGTATTGTCCGTTTGGCCCGAGGTGGTGGGGCAAATGATCGCCTCCCGGACCAAGCAGATCTGCGTGGCGGATGGCAAACTGTTTGTTTCCTTTACATCGGCGGTTGTCCGGAACGAGATTGCGCTGGTAAAAGAGGGGGTTCAGAAAGCCCTGAACGATAAAATGGGAGGAGAAGTGATACGGGAGATCATCATAAAGTAATGACGAGTGAAAAAACAGCGTGAAAATACGAAAAACCTGATCGGTTCGAGCGATCTTTTAAAAGCTTCCGACGGGCTGAACCGCTTCGGCGGGAGTTTAGTTGCCAAAATGGTGATGCACATCCTTCGTTTAAACAAGATCAACCAACTCTACTCCGATGTTTACGACGAAAATCCGCAGGCATTCCTGGATCGCCTGATCGATGCGTTGGGAGTAACCGTGGAGATCAACGAAGAAGATCTGCAAAAAATACCGAAAGAGGGGGCGTTTATCACCGTTTCGAACCACCCTTTCGGCGGGTTGGACGGGATCATCCTGATCCAGTTGCTCAGCAGGGTCCGTCCGGATTACAAGGTGATGGCGAACTTCCTGTTGAAAAAGATCGAACCGATCAAAGAGTATTTTCTGGGAGTCAATCCGTTCGAAGACCGGAAAAGCATCTCCAGTACGGCCGGTATCAAGGAGGCGTTGCGGCACCTGGCCGACGGCATGCCGCTGGGGTTGTTCCCCGCCGGCGAAGTATCCTCGTACCAGGCCGACTCCAACAACGTGGAGGACCGGGAGTGGAACGCCTCCGCCATCAAGATGATCAAAAAGGCCCGGGTGCCGGTGGTCCCGATCTATTTCAAAGGGGCGAACAGCCTGCTTTTCTACCTGTTGGGTTTCATTCATCCGCTGTTGCGTACCGTTAAATTGCCCTCCGAGTTGTTGAATAAAAAGAAGCAGGTGGTCAAGATCCGGATCGGAACACCCATTTCCGAGGAGACACAGGATGCCTTCCCCGATATCACCCAGTACGGAAAATTCCTGCGGGCGAAAACATACCTGTTGGGGAGTTCCTTAGAGGTGAAAAAATTCTTTCTGACCTCCCAAAAGGCGGCTGCCAAAGCGGTTCCGGTCATCCCGGCGGTGAAAACGGAGCTGTTGAGAAAAGAGATCCGGGCGGTGGAGGAGGATTATCTTCTGTTCCGGCTGAAAAACTACGCGGTATACTGTGTCCCCTCCATCAAAATACCCAATGTGCTGAACGAGATCGGGCGGTTGCGGGAGGTAACCTTCCGGGCTGTGGGAGAGGGAACCAACCGGAGCATCGACATCGATGAATACGACCTTTACTACTTTCACCTCTTTATCTGGGACAGCGAAGCGGAACGGATCGTGGGGGCATACCGGGTCGGAAAAGGAAAAGAGATCGTGGATCGCTACGGCCTGCAAGGGTTTTACATCCATTCGCTTTTCAAGATGCGCAAGGCGATGCTGCCGGTGATGTATGAATCCTTGGAATTGGGGCGCTCCTTTATTGCTGAAGATTACCAGCGGAAACCCCTGCCGCTCTTCCTGCTCTGGAAAGGGATCCTTTACTTTCTGCTCAAAAATCCGGACTACCGGTACCTGATCGGGCCGGTCACCGTCAGCGGCAAGTACACCACCGTTTCTAAGGAGTTGATCATGAAGTTCATTATCCGCCACTATTATAATAAAGAGTTGGGCCGCTACATCTCGCCCCGGAGTAAATACCGGGTGGAGACCAACGACCCGGATGTCGAGATCATGCTGGACGCTTCCGGGAACGACATCGCGGTGTTGGACAAAATGATCGGGGACATAGAGCCTTCCTGCGACAAACTCCCGGTGTTGCTGAAAAAATACATCTCTCTGAACGGTCAGATCATCGGGTTCAACATAGATCCGAAATTTAACATGTGCTTAGACGGATTGCTGATCCTGGATCTGTTCGACGTCCCGATGAATACCATCGAATCGCTCTCTAAAGAGATCAACGACGGCACCATCCTGAATCGCTTCACGCCGGACAACGTAGAATTGTAAACAGAGGACCATGTACGATGTGATCTATATTTTCCGGGGCATGCTGATCGGTTTGATGATTTCGGTGCCGCTGGGGCCCATGGGGGTATTGATCATACAAAAAACCCTGCACAAAGGGGCATTGTCGGGCTTTGTGGCGGGAATGGGAGCTGCTTTTGCCGATCTTTTTTATGCAATCATGGCGGCTTTCGGTATCGGTCTGTTTGTCAATGTTATACAAACCCACGAAATCCTGCTCCGGATCATCGGCGGGATTTTTTTACTGATCGTGGGATTGAAAATCTATTTCGATAATCCGTTGAAGCGGATCAAATCCAGACGGAGGGTGACCAAAAAGGGATTGCTCGGCGATTTTCTTTCCCTCTTTTTTCTGACCGCTTCCAATCCGATTACTATCATCGTTTTTATGGCGGTTTTTGCCGGAACCTCCGTACTGGGAGGGGATGCTCCCGGCCTGCTGCCGGAGATCTTCGTGTTGGCCGGGGTTTTGCTGGGCGCCGCCGCCTGGTGGTATACCCTCTCCACCGTTGTCAATATTTTCCGGAAAAAATTCAAGCTCCGGGTATTGATCTCCATCAACCGGATTACCGGCATTGTCATCACCATCTTAGGGGGAGGGGTGATCCTGGCGGCCTTTGTAAGACCGTAAGATCGTAAGATAGTAAGACCGTAAGAGGCGCTTCATTTTACGGTCTTAGGTCCTACTGTCTTACACATCTCACTATCTTACTGTCTCACTATCTTACTGTCTTACGGTCTTACTGTCTTACGGTCTTTTCCGTGCTGCGGGTCCCCCCACTGGTCAAAGGCGATGCGGCAGCCGGCCTCCCGGACGCCGGTTTCCAATTTTTGCAGCATTTCCGCCGCGCCCTCTTCGTAATCCGGTTTGTTTTGGTACAGTTTGTAATGACTGCGGCCGGCTGCGGGCGTAATGTTGGGCATAATGACGTTGGCTCCGGCCTTCAGCGCCTGCTCCCTGCCCTGCGGGTCAATGGCCTGTAAAGCGGTCGTAGCGGCAATGTTCAGGTCGGGCACCAGCAGCCGCAGGCAGGCGATCGCATGCAGCGCCAGGCGCAACCGCTCCCGTTGCGGCAACAACTGCTCCCGGTAAGCGTACAGCGGTGTATCCGGGTGTTCCAGGTACGGCCCCATGCCCACCATGTCGACGTCCCGCTCTTTCAAAAACAACAAGTCGTTCGCCAGATCCTCCGTTGTTTGGAACGGCAGGCCGATCATCACGCCGCTTCCGGTCTGGTATCCGCACCGCTGCAAACTTTCCAAACATGCCAACCGCTTCCGGAACGAATGCTCCGCATCGTCCGGATGGATCCGGGCATACAGCTCCGGGTTAGACGTTTCAATGCGGAGCAGGTAGCGGTGCGCGCCGGACTCGAACCATTGCCGGTAGGTCTCCTCGTGCTGTTCACCCAGTGACAGGGTGATCCCCAGCCGGCCGTCGGTCTGTTGCTTGATCTCCCGGATGAGCCGGTCGATTTTTCCGGTAAACAGCGGCGATTGGTTCTCGCCGCCCTGCAGCACGATAGAGCCGTACCGGTTCTTGTATGCGAACAGAGCGGATTCGAGGATCTGCCGGTCGTCCAGCAGGTATCGCTGCACTTTCCCGTTCCCGCTGCGAATGCCGCAATAGAGGCAATTCTTGCCGCAAGCGTTGGAGACTTCGATCAGCCCCCGCAGGTAGACGGCATTTCCGGTGACGCTGTTACGCACCTCCGCCGCCTTTTTGTAAAGAAGCTCCTCTTCCTCCCCGGTGCAACGGAGCAACCGGTGCAATTCCGCTCTGTTCATGTTGGCCTGTCTTATTAAAGAAAACAAAGGTACGGGTTCGGAACGAAAAACAGGAACCGGCAGCCTGTTTTCGAGGATATTTTTGTAATTTTGTGGCAAATTACACGGGGAGGCGCCAACTCCCTGCAGGCCAGTATTTATGAAGAAAGGATTTCTGTTGTCGCTGATCGCCGCCGTTCTGGTTGTGTTTATCGCTTATGCCGTTTGGTACATCGGCAAGCGGGGTGAATGGCAGAATAGCAGCAAGGAGTCGTTTATTCCAAAAAATTCCGCTTTGGTCTTGCATGTCAATCCGTCGGCCGTTTTACCCGCTACCCTTGAAGCAGCCTTGGACAAACAGATCAAACAGTTCCGGTCGTCCCGGTTGAATCAGATCGTACTGGCGCTGCACAATGTGGATCTTCTGTTGCCGACCTCCCGCATATTGGCGCAACGCCGGGAGGGCAAAGAGAAAATAACCTCCCTCTGGATACTGGATTGCCGGGACGTAGTGTCCCGCAACGATGTTGCCGGTTTTTTAGACCAATACCACGGCGGCGGGGGAGAAGCCCGGAAATACGACCGTTACCGGATCGCCCGCCTTTCAACCGAAACAGGCGATCTTTTTTATGCGGTAGAAGAGGGGCGGGTATTGCTGTCCGATTCCGAACTCTACATCGAAGATGCCCTGAAACAGTTGGAACAGTCCCAGCAAGAGGATTTATCCTCTTTTCAGGATGTTTCCCGGTATTTTTCCGCCAAAGCCGGCGTGAACCTCTACCTGAATACCGCTTTCTTTTCCGATATATTGCCCTTTTTTCTGCAAACCCGGAAGGTATTTCCCCATTTGGATCTGGGGCGTTGCTTTAAATGGGCGGCCTTGGACGGGGAGCTTCGGGAAGACGGCGTCGGCCTGAACGGTTTTATGTCCCACGAAGCCATGCCGGCTTCCTACCTGAAAACGCTGGAAAAACAGCGGCCGGCAGAGACAACGATAGATGCCGTGATCCCTTCCCGGGCGGCCTCCCTGCTGGTATTGAACCTCAGCGATCCGGCCGCTTATTTAGAATTGCTGGAAAGATACCGCCGCGATGCCGGTTTGGCGGAGCAGGTCCGGAAACGGAAACAGGAGTTTAACAACCGTTTGGGGAAAGGGGCGGAAACAGAACTGCGACAATTGTTACAGGGGCAATTCGCTAAAGTCGGCCTCACATTTAATCCGGCTTCCGGAGAAGAGGAAGGGTTGATCATCGCGGAGTTGAAATCCGGCGGGTTAGCCCAATCGTGGGTGGAAAAAATGATCGACCAGCACGCCCGGGCAACCAATAGCCATCCCGGCAGTTACCGGAAACAACACCGGGTAGACCGGGACAAATCGTTTACCTACTACAAAAGTCCGGCCGAAGACCTGGCGGCGGTTTACTGGGGCTACCTGCTGGAAGGCACCCGCACCCGCTTCCTGGCGGTGGAGAACAACTACCTCATCCTGGCCTCTTCGGAAAGAGCGCTGGGGAGTTTTTTCAACGACTACGTCCACCGGAACTCTTTAAAAGACGTCGACTGGTACAAACGGATCAAAAGCAAACTTTCGGCCAAATACAACCTGGCCTATTTTGCAGACATGGGGCAGATGGAACCCTATTTCCGGTCGGTTGCCGGACCGCTGGGGGAAGCCTCTTTCCCGGCCGCTCCGGAACAGGCGCCGGCCTTTCCTTCCGTTGCGCTTCAATGGTCAAACGAAGGAAGCATCCTCTACACCACCTTTTTCCTCAGCAGCGAGCAGACCGGGAGGGACGAAAAACCCCACATCCTCTGGCAAACCAAATTGGATGCCCCCGTTTCCATGAAACCGGTGCCGGTCATCAACCACAACACCCAGGAGAAGGAGTTGTTTGTGCAGGATGAGCAGAACACGGTCTATTTGCTCAACGATGCCGGCCGGATCCTCTGGAAAGTGTCGCTGAATGAGCCGGTCAACAGCGATGTATACCAGGTCGATGCCCTGAAGAACGGCAAGTTGCAATACCTCTTCTCTACGGCGGCCAGGCTCTACCTGATCGACCGGAACGGCGACCCTGTCGACAAATTTCCCGTGATCTTTCCGGCGCCCTGCGCTCCGGGGATCACCCTGTTCGATTACGACAAAAACAGGAATTACCGGATTTTCGCCCCCTGCACCAACCGGGAAATATACCTGTACGACATAAAAGGCAACCGGATCCGGGACTGGAACGGCGGCCGGGCGGACAACGAGATCGTTTCCCGGGTGTGGCACTACCGGGTCGGAGACAAAGATTACATCGTATACGCCGACCGGTACCGGTTGTACATACGGGATCGCCGCGGCCAGGAGCGGGTGCGGGTTTCCAAAGTCTTTGACCTGAAAAATCCGACGGAACTATACCTGTCCGGAGGGGACGGCAAAGCGGAGGTGATATTCGCCGATGCTTCGGGAGCGGTGCAATTAACGGATTTTCAGGGAAGCGTGCGGACGGTATCGTGCGGAGCGCTCTCTCCGGATTACCGTTTCAATGCGGCGGATGTAACCGGGGACGGTACGGATGACTTTGTGTTCGCCGACGGAGACCGCCTGCTTGTTTGCGATCGTTCGGGAACGGTGCTCTACGACAAAAAATTGGAGGTGGGAAGTTTGGATTTTCCATACGTATACCGCTTTTCCCGGACGGACATACGCATCGGACTGTTAGACAAAGCCGGGCGCAATCTGATCCTGTTCGGATTGAAAGGGGGGATCTCCAAAGGGTTCCCGATCGCCGGCGACTCTCCTTTTTCCATTGTTTTTGCAGAAAACGGATTTTACCTTTTTGCCGGAATGGATCAGGGGAGTGTGGTAAAATACAGGGTACAACGGTAAATAGACGGTTGAAAATTTGTTGTTGTTGTGATTTCCGCCTAATTTCGCAAAGAATACGACCACGATAAAAATAATAACGACGATATGAAAAAATCAGGAGTACTATTGCTGTTAGGTTGCCTGTTGTGCGCCTGTGGCGACAAAGATTTACTGAAATTGGACAAGGTGGACGGAGTAGAGAACTGGACGCCCGAATTTAATTTGCAGGTGGCTTATGCGGAATACAGCGCATGGGGGTTGATCCGTCAGGAAAGCGGCGAAGGAGCGGAAATTATACGGGACGACGCCAACAACCGGCTTGTCATTCGTCACGAAGAGAACAACATCTACACATTGAATGTGATGGATCAATTGACGTTGCCCCAAATGTTGGCGGAGATCAATGTCAATTTTACCCTTCCGGGAGCATTGGTCGGCTCGACTTATCCGGGGCCTGATCCTCTTACTCTTGACAAGTCCGATCAGGTCGGTGTGCAGTTTTCCGAAGGGGAGTTGCGGGAATTGACCGCATCGATGATCATGGGTTATACGGTAAGCGGCGTGAGCGATTACACGGCGACCATTACCCTGCACAACGTAAAAGAGAACGGAGCCGTAGTTTCCAAAGCATTGTCCGGTCCCACCGGAGCCATAAACCTGACGGATGCTGTGTTTGATTTTACCGCAGATCCGAATAGCCTCCAGTATACATTGGAACTGGAAGTGCCTGTCGGCGCCACGATCAATTCGGACCAACTCTCCGTTTCGTTTACTTTTGAAGATGTTTCTTTCACGGAAATTGCCGGGAAAATAAACGAACGTCCGGTCGCCATCCCTTCCGGCAGTTTCAATATGAACGTGGATTTCTGGAACAACTTTGAAGGAAGTTTTGCTTTTACCAATCCCCGGGTGGGACTTGTAGTTGAAAAAGAGGGATTGGAATTTCCATTCAATATGGCGATGAATTTTACCGCATACAATGGGGAGGGAGGCAGCGCACACGCCTCTTTGAGTTCCCCGCAAGTGTCCGGAGATACGTTGTGGTACCAAGCTGCCGATATAGCCGGTCTGCTTTCTCTGCCTCCGAAAGACCGGATCGATTATTCGGGGTCGGTGATCCTGAATCCGGGCGGTACCGGCGAGATGATGGTCCGGCACGACGGAACAGCTGTAGTCAGTGCAATCGTGGAGATTCCGTTGGAGCTGAAAGTAAGCGGCCTGACCTTTAACGATACGATCAATGTGGGTAAGATCGATCAGGACATAGTAGACAAAATATTAGAAGCAAAACTCCGGATCTCGGCGGAAAATTACATCCCGTTGGCATTGGGGAACGGCAACCTGATCCTGTTAGACGAATTGTACAACGAGATCGACGAAATTGAAGTGCCGAACTTTATCGACGCCCCGGAAGTAGATGGAGGGGGAGTGGTGACCGCTCCGGCCGGGAGTGACAATCTGATCGAGTTGACAACGGAAAATATTGCTAACTTGGTTCGGGCCAAATACTTCCTGCTGTCGGTTTCGGCGCAGACCAGCAACGAAGGGCAAACACCCGTTGCAGTCAAGCCCGACGACAAACTTCTGATCGCTGTGAGCGTGGAAGCCAAATTGAATATAAGCGATCTGTAATTCAGGGATACATCCTAAAAAAGCCGGCGGTTCATCACAGCGCCGGCTTTTCTTATTCCTCTTCTTTTCCGGCGACCAGGATCACTATTTCGCCTTTCACCCCGTTTTCGGTATAATAGCGGATCAACTCCTCGAGCGTTCCCCGTTTATACTCTTCAAATTTTTTGCTGATCTCCCGGGCGACACAGGCATTTCGCTCCTCCCCGAACACTTCGGCCATCTGCTCCAGGGCTTTGATCAACCGGTAAGGGGACTCGTAAAAAGCCATGGTCCGGGTTTCCCCGGCCAGGCCGGCCAATCGTTTCATCCGACCTTTTTTCTGCGGCAGGAACCCCTCGAAGCAGAACCGGTCGCACGGGAAACCGGAGTTTACAAGCGCCGGCACAAAAGCGGTGGCGCCGGGCAGGCACTCCGTTTCAATGCCCTGTTCCACGCAGGTTTTCACCAACAGGAAGCCGGGATCTGAAATGCCGGGCGTTCCGGCGTCGCTGACCAATGCCATGTCTTCTCCCTGCCGGAGCTTCTCTGCCATCCGCATTACTTGCTGGTGTTCGTTGAATTTGTGGTGGGACTGCAACGGCGTTCGGATGTCGTACTGCTTTAACAGGAACGAGGTCGTCCGGGTATCCTCCGCCAGGATCAGGCTGACCTCTTTCAGCAGCCGGAGCGCTCGCAGGGTTATGTCTTCCAGGTTGCCGACCGGCGTCGGTATCAGGTATAATTTTCCCATGATTTTTATTGAATGTAGCAAAGATAGAAAAAAATAGCATTTTTTGCGCAAAAATGAAAAAAGTACTATATTTGCATCCGCTTTTAAAGAATTAACGGTCCGTTCGTATAGGGGTTAGTACGCAAGATTTTCATTCTTGTAACACGGGTTCGATTCCCGTACGGACTACACAAAGTAAAATATATTTTATAGTTGTAGAGATGGCAAATCACAAATCAGCAGAAAAGAGAATCAGACAAACAGCTACCCGGAGAGCAAGGAACCGGTACTATGCCAAAACAGCCAGGAACGCTGTGAAAAAGATTCGTACGACAACGGAAAAAAGCATCGCAACCGAATTGCTGCCCAAAGTTGTCGCCATGTTGGATAAGTTGGCTAAACGGCACATCATCCATGCCAATAAAGCTGCCAACCTGAAATCCAAACTTGCCCTCCACGTAAACAAATTGTAACTCCTTTCCGACAGGAGTATTCAACCCCATAAAAGAGAGTGTCTGTCCGGCACTCTCTGTTTCTTTTTTGTTAAAAATCCACAAAACGCTTGCAGTGCTACGAAAAGTTCGTAGATTTGCGGAACGATCGTATAGTGATTTGTTCAATATGGAAAAACTAACTTTTCAGGAAGAGGAGATCATGCTGCGGATCTGGCAAACCGGAGAAGGAGCAGTCAAGGACTTTATGAACCGGATGGAAGAACCGCTTCCTCCTTACACAACCGTCGCTTCCATTGTGAAGAATCTGGAGAAAAAGGGGTATGTGCAAAGCAAGCGTTTCGGAAATACGTATGTATACCGGCCGCTGATCGAAGAGAACGAGTATAAAGCCCGCTTTATGTCCGGGGTGGTGCGCGACTATTTCGACAACTCCTACAAAGAGCTGGTGACCTTTTTCGCCCGGAAGCAGCAAATTTCGGCGGAGGATTTGAAAGAGATTATTCACCTCATCGAAAAGGAGTAAAATGGAAACGTTGTTCATCTACCTGCTCAAAGTGAATGCAGCCCTCCTCCTGTTCTATATCTTTTACCGGCTGCTGTTCGGAAAAGATACCTTTTTCGGATTGAAAAGGATCTGTCTCGGATCGGTGTTGCTGCTTTCCTTTATCCACCCGTTGATCGACCTCTCTTTTCTGTTAACCGAGAACCGGCCGATTATCCGGTATGTGGCGGATTTCCGGGCGGAATTGGAAGGAGTTGTGGTCACGGCAGCTCCTCCGGCGAGTGTTTCCTTTGACTGGGAAAGCCTGTTGTGGACGCTCTATGCGGCAGGCGCCGCTTTCCTCCTGTTCCGGATGGCGGTGCAGGTGGTGCGTATCTGCCGGTTGGCTGCCAAAGGCCGCCGCCTTTTTTCATTGAATACGAACATACTGTCCCCCGGAGAAGGAGTGGCGCCTTTTTCCTTCCTGGGATGGATATTTGTAAACCCGGAGGAGTATACGCTCCGGGAACTGCAGGAGATCGTGACACACGAAAAAGTGCACGTCCGGCAGGGACACTCGGCGGATATGCTGATCAGCGAACTGGTCTGCGTGTGCTGCTGGTTTAACCCCGCGGCCTGGCTGTTGCGCCGGGAGATCAGGCAAAACCTGGAATTTCTGGCCGACAAGGATGTGGTCTCTTCCGGTTTTAACCGGAAAAACTACCAGTACCACCTCCTGCGTCTTTCGCATCAGTCGGGGGCGGTCCCGATTGCAACCAATTTTACTGTTTCACAACTAAAAAAACGCATTGTCATGATGAATAAAAGAAGAAGTTCAAAGATCGGCTTGGCCAAATACCTGTTGCTGCTTCCGCTAACGGTTTGTTTGGTGCTGGCCGGAAATGTCCGCACATGGGCGGATAATTATCCGGTAGAAAACAGATCCGGATCACCGGAAGTGATGCCGGCTGTTGTTGTATCCGACGAAGGAGAGGTTGCCGGAAAAATCATCACAATCACCGGGAACGTGACGGATGAAAAAGGGAATGCGCTTGCCGGAACGACAGTGATCATAAAGGGATCCGGCAGCGGGACACAGACCGACCCGAGCGGAAAATTTTCCCTGGATGCTCCGGAAGATGCCGTGCTGGTGTTTTCATTCGTGGGAAAAGCGACTTTGGAGGTGCATCATGCAACGGAAAAACAACCGCTTCAGGTGCAGATGTATACTAAGTCGGTTCTGTTGGAGACTGTTACAGCTGCGGCAGAGAATAGCTATATTCACATCTCTAAGAAAGGAGAGATTACCCAGATCGATACGAACCGGGCGATGTTGAACAAAGAGTTTTTTACGGTGGTGGAGGAAATGCCCCGGTTTAAAGGGGAAGGCGGCGTTATGCAGTATATAAGCAGCCAAGTCGTCTACCCGAAAGAGGCTCATGAAAAAGGCATTCAGGGAATGGTATTTGTACATTTTATGATCACCGCATCGGGAAAAGTGACCGATGCACGTGTGCTAAAATCTGCAGATCCGCTTTTAGATGCGGAGGCTTTGCGAGTGATCCGGGAAATGCCGGATTGGGAACCGGGAAAGCAAAGAGGGAAAGCTGTTGGCGTAGCCTATACCATGCCCGTACACTTCCAATTGAGCAAGCCGCATGAAGAAGGAAATAGCACCATATTCATGTACCGGTTAGAAAGTGATACGAAAATCACGTCCTTGGAAGACGTAAAAAAAATCAGCAAAAAAATGTTGATTATCATAGATGGAAAAGAGAGCAATGAACCTGCTCTCAACAAGTTGCTGCCGGAAACGATCACATCCATGACTGTCCTGAAAGATGCCTCTGCCCTCCAAAAATACGGAGAGAAAGGGAAAAACGGAGCTGTCATCATTGAAACACAGAAAAAATCCGATAAAGAATAACCGGTCGACCGGTTGTAAAATAAACAGGCGCTCCGGTCGGGCGCCTGTTTTTAATTGGATCAACGCCGCTCGATCTCCCGGAGATTCTCCAGCTTCTTTTTCCGCAGAAAGCCGTTTATGTCCTCCAGGTGCTCCGTCACCTTTTTGTTCCCGAACTCATACACCTTGGTCACCAACCCGTTCAGGAAATCCCGGTCGTGCGAAACAACGATCAGGGTGCCGTCGAAATCGATCAGTGCATTTTTCAGAATGTCTTTGGTTTTGAGGTCTAAATGATTGGTCGGCTCGTCCAGTATCAATAAATTCACCGGCTGGAGCAGCAGTTTGATCATGGCCAGCCGGGTGCGCTCGCCGCCGGAGAGGATCTTTACCTTTTTGTCGATATCGTCCCCGCTGAACATAAACGCTCCCAGCAAATTTTTGGTGTTGCTCTTCAACTCCAAAGGCGTCACTTCGTCCACGGTCTGGTAAACAGTCAGGTTTTCGTCCAGCAGGGAGGCCTGGTTTTGGGCGAAATAACCGGTCCGGACGTTGTGCCCGAGGGTGAGGGTGCCCGTATAGTCCCGGATCTCGTCCATGATACATTTCACCAACGTAGACTTCCCCTCTCCGTTCCTGCCCACAAAAGCGACCTTTTCGCCCCGTTCGATGGTGAAGCCGGCTTCGTTGAAAACGGGGTGTCCGTCGTACTGCTTGGACAACTCCTGCACAATAAGGGGGTAACTGCCCGAACGGGGAGAAGGCGGAAATTTGAGGCGGAGCGCCGAGGTATCCTCCTCGTCCACCTCCACGATCTCCAACTTTTCCAGCATCTTCACCCGGGACTGCACTTGCAGGGTTTTGGAATAAGTGCCTTTGAACCGTTCAATGAACTCCCGGGTCTCGGCGATCATTTTTTGCTGTTCGTCGTAAGCCTTTTGCTGGTGCGCCCGCCGCTCCCGGCGCAAAATCAGGTATTGGGAATAGTTGACTTTGTAGTCGTAGATCCGTCCCATGGTCACCTCGATGGTGCGGGTGGTGATCCGGTCTACAAAGGCCCGGTCGTGCGATATCAAAACAACAGCCCTGCCGCTGCTCACCAAAAAATCTTCCAGCCACTGGATGGAATCGATGTCCAGATGGTTGGTCGGCTCGTCCAGCAGGAGCACATCCGGATTTTTCAACAGCATCTTGGCCAACTCGATCCGCATCCGCCACCCGCCGCTGAATTCGCTGGTCGGTTTGTGCAACTCCTCCCGTTTAAAGCCCAATCCTGTCAATGTTTTTTCCACATCCGCCTCGAAATGGGTCTGGTCGATGCCGTAGAATTTTTCGCTCAGGGCGGAAACCTCCTCGATCAGCTTGAAATATTCCGGGGAGTCGTAGTCGGTACGCTCCGTCAACTGCCGGTTCAACTCCTCGATCCGTCGCTCCATCTCGAACAGGTGGGCGAAAGCCTGGGAAGCCTCTTCAAAAACCGTCCGCCCGTCCTCCGTCATCAGGTGTTGGGGAAGATACGCGATCACCGCCTCCTTCGGGACGCTGACCGCTCCCTTCGTCGGTTTGCGCTCTCCCGCCAAAATCTTCAACAGGGTGGATTTCCCGGCTCCGTTTTTGCCCATCAGGGCGATCCGGTCCTTCTCGTTGATCTGGAAAGAGACATCCTTAAAAAGCACCCGGTCGCCGAACTCTACGGCCAAAGCATCTGCTGAAATCATCACGGAATCATTTTACGACAGGGGGCAAAGGTAAATAATTTCACTATATTTGTAAGGTGCTAAGAAAACAATTTGTACAGAGCAGATGAGTCATCACATATCTTTTCGGCGAAACGAAGGATTGCTGACCGTAAAACCTTACTGGAAAGGGAATCCGGTTGTGAGGGGGCGTTTTGTGAACCGGTATCACCGTAAAAAACAGGGAATCGGAAGTGTGTTGAAGTGGCGCTTTTCCCCCAACCCCCAGCGCAAAGAGAAGCGGCGGGAGAAGTGGGATCCGGAAATAGACTACCTGCACTCCCTGCAGGACCTGCCGGGCAATTTTTTAGTGTGGCTGGGACACAACTCTTTTTACCTGCAGATCGGAGGGAAGCGGTTCATGTTCGACCCGGTGTTCGGGAATATCCCTTTTGTGCGCCGGCAAAGCAAGCTGCCGGTCAATCCCGAACTGTTCAAAAACGTGGATTACCTGCTGCTGAGCCACGACCATTTCGACCATACGGACAAAAAGAGCATTGGCCGGCTGTATCGCAACAACCCCCGGATGAAAGTATTTGCCGGTTTGGGAACCGGCGCATTGATCCGGAAATGGAGCCCGGGTGCGGAGGTGATCGAAGCGGGTTGGTACCAGCAGTTGGCCGATGGGGATATAAAGATCACTTTTCTGCCTTCCCAGCATTGGGGAAAACGTTCCGTGCAGGACGGCGGGAAGCGGTTGTGGGGAGCCTTTCTGATCGCTGTGAACGGGATCTCCCTCTATTACAGCGGGGACACCGGTTACTCGGAGCATTTTTCGGAGGTGCGGGAACTGTTCGGAGCGCCGGATTATGCCCTGCTCGGGATCGGCGCCTACAAACCGCGCTGGTTTATGCAGCCCAACCACATTTCGCCGTACGACTCTCTCACCGCCTCCGAAAAGATGGGCGCGGGGATCACCATTCCCATGCACTACGGCACCTTCGACCTGTCCGACGAACCGCTGAGCGATCCGCCCAAAGTATTTGCCGAAGAGGCCGGAAAAAGAAACATCCGCATCGCTATTCCGCGTTTGGGAGAGATCGTCTCCCTGAATCCCATACACTAAAACGGGGCGAATTTCGTATTCTTTCCTGCTTTTACGGCCATGCACTCCGCTTCCACCAGCCAGCCGGGGCGGCATACGGGCGCCCAGACCAGAACGTAAGGAATACCGGAACAACTCTTTTCCAGATACTCCCCGACCTTTTCGGCATCGGCCGTATCCCGCAGATAGACGATCATCTGCATGACATCCTCCAGGCTGCACTCCGCTTCTTTCAGCAATGCGCCGATATTTTCAAACATCCGCTCCGTCTGCCCGGCGATCTCCTGCGGGTGTACAATTTCCCCCTTGTTGTCGATGCTGGCCGTACCGGATATAAAAACATGCCGCCGGTCGCCGTAGTCCACAGCCGTTCCCCGTTCAAAAGTAACCCCGTATTCGTAAGTGGGATTCAGGTGGGCGGGCGCCTGTAAGTAACGGATCTGTTCCGGAGAGATGCCGTGTATGGCGTATGCATCCATTAATACCAGCGACCGGGGATCGACCGCTTTCCCTTCGATGCCGGTACTGGCAATAAAATGAGTGGCAGGGGTCAGGCCCTCTTTTTCAAAGAAGGCTTTCCTGGCTCGAACCATCCCTGCATAGTGGATATCCACCCCTTGTACATAGATCCAGGTCCGGATGCAATGATCCGCCAGCGAACAGCCGTATCCGGCCAGTTCCCGTGCATACCGGTCAAAAATGGTATCGGTCGCCCGGAACTCGTCCGCTCCGGGAACCTGCAGGCCGGAATGGCGGATGTGGGAATAACCCGCATGCCTCCAGACACAGGAGCCGGCACTGTGCGAAGAGTCACCCCCTTCTGCCAAATAGATCCACAGGCAAACCTTGCTGCCGTTCAACGGGGGTTGCTGTACCACGGAAACACATCCGTTCCCGTTTTTTAAAAAGTGTTGCTGGTTGGCGGCGTCACTGACAAAATAGCGCCGGAACAGAGGGGTGCAGCCGGGGAATAGATATTGCAAATGCTCTGCGGCGGTTTCTACAGCCTGAAATTGTTCCTCCGCGGAAAGCTGCCGGTTTTTTGTTTCGATGACCGCGTGGTGTTCCGCCACCCCGTTTTCGGGGCGAAAACTGCGTACGGAAGCGGTGACGGTCAGGTCCGGCCACTGTATAAGCTGTTCTTTGTGCATGCTGTCAGAGCGGCCGGTTGGCGTAGAGGTCGTTGAAATTGACCGGTTTGTATTCGTGTTCCGTGTCATTTTCCTGTAACTCCTCCGCCGTTTTCAGGTCGGCTGCGGCTCCTTCGGCATCTCCCAGCACCTCTCTGGCTTTTGCCCGGGCTATGTAAGCCCCGGCAAAACCGGGCAATTGCTCGATGGCTTCCTCCAACAGCGCGATGGCGGCTTCCGCCTGTTCCGTTCCGATCAGGATCCGGGCAGCCTCCAAATACCCCTGCTCGTTAAACGGATTCAATTCAATGACCTGCCGGTAATCCCCAAGGGCTTTTTCCGGTGCTTGCAGCGCTTCGTGTGCCCGACCCCGGAGCAGATAGGCATTCTCCTCCTCCGGGTGTAGACCGATCAACAGCCCGGCGTCTTCCAGCGCCTCCTGCGGCCGGTTCCACCCCATGTACAGTTCGGTTCGCAAAAGCAACGCTTCCGCCTTTCCTTCCGGCAGCTCTGCGGCCTTGCTGCAAGCCGCCACCGCCTCCTCCTGCCGGCCAAGTTCCCGAAGGGCCCTCGCCATCAACAGGTAAGCCCGGTGGTCGGTTTCGTCCAAAGCAAGCGTCCGGCGGCACTCCTCCAGGGCTTTCTCCGGCTCATTCTCCCCGTAGTAGAGTTGCGCCCGGTTCAGAAAGGTATCCTTAAAACCGGGATCCAGTTCCGCCAGCCGGTCGTAAACGGCCAGCGCCTCCTCCGTCTCCTGCAAACGGACACAGGCCGTCGCCAGATAGGTCAGCGTCTGGAACTCTTCCCGCAAAGCCAGCGCCTCCCGGAAACAGCGGGCGGCGTAACCCGTTTTCCCGATTTTGAGGGCTTTCAGGCCGTCGTACTTCAAAATATCGAATTTCCGCTGCTTTTCTTTCTCGTTTGCCTCCTCCCGGGCGCTGCCCTCCGGGCGTTCCTTTCCCGCCGATCCGGAAAAGAGAGATTTAAAAAAACCGACCATATACATTGATTTTGAATTGAAACAGCGCGAATATAGCAAAATATGCCGGAAATTTCACCTATCTTCGCAGCCTATAAGTTACCTAATACAAACAAACGTGAAAAAAATGATTGCAATCGCAGGATTAGCCGTTCTGTTAGGAGCCTGCGGAGGAAAGAAAGGAAATACGGACGGAAATCCGTTTTTCGCCGAGTATAAAACGCCTTTCGGTGTGCCTCCTTTTGAGGAGATCCGGTTGGAACATTACAAACCGGCCTTCCTGAAAGGGATGGAGGAGCAGAAAAAAGAGATCGAAACCATCGTGACCGACACCGCTCCGGCGACCTTTGAAAATACCATTGCCGCCCTGGATCAGAGCGGTTCGCTGTTGCGCCGGGTACGGGCTGTTTTCGGCGGTCTGATCGGCGCCAACGGATCGGATGAGATGCAGGCGTTAGACAAAGAACTCTCTCCGCTGCTTTCCCGACACAGCGACGATATCAGCCTGAACCCGGCGCTCTTTGCCCGGATAAAAGCCGTTTACGAAGGGAGCGAAAAAGCGAACTTAGACAAAGAACAGGCCAAATTGTTGGAAGAGACCTACAAAAGATTCATCCGGGGCGGCGCCAATCTGGATGCGGAAAAACAGGCGAAACTCCGGGAATTGAACGGCCGGCTCTCCCTGTTGGAGATCACCTTCGGGCAAAACATGCTGAAAGAGACCAACGCGTTTAAGTTGGTCATCGACAACGAACAGGATCTGGCCGGTTTGCCGGAGAGCCTCATCGCCGGCGCGAAAGAGGCTGCCGGAGAAGAAGGCAAGTGGGTGTTTACACTGCACAACCCGAGCATCATGCCTTTCCTGCAATTTGCCGACAACCGGGCGTTGCGGGAGCAGATTTTCAACGCGTACATCAACCGGGGCAATAACGGCGGCGAAAACGACAACAAAGCGGTCGTAAAAGAGCTGGTCACCCTGCGGTTGGAAAAAGCGAAACTGCTGGGCTATGCCGATTACGCCGCCTTTGTGTTGGAAGAACGGATGGCCAAAGAGGCCGCCAATGTGTACAACCTGCTGCAACAGGTATGGGAACCTGCCTTGGCGAAAGCAAAAAGCGAAGCTGCCGATCTGCAAGCCCTGATGAACAAGGGCGGTGCACAGGAAGAGTTACAGGGCTGGGATTGGAGTTATTACACCGAAAAAGTAAAGAAAGCCCGTTTTGACATAGACGAAAACCTGTTGCGCCCTTACCTGAAATTGGAAAACGTACGGAACGGGATGTTTTGGGTCGCCAATAAACTCTACGGTGTTACGTTCACAGCCGTCGCCGACATTCCGAAACCTTACCCGGAAGCAGAAGCATTCGAATGCAAGGACCGGGACGGAACCCACCTCGGCGTGCTCTACTTAGACTACTTCCCCCGCTCCACCAAGCGGGGAGGAGCCTGGTGCGGAACCTACCGCTCCCAGACATACGAAAACGGAACGCGGGTAGCCCCGGTGGTGACCATCGTATGTAACTTTACCAAACCCTCCGGCGGCCAGCCGGCCCTGCTCAGTCCGGACGAAGCGGAAACCATTTTCCACGAATTCGGACACGCGCTGCACAACCTGTTCAAAGATGTCCACTATTACGGCGTGTCGGGCGTGCCCCGCGATTTTGTGGAACTGCCCTCCCAGATCATGGAACATTGGGTATTCCGGCCGGAAGTGCTGAACGAATACGCCCGCCACTACGAAACGGGTGAAGTGATCCCGGGGGATCTCGTCGAAAAATTGGAAAAGAGCGGAACATACGGAGAGGGATTTGCCACCTCCGAATACATAGAGGCCTCTGTGCTGGATATGGATTTCCACGTCCTGAAAGAGATCCCGGCGGATTTCGATGTGGTTGCTTTCGAAGCGGCTTCCATGAAGCGGCTGCACGCCCTGCCGCAGATCCCGCCCCGTTACAGGAGCACTTACTTTAACCACACCATGGGCGGAGGCTATACGGCCGGCTATTACAGCTATATGTGGTCGGAAGTGTTGGATGCGGACGCTTTCCAGGCCTTTGTAGAGGCCGGCAACCTGTTCGATCCGGCTACGGCAGAGCGGTTCCGGAAATACATCCTGACCCCCGGCGGAATCGACGACGCTACGACGATGTATATCCATTTCCGCGGCGCTGAACCCGGCGTGGAACCCTTGTTGAAAAACCGCGGGTTGAAATAACCCGCTCGTCTGTAGACCGGTCTCTTTTTCGACCATCGCTTTGGCCTGCTGTTTTCGGAAGCAAAAAAGACGCTTCTTCGAATCGGCAGGCCAAAGTTTTTTGTAACAAAAACAACGCTGATTCGTCTTACGGTTAAAACCTCCCGATCGCGCGCAAGGAAGTTTGCAACAAATGAAAAAGAGAGTTGCGATTTCTCGTAACTCTCTCTGTTTCTGTGTGGTCCCACTTGGGCTTGAACCAAGGACCCCCTGATTATGAGTCAGGTGCTCTAACCAGCTGAGCTATAGGACCTGCATAAACAATAAAACGCACCGTTTTACCGGCAGCGGCTGCAAATATAGGGATAAAAACCGGTTTTTTGCAAAGTATGTGCGAAAAAAATGTTACTTTCGTCGTAGGCTGAAAATGAAACGCTCAGCCGGCCTGTGGCGGAAACATAAGATACATAAACAGAACGGTTCATCCTGAAAAACATGAAAATTTGCCTGTTGGTGATCGGTAAAACCGATGCGGAGTACATACGCAGCGGGGTGGCGGAATACGAAAAGCGGCTCGGGAAATACCTCCCCTACGAAATGAAAGTATTGCCCGACCTCAAAAACAGCCGGAACCTCACCGAAGCCGTGCAAAAAGAGAGAGAGGGAGAGGCGATCATCGAACAGTTGCAGGCGGGGGATCACGTTGTATTGTTGGACGAACGGGGCGAATCATACACATCGGTCGGCTTTTCGGAATTCCTGGCACAAAAGATACTGTCCGGTATCAGGAGATTGGTATTTGTGATCGGAGGCCCCTACGGATTTTCGGACGAAGTATACCGACAGGGCCGGGCAAAAATAGCACTCTCCCGGATGACCTTTTCGCACCAGATGGTGCGGATGATCTTTGTGGAACAACTCTACCGGGCGCTGACCATCCTTTGGGGAGAGCCGTATCACCACCGGTAACAAAACAGAAAGCGGATGAAAAAAGCGTGGATTGTCCTGATCATAGATCTTTTCTTATTACTGGGCACGCTCTCCTGGGAGTACATTTTGGTGCCGCAAGACAGAGATTCCTGGGTAAGAAGATTGGAAAACCGGCTGCACCGGCAAGAAACCAAAGCAGACCAATTACTCCGGCAATTGGAAGACACAGCGAACATCCGGGCACTCGGCGAATCAAAAGACCTGGCAGCGCTCTTGGCCGAAGACGGGAAATTCACCTTCTGGACAGACGAAACCCTCGGGGTAGAGGGGATTTACGAAAAACTGCGGTCGGACAAACACTTTCAGAAAATCAACAACGCCTTTTACGAAGTCCGGAAACGGATCGCAGGGAACCGGGAAAACTACGTATTGATCCGGATCAAAGACGACTATCCCTACGAAAACCGCTACATACGGAACCACTTCGGGAAATTTCTCCGGATCAAGGGAGAAAATGCCCAACACATCCGGGTCAGCCCGGAGCCGATCGCGAGCGGAGTAGAGATATCCTCCAAAGAGGGGGCTCCGCTGTTTTACATCTATGCCGACGACGACTTTAGGGACAGGACCCTGAACATCCCGTTGATCGTACTCTACCTGCTGATTTTTATCACCCTGTTCTACGTTTTCGACATCACGCTCTCCCAAGCCTCTTCCCTGCGCGCCCAACTGCTCAGCATTGTCGGGTTTCTCCTTTTCCTGCTGCTGTTGCGGGGTGCCATGATCCATTTCCGGATCCCCGCCTCCCTCTACCGGTTGCGTCTGTTTGACCCGGAAATGCCCGAATGCCTGATCGCCTCGGTGGGAGATCTCTTCCTCTCGGCATTTTCCCTGACAGCCATCTGTTTCATCGTATTCCCCAACCTGCGCATCAACACCCGGAGCCCGCTGCTGTACCGTTTCCGGTATATAGCCCTGCTATTGCCTCCCGCCGCCCTCTTTTTCTACCTGCTGTTCTGCGTCCGCATCATCCGTTCCCTGCTGCTGCACACCAACACTTACCTGAACATGGCCAACGTGGTCGCCGTCGAACCGGTTTCCGTCATCGCATTCGTGGGGATCGTAGCAGGCGTATCGGTCACGCTGATAGCGGCCAACAACGCTTTACAAATCGTTCGACCCCTCTTCCCGCTGCGCACCGTATGGCCGCTGGTCGTTATCGAATTGACCCTGCTTACCCTCCTGTCCCACTGGAGCGGGGTCGCACCGGCCGGGTACTGCGGCTTGCTGCTGATCCTGCTGTACTCCCTGTTAGCCGTCAACCAGTACGTCATCCGGCGGGATGCCCGGCGCACCATCTACATGATCGGCATCGGCATCCTCTCCGTATTCATTGTATGGGTATCCAAAAAATACGAAAGAGAGCGGGAGATCCGGCAACGCCTCGAATACGCCGGCGAACTGATCGGCGAACGGGACGAAAATTTCGAAAAACACCTGCAAAAAATAGAAGCCGCCCTGAGCCTTTCCGACACCATCGGGGAGTTCGTTGAAAAACACGACGAAGAGGCTTTGCAGATTGCTTTGACAGAAGAATTTTTAGACACCAAAGGATACAACTACTCCGTAGAGATCACGGTATGCGGGGAGACAGATCAATATCCGGCCGGGCAGCAAAGCGCAGCCGGTTGCGGGAGTCACTTCGACCGGCTATTGGATTCCCTGGGAGTTCCGATAGCAGGCACCTCCTTTTACGCCCTGAACGAATTTGACGGGCGCTCCTCCTACTTAGGAAAATTCCGGTACGGACAAAAAAAACTCTGCCTGCGCTTCGATTCCCGCCCGTACAGCGAAGGAGCCGGCTATCCGCAAATCCTTTCCCGCCGCTCCACAAACGGAAACGGAACCTTCTATCACTATTCCTACGCTAAATACCGGGACGGGAAACTGATCTACTCCTCCGGGAATTTCAATTACTACAAACTGCTGACCGCATTCAAAGAGTACGACGGAACCTCCAGGCTGATCAAAAAAGACCAATTCCAACACCTGCTGATCCCGGTCGAAAAAAATGCCGCACTGATCATCAGCCTGCACGAAGGGATCTTCTCCCTGTACAACTTCAACGTACTCTACGCCTTCTTCATCTGCGTCCTGATCTCCTCCTACGGCCTATTTTTCAGTCCCAACCACAACCTCGGTTTCAAGCGGGGTACGCTGAAAGCCCGGATCAAAAACAACACTATCTTTCTGGTCGTATCCCTGTGCGCCATCCTGACAGCCCTCTTCATCTACCTCAATACCAAGAGCTTTGAAAACAGGCACCGGGTCAGGGCTATGGACTCCATCAAATTTGTCAACCGGGAATTGGAGCACCTGCCCTGTGTAGAATACTTGGAGTGTCCGGAAATCTTAGACATCCTGACGGGAATGTCCGAAATACTGAAAGTAGACATCAACATCTACTCCGACCGGGGGCGTCTGACGGCCACTTCACGCCCCGAGATCTTCACTTCCGGTTTCTGCGGCTACCTCATCAACGGCGAGGCGCTGGAACAGGTGATCGACCGGGGAGCCATGACCTGCGTCGTACGGGAACAGATCGGCGAATTGGGCTACATGTCCATCTACATGCCCCTGGTATTGGACGACGGCCGCACCTACATCATTCACATCCCCTATTTTTCCCAGAACGACGAACTGAACTTAGACATCGCCATCATGGTCGTGATCGCGGTAAACGTGTCCGTCATGATCATGGTACTTGCCTTCATGCTTTCCGGAGTCGTAGCGGAACGGGTTACCAAACCGCTTCAATTGGTGAACGACAAACTGAAATCCATGCACATCGGAGGCAAGAACGAACGGATCGCCTACAACCTGAAAGACGAAGTCGGGGAACTGATCGGGGCGTACAACAAAATGGCGGACAAATTGGAAGAGAGCGTGGAACAATTGGCCAAATCGGAACGGGAGAGCGCCTGGCGGGAGATGGCCCGGCAAATCGCTCACGAGATCAAAAACCCGCTCACTCCGATGAAATTGAACATCCAGTTCATGCAACGCTCCCTGCAAATCGAAGATCCGAAAACGTTCAAAAAGCGATTCGAGGACATTTCCATCGCCCTGACAGAACAGATCGACAACATGGCCTCCATCGCCTCCGCTTTTTCCGATTTCGCCAAAATATCGGTCACACAAAAAGAGCGGGTGGATCTCAGCGAACTGGTAAAAAACAGCATCCTTCTGTTTGAAAACAGTGTCCGGATAGCGTGCGACATCACACCCGGCATAGAAGTATGGGGAGACAGGATACAGTTGAGCCGCGTCATGGTGAACATCCTGAAAAATGCCGTACAAAGCGTTCCGGAAGAGCGGGAAGCCCGGATCCGGGTATCCGTACACCGGGAAGACGATCAGGCCGTCATCCGGGTCCGGGACAACGGAACCGGCATTCCGGAAGAAGTCCGGGAAAAAATATTCAACCCCAAATTCACGACCAAAAGCAGCGGAATGGGGCTGGGATTAGCCATTTCTCGCCGGATTGTGGAACATATCGGCGGAAATATTACCTTTGTATGTCCGGAAGAGGGAACGGAATTTACAGTCCGCTTGCCTTTAGCACAGGAGGTAACAACCTGTCCGGCAATTGAAAACACTGAAAAATAAGAACAAGCTAAATAATAAAAAATGACTGCATACATTATCATCGGGGTAACCTTTTTGTTGCTGGCCATATTTTCGGTCACCATGATCTTTCTGTACATTCGCCGTCCGCTTCCAGACCCCCTGCCCGAACCGGAGCCCGATTTCAGGCCCTATGAAAAACAACCGACTCCCGTCTTGGAATTGCGGGAACTCAGCAAGCTCAACAACTGGTACTTCTTCGAACATCTCCGGCACCAGATCGTGCAGACCGGGATCCCCGAAAAAAACCCCGAATTTTACACCAAATACTTAGACATGTTCGAAACCCACATGGACAGCTACCACCGGCGGCTGCTCGAAGTATTGGGACGGGATAATCCCCGGCTGTACACCATCCTGACCAAAGAGACACAATACGAAAATCTCTCCCTGCACGACATGTTGCTGATCCTGATGATAGATACAGACCTGCATAACCGGGAAATGGCAGAAATACTCTGTATCCCGGTGGAAACCCAGAAAAAGCGGAAGCTGCGCCTGAAAGCCAAAATGGAAAAATTAGGCGGTATGCCGCAAACATCCGGGAAATTACCGGAAAAATAGAGACTTGCACGGGGAATTTCGCCCCAAAAGTATTAATTTTGCATACCATATACAAAAAACCGAAAAAATGAAGATAAAAGGAGTATTGCTCATTGGATGGATCATAGCTTGTGTACCGGTTTTTTCCCAGCCGGTGATGCACTTTGAAAAAAGCCTGCACGATTTCGGGACCATCAAAGAGACAGACGGTCCGGTAGCCTACAACTTCCAGTTCACCAACACCGGGAACGCTCCGGTCCTGATCAAAAGCGTCGAAGCCTCCTGCGGTTGCACCTCTCCGGAATGGAGCCGCCAGCCCGTTTTGCCCGGCAAAACAGGATTCATCAAAGCCACCTTCGATCCCAAAGATCGTCCCGGCTTCTTCAACAAAAGCATCACCGTTTCCTCCAATGCCAAAAATGCACAGATCGAATTGGAGATCAAAGGAACCGTGGAGGCGCGCACCCGTACCATCTTGGACGAATACCCCTACGAACTCCCTTCCGGCCTGCGCCTGCCCTACGACCACATCTCCCTGTTAAAAGCAAAGAAAGGGGAAGTGAAAACCGCCACCTACGGCGTATACAACAACTCCGGGAAAACGGCGGCCGTCTCTTTTCCCGATCTCCCTCCCCACATCCGCATCAGCATCGACCCGCAGCAGATCGACGTGAAAAAAACCGCCACGCTTAAAGCCTCGTACAACACAGGCCAGCACGGCGAATACGGATTAAACGAAGAGATCGTGACGATGCTTGTAGACGGCAAAAAATACCCGCTCCGGGTTTCCGTCACCATCGAAGAGGATTTCAGCCAAACAGACCGCGCCCACGCGCCCGGCATAACCGTCGACAAAAAGTACATAAATTTCGGGCAGGCGACCGGCGACCGGCAAGCCTCCTTTCTGTACAAAATCACCAACAGCGGCAAAGCACCGTTGAAAATACACCGGATCTACACCAACGACAAGCGGGTAACCGCCGAAATTTCCGTCCGGGAACTGAAACCGGGAGCATCCGCCGACGTAAAAGTGATGACGGTCCGGGGAGCGGAACCCGGGAAGGTGGCCTGTATGATCAGCATCATCACCAACAGCCCGGCCAACCCGGACACCGGCCTCCGGTTTTACGGAGAGATAAAATAGAGAGATGAAAAAACAGATACCCAACCTGATCACCGGCCTGAATGCAGTTTCCGGAGCCCTGTCCGTGTTCGCGGCGCTCTACGGGGAACTGTGGATAGCCGCACTGTTCATCGTAGCGGGTATGGTATTCGATTTCTTCGACGGCTGGACAGCGCGCTTGCTGCACGTGAAATCGGAAATGGGGAAAGAATTGGATTCGCTCGCCGACATGGTCACCTTTGGATTCGCGCCCGCCGTATTGGCCCACTTTCTGATCCGCGACACCCTGCCTGCCGGCGTCGAAATAGACTTCTACGGCCTGCTGTCCGGGCGGGGTTGGTTGGCATTCATCCCCCTGCTGATCCCCTTCTTTTCCGCCTTCCGGTTGGCAAAATTCAACCTGGATACCCGACAATCCGTTACCTTTCTCGGCCTGCCGGTACCGGCAAACGCCCTCTATTGGGTCTCATTGGTATTTGCCGTCCGCTTCCTGCCGGAAATATACGCCCTTTACTTTGCCAACATCTGGGTGCTGGCCGCCAGCGTAGTGATACTATCCATTCTGTTGGTGAGCGAATTGCCGATGTTTTCCCTCAAAATAGGAGGGTGGAGCTGGAGGGAAAACAAACTGCGCTACACCTACCTCGGAGTAATCATTGTCATTGCCCTGACAGCCGGAAAAGCGGTCGTACTTTGCTTAGTTCCGTTGTACATACTCTTCTGCGCCGTAAATGCGTTGGCGCTTGTCATCAAAAAGATATAGGAAAATAACAGGGGAAGCTTACTTTTATTACAGATCCGCCGCCGGATCGTAAGCCACGTAATCGTACTCCGGAGAAACCTTCGTGTGATTGACCCGGATGGGGGAATCCTGCTCACCGGCCGAAAAAGAGAACAACTCGCTTCCCGGAGAACCCGCCAGCAAATTGTCAAAACGCACATCGCTCAGGAGCCGTGCAACCACAAAGACACCGGCGATAACGGCGACCGCAACCCCATATTTCAGGCTGCGGTGCAGCCAATTCCCGGACTCCATATTGATGTAAGCGGACATCCGTTCCGAGGTGGGTGAGGGCACTGCCCGTTGCCTTGGCTCCCTTTTTCCTTCCACCGTGACCTTCGGCGCTTCGACTTCCGACATTCCGTACGTATCCGCCAGAAAATTGGAATCTCCCGACTCAAAAATGATATTGAACCGCCGGTCCGTATAAAACACGCCGACATCTCCGAATACTACCCGCTGGCGCTGATTCAGCCGTACTTTCAACTCTTCGCAAAACACCTCGATCAATTTCATCGCCTTGTCGTAAGAGGTATCCTCCTTGTTCACGATCCAGTTGGCCAGCAGTCCATCGTTGTGCGTCAGGTTGCGGTTAAACAAAATATCCTTGGAAGGCGGCCGGATCGTTCCGGTAGCTTCGTCCACACAAGCACTCCTGTAATTGCATATAAATCCCCCGAAATCAGGAAGAATCACACAATCGTGCAGGAAAAGCAGATCGGATATATAATGAATAAACCTATGCATGCTGCAAAAATAGAAAAAAGAAACAGAATAACAATATTGCATATCGTTTTTTATTTATTTAATTTTGTCACTCTCGGATAAGAGTCTGTATTAAACCTGCAAAATACGAAGAAATGAAGGTATTTGTTACCGGCGGAACCGGATACATCGGCTCCCACACCGTAGTGGAACTGCAGCAAAACGGTTTTGAAGCAGTCATCGTAGATAACCTTAGCAACTCCGATATCCGGGTGCTGGATGGTATTGAAAAGATCACCGGCACCCGTCCGGAATTCGAACAATTCGACCTTACGGACGCCGGCGCCGTCCGCGACTTCTTCCTGCGCCGCCGGGACATCGCCGCCGTCATCCACTTTGCAGCTTTAAAGGCAGTAGGCGAATCGGTCAACAAGCCGCTCGAATACTACCACAACAACCTCAACTCCCTCATGAATATCCTCTTTTCCATGCGGGAGTTCGGCGTCAACAACTTCGTCTTCTCCTCCTCCTGCACCGTATACGGACAGGCGGATGTGCTGCCGGTCACCGAACAGACCCCCCGGAAACAGGCCGAATCGCCCTATGGAAATACCAAAGCCGTGGCCGAGGACGTCATCCGGGACTTGGCCAACGTGGAAAAACAGATGAAACTGATCGCCCTGCGCTACTTTAACCCGATCGGCGCCCACCCGTCGGCATACATCGGAGAGTTGCCCAACGGCGTTCCCAACAACCTGATCCCCTTTATCACCCAGACCGCGGCCGGCATACGAGAGCAACTGAGTGTTTTCGGAGACGATTACAACACTCCGGACGGCAGCGCCATCCGGGACTACATCGACGTTACCGACCTGGCCCGGGCGCACGTCATCGCCATACGCAGGCTTATAGAGAACAAAAACCGGGGTAATTACGAATACTTCAACATAGGGACAGGGAACGGAGTTTCCGTACTCGGACTGATCAACGCCTTTGAACAGGCGACCGGAAAAAAAGTCAACTACAAAATTGTCGGGAGACGCCCCGGCGACATCGAAAAGATCTGGGCGGACACCACCCTGGCCAACACGGAATTGGGCTGGAAAGCCCAAACACCTCTTACAGAAACCCTGGCCAACGCCTGGAGGTGGCAGGAAAAATTAGCTGCCGGACAGCCCGGTCAGCTTTGAAGCACCAGGTCAAAGAAATCGGAAAAAAGATCGATGTAATTCTCCTGGGAAAAACCTTCCAGCACCGGCTTTCCGCTTTTCCCGGCATACTCCCGCAGATCGGCCGGGAGGTTTTGTGTATTGAAGATGATCCCGTCCGAATAGTCAAAAGCCAGTTTGGTTATATTTGTATGGGTGGGATCCTCCACGTGGGGAAGATCGGCCGGAGTAATATTTTCGCTCAACAGTTTCTGTCGAAAATCCCGGTCTAACTTCCCCTCAAACTCATCGTTGGCGGTAGCGTACACCACTTTGGAGTGCGCAAAGATCAAGTCGTCCGCGTACTCTTTTTTCAACATCAGGGGAACCAGCGAAGTAAACCATCCCTGGCAATAGATCAGGTCGGGCGACCACCTCAACTTCTTAACGGTTTCAAAAACGCCTCTTGCAAAGAAGATCGCCCGTTCGTCGTTGTCTTCAAAGAAGTGCCCCTCGTCGTCCGCAATGATGTGTTTCCGTTGGAAATAATCTTCGTTATCAATAAAATAGATCTGCATGCGTGCGGACTGGATAGAGGCGACCTTGATGATGAGAGGGTGATCCGTGTCATTGATGATCAGGTTCATACCGGACAGGCGGATCACTTCGTGAAGCTGGTTCCGGCGTTCATTGATGTTTCCGAAACGTGGCATAAAAGTTCTGATCTCTTTGCCCTTTTCCTGGATCCCCTGAGGCAGGTAGCGGCCGATACTGGCCATTTCGGATTCCGAAAGATAAGGCTCGATTTCAGATGAAATAAATAAAACTCTTTTTTTTGCCATAACTGTACAACTCCCCCAAAAATCATACAAAGATATACAAAAAAAATCGGATAACAAAAGAGAAGTCCGTTCTGTTTTCTGTTGATTTGTGCGATTATTGCAAATAAGAAGAGATAAAAAACAGCTACATGGCAAATCACATTCGGGACGGCCGGACCGGTGAAGAGCGGGCGGCAGGTTACCTGCGGGAAAATGGTTACGTGATATTGGAATGCAATTGGCGCCTTAACCACCGGGAAGTAGATTTGATCTGCGCCCGGGGCGAGCTGATCGTCGTTGTGGAGGTAAAATACCGGAAACAGCCGTGCGAACGCCCCGAGGAGTTGCTGGATTACCGCAAACGGCGGAACCTTCTCAGAGCGGGAGCCGCCTACATCGGGCAAAGAGGGTGGAGCCGGGAGTTGCGTTTCGACCTGATCGTCGTCACGGGAACGGACGGGCAGATCACGCATATTCCGGACGCGATACGGATCATTGATTAAAAGAATGCCGCCGGTGCTATATCTTGCTATTTACCCGAGCTCCGGGGTGTTGATCCGGCGGGGGCAGTGTCTCCGCAACGGTTCTCTGATTTCTTTCCGTTCGCCGGAATCCTAACCGCCTTCTTCCCTCCGGTCAGTCGCCGCCCCTGCGGGGAGCCCGGATTCCGGGCGCTCCGGAAAGAAAAGAGAACGATCGTTGCTCCCGCCAACGCCCGCCGGATCAACACCCCGGAGCTCGGCGCAACCGGAATGGGCAGTAGCTTTGTGAAAAAATACAACGTATGGAATTATATGTTATTTTTGTGGCTTCACAACAGATTTGAAACAGATCTTAGCATATCGCCCATGGAAAACTCATTGACAGAAAAGTTAGAAACGTACTATATACGGTTCAAAGAGATCGGGGAGTTGATCACCGACCCCGGCGTTATGGCCGACATGGAGCGATACGTCAAGCTGACTAAAGAGTACAAAGAGTTGGAGGTTATCACCCGGGCGGCCGGTCAGTATAAAAACACCCTGCAGGCCATCCGTGAATCCAAAGAGATATTGGAGGGGGAAGACGATCCCGAATTGCGGGAGATGGCGCAAGCGGAGCTGGACGACCTGACGGAGCAACTGCCGGCCGTCGAACAAAACCTCAAACTGTTGCTGGTGCCTGCCGACCCGGAGGACTCCAAAAACGCCATTCTGGAGATCCGCGGAGGAACCGGAGGCGACGAAGCAGCCATCTTTGCGGGCGACCTGTTCCGGATGTACGCCAAGTTCTGCGAAAAGCGGGGCTGGAAAATGGAGGTTACCAACAGCACGGAGGGCACTGCCGGAGGGTATAAGGAGATCGTAGCCAACGTAACGGGAAACGGCGTGTACGGCATCCTTAAATACGAATCGGGCGTACACCGCGTGCAGCGCGTTCCGGCCACCGAGACCCAGGGGCGCATCCACACATCGGCCGCCACCGTAGCGGTTTTGCCGGAAGCCGAAGAAGTGGATATTCAACTGAATCCGGCAGACATCCGGAAAGACACCTACTGCTCCTCCGGCCCGGGCGGACAGTCGGTCAACACCACCTACTCGGCCATCCGCCTCACACACATCCCTACCGGCATCGTCGTGACCTGCCAGGACGAAAAATCCCAGATCAAAAACTTGGCCAAAGCCATGACCGAACTCCGGTCGCGCATCTATGCCGTAGAGTACCAGCGGCACATGGACGAGATCGCTTCCAGGCGGAAGACCATGGTCTCCACCGGTGACCGCTCCGCCAAGATCCGCACTTACAACTACCCCCAGGGGCGTGTGACCGACCACCGGATCAACTTCACCCTCTACAACCTCAGCGCAGTCATGGACGGGGAGATCGGCGAGATCATCGAAAAACTCCAAATCGAAGAAAACACCGAGCGCCTCAAAGAAAGCGGTCTTTAATCTCTTACGGCCTTCACGTCTTACTATCTTACGGTCTTAAACATAACGCCATGAACTACAACACACTCTTTGAGCAGATCAAACAAAAACGCTCCTTCCTCTGTGTCGGATTAGACTCGGACATTGCCAAAATCCCGACGCACCTGTTGGATACAGAGGATCCCGTATTCGAATTCAACAAAGCCATCATCGACGCAACGGCTGCGGTGACGGTCGCCTACAAGCCCAACATCGCCTTTTACGAAAGCCGGGGCGTAGCCGGATGGCGTTCGTTGGAAAAAACAGTCGCCTATCTCCGGGAGGCTTATCCGGAGGTGTTTACCATCGCCGACGCCAAGCGGGGCGACATCGGCAATACCTCCCAGATGTACGCCAAAGCCTTTTTGGAGACCATGCAATTCGATTCCATTACTGTGGCCCCCTACATGGGCGAAGACTCCGTCACCCCCTTTTTGGAATACGAAGGGAAATGGGTCATCCTGCTGGCGCTCACCTCCAACAAAGGAGCTTCCGACTTTCAATTTTTTGAGGAGGAGGGCTTGCGGCTGTACGAAAAAGTGTTGACTAAATCGCAGGAGTGGGCGGGTAAAGAGCAGATGATGTACGTGGTAGGGGCCACCAAAGCGGAGATGCTCGCCGGTATCCGGAAATTGGCGCCGGATCACTTCCTGTTGGTGCCCGGAGTGGGGGCGCAGGGCGGGAGCCTGGAAGAGGTCGCCCGCTACGGCATGAACAATCGCTGCGGCCTGCTTGTAAACTCCTCCCGGGGCATCATCTTTGCCGGAAAAGGAATTGACTTTGCCCGCCAAGCCGGCGAAGAAGCCGCTAAACTCCAACAGGAAATGGAGCAGTTGTTGAAAAATTACTGCGTCATTTAAAAACAATCCCGAACCTTTCGGCTAGTCGATCAATTCATAGCGGTAAAAGGGGAGGGGCTCATTCAGGTAATGCAGCACCTTCTCCTGATTCATGCCGTCCAGCGGATCCTGGTCATACCCGAACGTGGTCTTTATTCCCATGTTGATGAAGTAGACCGCCCGTTCCACCGCTTCCGGCAGGCTGTCGCCATTCAGCAGGCAACCCGTGATCACACTGGCGAAAGCATCGCCCGTGCCGGGATACGAAGCCGGCACATGGTCACACAACACCCGCCACGTACGGCCGTCCTTCCGGTTGTAGGCAAGCGTGGCCACATTCCGCTCATCCCCCGCCGGCGCCGAAGTAATGATGGCATACTGCGGCCCCAGTTCGCTGAGCCGCTTGCACCAGCCGGCAGCCGTCGCCCCGTCGATACGGCTGTCCCGTTCGTTCAGCAAAAAGGCCGCTTCGGTCAGGTTCGGCGTGATCACATCCGCCTGCCGGCAAAGACCGCGCATCCCTTCCACCATCTCCGGATCCATGCCCGGATACAGCTTGCCGTGATCCCCCAGCACCGGATCCACCAAAATAAAGTTATCGCCGTGCCCGAAATCCCGGAAAAAACCGGCCACCACCTCCATCTGCTCCGTCGAAGCCAAATACCCCGAATAGAGGGCGTCGAAACGGAGGCCAAGCTCCTTCCAGTGGCCAATGATCTCCCGCATCTGCGGCGTCAGGTCGAAACTCCGGAAATCGGGGTACTCACTGTGTGCCGAAAGCACAGCCGTCGGCAACGGGCACACCTGGAACCCCATTTGCGACAACACCGGAATCACCACCGTCAGCGAAGCCCTCCCGTAACCGGACAGATCATGTATAGCAGCAACCTTTTTCATACGTCTGTTTTCCAATCCCCACAAAGATACGAAAGAAACCCGATCTTCTACATCCTCTCATCTATCTTACAGGGGATCCGCACCATCGTTGCGCAATTATCGGCTCTCTCTTTGTAAGCGGTTGCTCTTGTCATCCCTTCTTTGTACCTGGTATATACCAAGCCCGGATAAAATATTGAAAAAAATTTGTATTTATACGGAACAAACTCGACGATTGCCGTCTTTGTTTCGAATGAGTGCCGACTTAGCGCCGACTTTGATCAAAAAGAGGTACGACGTAAGTAGCTGTTTGGTAACTCTTTGCTCTTTGTGTTCGGAAAACACATCCAAGCGCCCGGTGAACCCGGGGGTCAGGTGTATTTTTCTGTACAATGTATGTTAAAAACAGGATAAATAGAAAAATTGGCCGGAGTGATGAGAGAAAAAGAGAAAAGATTTGAAAAACGGGAACGGGGCTGTTTTTACAGCACCCGCACCCGGCCGTTCCTGATTTCGAGAACAGCGCTGAAGATATAGTCCGGATCAGCGCGTTCTTTGACGGATTCGTCGATGTGTTGCGCTTTGCGTTGGACCATGCCGTTGAATATCTCTTCATCCCCGTACAGGAGAATGACCGGTTTATCCAGATCCATCATTTTGTCGTTCAGATGGATGTACAGCGTTGTGTAGTCGTTTTTCAGGATGTTCAATATGTTCCCTATTTTGTCCACCCGCACCTCCATGCCGGCTTTGGCTTCGCCGGCCGGGACGGACAGGTAATAGAAATGCCGCCGCGGATTGCTTTCCTCCTGTCGCCATACGATCCTGCCGGGGTAGGGATTGCGCCTGAACTGTGCCATCCACTCCACGGCGGCCGTATCGGCGCTGTTCATCCAGTGGCCGACGCCGGGTACGATGTGGGTGGTGTGGCGGTATCCGTCCGGGTCGGCGTTTTGGAGTGAATCCAGGCGTTGGCCGTATGCCGCCGCCAGCGTGTTGCGGTGATAAGCGCTGTCGTTTTGGCCCATCCAGAGTGTAAATCCGATGTTGCGCAGGTTCAGGGGGGATGAGTTGCCCGGATGCCCCGCCATCATGGCCGCTGCCGCCCAATGGTCGGCCATGCGCGGGGCCATGCGGTAGGCTCCGTCGCCGCCGGCCGAATACCCCATGATATAGACCTTGTTGGGATTTACCTCCATTTTGACGATTGCGGTTTGGATGATCATTTCGAACAGGGTATCGACAACCGGCCGGAACCACATGTTCCAGTCATCGACTGCCGCCCGGGGAGCGATGTAAACGCCCTCCTTCGGAGAATAGAGCTCTTTCTGATTGTTCCACTGCTCATCGTTCCCTGCCGCCGTGGTATTGCCTCCGCCGTGCATGGAGATATACAGGCTGCGTCCGTCTGCGGGTTTTACGCCGTAAACGGCAGTGTAGGTGGGCATCTGCCGGTTATTGTATTCAAAGAGTTGCCGGTCCCACATCGTCCCGTACCGGGTTTGTATCTGCTCCAACTCTTCCTGCCAGCGTGTGGCGGCAAGTGCATTGGCTTCTATTTTATTCAGCAGTACATCTGTATCAACCGGATTTTCCCCGGACTCTTCGCAGGACGCCCAAACGATGGCAAAACACAGAATGGTCAAAAAAGAATGTTTGAAGTTCATGATCGGCTTGTTATGTGAAATTAATGTTAAAAAATAAAATCGCCCCTGTTTTCAGAGGGTATATCTGTTTTACTGTCAAAGGATGTAATAAGTTTTTTTGTAACCCATAAAAAATCTAAATACGGGTACTTCCGAAACTCTTTTTTTACACATCGTTTTGTGGGAAAGCAATGAATCTCTGAAAAGTATTTTTTATGTGTTTGATATAAAAAGAAAGGGGTGTGTTCCGGAAATAAGCAGGATTTTGTACATTTGTGTCTGAAATTTTAGGGGTATAACCAGAAAAAAGTACATTTTTATGTCTGAGATCAGATTTTCCGCCTTGGAAACGGTAGCCAGCCGTGTTCCGGTCGAACCAAAGAATATTCAACGGGTTTCCGCTCTGTTTGGGGCCGATGTGTTCACGATGGAGAAAATGCGGCTCTACCTCTCCGGGGAAGCTTACAAAAAGCTGGAGAAGAGCTTGTCGGAGGGGGAGGGGATCGACCGGCAGTTGGCCGATCAGGTGGCTGCGGCCATGAAGGCGTGGGCGGTGGAGAAAGGCGCTACCCATTACACCCATTGGTTCCATCCCCTGAACGGTTCTACGGCGGAGAAGCACGACAGCTTTATCGATGTGTTGAAGGACGGAAGCGTGATCGAGTCTTTCGACGGGAAACTGCTGGTGCAGCAGGAACCCGACGCTTCCAGTTTTCCCAGCGGAGGGATCCGGAATACGTTCGAGGCCAGGGGGTATACGGCCTGGGATCCGGGATCGCCGGCTTTTATCAACAACAAAACCCTTTGCATCCCCACGGTTTTCGTTGCCTATACGGGCGAGGCGCTGGATTTTAAAACGCCCCTGCTGAAAGCGTTGGCGCTGATAGACAAGGTGGCGGTGGAGATCTGCCAATATTTCGATAAGGAGGTCAAAAAGGTTTCCGCCACCCTGGGGTGGGAGCAGGAGTATTTTCTGATAGACGAAGCGCTTTTTAACGCCCGTCCCGACCTGAAATTGACGGGACGCACCCTGATGGGGCACTCTGCGGCCAAGGACCAGCAGTTGGAAGACCACTATTTCGGTTCCATTCCGGAGCGGATCAACGCCTTTATGGACGAACTGGAACAGGTGTGCTACCGGTTGGGGATCCCGGTCAAGACCCGGCACAACGAGTGCGCCCCCAACCAGTTCGAATTGGCGCCGATCTTTGAAGAGGCTAATTTGGCCGTAGACCACAACCAGTTGCTGATGTCCACCATGAAACGGGTGGCGCGCCACCACCGCTTTCGGGTGTTGCTGCACGAGAAACCGTTCAAAGGGATCAACGGTTCCGGTAAGCACAACAATTGGTCGTTGCTGACGGATACGGGGGTAAACCTGCTGTCGCCGGGTAAAAACCCCAAATCGAACCTGCAGTTCCTGGTTTTTTTGGTGGCGACCGTTCGTGCTGTTCTGGAGCACGAGGCGCTGCTGAAGGCCTGCATTGTTTCGCTGGGGAACGAGCAGCGCCTCGGAGGGGACGAAGCGCCGCCCACCATCATGTCGGTGTTTCTGGGGCGTTACTTAGCGGGTATTCTGGACGAGATCGAAGCCAAAGTGGGCACCGAAAAGATGAGCCCGGACGAAAAGACCGAACTGAAACTGAACGTGGGGCGTATCCCGGAGATCATGCGCGACAATACCGACCGCAACCGCACCTCTCCTTTTGCGTTTACGGGCAACCGTTTTGAATTCCGGGCGGTGGGGGCTTCGGCCAACTGCGGATCGGCCATGATCGTGCTGAACGCGGCCGTGGCGGAGCAGTTGATGGCCTTTAAGCGGGAAACGGACGCCCTGATCGAAAAAGGGGTGAAGAAGGACGAGGCCATTTTCCAGGTGCTGCGCAAATACAGCCTTGCCTGCAAACCGATCCGTTTTGAGGGGAACGGCTACAGCAAGGAGTGGAGAGAGGAGGCGGCCAAACGGGGGCTCTCCGTCGATACGGATTGCGTCAGTTGCCTGAAAGCGTTTGTGTTGCCCAAGGCCCGCAAGCTGTTTGTGGACAATGATATTTATACGGCGCGGGAATTGGAAGCCCGGTACGAGATCCAAAATGAGATCTACCTGAAGAAGTTGCAGATCGAGTCCCGCGTGCTGGGCGATCTGGCGCTGAACCACATCATCCCGACCGCCATCACCTACCAGAACACCCTGATCGAGAATGTGCGCGGATTGAAGGAGATCTTGCCGGATGTTTATGCGGAGATCGGCAATGTGCAGTTGGAATCCATCCAGGAGATTTCTCGCCACATCGCCGATATCAAGACGTTGGCGACGGAGATGACGGAAGCCCGGAAGAAGGCCAACAACGCTTACGCCAACGAAGTGGAGCGGGCGCAGGCTTATTCGGACACTGTCCGTCCCTACCTTGGAAAGATCCGCTACCACATTGATAAATTGGAGTTGCTGGTGGACGACGAGATCTGGCCCCTGCCGAAATACCGGGAACTGTTGTTCTCAAGATAAAGGCAAATTCGATGCAATTATTGCCGATTGTGAATTTTTAAGTGTTCCTCATTCAGGAAAAGAAAATATTGTGATTATTGTTCCGAATGAATATAACGCTATAAAGGTGCTGGTGTTTCACTGGTATTATCACGATAAATCAAGTGTGAAAAAGTTTTACATTTCTGAAATATTTCGTACGTTTGTTCCGTAATGAAAAAATTATGCCTATGATATAAACAATGATGTGCTGATACGCATATTTTAAAAATATATTGGAAAAAGCGTTAGCTTTTATTCTTGCTTTAGAAACTTCGACAATTTCAAAAGTAACACAAGAGTAAGTTGCCAGCGCTCACGCCAAATGGCGTGGGCTTACTTATTTGTGTTACAAGGTAGTCGAAGACCTCTAAAGCGAATACAGTTACAGTCCCACGCTTTTTTTATGTGCGTATGAGAAATATTTAGAGGACAAAAAATAAAAAAAGAGACCTTACTAATGGAATAAGGATTATGAATCACGTTAAATTAGAAAAAATATGAAACAGTTTATATTATTTACAGCATTATTTGTTCCAATCCTTCTTTTTAGCTCTTGTGCTACCCTGTTTTCTGGAACAAAACAACAAGTGTCTTTTTCTGCATCGCAGAATGGTGTTATGGTGAAGGATAAAAAAACAGGAAACAATCTTTGCATGGCACCTTGTATGGCTCCGGTGCCCCGTCGTTTATCCCGTACTTTTGTTTTTGAAAAGGAAGGATACAATCCTTCAGAAGTGCAACTGAAAGGAGGATTTAATTTTAATACGCTGTGGAATATCTTATTTTTTCCACCACTTTTAGCTATTGATTTTGCAGATGGTGCAGCTTGGAAGTATAACCATCCGAGTGTATATGCCTCACTTGTGCCAAGTGACTCGTATGTAAAAGATCCAACCATTCGTGAGGGAGAGGCTACCAAAATGGTCACACGTGACAATCCCGGCGGTACCGCATTGGAACGCACTATTATTCGTTGGCATTTTGATTCCGAACCGCGTGGTGCGCGCATCTTCTGGCGTATTATTTCAAGTATTCCCGATCAGGTAAAAAATACAAATGAATTGTACTTGACTTCTACGCCGTATGAAGAAACCCGCTCATTTAATATTCTTGGGCTTACCTACGAAAATTCCCGTGATGTGGTTGTTGAAATTAAAGTGACAAGTCCTGGCTATATGGATCAAGTAAAGCGCTACAATCTGCGGCAAGCCATAGATCAACAAGAAATCAGCGGATTTTTTGACTTAGTTCAAAAGCCGTAATTAGTATTTTAAGAGTGGATGATGTCGTTCTTGAGAGGGAAAATTTGTGTTAAATAAAGGCATTTGTTTTTACGGAACACTGTTTAATTTTTACTTCGAGAACGACGCATCATTTTTTATTGGGAACAGCGATAGTAAACTCCCAGCGGTAATGATTTGCCGAAGGCGTCGGTGAAGTAGAGTTCGCCGAACTGTTCCTGTCCGAAGGCGCCGGTCAGTTGCTGCACGGCGGTGCGGGAGAGGATGGGCGACAATCCCATGGAGTAGAGGTTCAGGATCAGGAAGCAGTGCTCTTTTTCCAAGAGTTGCCCGCACAGGGAGAGTAATTCGTTGATGTTTTCTTCCAGCACCCATTTTTCGCCGTCGGGGCCTCGGCCGTAGGCGGGAGGATCGAGAATGATCCCGTGGTATTTTTTGCCCCGGTTCACTTCCCGGCGGGCAAATTTCAAGGCATCGTCCGCCATCCACCGGATGCCGTCCAAACCGGACGCTTCCATGTTCTCCCGCGCCCACGTAATGACCGGTTTTACGGAGTCGACGTGGGTAACGTCCGCGCCGGCGCATCTGGCGGCCAACGAAGCGCCTCCCGTATAGGCGAACAGGTTCAGGACTTTTGCCGGAGCGGGTATCTCCTGTATGTTCCGGTAGATAAACTCCCAGTTTTCTGCCTGTTCCGGAAAGACCCCTACATGCTTGAAGGCGGTCAATCCCAAGCGCATCTGCATTTTCAGGCCGCCGTTGCGATAATGGATGTACCACTGTTGCGGCATCCCCGGTTTGCAGCGCCACTCGCCCCGGTCGTCGCCCTTTTTATCTTTGAGGAACCGGGCGTCGGCCCGCCGGATCCACTCCTCTTCCGGCAGCGACTTGTTCCACATCGCCTGCGGTTCCGGCCGGGCAACAACATATTGCCCGAAACGCTCTAACTTTTCATACCCGCCGCTGTCGATCAGTTCGTAATCGCTCCAATGTTGCGGGGTTAAAGGGGTTGTTTGCATGGTCATTGGTTCATCTCCAGCAACTGCTCAATGTGGGTGCGGTCGTTCCAGAGTCGCGGGACTTTGTTCTGGCCGCCCAGTTTGCCTTTCCCCTTCAGCCAGTCGGAAAACAGCCCCGGCCGGGCAATGTGCAGTTTGAGCCGCTCCAGCGACAACAACCGTTTGGCTTCGTAGTCGGAATTCAGTTCCTGCAGGCGTTTGTCCAAGAGTTCCGCGAACAGTTCCGGGTCGGCGGGCGGAGTTTCGAATTCGATGAGCCACTCGTGCGCCCCTTTGCCGCCCTCTTTCATGAAAACAGGGGCGGCCGTAAATTCAAAGACGTGGCACTTCATCTCCCCGCAAGCGTATCGCAAGGCTTCAGTGGCGTTGTCGATGATCAGCTCTTCGCCGAAAGCATTGATAAAAAAACGGGTGCGTCCCGTGATCTTGAACTTGTACGGTTTCAGCGAGGTGAACACGATGGTGTCCCCGATCATGTACCTCCAGAGGCCGCCGTTTGTGGTGATGATCAGGGCGTAGTTGACCCCCTTTTCCACCTCCTGCAACAGGAGCGTCCGGGGAGCCGGTTTGCCCAATTCGCCCAGCGGCATAAATTCGTAATAGACGCCGTAATCCAGCATCAGCAGCAGGGAGGGATCCTCCGGGTCGTCCTGCAATCCGAAAAAGCCTTCGGAAGCGTTGTAGGTTTCTAAGTATTTCATCTTCGGATCCGGCAACAACCGTTTGTACAGTTCCCGGTAGGGCGTAAAACTGACTCCTCCGTGTATGAACAGCTCCAGGTTGGGCCACACTTCGTGCAGGTGGCTCTTGCCGGTTTTTTCCAATACTTTCGTGATCAGGGTGAGGAACCAGGAGGGGACGCCGGCTAAGCAGCGTACATCTTCTTTGATGCAGACTTCGCAGATCTTTTCCAATTTCTCTTCCCAATTGCTCATGAGCATGACGGAAGCGTCCGGCGTCTTCATCTTGTTGGCCCAGAAGGGGGTGTTGGAGATCAGGATGGCCGAAAGATCGCCGTACCGGCAGTGGGCGTTGCTTTTGCTGATCTCGCTGCTTCCGCCCAGCGCCAGGGTTTTCCCCCGGAAAGCGGTTGAGTCGGGGTAGTTGTGGTTGAACAGGGAGATCACATCTTTTCCTCCGCGGAAATGGCACTCTTCCAGTGCGGAGGGGGAGACCGGGATAAATTTGCTTTTGGTGTCCGTGGTCCCGGAGGAGCGGGCAAACCATTCGATCTTTTCCGGCCAGAACACATTCGGACTTCCCTCCATGATCCGCAGGACATCCTCCCGGATATCTTCGTACTGCAAAACGGGAAGCCGTTCCCGGAACTGCTCCGGGGTGAGGATGGAGGGGAAGTCGTATTTTCGCCCCTGTTCGGTCTGAGCGGCTTTGGCCAGCAATTCTTTTAACGTGTCGTATTGCACGCCGGCCGGCCGGGCTTTGAACTGTTCGATCCGGGCTAACCGTTTCTGGGAGAACAGGGAGATGACGGAGTTGATAAATGCCATAAGCAGCGATTGGGTTGTTTAGGTATCAAAATTCAGTTTTAGCTGAGGATCGGCTAAATTAAAACTTTTCCGGTGAAAAGCGGTGATCCCGAACTGCTTTATTTTATCCCGGTGTTCCTGTGTGGGGTATCCTTTGTTCTGTTTCCAGTTGTATGCCGGGAACCGGCTGTCCAACTGCTCCATGTATTCGTCCCGGTGTGTTTTGGCCAGCACCGAAGCGGCGGCGATGGAGAGGTACTTTCCGTCTCCCTTGACGATGCAGGTGTGGGGGATCTCCTTGTAGGGTTTGAAGCGGTTGCCGTCTACCAGGATCGCTTCCGGCCGGACATTCAGTTGATCCAGCGCTTTGTGCATGGCGGCGATGGAAGCGTTCAGGATGTTGATCTCGTCGATGCCGTTGTTGTCGATAGCGGCGACCGCCCAGGCGACCGCCTCTTTTTCGATGACGGGGCGCAACGCTTCCCGCTGTTTCTCGCTCAATTGTTTGGAGTCGTTCAACAGCGGATTGGAGAAATGATCCGGCAGGATAACGGCGGCGGCAAATACCGGCCCGGCCAGACACCCTCTTCCGGCTTCGTCGCATCCGGCTTCGATCTTCTCTTTATTGTATTTTAATTCCAGCATCTGATCTCTTTCCGATGCAATTGTCTATTTTTACCTCGACAAAAGTAATCATAAATCCGACCATGTTGACAAAGGAGGAGGCAAAAGAACGAAAGATCGCTTTTTGGAACGGCTTTAAGCGTTACTGTTCCCGGAACGGGATCCACAGGCGCTGGATACTCACGGGAGTAAAAATAAAGGGTGTGCAGTTGAAATTCCACGCGGATGCGGAGAAAGCGCTGGTGCTTTTCCAGATCGATCACCGGAATGATCTGAAACGCTACGAAATATACGAGTGTATGATGGCTTATCAAACCCTGATGGCGGAGAGTTGCGGGCCGGATCTCCGGTGGGAGGAGGAGTACCGCGGATTGGGCGAAAGGAGGGTCAGCGCCATCTATTTTGAATTGCCGGGGGTGAGCATTAACCGTCCGGAGGATTGGGAGGCCGTCTACGCTTTTTTTGCGGCCAGGATGGCGCTGCTGGAAGAGGCGTATTGGGAGTACCGGGATCTGATCAATGAACGGATGAAACCGTTATAACCCGGGAAGTAAATAAAAAACGAGGGCGAAGCACCCTCGTTTTTTGTTTGTCGGACAGGAGTTTAAAAATGGACGGTGATCCCGACGCCCAATGCTTCTTTGAATTGCACCCGCGGGCCGGCGGATCCGTCTGCCTGTAAAAACTTGATGTCGTTGTCGTATACCAGGTTGGTGGTCAGGTTGGTGGAGAACCAGTCGTTGATCTTCATGCTCAGGAGTACATCCCAGCGTACATCCACATTTTGGATCTCTTCCAGGTAGTTGGAGTAGAGTTCCAGCCGGGAATAAAGCGAAAAGTTTTTCAGGAATTCCAGATTGGTCTCTTTGAAATCGTATTTCAATTCCGCAACCAGGTCTGCCCCAAATTCCGACAGGATGTGTTTATCCGGCTCTACGCCGAAAGCGCCGCGGTGGGAAAGCGTATCGTCCAACACAAAAATACCTCTCCAGGTGGCCGGAGAAAGGTTTACAGTCAGGTATTTGTTCGGGACCCATTTTAAACCGGGGCCGACGGAGAGGTAGGCGGGAGCCATGAATTTGGAGATGTAAGCTTTTGGAGATACTCCGTAGTTGTACCCTTTGCTGAATTGCGACAGGAAAGAAAAGCCGGCGCTCAGGTAGAGCGATCTGGAGATTTCATACCCGTAACTGCTGGACAGATACATTTTGTCGTTTGTTTTTCTGGAACCGTACTGGTCTGTTTTGTTCATTCCGTATGCCAATTCCAGCCGGTTGTTCCAGATGTGGCGTCCCTTTTTATAGTCCGCGCCGTAATTTAACATGGCGTCAAAGCCTACGGCGGATTCACCTCCGGCCGCCCAATTCTTCAGGCTGACCTGGGTCAGGTTCAGAGCGGCCACCCCTTTCTTCGTCCAAAGAGGGGCAGGTGCCGCTTCTTCCTGTGCATATACCGTGCTGTAAGCGGCATATACCAAAAGTGCAAGTACAAAAATCTTTCGTGTCATAGGTCGTGTAGTTTTTGATTTGGCGTGATTGTTTTGCAGTAAATGTTCAAATAATCTCTCTGTTTACGGGAAATACCTACTCTTCTTTTGCGGGAGGGACTTCTATCAACAGCAGGGTGGAATCTTTGTGAACCCGGATGTCGAAAGCGTCCGTGTCGTAGATGCCCAAGCCGTCCCGCCGGTCTAACCGGATGTCTTCGATCTCGACAGATCCTTCGATCACGAACAGATAGACCCCGAAACTGTTGCGGGACTTGAGCCGGTAGGTGTGTTGGCTCTCTTTGCCCAGTTCGCCGATGGAGAACCACGCCTGCTGATAGATCCAGAGGCCTTTCCCGGTGCCGGGGTAAGGGCTGACCACTTCGCTGATCTCGTTCTTTTTGATCAGATCCCGGATCACGGCGTTTTCGTACCGGGGCTTCACGTTCAGTTTGTCCGGAATGACCCAGATCTGAAGAAATTCCGTTACCCCCTCTTTGCTTTGGTTGTACTCGCTGTGGTGGATCCCCGTTCCGGCGCTCATGACCTGGATCTCGCCCTTTTCCAATACGGAACTGTTTCCCAGGTTATCCGTGTGCACCAATGCTCCGCTCAGCGGGATGGAGACCACTTCCATGTTCCGGTGGGGATGCAGCCCGAATCCGGTGCCCGGATCGATGGAGTCGTCGTTGAGCACCCGCAGGGTTCCGAAATTGATGCGGGTGGGGTCGTAGTAATCCGCAAAACTGAAGGTGTGGTGTGTCCGGAGCCAGCCGTGGTTGAAATAGCCCCGGGATCCGGCCCGGTAAATGATTGCTTCCATATTGTTGTGTTTTATTGGGTTATTTTCAGCATTGTGGTATACGGGAAAAACCGGACAGGGTTTTTCGGCGGGTTTTTAAACGGATTTTTACTCTTTGGTCAGGTGATGGTGATCTTTCAGGATCGTTGTGACAAATGTCAGGTTGTCCATATCGGTGACGATGCCGGTGATGGATTTGATCTTCCGGGCCAGCGGCTCCAGCAGCTTGTATTCCATGCGCTGACGGACTTCGGAAACGACCTCTTTGACGATGGCGATGTCTTGGTCGGAGAGCAGGTTTGCCTGCGGAAAAACAACGGCGTATGCTTCCGGAGCGGCATAGCGCGTCAAATCCGACAGGGTCGTTTGGCTTTTCTCGCGGACGACGGTGGTTCCGGCGGCTATGTCTCCGATCCGCCGGGCGTTCCGGCTGACGATGATGGCGATCATAGCGACGACGCCCGAACAGATGGTAATATCCACTATGCGAAAGACCCACCGGAGCAACGTGTCCCAAAAAGAGATCTTCTTGCCGTCCAAACGGACAATCCGGAGCCCCAGTGCGACTTTGCCCACGCTCCGGCCCATAAAGAGTTCGCACAGCAGGTGGTACAACGGAATAAAGACGAATAAAATAATGAGCAAAAACGTATTTCCGGTGCCGCCCCGGCTCATCAATGCAAAGAAAGGGAGTGCAATGAAACTGATCAGGATACCCAAAGCGCCCTGGATCAGGACGTCTATCATAAACGCCAGGATCCGGTAGCCGATCCCCGCCAATTCGTAATCGATCCGGGCATGGTGAGCCGTCTGTACCGATAATTGCATACCGCGTTGAATAGTTTGCACAAAACTACCTCTTTTTCATAAATTCCCCTATTTTTGTTTCTGAAAAATGCGGTGTGCGTGAAAGAAGCGAAATTTATCGAGCGGAACAAAGGGAAGTGGAACGGCATGGAACAGCCGGAGAAGCGCGTGGATCAATTGGCGGACGACTTTGTGGAACTCTCCGACGATCTTTCGTACGCCCGCACCTTTTATCCCGGGAGTGATACCGAACACTACCTGAACCGGCTGATGGCCCGTTTTCAGACCCGTGTCTACAAACACCGTTCCCACCGGAAAAAGGGGATCCGGGAGTTCTGGAAAACGGAGTTCCCCGGCCTCATCTACCGGGAACGGAAAACCTTGCTGTTCGCTCTCTGCTTTTTTATCGCCGCCGTCGTCCTGGGAGGATTTTCCGCCGGAAAGGACGAGGGGTTTGTCCGGCTGATCCTGGGCGACGGGTATGTGAATAAAACCCTCGACAACATCGAGCAGGGGACTCCGATGGGGATTTACGCCTCTTTGGGCGCCTGGGAGATGTTCTGGAGAATTACCATCAACAATATCCAAGTCTCCTTCTTCGCTTTTGTATACGGCCTCCTTTTTTCCGCCGGAACGTTGTGGATCCTGTTGCAGAACGGAGTGATGATCGGTGTGTTCCAGTACTTTTTTTACGCCCGGGGGCTGCTGCTCCATTCAGCCCTCTCCGTTTGGGCGCACGGGACATTCGAGATCACGGCCATTGTGATGGCCGGCGGGGCGGGCCTGGTGATGGGGAACAGTTTCCTCTTTCCCGGAACCTGCACGCGGGGAGAGTCTTTCCGGGCCGGGGCGCTGAAAGGGATCCAGATCGTTGTGGGACTGATCCCGTTCTTTATCATAGCCGGCGCCATTGAAAGCTGTGTCACCCGTTATGCGGACGCACATCCCCGTGTCGGCCTGGTCGCGATCCTGCTCTCCCTGGCGGGAGTGATCGCCTATTTTGTGTGGTACCCTTATTACATCACCCATAAAACAGATCATGAAGAAAATCGTATTGAACCGCGAACGTAGTTTTGCAAGTATTTTGTCGGGAGCTTTTTTATTCCCGAAACAGGAGTGGAAATCTTTTGTAAAGGTGTTTTGCCTTCTGGCATTGCCGTTGATCCTGGTGGATCTGATCTTTCAGAGCACCCTGGTGCGTGTCATATACGAAGGAGCGTACTCATCGACATTCGGTTTAACGCTCAAACAGCAAGTAGAGGCAAGTATATGGGCGATGAACGGAGGATGGGGGGAGGATGCTATGATCTTCTTCTGGCCGATAGTGGCGGCCTGGCTGTCGCAGATGGTCGTCTCTTTTTGGGTCATCCTTATGTCCCTCTCGTATCTCCGCGTTTACCAGGATCATCCGGAGAAAGAACCGGGTACCGTTACGGCGCGTGAAGTGTGGCGGGTGATGCGGCGCAAATGGCTTCCCCTCTTAGGATGGGGAGTGCTCTACACGCTGATTGTCTGCCTGACCTTTCCGCTTCTGTTTGTCCCCGGGATCTATTTCGGGGTGACGCTGCTTTTCGGCATGTACCTGATCGTTCTCCGGGATCAAAGCATCGGGAAGAGCCTGTCCGGTTCGTTTGTCCGGGGAGAGTGGTGGAGCACTTTCGGTTTGTTGCTGCTGCTGTCGATCATGGTGGGACTGCTGTCGTCAGCGTTTGCTTTGCCTTACACGACACAAACCCTCTATACGACCTTCACCTCGGCCGTTCCCGATCCGTATTTGCTCTCGCTGTTTATGCTGATCGCCAATTTAGGTAAATACCTGTTGATGATGATCGTCCTGAGCGGGATGGGATTGAAATTTTACAGCATATTGGAGAGCCGGGAACACACGGCGCTGTACGACCGGATAGAAAGTTTGGGAGATCCCGGGAAAGCAGCGAATGAGCCGGTCGAGTAAATACACGCTCCTGTTGCGGTTGTGGATGCTGTGCCTGTTGTGTGCGGCCGGGCAGGGGGCGGCCTTTGCGGCCGAACCGGTTCCCGATACCGCTTACCGCTTGCGCACGGTTCCGGCGGAGTATTTGGAGACGTACCGGGCTGATCCCTATTACCGGTATACGGAGACGAGGCAGCGGTACGACGGGTGGTGGGAGAGGTGGATCGACCGGTTGCTCCGGAAGCTGTTCTCCTCCTCCAACCGGACTGCTGCAGATTTGCTGGACTTTTGCCTGAAATTGGCGGCCGTCGTTTTGCTTTTGATAGCGCTTTACCTGTTGGTCAAAAACGGCGTCGTTTCTCCCTTTGGGCGGAAAGCCCGGAAGCTCGGGGAGATACAGCCCGAATCGATCGATTTCAGCGATGCGGATGCCTATCCCCGTTTGTTGGGGGAAGCGCTGGCCCAAAACGACTACATCCAGGCGGTCCGCATCCGTTTCCTCTACCTGTTGAAGCAGATGGACGAGCGGGGGATCATCCGGCAGGATCACCGGAAGACCAACGCGGACTACGGGGCGGAGATCCGCCGGAAAGAGTTGCGCAGGGATTTCCGGGAGCTTGCCTGGTATTTTGAATGTGTCTGTTACGGGGATTTCCGGGTGGAGCCGGAGACTTACCGTTACATTGAACAGGGTTTTAACCGTTTCCAGGAGGTTTTGAAGGGATGAAGAGAGCAGCGTACATGGCTTTGTTGCTGGCGGCCGTCGGGTTCTTTGTCTGGAGTGAAACAACCCGGCCCCGGGAGATCGATTGGAGCGAAACCTTCCGTCCGCAAGACCGCATCCCCTACGGAACCTGTATCGCCTTCAACAGCCTCTCCGCTCTTTTTCCGGCGGGCGCCGTCCGGGTAAGACGCCCGGTACCGGAGCAATTGGAACAACACCGCTCCGGCCGGAAAACAGCTTACTGCTTTGTTGGCGGGAGCTTGCCGTTCGATGACATGGAACTGCGGCGGCTGGAGGCGTTTGCGGCCGAAGGGAACTACGTGTTCATAGCGGCTTCCCGGCTCCCCGATACGCTCTATTCCTATTTTAAACTGAGCCGGATCGACGGATACGGCAAGCGGGAACACCGGCTTCTCCGTCCGGAACTTTCCGGGAAAAGCTACCGTTTCGGAGCGTGGTTCCACGGTTTACAGGTAGAGGAGGGGTTTGCGGGAGAGGTGCTGGGAACCCTGGCCGATACGCTGGCTACGCCGGATTTTGTCCGTTTCCGCTACGGCAACGGCGCCCTGTTGTTGAACACGAACAGTTTTGCTTTTACCAACTACTGGGTGCTGGATTCGTTGCAGGGGGATTACTATGCGAAGATTTTGTCTTACCTGCCGGAAGATGCGGAGATCTGGTGGGACGAATACAAGCTGGAGGAGCGGGAGAGCGCACCCGTTTTCCGGGTCATGTTGCGCTATCCGGCTTTGCGTCATGCCTGGTACCTGCTGCTGTTGGCGGCGCTTCTTTACCTGCTGTTCCGGATCAGGCGGGAACAGCGTCCCATTCCCCGGATCGCCCCTCCCGCCAACAGGAGCGTGGAGTTTGTGGCGGCGGTCAGCGCCCTCTATTACAAAGAACGCGACCACGCCGGTATCGCCCGGAAGCAGATCGATTGCTTCCTGGATGAGATGGCCCGTCTGTACCGGCTGCAAATCGACGAGCCTCATGAACAATCCGATGTGCAACTGGCCGGCGAGTTGGCGGAACGTTCCGGCGCAGACCGGGAAAAAACAGAGCGGCTGTTTCAATTGATCGGGGAGATCCGCCGGGAAAACAAGGTCGGCGATTACCGCCTGAAAGAGTTGATCAAACTGATGGAGTTGTTTAAACACACAAACAGATAATCATGGAAAAAATGGAAACAGCGGGCGATGGCCATACAGGCGCCGCCGCTTTCGAATCGCGGATCGATTTTACAGCCTTGCGGGACAAAGTGGATGCGTTGCGGTCGGCCGTGGGGCAGACCATTGTGGGACAACACGCTTTGACGGATCTGTTGCTGACCGCCCTGCTTTCGGACGGGCATGTATTGATCGAAGGAGTTCCCGGCGTGGCCAAAACGTTGATGGCAAAGGTGCTGGCCAAGATGATCGCGGCGGATTTCGGCCGGGTGCAGTTTACGCCCGACCTGATGCCGAGCGACATATTGGGCACTTCGGTGTTCCTTCCTTCGTCGGGGCGTTTTGAATACCGGAAAGGCCCTGTGTTTACCAACGTACTGCTGGTGGACGAGATCAACCGCTCTCCGGCCAAGACCCAGGCGGCGCTTTTCGAGGTCATGGAGGAGCGGCAGATCACCAGCGACGGGGTGCAGTACGACATGGAGTATCCCTTTATCGTCATCGCCACCCAGAATCCGGTGGAGCACGAAGGGACCTACCGTCTTCCGGAAGCCCAACTGGATCGCTTCCTCTTTAAAGTGACCGTGGATTATCCCGCTCCGGAAGAGGAGATCGAGATCCTCGGACTGCACGACAGCGGCGCCATTTCCGGCTGGCAGCAACTCCGGCCGGTTGTGAGCGTCAGCGAGTTGCGGAGCTTGCGCGAACAGGTGCGGCAGGTGTTGGTCGGCGAAAAGATTAAAGCCTACATCGTTGCCATTGTATCGGCTACCCGGAACAATGGCTGGCTGTACCTGGGGGCTTCTCCCAGAGCTTCCATCGCCCTGATGAACAGTGCCAAGGCGTATGCCGCCATTCAGGGACGGGATTTTGTCGTACCGGAGGATGTGGTTTTTCTGGCGGCGCCGGTGCTGCGGCACCGGATCCAGCTCTCCGCCGAACGGGAATTGGAGGGAGTTACCGTGGATCAATTGATCCGGCAAATGGTGGGAAAAGTGGAAGTTCCAAGGTAACAGGGCCTGCAACGAATGAAATTTTTGAAAGAACTGTTTTTGTCCGCCCGCTTTTTTACCGGGATGTGGATCGGGGTCTTTGCGCTGGTACTGGCTTACGTGTTCCCGGTGTTGTACCCCGTTGCACTGGCCTGGCCCCTGTTGCTCGGGTTGCTGGCGGCGACGGAACTGTTTTTGCTCTTTGCTCCGGGCCGGGCGGTGGCCGCCGAACGGATCGCAGCGGAGCGATTTTCCAACGGGGACGATAATCCGGTGGAGATAAAGATCACCAACGGTTACCGTTTCCGCACCTTTTTCCGGATCGTGGACGAAGCGCCGGTGGAGTTGCAACGAAGGGATCTGGAGCAAAAATTGGCCGTAGACGGCGGCGGAGCGGGGCGTGTTACGTACTTTCTGCGCCCTGTCCGCCGGGGGGCGTACGAATTCGGCCGCATCCGGGTCTTTGCCTCTTCGTTTCTCGGTTTGGCGGAGCGGCGCTACTCTTTCGGGGAGGCGACGGCCGTTGCGGTGTATCCTGCTTACCTTCACATGCGGAAGTACGAATTGATCGCTTTCGGGCGACAACACGCCCACGGTGTGCGCCGGATCCGGGTGGCGGGCGTCAGCTATTCGTTCGACCAGATCAAGCCGTATGTGCCGGGCGACGATCCGCGCACCGTCAATTGGAAAGCGACGGCCAAGTGCAACCGCCTGATGGTGAACAGCTATGCGGAAGAGCGGTCGCAACCGGTCTACTGCCTGATCGACAAGGGGAGGAGCATGCAGTCGCCTTTTAACGGGATGACGCTGTTGGATTACGCGATCAATGCCTCCCTGGCGCTTTCCGATGTCGTCCTGAAAAGGGGGGACCGCTCCGGGCTGCTTGCCTTTTCCCGTTTGCAGGAGACTTTTGTCAAAGCCGATAACCGGGGCGGGCAGCTCCATGCCTTGAACGAAGCGCTGTACAAACAGCAAACCGCTTTCGGAGAGACCGATTTTGAACAGCTTTGCGCGGTGACGGAGCGGAGGGTACAGGGGAGAAGCCTGCTGATCCTTTTTACCAATTTTGAAAGCCGCAGCAGTTTGGAACGGCAGTTGCCGGCGTTGCGGAGATTGGCCGGAAAACACCTGTTATTGGTGGTGCTTTTTGAGAATGCCGAAATAAAGAAGATGGTGCAGGAGACTCCCGAAACGCTGTACGATATCTACTTCCAGGCCATTGCTTCCGGATTTATCCGGGAAAAGAGGCAGATGGTCAGCCTCCTGCGCGGGTACGGCATCCACGCCATCTCCTGCTCCCCGGAGCAACTGACCGTCGATACCATCAATACTTACTTGGGCCTGAAAGAGCGCGGCTCGGTGTAACATCGCCCCCTGTATCTTCTTCTGTTTTTCCCTTGCTTTCCATAGTTTTACAGAACAGGAAACCCGGGAAATAAAATCTTTCCGGTATTGTTTCCTGTTTAAGAAACAATTATCTTTGCATAGATCGAAATGGGAAATTACAAGTTTCGGATTGATTTTTTGGAAAAGGCCGAAAGGTTCTTGGACGGAATGAATGAAAAAGCAAGACGCAAAGTATTGTATAACATTTGGAAAGTCCGCAGCACGAATGACAAAGAGCTTTTTGAAAAACTTCAAGGGGAGATTTGGGAGTTTAGAACAAAATATAATCAGACGTATTACCGGCTTTTTGCTTTTGGGGACAGGACGGATAAAACCGATACGATTGTGGTTGTAACGCACGGATTGGTGAAGAAAACAGATAAAATTTCCCGGAGTGAAATAAAGCAGGCGGAAAAATGGAGGGAACGGTATTTTAGTGAAAAAAGAGCAGCAGATGAAGAGGTATAGTTTGGAGGAATTGACCGATCGGTATATCGGGGAGAAAGGGGCAAAGCAGCGAGAGGAGTTTGAGTATGAACTTCGGCTTGATTTGTTGGGGCAAGCGATTAAGCAGGCGCGGCAGGCGCGCAACCTGACACAAGAGGAGTTGGGGGAGCTTGTCGGTGTGAAAAGGGCGCAGATCTCTAAAATTGAGAACAGCACGACGGATGCCCGGTTGACAACTATTCTGAAAGTGTTCGAGGCTTTGGGTGCCAGAGTCAGTTTTCAAGTGGAATACGAAAACAGCTTCTAAAACCGGTTGGCGTCTTCTGCGCGGTCGATGCCGATGGCTATTTCCCGGATGATCCCCTTTTCTACGTATACGGGACGGGCGTACCGGCGCACCAGCGGGCGGTATCGCTCGAAAATGATCCCGGCCGCTGCACAGGTCACTCCCGACAGGAGAATGATGGCCGGGAGGCCGGTGTATTTTTCCAGAGCGCCGAGCGCCATGCTGCCGATGGGGGCGGTACCCGTAAAGGCCATGGTGAAGTAGCCCATGACGCGCCCCCGTTTGTTTTCGTCGGAAAGGGTTTGGAGCAGGGTGTTGGCGGAGGCGACGGCGGTGATGATGGAGAAGCCGGCCGGAAAGCAGCAGAGGGCGGCGATCCACGGCGTATCGATAAACGACAGGGCGATGAGGGAAAAACCCAGCAGGAGGGCTGCCCACACGATGAGTTGGCCCAATCCCAATACCGTTTTCCGGGCGGCTAAGCAGACAGCGGCCGTAAAAGAGCCTGCCCCGATGCAGGAGAGCATAACGCCCAGCATTTCGCTCTCTCCGTTCAAAATATCTTTGACATACGCCGGGATAAACGTCAGGAGTGGAAGCCCGAAGAGGCTGATGGCGCTCATCAGCAGTAGTAAACTCCGGATCGGGATGTTCCCGGTGACGTAGCAAAATCCCTCTTTCAGGTCGGAAAAAAACTGCCGGCCGGTTTGTGCAGCCGGTTTGGCGGGAAGCCGCATCAGCAGCAGGGCGATCAGTACGCCCGTGTAACTGATCCCGTTGGCCAGAAAGCAGATCCCTTCCCCCACAGCGCCGATCAGCACGCCTCCCGCTGCCGGCCCGATCAGCCGGGAGCCGTTGATCACGGCGGAGTTCAGGGCGATGGCGTTGCTGAGGTGCTCTTTGGGAACCAGGCTGGGGTAGAAGGCTTGCCGGGTGGGGTTGTCCAAAGCGTTGATCAGCCCGATCAGGAGGCTCAGCGCCATCAGGTGCCACACCTGGACCATCCCGCTCAGGGTCAGGAAAGCGAGCAGCAGCGCCTGGACGGCGGCCAGGGATTGGGTCGTCAGCAGGATCTTCCGCCGGTCGAAGCGATCCGCCAGGATTCCCAGCAAGGGTGTGGCCAGCAAGATGGGAATTTGGGCCATAAAGACGATGGTAGCCAACAACAATACGGAGCCGGTCAGTTTGTAGACTAACCAGCTCATGGCGATTTGCTGCATCCAGGTTCCGATCAAAGAAACGCACATGCCCCAAAAGTAGAGCCGGTAATTGCGTGTCTTCAGGGAGACGAGAAGCGTTGACATATTGTGTTGTTTTCCCCGGCAAAAGTAGTCAATATTTGTGTTAGCGTTTCCCTATTTTGGCTATATTTACGGAATGCAGGATGCACTTTGATAATCTTTACCAGGGTAAACGTACGAAATGTGTTTATAATAAGCTTGACTGGTGTGGCCAAACAGACCGCAGAGAGTGCGCGATCCGCTTTCCCGGATTTTCACATACACCTCCTGCCTTAGATTTTCTGAAATGCAACCGGTCTTGTAGATTGTATCACAAGCGAAAGCCCGGAATAAGTGCAAAAAAATAGTTATCCGGCGGGCTTTTAATGCCCGCCGGATAACTAAATGAATCGAATGGGAGTGGATAGGCTACTCCCTCTTTATTCGGCGCGGACACAACGCAACGATGAACCGTAGCTCCGGGAGCTGCTGCTCCTGTCAGCATCCATGCTGAGGAAACTCAAGCCCCAAGCGTTGAAGGAATCATTGGGCGAAGTTGACCAGTAGTCTCCGAAGCTGCCTGCATTGAGGAGCGAACCGTCGCCGTAGTAGTCGCGGTAACCGGCAGCAGGGAGAAAGATTGAGTTACCGGAAATTTTATCGGTAAACTTCCTGCCGTAGACACTGTTCAGCGTAGTCCACACGTTGATGACTTTGTCCGTGGCAAGCAAGGCGTCAAGCTCATCAGAGGTCGGCACCCGCCAACCGGACGGACACGGGTCGTTGGCAGCTTCCCATGTATCGCCGGAAGGAGTGGAGGCATCCCAATCGGTTATGCTGCCTGTGGAAGGCCAACCCTTTTTGCGGTTCCACTGGTAGAACATTCCGGCGGATTCGGGGGTAGCGGCAAAGGTAGCGGGAGCATCTACATTGCACCCGGCCCAATACACGCCGTTGATGAGTGCACCGGCGGCGGAGATGGGACGCTCCGCTACGGTTACAGTACAAGTATCGGTTTTATTGCCGTCATTGGTTTTGACTGTGATAATGGCTGATCCCAACGCTTTGGCCGTTACCAAACCGCTGCTGTTTACGACAGCTTTGGTGGTATCGCTGCTGCTCCATGTAAGGGATTGATCGGTGGCCGTTGTGGGTTGTACGGTGGCGATAAGCCGTACCGTGTCGCCGGCAAAGAGCGTGTCTGCGGTTTTGTTCAGGGTGATGCCGGTAACGGAAACGGGGCCGTCGTCTTTGGAACAGGAGGTGAAAAGTACTGCTGCGCATGCGGTGATGCAAAACAAGGCGGCGGAAAGATGTTTGTTCATGTGAATTGAGATTAAGGTAAATTTATTTGAATGTATTGAAATTTTCTTCTTTAGGTCTTTGTTTTTGGGCATGCATACATTTCTGTTAAGCATGTACGTGTTTTGGGAGTTTGGTCTACCGGGCATGCCGAAATATTGCTGCACAGTTTATCTACCGGAAAAATGAAATGCTGTTTTCGTACGCTTTTCCCGTAAAAAATTAAAAAAAATAGTTGTGATCTTACAATTTTCAGCCCATCTTTGCAGAGCAGTTTGTGTGATTTGCCTGTTTTACATGCCGGAAACACATACATGCTTAACAGACACCTGATGTACTCTTTCTTTATGTTCTCTTCCAAAAAACTTGTGGTTTTGTGTCTTGGATTTTCCAATTAAATGTGTTGCTCAGGAGAGGGTGACAGTTGCTCCTGCCTTATAGTACGGGACACTATTATCCGGTAGATTCTGTAACCCATTTGCCGAACAGCGTATCAAAATGTTGTAAATCGTAGTGTTACCGAATTTATCCCTTCAGTACTGCGGTATTCTGCACCGCATTTCATACAAGCACAAAGGTAGTGCGTTTATACAAGATGTTCAATAGTCAATTATGATCTTGCCCCTCTCTTTCACATACAGCACGGCTTTCATCTGCCGCTCGTTCAGACCCAACTTTTGCAGTGGTACGAAGGAGGTCCCTGTGAAAAAATGCCAGTGTAACCTGTTTTCTATACAGGGCTTTCGTTATATTTGCAGTTTCTTTTAATAAAGAAACTATGCAGCGTAAAATAGACTTTCAGCCCCGGCTGTTCACTGTGTTGAAAAATTACTCCCGGGAAAAATTTGTTTCCGACTTGTTGGCCGGCATTATTGTGGGGATCGTAGCCCTTCCGCTGGCCATTGCGTTTGGTATCGCTTCCGGGGTCAGCCCGGAGCAGGGGTTGATCACTGCCATCATAGCCGGTTTCCTCATCTCGTTTCTGGGAGGCAGCTCCGTACAGATCGGCGGGCCTACGGGCGCTTTTATTGTGGTGGTGTACGGGATCATCCAGCAGTACGGGTTCGAAGGGTTGGCGGCCGCCACTGTGATCGCGGGCGTGATGTTGCTGCTGATGGGATTTTTTAAACTCGGGACTGTCATCAAGTTCATTCCCTATCCGATCATTGTGGGCTTTACCAGCGGTATTGCACTGACTATTTTTACCACGCAGATCAAGGATCTTTTCGGGTTGAGTATGGGGTCTGTTCCGGCGGATTTTATTTCCAAATGGGGCGCTTATTTTATGCACGCAGGGACGGTTAATTTCTGGTCGGCAGCCGTCGGCCTCCTCAGCATTGCGGTCATTGTTTTTACGCCCAAAGTTTTGAAAAAAGTGCCGGGTTCTTTGGTCGCGATTGTTTTGATGACGGTTGTTGTCTATGTCTTGAAGCGCTGGTGCGGCGTGGAGGGGATCGAAACCATCGGCGACCGCTTTGAGATCAACGCTTCCCTGCCGGATCCGGTGGTGCCGGGGTTGAGCATGGAGACCATCAACTCCCTTTTGCCGGCGGCCTTTACCATTGCCATTCTCGGGGCGATCGAGTCGCTGCTCTCCGCCACCGTCGCCGACGGGGTTACGGGGGATAAGCACAACTCCAACACCGAACTGATCGCGCAGGGCGCCGCCAATGTTATCGTCCCCTTTTTCGGGGGGATCCCTGCAACGGGCGCTATTGCCCGGACCATGACCAACATCAACAACGGCGGGCGTTCTCCCGTGGCGGGCATCGTCCATGCCGTGGTGCTCCTGCTGATCCTGCTTTGCCTGGGGCCGCTGACCAAACACATCCCGATGGCCTGTCTGGCCGGCGTGCTGGTGATCGTTGCCTACAACATGAGCGAGTGGCGCACGTTCCGTTCCCTGTTGCGGAACTCCCGCTCGGATGTGGTTGTGTTGCTGACTACTTTCCTGCTGACCGTTATTTTCGACCTGACCATCGCCATTGAAGTCGGATTGTTGCTGGCCCTGTTGCTCTTTATGAAGCGGGTGAGCGAGGTCACGAAGGTGTCGGTGGTGAAACAACAGTTGGATCTGTCTGCGGAAGGGGAGATCGTCCACGAGAACGAAAAGTTAGACCTGAAAGAGGGGGTCGAAGTGTACGAAATAGACGGCCCTTTCTTTTTCGGCGTGGCCAATAAATTCGACGAGTGTATGAAAGTCATCGGGGAGAAGCCGCAGGTACGCATCATCCGGATGCGGAAGGTTCCCTTTATGGACACTACCGGCCTGCACAACTTGGAGAGCCTTTACCGCCTTTCGGAAAAGGAGAAGATCCGTTTGGTGCTTTCCGGGGTCAATCCGGATGTCCGGGCTGTGTTGGAAAAATCGGAGCTGTATGAAAAGATCGGGGAGGAGAATATATGCAGCAATATACACCAGGCGGTGGAAAAGGCAAACAGTTATTTGTAAACCGGATGCGGAGAGTTGTTGTTTTTGTGTTCCTGTCTTTGGTACAGGTTTCGTACGGCCGGGCGCAGGCGTTTGTTGCCGGTGAAGGCGCTGATTTTGAATGGCGTGTGATGGGGCGGGCTTTGTTTGACGGAGGCTTGTTTTTCGGCGACAAGACCGACCTGGGAAACGGGATGACATTTGCGGACGGGCGGATCGGAGTGGTTGCCCGCTTCCTGCAGGAGTGGGACGGGAAGATCGAGTTCGGTTATTCGGCGGGCAGGATGTCCATCCGGGATGTATTTGTGGGTTACAGCCGGGGAAATTCGCGCTTGCAGGCCGGCCATTTCTTTGAACCCTTCGGGATCGAAGGGCGGGTGGGGACGGCTGATTACCGCCTGATGAACGGAGCCTCCACTGCAATGCTCTTTGGCGATAAGCGGAAATTGGGAGTGGCTTACCTGTATACGGCTCGTTCTTATACCGCTGTGGCCGGTTTCTTTGGCGATACGGACACGGACAACAGCCGGGCGGAGGACGAAGGGTATGCCGTGGCGGGAAAGTTGACGTACCGCCCGCTGTTCGGGGACGACAGGTTGATCCATCTGGGGCTTTCCGGCCGTTTCAGCGAACACGGAAAATCCGAGCGTGCCCTCTATGCGTACAAAGGCGGCGTTCCCACCAATGTACTGAGCAGTACGGCCAATCAATTCCTGTATGCCGCAGTGCCGGATCTGGTCAACCAATGGAAGTGGGGAGCAGACCTGATCTGGCTGTGGAACGGCCTTTACCTGCAGGGGGAGTATAACCGGGTGTCGGTAAACCGGGCTTCTTCGTTGAAAAATTATGCTGCACAGGGCGCTTACGTACAGGCCGGGATCCTTTTGCTGGGTGACCGGCGTTACCCGTACAGCTCTGCCCAGGGGTGGGTTTCCAATCCCGGCGCGGGGAATCTGGAGTTGCTGCTCCGCTACAACGTTACAGACCTGAACGACGATGCGGCGGAGATCCGGGGCGGGAAGTTGCAGGATGTGACTTTGGGGGCCAATTACTTTATCAACCGCTATGTGGCTGTTCGCCTGAATTACGTGCACGCTTCGGTGGATGAAAACGGTTTTTACGGCGCCGAAGAGTCTTTTGATTATGTTCAGGCGCGCCTGCAACTGAATTTTTAACGGCTTCTAAGGCTCTTTTTTCTTCCGAGGCTTTGCCGGTTTTTTCTTTTCACCCGCTTCTTCGGCTTGGGCGGCAGGCTTTTCCGCTGTTTCTACCGTGATGGTTTTGGCGGCGGCGTATTTTACGTGGTGGATGATTTCATTGACCATGATTTTGAGCTCCTCCATAAACTCTTCCACCCGGTACTCTCCGCTTTCGATCATCCGGAGTTTTTTTTCCCATTGTCCGGTCAGTTCCGCCGATTTGAGCAGGTCGTTCCGGATCGCTTCGATCAGCTCTGTGCCGGTGGCGGTGGCCAGGAGCCGTTTTTTCTCTTTCCGGATGTATTGGCGCTTTAGCAGCGTTTCGATGATGTTGGCGCGGGTGGAGGGACGGCCGATCCCGTTCTCTTTGAGCAAGTCGCGCAACTCTTCGTCTTCCATCTGCTTGCCGGCTGTCTCCATGGCCCGCAACAGGTCGGCTTCCGTGTAGTATTTGGGCGGCTGGGTTTCCTTTTCCAGCAACTCCGGCGTGTGCGGCCCGCGCTCTCCCGCTTCGTATACGGGCAGTACGTTTTCGTCGCTCTGTTTGTTGCCCGGCGAAGGGAACAGTACCCGCCAGGCAGGTTCTACGATCTGTTTGCCGGTCGCTTTGAACTCCTCTTCCCCGGCCCGGGCTATTACCGTGGTGTTGGCGACTTCGCAGTCGGGGTAGAAGGCGGCGATGAACCGTTTGGCTACCAGGTCGTACACCCGTTTTTCGTCCGGGCTCATGTCGTAGGTAAATACCCCGGTCGGGATGATGGCGTGGTGGTCGGTGATCTTTTTATCGTTGAATACTTTGGCCGATTTCCGGATCTTTCCGCCCTCCAGAATGGGTTTGACCCACGTTTCGTATGGCTTGAGCCCTTGCAGTATTTTGGGAACTTTGGCGTATTGGTCGTTGGGCAGGAAGTTGGTGTCTACGCGCGGGTAGGTGGTCAGTTTTTTTTCGTACAACGATTGGATGGTTTGCAGGGTTTGTTCGGCCGAGAAGGCGAATTTCCGGTTGCACTCCACCTGGAGCAGTGTCAGGTCGAACAGCTTGGGAGGGTGTTCCATGGCTTTTTTGCGTTCTACGCTCACAATTTCGAACTCTTCGGGGGTGATCCGGCGGATCAGCTCTTCTGCCTGCTCTTTTTGATCGAACCGCCCCCGGAGCGAAGCGAAGAGCCCGTCCCGGTATTCTGTCCGGACTTCCCAGTAGGTTTCGGGCTTGAAGTTGTCGATGGCTTTTTGCCGCTCTACGACCAACGCAAGGGTCGGGGTCTGGACCCTTCCGATGGAGAGGACGTTTTTTCCGGTTCCGTATTTCAGGGTGTAGGCCCGGGTGGCGTTCATCCCCAACAGCCAATCCCCGATCGCCCGCGCCGATCCGGCCGCATACAGGGAGTCGAATTCGGCGGCGTCCATCAGTTTTTCAAATCCCTCTTTTATGGCTTCTTCTGTCAGGGAGGAGATCCACAACCGTTTGACCGGCGCTTGGCATTTCGCTTTTGTCAGCACCCAGCGCTGTATCAATTCTCCTTCCTGGCCGGCATCTCCGCAATTGATCACCATTTCCGCTTTTCCGACCAGTTCTTCGATCACGGCGAACTGTTTTTTCACCCCTTCGTCCCCGATCAACTTGATCCGGAAGCGGGAGGGGATCATCGGGAGCGCGCCCATGTTCCACTGCTTCCATTTTTCCGTGTATTCGTGCGGTTCCTGTAATCCGCACAAATGGCCGAATGTCCAGGTTACGCAGTATCCGTTCCCTTCCAGATACCCGTTCCTCCGCACAGTCGCCCCCAAGATCTGGGCGATCTCCCTGGCTACGCTCGGTTTCTCCGCAATACACACCTTCATATTTCTCCGTTTTATGGTGCAAATATAGCGAAAGCCGAGGGTAATCGTTGAAATCTTGCTTTCAAAAGCTTGCCGGTGTTCTCAAAGAATCAGTACACCGTCACTATTTGTTAATGCAGGCAGATTAGCTTACAAAAAAGGGGATTTATTGTTCCCTGAAATAGAGAGGCTAAAACTAAAATGATTCAGCCTCTCTTACGAATCAATTATTCTTAAAAATGGTTAGATTCAAGATGTTATCGCAATGCTTTAAGCATTTGGTCAATACATTTTTTCTTTTGTTCCATATTTGGATGAACGTACAGATTTAACGTGGTGCTGATGTTGGAGTGTCCTAAAATGACGCTAACTGTTTTGTAATCACAATTGCTCTCTATGCACCTCGTTGCAAAGCTATGGCGTAGCCCATGAAATTTTAGTTCTGGTATCTCTAACTCTTTTATTAGTTTTTTATAGTAATTCCGATATGTTCGTGGTTCTGTGGGTTTCGTTTCGTTAGTCAAGACATAGAAGGATTCATTCACCACTTTCTTAATTGGCTTGAGTATTTTTAACAAATCCCGACTCATTGGTATTTCTCTGATAGAATTTCTTGTTTTGGGTGTATCAAGAATCAATTCTGTGTGCCTATTGTTGCCTTCAACAATATATATGCGTTGAATCGTCTTTCGGATTGAAATAATTCCGGTTTCAGTATTAATATCCCTCCATGTTAACGCGCAGATTTCTCCAATACGAATACCTGCACTTAGGCAAATGTATATTCCTAAATTTTTGAACGTAAAATGCCCTTGGATATGGTTCATAATTTTACGTTGATTAGCTCTACTTAGTACTTCAATCCTAATATTTTCCCTTTCTGTGGGAAATTGCACGTTAAATTGATGGTATGCAATAAGATTATTTTTCGCTCCAAATTTCAAAACCATCTTCAGTACGATAAGAATGTCTTTGATGGTTTTCTGGCTCAACCCCTCTGCTATTTTTGTGAATACAAACTGTTGAACATCTGCCTCTGCAACACCAGTAAGCTCTCCAAATACAGGTAGTAAATGATTTTCGATTAAAAGCACGTATGCTGAAAAACTGGATTTCTTTACATACAGCTTTTTGTCTTCTTTCCATAATTCGATTACTTTTTTCATGTTTGTTTTCTCTCTCATATTATTCTGATTTTAACACAATGATCTTCGAAATATATACAAAAGGATTCGTGTTTAAAATATCCTCAATGTTCCAAATTTGAGATTCCCGGAGTTTCAGGGGGAGTGGGAAGAGAAAAATTTGAAAGGTTTGGTCGAAAATGTTAACGAACGAATTTCGACCTTGAATCTCTCTACTGATA
>JAISVB010000029.1 GCA_031271755.1 Culturomica sp.
GGAATGGTTGTCGGATATACTACCCGAGAAAGCAACTGTCGGGATCGACTCTTTCTGTACTTCGGTAAATCTCGTTTCCCACTTAGAGGGATGCTTTGCCGGAAAAGAGATCCGGATCCGGGAAGTAACAGATGTTTTCGGAGAGTTGTGGTTAGACCGGCCTGCCTTGCCGGATGCTCCCGTAATGTCGTTGGAAATCTCCTGCAGCGGCCGGTCCGTACAGGATAAGTTGGCATTTGTCCGGCAGTTTCTGGTCGATGTACAATCAGATTATGCCTTGTTCAGCAGCCTGGACGAAATTGCCTGGCTGTTCAATATCCGCGGACGGGATATTCCGTACAATCCGCTGGTTATTTCGTATGCGGTTGTGGGAAAAGAGAGCGCCCACCTCTTTGTGAAGACGCACAAACTGAACCGGGAAACAGCGGAGGTTTTACAACAGGCCGGCGTGGAGACGGTCGATTACCACCATTTGTTCCTGTTTTTAAACGCACTGCAGGAACCGGCGGTGTTTTCACTGGATCCGTTTTCGTTAAATTACGCCGTATATAATAGAGTGGCTTCCCGTTTTTCTGTCCGGGAAAACCGCTCTCCCGTCATTTTGGAAAAGGCCGTCAAAAATCCGACGGAAACGGCGGGTTTCCGAAAAGCCTGTTTGCAGGACGGAATTGCGCTGACACGCTTTTTTTACTGGTTGGAGAAAACCGCCGGCGAAAGAAATATCCGCGAAACCGAAGCTGCAGAGCAATTGGCCGGATTCAGAAGTGCATGCGGCGATTACATCTCCGACAGTTTTCCGACGATCTCCGCTTATGGCAAAAACGCTGCTCTTCCGCACTATTCCGCCATTCCGGGAAAGGATGGTGTGTTGGAACGGAAGGGGCTGTATCTGTTGGATTCCGGTGGGCAGTATCTGTATGGTACGACGGATGTGACCCGGACGGTTCCGCTGGGCAAGTTGACGCAGGAGGAGCGGGTGGATTATACGCTGGTGTTAAAAGGAATGATCGCTTTGACCAATTGCCTCTTCCCCAAGGGCACTTCCGGAGCGGGGTTTGATGTGGTTGCCAGGTATGCTTTATGGAGAAATAAAAAGAATTATGGCCACGGTACCGGCCACGGGATCGGTCATTTCCTCTGTGTGCACGAGGGGCCGCAGGAGATCCGGCAAAATTGGAAGGAACAGCCGTTTTTGCCGGGTATGGTCACTTCAAACGAACCGGCTGTATATCTTGAAGGCCAATACGGTATACGGCACGAGAATATGCTTTTATGTACCGATGAAGGTTCGAACGCCTTCGGGGAGTGGTTGGGGTTCGAAACCCTGACGCTGTGCTATTTCGATACCGACCCTTTGCTGCCGGAGTTGTTGACGGAGGAGGAGAAAAAATGGCTGAACAACTACCACGCTTTGGTTTTCGACCGGCTCAGCCCCTTCCTCACGTCCGAAGAGAGCGCCTGGCTCAAGACCAAAACCGCTCCGGTATAGCAGTTCAGTCGTATTTACGGTGAAGGATTTCGCTGTAGATGATCGCTTTTTTCAGGTCGAATTCGGACGATCCTTCGCCCTCTTTCTCCGAAAATTCGGAGAAAACCGGGTCGGATGCGATTGGTTTCTCCTCCTTCTTTTCCTCTGCCGGCACATATTCCGGCCGTTCGACGTACTCTATTTCCAAAAAAGGTTTGCGATCCGGTTTGGCCGGTTTTTCGTACCAGAAGGGTGGTTCCGGTTCTTCGGAAGAAGCTTCCCCTTCCCAGGGAAATGGCCCCGGCTGCTCCGTATCCTTGAATTTTTTTTGAACAGACCGGATCAGACCGATACCAACGGCTGCAAGTGTTAAAAGTATATATAACCAATTGGGATCGTTGCTATTATTGCTCATTCGTTTGTATCTTTGTGAGATTAAATCAATTCCGATGGATTCAAAAATAGCACTTTTTTTCCTGACAATCGCATATTTACTCCTGAATCTCGGGTGCGGCGACAAAAATACCGGTAAATTGGGCGGAGACCACATCGTCCCCTACGTCCCGATCGGGAACGCTGCCATCACCATCGGCGGCGGCGGTGAAGCGCCCTGGGTCAATGGCTCCCGGTACTTCACCCACAGCAATACAGGTAATCCTTTGGGTTATAGAGGACACGGAGTGGTCATCTATACTTCCAATGGAGACAATTTTACCTGTTTCGACGCCACCTGTACCGCTTGCAGCAGCCTCACCTCCCATTTTACCCAGGCAAACCTGGAAGGATTGATAGCGATCTGCCCGGTTTGTGAAACCGAATACGAACTGTATACCGGACAACCGGCTAAAACAGAACAAAAAATCTACCCGCTGCGCCCCTATTCCGTTTCCAAAAGCAACAACCGGTTGATTATAACCAACTAAGTAGCGTCGGTTCGACCCAAAATTTATCTTGTTTTTTCGAAAAAAAACATTCTTTTTTTCTAACTTTGCCGAATCGTAACCGAAGCACTGAAAAAAACACGATATACTGGTGAAAAGAGCATTAATAAGCGTATTCGACAAAACAGGAATAATAGATTTTGCCGGCACATTGCAATCATTGGGATGGGAGATCATATCTACCGGAGGCACTTACAGAACACTGAAAGAAGAGGGTATTCGCGTACGGGATATTTCAGACCTGACCCAATTCCCCGAATGTTTTGACGGCAGGGTGAAAACGCTGCATCCCAGCGTGGAGGGCGGCATTCTGGCCGTCCGGGACAACAAAGACCACCAAAAGCAGATGGAGGAACTCGGCATAGAACCGATCGACCTTGTTGTCTGTAACCTCTACCCTTTCAAACAGACCGTTCTGAAACCGGGAGTATCTCACGAAGAGGTGGTCGAGAACATCGACATCGGCGGCCCGACCATGATCCGGGCGGCCGCTAAAAATTACAGATTTGTCACCGTATTGACGGATCCGGAAGACTATGCAAACGTACTCTCCGAATTGAAAGAGTTCGGGAACACCCTCCCGGCCACCAAAGAGATGCTGGCCGCCAAGGTGTTTATCCATACGGCGCATTACGATGCGTTGATCGCGGATTACTTCAGCCGGAAGTTGGAGATCCGGACGCCCGGAACGCTTACGTTGACCTACGAAAAAAAGCAGGAGTTGAGATACGGGGAGAATCCCCACCAGCGGGCGGCTTTTTACGCCGCCGTTAAAAGTACGGAGGGTACCTTGACCGCCGCCGTCCAACTCCATGGAAAAGAGTTATCCTACAACAACATCGGAGACACGGACGGAGCGCTGGAAGCATTGAAAGAGTTCGAAGAACCGACGGTGGTTGCCGCTAAACACGCCAATCCCTGCGGAGTGGGAAGCGATGCTACCATTGCGGGGGCGTTCCGGAAAGCGTACGAAGCGGATCCGGTTTCCATCTACGGAGGCATCGTGGCGGCGAACCGGACAATCGACAGGGAAAGTGCAGAGATAATGTCCCGGATTTTTTTGGAAGTAGTGGTAGCCCCCTCTTTTTCGCAGGAAGCTTTGGATATTCTGACCCGGAAGAAAAACATCCGCCTCCTCTGCCTGCCGGAGATCGGCCGGGTGGACCGGGAATCCCCAAAAGCCAAAACCGTGCTGGGCGGCCTGTTGATCCAGGATCCGGATACGGTTTTGTTGCCGGAGAAAGAGGAGGTACAGATCGTCACCCAACGGCAACCGACTAAAAAAGAGTGGGAAGACCTGCTCTTTGCCTGGAAGGTTGTCAAGCATACAAAGTCGAACGGAATTGCATTGGCAAAAGATAAATATACCACCGGGATAGGCCCCGGCCAGGTTAGCCGGATCTGGGCGTTGGAGAATGCCATCCGGCAGGGTGGGGAGCGGATCCCGGGAAGCGTACTGGCATCCGATGCCTTTTTTCCGTTTGCAGATTGCGTGGAAGCGGCTCACAAGGCCGGTATTACCGCTATTATACAACCGGGCGGTTCTGTCCGCGACCAGGATTCGATCGATGCCGCCAATCAATACGGCATGGCGATGGTATTTACAGGAATGAGACATTTTAAACACTAACTACGAGATATGGGATTGTTTTCTTTTTTATCACAAGATATCGCGATTGACCTGGGAACGGCCAATACCATTATAATCAACAACGACAAGATGGTGGTGAACGAACCCTCCATCGTGGCCATAGACAGGCGGACGGAAAAAGTGATCGCCATCGGTGAAAAAGCCCGGCAGATGCAGGGAAAGACCCACGACAGCATCAAAACGATCCGCCCCTTGCGGGACGGAGTGATCGCAGACTTCAACGCGGCGGAACAGATGATCCGGGGGATGATCAAGATGGCCAACATCAACAATAAGTTCTTCTCTCCTTCCCTCCGTATTGTGATCTGTATTCCTTCGGGAAGCACCGAAGTGGAGGTACGCGCCGTGCGCGACTCATCGGAACATGCCGGCGGCCGGGATGTATATATGATCTACGAACCGATGGCGGCTGCGCTCGGGATCGGCCTGGATGTGGAAGCTCCGGAGGGGAACATGATCGTAGACATCGGCGGAGGAACCACGGAGATCGCCGTGCTCTCCCTGGGCGGGATCGTGACGAACAAATCGATCCGGATCGCCGGCGACGACCTGACGGATGACATTCAGGAGTACATGCGCCACCAGCACAACATCAAGATCGGGGAACGGACGGCCGAAGAGATCAAGATCCATGTAGGCTCCGCCCTGTCGGAACTGGACGAGCCCCCTGCCGATTTTATCGTGCAGGGGCCGAACCAGATGACCGCATTGCCGGTAGAGGTGCCGGTTTCGTACCAGGAGATCGCCCATTGTTTGGAAAAATCCATCTCCAAAATAGAGATCGCCATTCTGGGTGCGCTGGAACAGACCCCGCCCGAACTGTATGCCGATATTGTCAACAAAGGCGTCTATCTGGCCGGTGGCGGGGCGTTGTTGAGAGGATTGGATAAACGTTTGTCCGACAAGCTGAATATCCCCTTTCACATTGCCGAGGATCCGCTCAGGGCCGTTGCACGGGGAACCGGGATCGCTCTGAAAAACGTAGACAAATTTTCGTTCCTGCTCCGATAGTAGAATGAAGGAGCCACAGAAGCATCAGGCGTGAAGAATATTATCAAACTCATACTCAGGTATCATTTTACAATTATTTTTGTCCTGCTGGAATTTGTGGCTTTTTCGTTGATCGTCGAACACAACCGGTACCAACGAACCATCTTTTCCACCTACACTTCTACCCTCTTTTTCAATCTCTCTTCACAGATCAAGGAGATCAAGGAGTATTTCGGATTGCAACAGGAGAATCAGAGATTAGTTGAAGAGAATACCATCCTTAAAAATAAAATAGAAATATTGATAGGCAGGTTGGAGGAAGTACCGGAATGGGACTCCCTCCCCCTGGCTCCGAACTACTATTCTTACAGTGGGAAGGCCATCAACGCCACCTACAACAAAACCAAAAATTACATCACCCTGAACAGGGGATCGGACGAGGGTATTCTCCAGGAGATGGCGGTCACCTCCAGAGACGGAGTGGTGGGGATCATACAGAATGTCAGCAATCACCACTCGATCGTACTGCCCCTGATCAACACCAATCTGCGGGTTTCCGCCAAGATCCGGAAGAACGGTTATTACGGCTCTTTGCAGTGGGACGGAAAAGATTACCGTTACTCGTACCTGAACGATATCCCCTTCCACGTAAATGTCGAACAGGGAGACACCATCGTCACATCCGGCTTCACCTCCATCTTCCCGGAAGGGGAAGTGATCGGGTTCGTGGAAACAGTTGACAGGGAGACGGCCAATTTTCTGACGATCAAAGTAGCCCTTGCAACCGATTTCAGGAAGCTGTCGGACGTGTACATCATCGGTCACCGGAGAAAAGAGGAAAAACGGGAACTGGAAACAGTCGCTTACGACCAAATGCAGAACAATGAATAACAGTAAATACCTGCTCCACCTCTTTTGCCTGTGTCTGATCCAGATCACGATACTGGACAATATACAGTTGCATTCGTTCGTGCACATCAACATCTACCCACTGGCCATCCTGATCATGCCCTATAAAATAAAGAAGGTGACAGTGCTTTTTACCGCTTTTTTATTGGGATTGGTGCTGGATATGGCCAACAACACCGTGGGGATTCATATCGCTGCATCCACCTTTGTCGCCTATATCCGCCCCAAAATGTTGCAATTGACTTCCAACCGGGAACAGGTGGAGGACATTCCGGGTACCGGCCAGCATAAAAGTTTCGGCTGGTTTTTGAAATACCTGTTTTTGTCCTTATTGGCTTTTCACACAGTGTTAATTCTTGCAGAAGCTTTCTCATTTACTAATTTTTCTATTACCTTGCTGCGTATTTTGTGCAGTACGGTAGTTTCCTGCTTTTTTGTATTGCTCTATTACTTTATAGCTTTAAAGAAAAAACAGGAGTAGTGGGAATTTATGAATAAGTTTACACACAGGCGAGCGGTTATTTCGGGTATCATTATCTGTGTATTTACCGTTTACATCATCCGGTTGTTTTTTTTGCAGGTCGTGGATGACTCGTACAAAATGTCGGCCATCAACAACTCCCAACGGGTAGAAGTACAGTATCCGGCCAGGGGGTTGATTTTTGACCGGAACAATACATTGCTGGTATACAACCAGGCGGCTTACGACCTGATGATTATTCCCCAACAGATCCAGGCGTTCGATACGGCGGAACTGACCTCCATCCTGGGCATCACTAAAGAGAGCCTGCTCAAAAGCCTGGAGCGGTGCAAACGCTACTCCCGCTACAAAGCCTCTTCCTTAGTTTCGCAGATCACGGACAACAAATACGCCATGTTGCAGGAGAAGCTGTACAAATACCCCGGCTTTTTTATACAGACGAGGACCCTTCGGAAGTACAACATCTCCCATTCGGCAGATGTGTTCGGATATATCGGAGAGGTGAATACCTCCCAGATCGAACGGGACAGCAGCTATGCGCCGGGCGACTACATCGGGGTGAACGGATTGGAGAAAAGCTACGAACAGATATTGAAGGGAACCAAAGGGAAAAAAATCCTGTTGGTGGATAATTACAACCGCACCAAAGGGTCGTTGAAGGGCGGAGCGTACGACGAACCGGCCGTTGTGGGAGGAAACCTGACCACAACATTGGACATCGGGTTGCAGGAGTACGCCTATCGCCTCATGCAGAACAAAAAGGGCGGTGTGATCGCCATCGAACCGGCTACAGGTGAAATTCTGCTGAAAGTTTCCAGCCCGGGCTTCGATCCCCAGTGGCTGGTGGGATTGGAACGGAGCGCCAACTATGCCAAGCTGCAACAGGATCCGAACCTTCCCCTTTTCGACCGTACGGTCATGGCGACCTATCCGCCCGGTTCCATATTCAAGACGATCATGGCGCTGATCGGGTTGCAGGAAGGGGTGATCACTCCCGCATCCAAGTTTGAATGTTACGGAGGTGCTTCTTTCAACGGCCGGTTCATGAGTTGCCACAACCACCCTACTCCATTGGATCTCCGCGGCGGCATCCAGCACTCCTGCAATCCCTATTTTGTGAATGTGTTCCGGCGGCTTTTGGAGAACAACCGGTACAAAGGGGTACGGGATGCCTACGATCCCTGGCGGAATTACGTTACATCGTTCGGGCTGGGGCAGCGGATCTGTCCCGACTTTCTCAACGAATTACCCGGTTCCATCCCGACCCGGGAACATTACGACAGGGAATTTAATACCCAAAATTGGTACTATACTTATGTGATGTCTTTGGCCATCGGACAGGGAGCGCTGTTGATGACACCCCTGCAAATGGCCAACATTGTCAGTTGCATCGCTAACCGGGGCTACTACATCACCCCCCACATCGTCCGCCCGATGGACGAAGAACACGCCGCCCAGATTACCAAACACTCTTTAGATATAAAGAATTCCCATTTTGAGTGCATTATCGACGGGATGGAAAACGCCGTAAAAGCCGGTACGGGGAGAAACGCCGCCAGCGATTCGGTGGTGATCTGCGGAAAGACCGGAACCATTCAAAATCCGCACGGCAAGGATCACTCCGCCTTTTTTGCTTTCGCTCCGCGCGAGAATCCGCAGATCGCCATCCTGGTTTACGTAGAGAACGGGGAATGGGGGGCCAGTTACGCCGCTCCCATCGCCGGCTTGTTGATCGAACAATACCTGACCGGAACCGTTCCGGAACGGAAAAAAGCGTTGGAGCAACGCATGCTGGAAGCCAATTTAATCGACTGATATGAACAGACGCTCTGACCTCCTCACCAATTTAGACTGGTTGTCTATCGGGATGTACGCCCTGCTGGTGTTGTTGGGGTGGTTGAACATCTATGCCGCCGTGTTCGACAACAGCCACAGCAGTATTTTGGATGTTACCCAGCAGTATGGAAAACAGTTGCTGTGGATTTGTACGGGGATCGTCCTGGCAGGAGTGATCCTGTTGACGGACAGTAAATTTTTTACCGCTTTCGCCTTTGTGATCTACGGGGTGATGATTGTTTTGCTGGTAGCCGTCCTCTTGGTCGGGATCCGGGTCAACGGCCAGGTCGGCTGGTTTGAACTGGGAGGCATCCGGGTACAGCCGGCCGAATTTGCCAAATTCGCCACGGCTTTGGCGATCGCCAATGTGATGAGCCGCCACGGCTTCAAAATGATGCGTTTCTCCAGCCTGTTCCAGGTCGGCCTGTTGTTGGCGATCCCGGCCGGTTTGATTCTTTTGCAGCCGGATACCGGTTCCGCGTTGGTGTACGGCTCTTTTTTGCTGGTGATGTACCGGGAGGGGTTGCACGGTTCCATCCTGTTGCTCTGTTTTATCGTTATCGCTCTGTTTATCTTTACGTTGCTGTACAGCCCGCTGGTGGTATTCGGCATCATCATCGGCGGGGCGTTGCTGGCCTTTTCGTATTACCGGCATAACAAACAGGAACTGTACCGCATCCTGATTTTTCTGGCGCTCTGTTTCGTGTTCGGGATGTTCCTGCGCTGGTTGCTGAAACTGCCGGTTTCGGATGACCGCCTGTTGCTGTATGCTTACCTGCTTACCAATGTCGTCGGCATCTTTTTTGTATATAAGCGCAAAATGAAACACATCCTGTTGGTGATCCTCGCCTCCTGGCTCTGCATCGGTGCTACCATTACGGTGGATTATGTGTTCGACAAGCTGCAGCCTCACCAACAAGACCGCATCAACAACCTGCTGGGCATCGAAACCGATCTGACCGGCGCCGGATACAACGTTCACCAATCCAAAATTGCCATCGGATCGGGTGGTTTTCTGGGAAAAGGGTTCCTGGAAGGGACACAGACCAAATTTAATTTTGTCCCGGAACAGAGTACCGACTTTATTTTCTGTACGGTGGGCGAAGAGTGGGGGTTTGTCGGCAGCACCGTTGTCATCTTGCTCTTTCTGGCCTTTATCCTGCGCATGATCCGGTTAGCCGAACGGCAACGATCCGATTTTTCACGGATTTACGGTTATGCGGTGGCCTGCATCCTCTTCTTTCACGTCGCCATCAACATCGGTATGACCATCGGGGTGGCGCCGGTGATCGGGATCCCGCTTCCTTTTTTCAGCTACGGAGGCTCTTCCCTGTGGGCTTTTACCATTTTGATCTTTATCTTTCTCCGATTAGATGCCAACAGGCTCCAAGTCTTCAGTTAACGGCCGGGTGTCATTTGCGTATAACAACGATATGAATTTACTGATCGTCAATATCAAAAAATTAGTACAGGTAGAGAAAACGCCTCGCAAATGGGTGGCCGGAAAAGAGATGGCGCACGTAGAGTGCATCGAAAACGCCTATTTGCTGGTGGAGGGAGAGCGGATAGCGAAATTTGGCCGGATGCAGGAGTTGAACCGGGAAGAACTGGTGCAACGGTTCGATTGCTTAGAGGAGATCGACGCTGCCGGCCGGTTGTTGCTTCCCTCCTTCTGCGATTCCCATACCCATTTGGTCTATGCCGGGAGCCGGGAGATCGAGTACATGGATAAAATCCGGGGACTCTCCTACGAAGAGATCGCCAAACGCGGCGGCGGCATTTTGAATTCGGCCAAACAGTTGCGACGGGCGACGGAAGAGGAGTTGTACGAAACGGCTTTTGCCCGGCTGGAGGAGATCACCGGATTCGGGACCGGCGCGGTGGAGATCAAAAGCGGCTACGGATTGGATGTGGAGAGCGAACTGAAAATGCTGCGGGTGATCCGCCGGTTAAAAGAGAATACGCCGCTGCTGATCAAAGCTACTTTTCTGGGGGCGCACGCTGTTCCGGAAGCGTACAAAGGGCGACAGACCGAATATGTCGACGCCATTATCAACGAAATGATCCCGGCTGTTGCAGCAGAAGAATTGGCCGATTACATCGACGTATTTTGCGACACAGGGTTCTTTACCGTCGAGGATACCGACCGCCTGCTGAATGCCGGGATGAAGTACGGAATGCGTGCGAAGATACACGCCAATGAATTAGACTGCTCGGGTGGTGTACAAGTGGGCGTGAAATACAATGCCGTATCGGTAGATCATTTGGAGTACGTGGGAGAAGCAGAGATCCGCTCTTTGTTGGGGAGCGAAACCATGCCGACCGTACTCCCCGGGGCTGCTTTTTTTCTGAATATGCCTTGCTCTCCTGTTCGCACCATGATCGACGCCGGGTTGCCGGTCGCTCTCGCTTCCGATTTCAATCCGGGCTCCTCTCCTTCCGGAAACATGAAACTGGTGACCTCCTTCGGGTGCGTCAACTACAAAATGTTGCCGGAAGAGGTGATCAATGCCACCACGATCAACTCTGCATATGCGATGGGTGTCGAAGAGGAGGCCGGCAGCATTGCCGTGGGGAAATACGCCAATTTTTACCTCACCTCCCCCATTCCAGGCATCGAATACCTGCCCTACGCTTATGGCAGCCATTTGATCGATGCCGTTTTTTTAAAAGGCAGACGGATGTAAGACCGTAAGATAGTAAGATAGTAAGATAGTAAGATAGTAAGAAACGATAAGATATGAATAGAAAGTTAATTGAATGTGTACCGAATTTCAGTGAGGGAAACAACATGGAGATCATCCGGCAGATTACGGAGGCTATGAAGACGGTGGAGGGGATCAGTGTGATCGATGTGGATCCGGGCAAAGCGACCAACCGCACCGTTGTGACAATGATCGGCGAACCGGAACCGGTTTGTGAAGCGGCTTTCCGGGCCGTTAAAAAGGCTTCCGAACTGATCGATATGTCTAAACACAAAGGGGCGCATCCCCGTTTCGGCGCCACCGATGTTTGCCCGTTGATTCCGGTTTCCGGCATCAGCATGGAAGAGACGACGGAATACGCCCGGAAATTGGCCAAGCGGATCGGAGAAGAATTGAGTATACCGGTATACTGTTACGAGAACGCCGCATCTTCCCCGGAAAGAAAAAATTTGGCGGATTGCCGGGCCGGCGAATACGAAGCGTTGAAAGAACGGATCGGAAGCGAAGCATGGCATCCCGATTTCGGGCCGCGCCAATGGAACGAACGGGTCAGCAAAACCGGAGCGACAGCAGTGGGCGCCCGGAATTTTTTAGTGGCATACAACATCAACCTGAATACGACCTCTACCCGGCGGGCCAATGCCATTGCCTTTGACGTACGCGAACGCGGGCGCGCCCAAAAAGACCCGGTTACCGGTAAACCGGTCAAGGACGGGCAGGGAAATGCCGTCATGGTTCCGGGAACATTGAAATCGGTGAAAGCCATCGGTTGGTTTATCGAAGAGTACGGGGTGGCGCAAATTTCCATGAACTTGACGGACATCGGAGTTACCTCTGTCCACCGGGCATTCGACGAGGTGTGCGACAAGGCGCAGGCGCGGGGCATCCGGGTGACCGGCTCCGAACTGGTCGGCGTGATCCCGTTGCAGGCAATGTTGGACGCAGGGCGTTATTTCCTGCACAAACAGCAACGTTCGTCCGGCGTTTCCGACAAGGAGTTGATCAAAATCGCCGTAAAATCGTTGGGATTGGACGAACTTTACCCGTTTGAACCCCGGAAAAAAATCATCGAATACATCCTGGAAGAAGAGGCGGAAAAAGGCCGGAAAAAATTGGTCAACAGGACATTGACCGATTTTGCGGACGAAACGGCTTCCGAATCCCCCGCTCCGGGCGGAGGTTCCATTTCGGCTTACTTAGGAGCTTTGGGAGCTGCGCTCGGAACAATGGTGGCTAACCTCTCCGCACACAAAAGCGGCTGGGACGTCCGTTGGGAGGAGTTCAGCAACTGGGCGGAAAAAGGCAAAGAGATCCAGGATCAATTGATCAAATTGGTAGACGAAGATACCAACGCCTTCAATAAGATCATGGAGGCTTTCGGCTTACCGAAGCAAACGGACCAAGAGAAGGCGGCACGCCGGCAGGCCATTCAGGAGGCTACCCGGTTCGCCACCGAGATCCCGTTCAAAACCATGCAGTTGTGTTACGCCGGCATGGAGATCGCACAGGCGATGGCAGAGACCGGCAACCCCAATTCGGTATCGGATGCCGGCGTGGGCGCCCTGACGGCTAAAGCCGGTGTGGCAGGCGCTTTTCTGAACGTGAAGATCAACGCGGCGGGACTGGACGACAAGGCGTTTGTCGAAAAGATCCTCCGGGAGAGCGAAACGATCCTCCGGGAGGCGGAACAAAAAGAGGCTGCCATTCTGCAAACAGTAAACAGTAAAATTTAACGTAAACCTAAAAATCGTCGTACAATGGAGCGCAAGCAATACAAAGGATTATCCGCACAGGAAGTCATAGAAAACCGGAAAAAGTACGGAGACAACATTCTCACTCCCCCACCGAAAACGCCTTTGTGGAAACTGTTCATAGAGAAATTCAAAGACCCCATCATCCGGATCTTGCTGGTGGCCGCCGTTCTCTCCCTGATCATTTCGGTCATGCACAACGAATACGCGGAAACCATCGGTATTCTGGTAGCTATTTTTTTAGCGACCGGCATTTCGTTCTGGTTTGAAATGGATGCGGGTAAAAAGTTCGACCTCCTGAACCGGATCAACGACGATATCCTCTACAAGGTGATCCGGGAGGGAGAGATCCACGAAGTATTGAAGCGCGATTTGGTGGTGGGAGATATCGTGGTGCTGGAGACGGGAGAAGAGGTGCCCGCAGACGGTGAGTTGCTGGAAGCATTGTCTTTGCAGGTCAACGAATCGACGCTTACGGGTGAGCCGATCATCGGAAAGACCACCCGTCCCGAAGGATTTAAAAAAGAGTCCACCTACCCCTGCAACTACATTTTGAGGGGCACGACTATCGTGAACGGGCACTGTGTATACGAAGTGAAAGAGGTGGGAGACCGGACAGAATACGGAAAAGTAGCCCGGAAATCCACGGAGATCGTGCAGGAGAAAACGCCCCTGAATCGGCAGTTGCAACGTTTAGCCCATTTTATCAGCATCGCCGGATTTATTGTTGCCGGAGCTACTTTCGCCATATTGCTTGCAAAAGATCTGTTTTCCGGCGTTTTTACGGCGGAAAATCTGCTGACCTTGGACACCGCGGAACGGGTGTTGCAGTATTTTATGGTAGCGGTAACCATTATCGTGGTGGCGGTGCCGGAAGGATTGCCGATGAGTGTGACGCTCTCTTTGGCGCTCAGTATGCGTAAAATGCTTAAAACAAACAATTTGGTTCGTAAAATGCACGCCTGTGAAACCATGGGCGCCGTTACTGTCATCTGTACGGATAAAACCGGTACGCTGACCCAAAACCAAATGCAGGTCTATCAGGCCAATTTTTTCGCCTTACCCGATCAGATGTTGTCGGACGATGAAACAAGCGTTTTGATCAAAGAGGGGATTTCCGTCAACTCCACGGCCTTTTTAGAGCATACGGAGGACGGGAAGCTGAAAACCCTGGGAAACCCCACGGAAGCCGCTTTGCTGTTGTGGTTGAACGGACAGGGCGTTTCCTACAGGGAGTACCGGGAGCGGGCAGAAACGCTGGATCAACTGCCCTTTTCCACGGAGCGGAAATTCATGGCTACGGTGGTAAAATCAACACTGGAGGGTAAAACGATCGTTTATGTCAAAGGTGCGCCGGAGATCGTGTATGCCAAATGTCAGGAGGTACTGACCGGAGAGGGCGCGGCGGCGGCCGAAGCCTATCATTCCGACATCCGCCAACAGCTTTTAGACTACCAGAACCAGGCCATGCGGACACTGGGATTTGCATATAAAGTCATCGACCGATACACGGAGGGCGATGTGGAAATGCTCACGCAGGAAGGGATGACTTTTCTGGGGATCGTAGCGATCTCCGACCCGATCCGGAGCGATGTGCCCGCTGCCGTGGAGAAGTGCGCCGAAGCCGGTGTCGGTATCAAGATCGTGACCGGGGATACGTACGCTACGGCCCGGGAGATTGGGCGGCAGATCGGGATCTGGCAGGAAGGAGATACGGACGAACAGATCATTACAGGTGTAGATTTTGAAAAATTGTCGGACGAAGAGGCGCTCAAGAGGGTGCAAAAACTGAAAATCATGTGCCGAGCCCGGCCGACGGATAAACAGCGGTTGGTTGAATTGCTCAAACAAAACGGAGAGGTCGTAGCTGTGACGGGCGACGGAACCAACGACGCTCCCGCGCTGAATCACGCAGATGTCGGGCTTTCGATGGGGACGGGCACCTCCGTCGCCAAAGAGGCTAGCGACATAACCCTGTTGGACGACTCCTTTAACAGCATCGCTACGGCCGTGATGTGGGGCCGGTCGCTCTATAAAAATATTCAGCGGTTTATCCTGTTCCAGTTGACCATCAACCTGACGGCGTTGCTGATCGTATTGCTGGGCACCCTGCTGGGCAAAGAGATGCCTTTGACCGTGCCGCAGATGCTGTGGGTCAACATCATCATCGACACATTCGCCGCCGCCGCCCTGGCCTCCCTCCCGCCCAATCCCAAAGTGATGCAGGAAAGTCCGCGCAAAACCAGCGATTTCATTATAACCAAACCGATGCGCGCCCGGATCGTGGGGATCGGGATTGTATTTACAGCGGCGCTGTTGGGGCTGATGTACTACTTTACAACACCGGAAGGCATCTCCGTGTACAATCTGTCGCTCTTCTTCACGGCATTTGTGCTGTTGCAATTCTGGAATATGTTCAACGCAAAAGCATTTGCTTCCGGCGAATCCGCCTTCAAAGGGTTGGGCAAAAGCACCGGATTCCTGATCGTAATGCCCATTATCCTGATCGGACAATACCTGATCGTTACCTTCGGCGGAGAGGCATTCCGTACCGTTCCGCTCTCCTGGGCGGACTGGGGCATCCTGTTTGCCTGTACCTCCTCCGTTCTCTGGATCGGAGAGATCGTCCGCCTGCTGCAAAGCCTGAAAAAGAAGCGATTGAATTGAAATCCCATCCGGTATGATGAGAGCAAGCTTTGTCGGGATCGTTCTGTTTTTGGCACTGCACACCGTTTCGGCGCAATCCGATCTGAAACGGGGAGTCGAGATGTTCGAGGCGGGGAAGTTCGATTCGGCCATCGTCTACCTGCGCCGCTCCCTCGATGAGCAGGAGACCAAACCTGCCTACATCCTCCTCACGCATACTTATAAAGCGTTGGGACAACACGATACGGCCATTATGTATGGGCACAGGCTGATCGAAATGGCTCGCAGAGAGGGCGATTCGTCCACCGTGGCGAACTACTGGTACACGGTCGGAACTGTCTACCGCGACATGGGCAGGGAGGAGGATGCCGCCGCTTATTTTAACCGGGGAGCCGCCGTCGCCACAGCCATCGGCGACTATCCGCTGGCTGTGCTGAATTATGACTCGGAAGCCGGTGTGTACAAGCGCAAAGGCGACTACAAGACTGCACTGGCCATATTGGACATAGCCTTAGCGTTGGCGCTGAAGGCCGATGACAAAGATGCCGTCGGAAATGTTTTGGTATCGCAGGGAGAGATCTATGATGCTCTTGAACGCTACGACGACGCGATGGCCGCCTTCCGGCAGGCAGTGCAATGTTTCGGGCAGACCGGACAAACGCAGCTCTATGACATAGCAAAAACCTTTCTATCGCAAACCGAAGCGAAAGCCGGGTTGCTGAACGTACAATCACTGACCTCGGAGCAGGCGGCGCAGAATCTCGATTTTAGCGGCGACTCCCTTGCAATTCCCGGCTCGTGGCAAGATTTGAAATTGCAGGTGCTCACTTCGAACGCCAATGCCAAAGACAAGACGATGAAGTTTGACCTGTTGCGGCGCGAATACCTTGAAAAACAGGTGCGGAACCTGTGGTTTCGCCTTTGGCTTGTGGCAGCGCTGATCGTGATGGCGGGTGTGGTGGCAGTGTTGTTATACCGCCACAGGATCAGGCTTATGCGCCGGTACATCGACGGTTTGGAGAGCGAGCGGGCGCGGATCTCAAAGGAGTTGCACGACGGGATCTGCAACGATCTGCTTGCCATCGAGATGCAACTGAATGGTCATTCCGGGATCCGGCAGGCGCGGGAAAATGTCCGCCGCCTCTCGCACGAACTGATGCCGCCTGCCTTCCAATACGCCACCATTGATGAGATCCTCCGGGATTATCTGGGGCGGCAGGAGGTAAAATATACCTCGACTGCAGGGGCGGATTATCACAGCGTTCCGCAAAAGAGCGCGTTCGAACTCTACCGCATCGTTCAGGAGGCGGTGGGCAATGCACTGAAACACGCCCAGGCGGACACGATAGAGGTCCAACTCGAACTCGATGCCTCCAAACTGACGCTTACCGTACGCGACAACGGGTGCGGCATGGAACCCGGCACCCGGCCCCGTCTGGTGAAAGAGCGCGTGGAAAGCATCGGCGGTTCACTGGGTATAGAGAGCGATAAAAACGGCACCACCCTGACAATTACCGTCAGGATATGACAGCGCCCCAAAGGGATATCCTGCTGGTGGACGACCACAGCCTGATCCTGACCGGCATCAGCGGGATCGTAGAGCGCATCCCCGAAATTAATCGCGTATTCTCTGCCACATCGTTTGCCGGCGCGGTAAAATGGATCGATTTACGCCGTTTCGACATCTACCTGCTCGACATAGAGCTTCCCGACGGAAACGGGTTCGACCTGATCAAACGCATACGTGCCAAAGACCCCGACGCCCGCATCATCATCAACACCATGCACGAAGAGGTGTGGACGATCAACCGGCTCGTGGAGTGCCGGGTCGATTCCATCATTCTGAAGTCGTCCGATACCGCTGTCGTCGAGCATGCGGTCAGGGCTGTCATCAACGGCTGCTCCTACTGCTGTCCCCGCTTCGAGCACATCCATCGCCGGCTGCGCCGCGATAAAAATACCGAATTGCCGGGAGATACCCCCACAAAGCGGGAATTAGAGGTACTGAAAGCCATTGTCAAAGGACTCAATACGTCTGAAATCGCTACACAGTTAGGCATCAGCATAAATACCGTAGAAACCCATCGCAAACAACTCTTTTTGAAATTCGGCGTGCGCAACGTGGTTGAACTGACGATGAAGGCGATCAGCCGCGGCTGGGCCACCGTCGAGTGAACGTAACGGAAAACCGTGACTGCTCCCTGTTGGTTTATGCTGACCTTTGTACAATAGAAAAACAAAAAAGGTCACACTAAACGTGTCTGCACAGGAGCGGACGTAAAACCCCAAATAATATGGACGAAATACAAGAACAAGCGTTACGGGAGAAAAATGCCAAAGCAAATCTCGAAATGGGCTTCAACATGATGACGATTTTGGGGCCTGCCATCATGGCCGTCATGATCGGAGCGCTGATCGCCGTGATCATCATGATTTTCGCCGCCGGAGCCCGGGGTGCGTGGATGCTCGCCAAAGCATTACCGCTCTATCCCATCGCAATTCTCACGGCGATAGCTGTACTCGCATTCATCTGGAAATTCCGGCGGATACGCTATGCACGGAAGTTTCTCGCAATCGTGGCGGCGGCGGTTATCGGCGTTTTCGGATGCATGGGCGCGACGGCGTACTATAAGAGCAGCAGCCGCGTTTTTCCCTCGGTCTATTCCGGCGACTACATACAGGCCCTGCCCGACGGTTCCGCGCCCAAACTCTACGAAAAGCGGAACCAAAAGGGCGATGCATCGACATTATCCGTCGATGAGAAAGTGACCGTCAACGGAATATCATTTGATTACCAAGAATTTAACATTACCACAGCCAACGGCCGGACCGGTTGGGTGGAACGCGCCGCTTTTCCCAAAGACGCCGCCGAGATGCTTGCTTTGTCGATAGGACTCGACGGCGTGGACACCTGGGATCAGACCATCGACCGTCAGACCGAACGACTGATGGGGCGCTTCTACGACATCGAACAGAAGGGCGGTGGGAAAGACCCCAAAGGGTACGATATTGTGGAGTACAAAAAATTTACCCTCAAACCCGCCGCATTGGGACAGTTTACGAGAGTGGGAGTTCAAACGCCTATCGTATACCTTCCCTCGAAAGCCGCGGAAAAAGGCGAGCAGTGGGCCGATAACGGCACAAAGATCACACTCTTCGGCGTGGCCTATGAACCCGATTGCACGGTGGTCGCTCTGACAGTAACCCCCGGCGAAGCGGCCAAAGACCAAAATGTTCCCTATATGTGGCTGCCCTACGGCGGGATACGCAATTCGGCGGCGTGGAAAGCATCGCTCACGGTAACCGACTTCGCTACGGGCGAAACGTGGCGTCCCCTGCCCACGGACTATGTGAATGCTTGGACGATAACTGGTTCCGGTAAAGACAGAAAAGAGACGCAACTGTTCTTCTTCCCGCCGTTCAAGTCGCGTCACTTCTCGCTGACACACGGAGGAGTGTCGCCCCTGCCCGACGGTAAAACCCAATCGGGTTACGGCGGAATACTCGGCTGGATGTCGTCGGCCACAGGCATGGGCGGCGAGCATTCAAAGTTCTATTACGACTGGAATTTTCCGGAAGTGAACGTGCGGTAAAACAGAGCTCAAAACTAACCAGCGGCATCAGGAAAAACAGGCGGGTTTGCGGCAGATGTAATAGACCGGATGGTAGGTAAGACAGCAGGAGCCGTCGTGGTCGGCGTACCGGAACCGGTACGCCTCTGCAAAGCGGCGGAGAGCAGAAGGAGTTCGTAATTTATTTGATTCCGAATTATTTACCCCTGTTCTCTTCAAGTGTTTCAACACATCGACCGGATCGGAAAAACGGAGCCGGATCTCCTCCTCTTCCGCATGCAGTATCTCTGTTCCGGCTTCCAGCAGGCGGCGCATGGTTGAGCGATCCGGATAATCCAATCCTTCACCTGTCAATTCTCTGATTTCCTGTAAATTGTGTATTCCGAACGTACTGAACACCAACCAACCGCCCGGCACTAAGCGGGAAACCAACCGGGCAATCGTTTCACCGGGAGCGGAAAGCCACTGAAAAACCGACGAAGAGGCGATCAAATCAAGACCGGCGGGCAGTTCGACGGTTTCAATGTCCCCCGGAACAACGTGCGATGCCGGAATATCCAGCATATCCGCCGTCCGCGTACACAACTCTTCCGACAGGTCATTTACCCACAGTTCCTTTACAGCCGGCCATCTTTTCAGTTCCCGCGTCAGCAACCCTGTTCCGCACCCCGCTTCCAACACGTTGAACGCTTCGCCGGAAAGATAACCGGACAGCAGCTCCCGGAGCCGCTGCACCACCCGGCGCTGCACGTGGGCGTGCTCGTCGTAACTGCCGGCGCTGCGGTTGAAGCGTTGTTTAATGCGGTTCTTATTCAGGGTTTTATCGATCATTTGCAGTACCTTCAAAAATTTCATCCCAGCAACCGAACCGGTAAAAAGGGTAATGTCCGCCCGGCAGCGGAGTGACGACGCACCGGTTTTCCCAAAAAGCCCGCTGGTTGGCTGTGGGGAAGATCACATCCCCTTCCGACACATAGACGTTGCTCCAATGCAAGGTCGCTGAATCTCGCCCCCCGGCCTCCCGGATCGCCGCCAATTCCTCCAACTGTTCCGGCAACTCCCGTTCCGGAGCGTTGTGCCGGAAGCGGCGCCGCTCTGTTTCTCCGGTAAACATCCGGGCGAAAAATTTCTCCCTCCCCTGTTCGTTCATCCCCCGTTCCGTCAGCCGGTAAACCGCTTCCGGAATCCCATACCGGTTATCCACCGGCAACGCTGTTCCGTTCAATCCGACCAACCGGTTGCAGGGAACGCCCCAGTCGGGCAACAGGGTGAAAGCCGCCCAAACCCCCATAGACCAGGCAGCGATCCGTACTTCGCCGTAGGCGGAAAGATCGGGCAAAAGCTCCGGTTCGAGTTTCCGGTAATCGCTGATCAGCAACAGATCGCCGTCGCACGCCAGGTGTGAAACGGCTCGCCTGTCCATGCCCCATCCGTTGAAGAAAACAACGACCTGCCCCCCTCCCTGCTGATTAACCCACTCTATTCGCATACTTTTTCACTTCCCACATTGCATCAATCCTCGTTTCCGGCGTCTTCCCGTTCCTCCTCGAATCCTTCCTCCGGTCCATCTTCCAATCCGTTGCGCAGAAAGTCGAACAGGCATGCGTACTCCTCGTCCGGGATCGCTGCGTTCAGGGAAAAACGGATCCGCGCCTGGTTTTTCGGGACGGTCGGGTAACGCACCGGCAAAGCGAAAAAACCGTTCTCCTGCAACAACCCGGCCATCTCCAAACTGTTTTCGTTGGAGCCGCAGATAAAGGGAACGATGTGGGACGCTCCTCTGGTCTCGAATCCTTTCTCCCGCAAGATGCCCCGCAACGTTTCCGCTACATCGGCCAATTTGATCCGGGCGTCGTAAAACTCCGGCATACGGTTCAGGACAAAGCGCGTCCAGGCTACGTTGACCGGCGGCAGGCCGGTGGTAAAGATCAGGCTGCGCTGGGTATTCACCAGGTACTCCCGGAACAGCTCCTCACACACCACAAAAGCCCCGACGGAAGCAAATGCTTTCCCGAAAGTGCCGACCAGAAAATCGATGTCTTCGATGCAGGCTTGCTCCTCGGCGCATCCCAACCCGTTGGTTCCCCGCACGCCTATTGCATGCGCTTCGTCCACATAGAGGAGAGCGTCAAACTCTTTTTTGATCTCGCACAACTCCTGAAGAGGAGCTATCTCCCCGTCCATGCTGAAAAGCGACTCCGTCACGATAAAGACCTGTTCGTACTTCTCCCGGTGTTGCAACAGGATACTCCGCAACTGTTCCAAATCCAAGTGTTGGTAGCGGATCATCTCCGCTTCGCTGAGCCGCATGCCGTCGATCAGGCTGGCGTGTACCAACTTATCGGCTACGATCAGATCCCGTTTTCCGGCCAAAGCCGGCAAAATACCGATGTTGGCGTGGTAGCCGGAGTTGAACACCAATGCGGCTTCCTTGCCGTACCAGTCACACAGGTCGTTCTCCAGCAGGCCGTAGTATTCGTGGTTTCCGGAAAGCAGCCGGGAGGAAACGGCGCTGAAAGGCAACGCCCTGACATCTGTTTGGGCGTAAAACTCCTGCAACAGCTTCGGGTAGGAGGACAACCCCAGGTAGTCGTTGGAAGAGAGGTTCAGCATCTCCCGTTCCCCGTCGCTGATCAGGAAACCGTTGTGTTCCACATTCCGGAGCGACCGGTAATTACCGGCTTCCCGGATCTTTTCCAATCTGTATCTATATCGTTCTTTTCCCATACGTTACATCTTTTTTACCACCCGTACCAAGGCGCCCGTCAACACCCGCAACTCTTCCGGCCGGATGATGAAGGGGGGCATGATGTAGACCAGTCTCCCGAACGGGCGCACCCATACGCCCTCCCGGACAAATTCCGCCTGGATCTTTCCCATATCCACCGGCTCTTTCAGTTCGATGACCCCGATGGCGCCCAATACCCGCACCTCCCGGACTTGTTCCAGCGAAGCTGCCGGAGCCAGTTCCTCTTTCAATTGGCGTTCGATCCCCCCGATCACCTGCTCCAGGTCGTACTCCGACAGCAACCCGACAGAAGCGTTCGCCACTGCACAGGCCAGCGGGTTGCCCATAAACGTGGGGCCGTGCATAAATACATAAGGTTCCCGGGAAGAGATCGTCTCCGCCACCCGGCCGGTAGCCAGAGTGGCGGCAAAGCTCATGTAGCCGCCGGTGATGGCTTTTCCGATACACATAATATCCGGCGAAATCCCGGCATGCTCTACCGCCCACAGTTTACCGGTCCGCCCGAATCCCGTAGCGATCTCGTCGCAGATCAGCAGGACGTTGTACCGGTCGCACAACTCCCGGGTTTTCCGCAGGTAACCGGCAGAGTAGAAACGCATCCCTCCCGCTCCCTGCACAACCGGCTCTAAGATCACAGCCGCCGTACTTTCGCCGTATTGTTCCAGGCAGGCGGCTAAGGGAGCCATATCCTCCTCCCGGCAAGGCTCCCCGAAACGGCATTCCGGGGAAGGAATAAAATGTTGCACGGGCAAACATCCCCGGAAAATGGAGTGCATACCGGTTAGCGGATCACACACGGACATAGCGTTCCAGGTATCTCCGTGGTAGCCTTTGTACAGGCTGACGAACCTGTTTTTTCCTTCCATCCCCTGGGCATGCCAGTACTGGATCGCCATTTTCATGGCCACCTCCACGGCTACGGAACCGGAGTCGCAGAAAAAGATCTTCTCCAAACCGGCCGGCGCCATCGACAGGATCCGCCGGGCCAGTTCCACGGCCGGCTGGTGGGTCAATCCGCCGAACATGACGTGGGACATCTCTTTCAACTGCTTTTCAACAGCCTGATTCAGAACCGGATGGTTATATCCGTGTATTTCGCACCACCAAGAGGACATACCGTCTATCAGGCGCCTTCCGTCCTCCAATTCAATGTAAACTCCTTCCGCCCGCCGGACCGGATAGACCGGCAGGGGGTCGGTGGCGGAGGTATACGGGTGCCAGATGTGCTCCCGGTCGTACTGCAGTAACTCTTCCGTCGTCATCGTATCGTATCTTGATTCAACGTATATCCCAGTTCCGTTACTTTCCGAATGTCCTCTTTCACCGTGGAGCCGGTGGTGGTCAGCAGATCTCCGACGATAGCGGCATTGATCCCGGCCCGGATGGCGTCGGCTTCCAGATGCCGGATCAGCGCCCGGCCGCCGGCAAAACGGATCCAGGCCGCCGGATGGATGAAACGAAACAGGGCGATGGTGGTCAATACCTCTTCGTCGCTCAAGGGAGGCGTGCCCGCCAACGGCGTTCCCGGAATGGGGTTCAGTATATTCAGCGGTATGGAGCGGATCTCCAACTCCCGAAGCGCCAGCGCCAGGTCTATCCGGTCGGCCATGCTCTCTCCCATGCCGATGATCCCGCCCGAACAGACCTCCATTCCCACCTCCCGGGCAGCCCGGATGGTCCGGATCTTCTCCTCGGCGGTGTGCGTGCTGCACAGGGAATGAAAATAGGCCGGAGCTGTCTCCAGATTGCAATGGTAGCGCTGTATACCGGCCTTTTTTAACTTCAACAACTGCTCTTTGTTCAACAGTCCCATAGAAGCGCAGAGTTTCAGCTTGACGCTTGCTTTGATCTTTTGGGCGTACCCGCACAGGCGTTCGAGGTTCCGGTCGGACAGGGAGCGCCCGCTGGTGACGAACGAAAATTTATCTACACCGTACTCCGCGTTTTTACGGGCCAGTTCCAAGCAGGTCTGTTCGTCGATCAGGTCGTATTCGACAATGTGCGTCGGGAAAGCCGCCGACTGTGCGCACCAGCGGCAATCTTCCGAACAGCGCCCCGAACGGGCGTTGACAATTGAACAGGTATCGAAACTGTTCCCGCATTTCTGCTCCCGGATCTCTCCCGCCAAGCGGTACAGCAACGGCTTATCTTCCGTCCCGCTCAATTCCAAAGCCTCCTCCCTGCTCAGCATCCCTCCTGCCAACACCCGCTCTTTCAGTTCCTCTATCTGCATCTGATTTCCCTAAACTAATTAAGCCCCAAAAACAGATGGAGCCTGCAACCACGTTTTATGCAAGCAAAGATAAGGAAAAACTTACTAATTTTGGGCAGATTTTGAAAAGGGATGATCAAGAGCGATAGTAAAAAAGCCATTGTGTTGTTGTCGGGCGGGCTGGATTCTGCAACGGCCCTGTATGTGGCCAAAAGCCAAGGGTACAACGAGCTGTATGCGTTGACGTTTGAATACGGGCAAAAACACCGCCGCGAACTGGAGGCGGCAACCGGGATCGCCCGGGCTGCCGGGGTCAGGGAACACCGGGTGGTGCAATTGACGCTGAACCAATGGGGCCACAGTTCCTTGACCGACGTGGAAAGAGAGATCGAAGACGGCGCAGTGGAACGCACCGATATTCCCGCCACTTATGTACCGGCCCGTAATATGGTTTTCCTGGCGGTGGCCGCCTCCTACGCAGATGCATTGGAGATCACGGATATTTTTATCGGGGTCAGCGAAACGGATTACTCCGGTTATGTGGATTGCCGGGAAACGTTTATCCGGGCGATGGAGGAAGCCGTAAATGCAGGAACGATGCTGGGCGCGGAAAAAAAACGCAGGATCACCCTCCACACGCCGTTTATGCACCTTACCAAGGCGGAAGAGATCCGGTGGGGCCTGCAATTGGGCGTAGATTACGGAGCAACCTGGAGCTGTTACCGGGGAGGCGAAAAACCCTGCGGGAGTTGCGACAGTTGTCTGCTCCGGGCTAAAGCTTTTAAAGAAGCGGGAATCAGCGATCCGATTTTATCAATTTAACCCGTTGTGCATTTTTCTTTCTGTACAGGTGTGTTCTTTTTTCGTCAGGATTCCTTTGTACGGCCTTTGCGCAGCCTTTGGTAGACCTAATGGTCAAAGCAAAACTGAAAGGAAGAAAAACTAACGGGAAGATGTTTTCATGCGTTTGCCCTGCAGAAAAATAGAAAGATGTAAATAAAGATAAAAAAACTCTGTAACTTTGAAAGGATCTTTCATATTATAACTGCTATGGAAAAAATACAATGTATCAAAGGCTTCTATATGACCGCCGTACTGGCGCTGACAGCTTCCTGCCACCCTTCCGGCGGCCCGGCCGGAGTGACGCTTTTTCCGGCCAACGGAGCAAAAGATGTCAACCCCGACACCCATTTGGTGCTGAATTTCAATGAAATGCCGTCGGTCGGCGAAACCGGTATGATACGGATTTGGGATACTTCCACAGGCCAGATGGTGGACAGCCTCGACCTCAGCATTCCGGCAGGCCCCCAAGAACCCGATATGCTCCGGAAACAGCAGGCCGTTTATACGCCTGTACCGTACACCTACGAAACAACCGGTATTACCAACATAAACACCGTTCCGGGCACCCCTTCCGGCGAAGCGGTGCGCGATACTTCAAACTACCAGTTGACCATCATCGGCGGATTTTCGGACGCTTTCCGCTTCCATCCCGTTCTGGTACACGACAGCGTGGCCACCGTCTACCTGCACAACAATGTGCTGGAATACGGCAAAACCTATTCCGTCACGATCGATCCGGGCGCGCTAACCACAGCATCGGGCGCCTTTACGGGCATAGAACCGAAACAGTGGCAGTTCTCCACAAAAGCCAAAGCCCCTGCAGCCGAAACGAGAAAGCTGGTGGTCAGCGCCGACAACAGCGGTGATTTTAACACCGTACAGGGAGCCATGGACTTTATCCCCGACTTCAGCGAAGAGAAATGGGAGGTTTTCATCCGGAACGGCGATTACGAAGAGCTCGTTTATTTCCGCAACAAATGCAACGTTTCCATCATCGGCGAAAGCCGCGAAGGGGTTGTGATCCACTACCCCAATAACGAAACTTTTAATCCACACCCCATCAACCTGAGGACCAACGAGGTGCCCGGAACATTTCCTTCGCGCCGGGCGGCTTTCGCGGCGGATAACTGCTACGGCCTGCGTTTTGAGAACCTCACCATCCGGAACGATCTGAAGGGACAGGCCGAAGGATTGCTGATCATGGGAGCGAAAAACTACCTGAAAAATGTGCACATCATCGGTTCCGGGGATGCGTTGCAGGCGAACGGACCGGTCTATTTGGTCGATTGCGCCATCGACGGAGACGGAGACTCCATACTCGGCCGGGGACCCGGTTTTTACAGGAACTGCACCCTCACCAGCGGCGGCCCCTTCATGTGGATACGCAACACCGGCGCCAACCACGGAAATGTATTTGTCCATTGCACTTTCAGGGGCAGGGACTCCGAAAGCGTATTGGCCCGCTCGCCCGGGAATCACGGTAAATTCTACCCGTATGCCGAAGCGGTACTGATCGATTGTACGCTCGAAAACATCCCGCCGGCGGGTTGGGGCGACATATACGACGAACACGGCACCACGTTTTTCCGCGAATACAACAGCCGCACCCCGGACGGCCAGCCGGCGGATGTATCGAAGCGCAACCCGCTTTCCGGCCAATTGGATGCGGTGAAGGATGCAAAAATCATAGCCGGTTACTCCGATCCGGTATTTGTGCTGGGATGGAACCCGGAATAGCAGAAACGCTCATTTCATCGCAAGAAAAGTATCCTCCCGGTAGTAAAGGATCCCTTCATCCAGTAATTTCCGGATCACCCCAACCACCTCTTCCCGTCCGAACGCTTCGAGACGGCGCACCAGCGCCTGCACCTCCTGGGGTTTTTCCGACAGCGCACGGCGTACGGCCGTTTCCGCTTCCCGCTGTTGATGCCGGCCGCTCTGTTTTTTCCGTTCCAAACAAAGGTCGCAAATGCCGCAGGGTTCTTTTTCGGGCTGTCCGAAATAACGCATCAAAAAGAGTTGCCGGCAGGGGGTTCCCTCCCGCACATAGCGGATCATCTCCTCCAACCGCTCCGAAGAGAGCTTTTTCCGCTCCTCGTACGCCTCTTTTCCGATGGTAATGTAGGAAACAGGCAGGCGGGGCTGGTGGTACACAATATAAGGACGGTCGTTACCCGGTATGTAGACAATGACTTTCCGGCGGGCCAACGCCAACAACGCTTCGTACACCTCGTGACGCGTCCGTCCGGTCTCTTCGGAGAGATACTTTTCGCTGACCCGGATCGTACCGGAGAAAATTCCCGGATATGTTCGCATCAGTAAAACCAGCAACTGTTCGGAAAGTGCGGAATCCGGCTCCCAGTAATTCAACTGTTCCCGGGAGAGTGCAAAACCGATCCGGGAATAGGAGTTGATCTCCGTCGTGCACTCTATGTAGCCGGCCATTTGAAGAATACCGACGGCGGAAAGCGCCTGGAGGTAATCAAAGCCGAAATCCCGTACAAACCGTTCGGGATCAAACTCGAATGCATACCCTTTCCCGCTTCCCTCCGCTATCTGGAAGTAGTTGCCGAGCGCCTCGTATACCCGGCGGATGGTCTTCTTGTCCGGGAAATTTTTGGTAAAACGGGTTTTAAGCCCGGTCAACGCCCCCCGGTTATACAACAGTACGGCGTACGCCTTCTCCCCGTCCCGTCCGGCCCGGCCTGCCTCCTGAAAATAGGCTTCGGGGGTATCGGGAATGTCAAAATGCACCACGATCCGGACATTCGCCTTGTCGATCCCCATGCCGAAAGCGTTGGTCGCCACCATCACCGGAACCTCTCCGCTTTTCCAGGCTTCCTGCCGGCCGGAACGCTGCTGCGCCGTCAGGCCTGCGTGGTAGAAATGCGCTTTCAGCCCCTTCTGTTCCAACAGGCGGGCTATCTGCTCCGCCGTGTCCCGTTTCCGGACGTACACAATGGCGCCGGCATCCAAAGAAGAGAGGATGTGCACCAGCTCGCCCGCTTTGTCCTCCACCTCCCGCACCACGTATGCAATGTTTTCCCGGCGAAAGCTTTTGGTCAGCACACAGGTTTCCCGGAAGCCGAGCTGCCGTTGGATGTCCTCTGCTACGACGGGGGTAGCCGTGGCCGTGAGGGCCAGCACCGGCACTTCCGGAAAATAGCCTCTGATCTCGGCGATCCGCCGGTACGAAGGACGAAAGTCATACCCCCACTGGGAGATGCAGTGCGCTTCGTCCACGGCGATCAGGGTGACGGGCATCTGTTTCAGCCGTTCCCGGAAGCGCTCGGAGGCTAAGCGTTCCGGCGAAAGGTAGAGAAACCTGAGCTTGGAGCAGATCCCCCTGTTCAAGGCGGAATCCACCTGTTCGTGCGGCAGGCCGGTATAGATCGCTTCGGCCGGGATCCCCCTTCTTTTCAACTCCTCGACCTGGTCTTTCATCAGGGCGATCAGCGGGGTCACCACCAGACAGATTCCTTCCAGCACCAAGGCGGAAACCTGGTAAGTAACGGATTTTCCGCCGCCGGTAGGCATCAGGGCCAAGGTATCCTTTCCGGCCAACACGGAGCGAATGATCTCTTCCTGTAAACTCCGGAAGGTTTCGTAGCCCCAGTATTTCCGGAGAATTTCGTGTATGTCGGCCGGTTGTTTCACGTATACAAACCTACATAAAAATCACTAAAAACAGGAATCCTAACAGGATTTTTCGTAATTTCGCCCGATATGACGATACCAATGAAATACCTGATCCCGCTTTTTCTTCTTTTTCTCTGGAGCTGTAAACAGACAAACAAGACCGGCGGCGTTCCGGTAGCCAAAGTATTCGATACCGAATTGATGCGTTCGGAAGTAGCGGCCTTTATTCCTCGGGGCGCCTCTCCGGAAGACAGTATCCTGATGTCGCAGAGTTACATTCGGAACTGGGTGACCAAACGGCTGCTGCTCCGGAAAGCCCAGGAAAATTTGACCGATGACGAAAAAAATATCCAGCAACAGGTGGAAGAGTACCGCATCTCCCTCCTGATCCATCAATACAAGCAAAAACTGATCGAGCAGAAACTGCAAAGCAACATCAAAGAGAGCAGTATCGAACAGTATTACGCCGAAAACAAAGACAATTTTATCTTAAACACGCCGGTGGCCAAAGCGCTTTTCCTGATCCTGCCCAAATCGGCCTCCAACATCGAGGAGGTACGCAAATGGTTCCGGTCGGATAAACCGGAAGACCGGGCGAAACTGGAAGAGTACAGCCTGACAAATGCGCGTAAATTCGACAACTTCGACGATAAGTGGATCGAAATAAAATTTTTATTGAACATGATCCCGGAAAATCCGACCATTTTAGAGAACGAAATAACCTCTACGTCCTACACTGAAAAGGAGGACGGGGAAAATTTCTACTTCCTGCGGATCCATGAGCTGTACCGGGAACAGACAGTCGCCCCGCCTGAGTATGTCCGGGAGGAGATCATCCTGATCCTGAAAAACAAAGAAAAGTTAAATTTCGAAAGCGAATTGGACAAAAACATCAACGAAGAAGCCAAAGCTAAAAACTACGTAAAGATATACTGACCGGATCCCGTTTTTCTGCGGAAAACGGATTATATTTGTCGCTTATGAAAAAAATACGACGCATGAAACACTGTTTGCTACCGTTCTTTTTATTTTTCTGCGGATACCTGGCGGTTTCCCAGAGCAGCTCCGTTGACAAAATCGTGGCGGTTATCGGAGAAGAGATCATTCTGAAATCGGACATTGAAAACGAGTATATGCAAGGGCAGGGACAAGGATTGATCTCCTCCTCTTCTGCCGATTACCGGGTGGAAATCCTGGAACGGCTGTTGATCCAGAAATTGTTGCTGGCACAGGCGAAGATCGACAGCATCACGGTGACGGAAGAAGAAGTGGAATCCGATGTGGAACGGCAGGTGGAGGATTTGATCAAAAACATCGGTTCCGTTGAAAAATTGCAGAACTATTTCGGGAAAAACATCGAAGATATCAAAAGCGACATGCGTGCGCCTTTTCGGGAACGACTGATCACCGATCAGATGCAACAAAAGATCGTGGAAAAAGTCCGCACCACCCCCTCGGAAGTCCGGACGTTTTACCGGAAGTTTCCCAAAGACAGTCTGATCGATATACCGGAAAAATACGAGATCCAGCAAATCGTGATCCAACCCACCGTCGGCGAAGCGGAAAAGGAGCGGATCCGCGAACGCCTGAGGGAGTTCCGCGAGCAGATCCAGAACGGGGAAAAAACCTTTACGACCCTGGCGGTGCAGTATTCGGAAGACGGCAGCGCTATCCGCGGCGGCGAATTGGGATACAACACCAAAAGCGGCTGGGATCCGGCCTTTGCAGAAGCCGCCTTCAGCCTGAAACCCGGCCGGATCTCCAAGATCGTAGAGTCGGAATTCGGTTTTCACATCCTTCAACTCATTGACCGGAAAGGCGAACAGGTCAATGTCCGCCACATCATCCTGCAACCGAAGGTGTCGGACGAAGAGCGAAAAGAGGCACTGGCGCGGTTGGATACCGTCCGCCAATACCTGCAGGAGGGTAAAATGACCTTTGAAGAGGCTGCCTTCTTCTTTTCGTCGGACAAGAAGACCCGGAACAACGGAGGGCTGATCGCCTCTCCCTACAGTTTGGATTCCCGGATGGCAAAGGCAGAGATCCAAGGGGATATGGCCAAGCAGGTCAACAAACTGAAAGTAGGGGAAATATCGGAATCTTTTATGGACAGATCCAACGGAAAAGAGGAGTATAAAATTATCCGGATCAAAGCGTTGTATCCGCAACACAAAGCCAATCTGGACGACGACTGGACAGAGTTCGAAACCCTGTTGCAAAACGAAAAAAGGATGGCCTTGCTCGAAAAGTGGATACAGGAAAAACAGGTGGAAACCTATATCCGTATAGACGATGCGTATAAAAACGCCGGATTCAGGTACAAAAACTGGGTAAAATAAACCGTATTGCAAGAGGTTATGGAAAAAAATATCGAACTGATCGACCGGTTGAAAAACAAATACGACGAACTGAAACAGGAAATCGGTAAAAAAATCGTCGGCCAGCAGGAGGTGATCGACAAAGTCCTGATCTCCATCTTCAGCAACGGCCACTGCCTGCTGATCGGAGTCCCCGGATTGGCCAAAACCCTGTTGGTGACTGCGATCGCCGAAACCCTGGACCTGAAATACAACCGGATCCAGTTTACCCCCGACCTGATGCCCTCGGACATCATCGGAACGGAGATCCTGGATAATACCAAAGAGTTTAAATTTATCCGGGGGCCGCTTTTCGCCAACATCATTTTAGCCGACGAGATCAACCGTACCCCCCCCAAGACGCAGAGCGCCCTGCTGGAAGCAATGCAGGAACGCGAAGTAACCGCTGCCGGCGTTACCCGGATGCTTGAACAGCCTTTTTTTGTGCTGGCGACCCAGAACCCGATCGAACAGGAAGGTACCTATCCCCTGCCGGAAGCGCAATTGGACCGGTTTATGTTCAGTATTACGCTGGACTATCCGGCTTTGGAGGAGGAGATCCGCATCGTGGAAAGTACGACCGGCGAGGGATTGAAGAAATTGGCCAAAGTGATCGACGGGGAAGAGCTGCTCTCCTACCAATCCGTCATCCGCCTGATGCCTGTGCCGCGCCCCGTGACGGAATATGCTGTCCGGCTGGTGGCCAAAACCCGGCCGGGAAAGCCCGGAGCGCATCCGTTGGCAGAGAAATACCTGAACTGGGGGGCCGGGCCGAGAGCGTCCCAGTTCCTGATCTCCGGAGCCAAAACATATGCGGCGCTGAACGGTAAATACGCCCCCGATATCGAAGATGTCAAATACGTGGCGGAACCGATCCTGCGGCACCGGATCTTTAAAAACTACAAAGCCGAAGCGGAGCACATTGCGTTGGAATCGTTGATCGGCGAATTACTGAAATAACGGTTGTATCCGATACCATGAGCGGCCGACCGTCCCCCTACCCTTTTGTAGCGTACCTGAAAGCGACAGGCCTGTTGGTGTGCCTGTTGGTATCCGGCTCCCTTTTTTCGCAACAGAAGGCCAGCATCCAGATCCAACATGCCGACTCGGCGGTTCTGGACGTAGCGGGTCGCCGGAACATCCTGCTGGGCCATGTCCGGATGCGGCACGATGATTTTACCATGACGTGCGATACCCTCTACCAGTATACCGAACAGAATTACATCGAAGCGTTCGGACACATCCACATCGTACAGAACGACACCCTCAACCTGTGGGGCGACCGGTTGACTTATGACGGGAATACCCGCTTAGTCAAAATACGGCAGAATGTCACCCTGCAAAACCAGGAGGTGGTTCTGACCACTCATTTTTTGGATTACGATGCGTTCGGTCGGATCGGGCACTACTTCAACGAAGGAACGCTGAAAGACGACGCTTCTACATTGGTCAGCCGGACAGGTTACTATTACGTCGATTGGGACGAAGCCTTTTTCCGGGACAGCGTGCGGGTACATACGGCCGAATACGACCTCCATTCGGATACCCTGAAATACAACACGCAGAGCAAGATCAACACCATTGTCGGCCCGACGACCATCTACGGGGAAAACCGCACCCTCTATTCGGAAGACGGGTGGTACAACTCCCTCACTTCGCACGCGGAACTGTACAAAAACAACACCCTGACGTACAACGAATACCTGGGGAAAGCAGACACGATGCTTGTAGACAGCATTACCGCCACCGTTGTGATGAAACAAAACCTCCACCTCTACGATACGGTCAACAACGTCATTGTGGAGGGGCATTACGGAGAGGTGTACCGGAACAACGACTCCGCATACGTGACCATCCGCGCCCTGCTGACATTAGTCGGTAAACAGGACTCCCTGTTTCTGCACAGCGATACCCTCTTTGTTGTCAAGGATACGGCCGGGAACAACCTCCTGAAGGCGTACCACCGGGTCAAATTTTTCAACCCCGAATTGCAGGGGATCGCGGACTCTATGTCCTTTCCGGTAGCCGATTCCACCATCTACCTGTATGCTAAAAGCGGGGAGTTCCCCATTGTGTGGGCGGCCGGAAACCAAATGACCTCTACCACCATCCGCCTGTTGCTGAGCAACAACCAGATCGACCGCTTTTATCTGAACGAAAAAGCCATGATCGTCAACCGGTTGGATACCACCCAGTACAACCAGATCAAAGGGAAAGATATGATCGGGTACATGCGGAACAACGAACTCTATCTGGTCGATGTAAACGGGAACGGAGAGACGCTTTACTACCCGGATGATAAAGGGGTCATCATCGGGCTGAACAAAGCCACCAGTTCCTACCTGAAAATTTACCTCCGGGAACGAAAAGTAAAAGACATCGTCTTTATCAACAGCGTAGAGGGCAACCTGACCCCGACCTTCTTAGTCGCTCCCGAAGAGCGGTTCCTGAAAGATTTTATGTGGCTGATCGAAAAAAAGCCCGCTCAAAAAGAGGATATCTTTTCAAGCGGGCCTCTCCCGGCGGAAGAAACAACGCCTACTCCATAAACAACCGGACTGTCAGAGGCGCATCGCCCACGGCTACATCCACCTCGCGGGGCTTTCTATCGGATCCCGCATACTTGAACGTGTAGGTTTTGTTCTTTTCCACCAAAAACTCCAGCATATCGTTCATATCGCGCTCCACACCGGGCGTCCGTCCGCCGCCCACCTGCTCCGTTCCGCAAAAGATATCCACGTTTACCGCTTCGCGGTCGTCGGAATTTTGTTCCTTCTGCTCCTTTTTGAACATCACCACTTTCAGCGAAACGTGGTTCCCGTCCGCTTTAATCCGGGCTTCGTACTCCCTGTACAGCTCTACGTAACGGTCCGTCACATCTTCGGCGTGTACGTAGCGGATGGTGCTGTCCCACACCAACGGAAAGTATGTGTCCGCCGGTTGGAAGGAGGAGGCGTAAATGGCATAAACACTGTCCCCTTTCACCGCCTTTCCGGCGTCGGCAAAAAACCACGCCAGGTTTAATTTATTGGGATAATACTCGGTAAAATACCACTTTCCGTCTGCCCAAACCTCTACCCAGTTGTGGTTTCCCCGGTTGTCGTGCCAACTGGGGGTGCCGGCGACCCGGGCGGGAATTCCCACCGACCGGAAGGCATCCGTCAGTAGGATGGAGAGCCCGCTGCAGGAGGCTACCCCCTGCGCCATCGACTCGTACGGACTCTGATCGGGACGTTTCCGGCGGGTACTGTAATCCACCCGCACCTCGTCCCGGAGGTTCCGGTTTACCGAATCTATGGCTTCAAAAATATCTTTACAATCCGCCACATACGCCGAAAAACGGCCGTAGAAATCCGCCCGCCACTCGTCCCGGGGCTCGTTCAGGCTGACGTACGGCAACACGTCGTTGAAGAAGATGTCCAACGGTACGTTCTGCGCCCACGGAAAACGCTCCCGGGCCAAGTAAGCAAAATCCACGTTGTTTACCAAAAAACCGGCTTTCAGCTCTTTCAGATCCCGTTCGGGCATGTTTACGATCAGGAAAGCCATTCCCTCTTTGTACCGGGCGTCGCAAGAGTCCAGCGCACGGGTCAGTTCCCCGGCATTCTCCCCCGCTATCTTCAACGCCTTGTCCAATCCTTTGTGGTATTTTTCCGGGATCCCTTCGTACCGGTTACTTCCCATGCAGGAGCAAAAACTCACCGCCAATAAAAACAGCAGAAATCTCATAATTTTTATCAGTTTAAAATTACACACATGCTTATTTGATCAATCTATCCTGTGCTCTCCGAAATACTTCAGGAACTGCACCTTAGTAACTCCGTTCACCGAACAGGGAGCTTCCGACTCGCACCAGCGTGCTTCCCTCTTCCACCGCCAATTCGTAATCTCCCGACATCCCCATGGAAATCTCCCGGAAAACAGGATCTTCCGCAAAATAGTCCTGTTTCAGCCTTTCAAAAATCTCTCTTAAACGACGGAACTCCTTTCTGATCTGTTCCCGGTCCCCGGTGTAAGTCGCCATTCCCATCACCCCCGCAATCCGTATGTGCCGCATCTCCCTGAACAGCGGACTTTCCAGCATCTCTCCGGCTTCCCGTTCGTCCAACCCGAATTTACTCTCCTCTTCCGCAATGTGAAACTGCAACAGGCACTCGACGACCCGTCCGCACTTTCCGGCCTCCCGGTCGATGGTTTGCAGCAGTTTCAGACTGTCCGCCGAATGGATCAGGGAAACAAACGGCACGATGTACTTCACTTTGTTGGTTTGCAGGTGACCGATAAAATGCCACTCGATATCTTTGGGCAGGCGCTCGTACTTCTCCGCCAACTCCTGCACCTTGTTCTCCCCGAACAGACGCTGCCCCCACCTGTACGCCTCCTCCACGGAAGCCGCGGAGTGCTGCTTGGAAACAGCCACCAACCTCACCTCCCGCGGCAACGAAGCGGCAATACGTCCAAGGTTTTCAGCGATACTCTCCATTCGACAAAGGTATGTTTTTTTTCGTATCTTTGTGACTGTTTTGACGATAGAATCCAGAATGCAGCGTTACTTTATCGAATTGTCCTACAACGGAAGCGCTTACAACGGTTGGCAGATACAGCCGGACGCTCCCTCCGTGCAGGAAGAGCTGAACAGCGCTCTCTCCCGCTACCTCCGGCAGGAAACGGCGGTGGTTGGCGCAGGACGGACGGACACCGGGGTGCACGCCTCTTTCTTTATCGCCCATTTCGACACGGAAGCAGAACTTCCGGATCCGGAACTGCTGGTACACAAACTGAACAGCATGACCGGCAAAGGGATCGCCGTACACCGGATCTACCCCGTCGCCCCGGAAACACACGCCCGTTTTTCGGCCTGCTCCCGAACGTACAAATACTTTATAGACAAGGAAAAAGATCCCTTTACCTGCGACTTTGCCGCCCGCTTTTTTCCGTTGCCGGATATCGACAAAATGAACGAAGCCTGTGCCGTTTTATTCGAATACATCGATTTTACCAGCTTCGCCAAGCTCCATACCGACACCAAAACCAACCTCTGCACCATTCTGGAAGCCGGTTGGAAAGACACGGGGAAGCAATTGGTCTTTACCATCCGGGCAGACCGTTTCCTGCGGAACATGGTGCGGGCCATTGTCGGCACCCTGGCAGAGGTCGGCCAGGGAAAATTGAGCGCCGGCGATTTCCGGGCGATCATCGAAGCCAAAGACCGGTGCCGGGCAGGCATGTCCGCACCGGGTAAAGGCCTCTTTCTCTGCGGGATCGAATACCCCGATAACCTTCTAAACAGACGTACATGAAACCATTTTATCTGCTATTGATCTTGCTGTGCACCGCCGGAACGCTTTCCGCCCAAACCCTCCGGCTCTCCCCGGAGGCCTCCGTCAGCATCCTGACCCATGCGCCCGGAACAGAGCTGTACTCCGTGTTTGGCCACATAGCCGTCCGGGTCTCCGATCCGCAAAATGAGATCGACCTGCTGTTCAATTACGGTACGTTCGATTTCCGCACCAAACACTTCTATTTCAAATTCGCACAGGGGCTCCTGCCCTATCAACTCAGTTGCATGCCGTACCGGGATTTTGTCGAAGGACACTTGTCCGACCCCCGGGGTATACGGGTACAGGTATTGGCGCTGGATTCCACCGGCAAACAACAGTTGTTCGACAAACTCGTAGAAAACTACAAACCGGCCAACCGCACCTATTTGTACAATTTTTTATACGACAACTGTTCTACCCGGATCCGCGACCTGATCGAACAAAGTGTCTCCCCTCACTCCGTTCAATGGAACAGCCGGGAGGAGCACAAAAGTTTTTGGAACCTGCTGGACGAATATTTAGTCCGAATGCCGTGGGTAAAATGGGGAATCCATACCATTCTCGGACAATCCGGCTCCCAAACGGCCACTCCGTACGAATACATGTTCCTGCCCGACTACCTGATGAAAGCGCTGGAGGGAGCCACCGTAGAGGGTCAACCCATCGTATCGGAGGCCTATTCCCTGTATGAAACTCCGGATCCGGCCACCTCTTCTCCGTGGTATACTTCCCCGTTTTTCGTATTTACGCTCAGTGCACTGTTGCTGGCCGGAGCTATTCTCCTGACCGGTTCGCCCGCCCTGCTGAAAGGCTCGGCATTTCTGCTCTTTGCCGCTTCGGGAGCCGTCGGTGTGTTGCTGGTGTTCCTGGGCTATTTTACCGAACACCCCATCACCGCTCCCAACCTGAACCTGATCTGGGCCAATCCGCTCAACCTCCCGGTGGCCTTTACCCTGTTCCGGAAAACGCCGGGGCACATTATCCGGGGCTATCTTTTGGCGTATGGCATAGTGCTGCTGATCGGTTTCCCGCTTTGGTTCTGGGCCTTGCCGGCCGTTCCCGCCGCTTCCCTGCCCCTGCTGCTGCTGTTCGCTCTCCTTGCCTTCCGGTTGAGACAACAATAAAAAAATGTTCCAAAAGCACCCGGTGGCTTCGCAGCCAGGCTCGCCCGATTAGAATGGAAAGTTCTCGTCGTTTGGGACTGCGAACTCGTCAATAAAAAACTTGCCGAAGAAACACTCGACAGACTGGCTCGTGATATTACATCACCTCTCGAAGAAAGAATCCGAAGTTTTTTATAATTTTGCATAAAGGATGTTGAACGTATGGTAATTCAAAAAAAGATAAATATACAAGATGACAAACTACTCAACGGGCTGATGCCGGTTTTGGAGATTATCAACCAAATCGAGGAGAGTAGCGATGAGAATATCACCATCGATTTCAACTCCACGAGGTTTGTCTCACCCCTGTTTGTTTTACCTCTGATGGTTTATTTGCACGGGAACCCGCGGCAGATAAACTGTGTGAATCTTTCGCCATATCTGAGTACCGTTCATTTCCCCGACGGTATTATTCCCGACGGCATGAGGCGCAGCGAGTTTCTTGCCCACATGGAGGGCTATGTCCACAAAAACTTCATTCCGATAGTCAACTTTCCGGCCTCGGTGCGAAACGACGATGAGAAAAACGCAATTTTGTCCACCGTGGAGTCGATTATTTCGAGGCAGTTGGGACTCGCTCCGAATATCGTTGCCGGCTTAAAATACATGATCGGGGAAAGCATCGACAACATCACGGAACATTCCGAATCGGAACGAGGGTATATTTTCGCACAGGCTTACCCGAAGAAGGGATATCTGGATGTTTGCATAGCCGACACCGGCATCACGCTTTTGGGCAGTTATCGGAAACAGAATAACAATGAGATCGAGTCGGACTTGGAAGCCATCCAAGCGGCGAACAGAGGTATATCCACGAAAAACCTGCCGAATGCCGAGAACCGGGGGTACGGTATCATCACTTCAAAAAAGATGTTGATCGACGGACTGGGTGGGCACTACGTTATGATCTCCGGCAAGGCGATCCACTTGAAAAGCAAGGAACTCGACAAATTTCTCCTGCTCCCGGAGCAATTCCGATGGAATGGAACAATAATTACTTTTCGGATACCGTATAATAATAATGCGTTCAGTTACATCAACTATCTCGAATAATTTTGTTACCTTTGCCACTATGAGTGCCATTATTGACATAACGACGATCCTGAGTTCCGACCTGAAATCGAGGTCGGCTGTTAGCGACTTGTCGCTTTTCATTCGGAATATGAATGAAAAGTCGGTTGTTATTGATTTTGCGAACGTCAAATTCGTTACCCGCAGTTTTATCGACGAGTTCTATAATACGTTTTTGAAAAACAAATCGTCAGACATCAAAGTATCGCTCGCGAATGTTTCCGAAGATATTCAGATGGTTTTTGACGCTGTCAGCCAGACGCAGAACAAAGAGAAGAAGGTAAGTGAGAAAGGCAGTGTGGTTAAGCTAAACAATTTCGCCGAGGTAAGCAGCTATCTTAATGGTCTTCTGATATAGGTAAATAACTTATAAACAGCCGTTTATCGAACCTGTAACCAGTTTTGAAAAAGATGCGAAGGACTGCGACACTTAACAGTAACCAGTTTGTGACCTTCGATTCGAAATAACAGACAAAATACACATAATTAACTGCGTATCAAATAATTAAATAGATTAACCCGGCTCCCAGCTGGATCACTTGGGTCCCCAGCGGGATCACACGAAAAAGCGACTTTAGGGTCGCTTTTTTTGTTGAATCGCCCTCACAGCCGCTTCTGGCGGGGGTTCTGCATCATCTCTGAATCGGACTTCCAAATACGACATACGGCGTAAAACAGCGCATTGCGGCGGGGTACGGCGGGATGCGAGTAAGTTAATCGTAACCACCCTGCGGTGATTTACGGCATAGGTTACGGCATTCGGCGGCGGGGCCTTGCACGGTCCAAAAAGTGATGTTATGTTTGTCCTGAAAACACGCTCACACACATCTGTACGCAGGTTTTGAGCGTAAAAAAGCACACATCATGAAGGCAGACAAAAGCACATTTTCGATCCTTTTTGTAGCGCAAAA
>JAISVB010000037.1 GCA_031271755.1 Culturomica sp.
GTTCTGGTTGGGATATTTACTCAAAGTCATCTCGTTATCAATTACGCAAGAAGCGAAGGTCTGTTGATTTCCGGAAGCATGTCCGGGAGCTGCGAATTGTTTTCTGGCTGTGGCTGAACACCCGGAATCCGTTCTGCCCGAAGGGCCGACGGAGGAACGAAGTGACGGAGGAGTGTCGGATTCCAGTGAAAGCCACAGCTTAGAAAACCGCAGCGGAGGACCCGCTTCCGGAAACAACAAACCGAAGCGGTAATGAAAAAAGCAAAAAAAGAATAACGTGCAATCAACTGTTTGAATAAAATCGGATTCCAGTAAAAGCTCAACTGTTTGAATAAAAAAGGGAGGCATCCCTCAGGTTCGATAACCGTGAAACATATAGGACTTTTTGAAAAGATGTTGTATGTGTGCGTCTGTGTGTGCGTGGTGTATGTGCGTGGTATAATGTCCCGTAGACTATGCTCCAACATGTTAAAGAACGACCTCGAAAACCAGCTTGTTGTAAAAGCTATCCCCTCCCTCTCTGTGTTAAATAACTCAATCTAAATAACAGCTACTAAAATCTCAATCATCATTTACACAGGATTCAACGGAAAAAACATACAACAGGTTACACCCTTTCCCTCTTTTTTTCAAAAAAAACAGGCATTATTTTTTTAGAACACTCATTTTCAGGAAATTACAAAAGCAAAAAAAGACACTCAAAAAACACCTTCCGCCCCATTACCGCCCCTCCTTTTCAACGGAACAGCAAAAACATCCCCATCCGTACAAATCTCCGTATCGGGAAACACCGCCCGGGCTTCCGGCAACAGGCAAGCCGGATCAGGGTAACGGGCCGAAAAATGCCCCAGCAACAACTTTCCGGCTCCGGCAACTCGCGCCAGCAAAGCCGCCTGCCCGGCCGTACTGTGAAAAGTAGTCCGGGCCAAAACCTCCGCCTCCTGTCCATACGTCGCCTCGTGGTAAAGCAAATCCGCTCCTTTCACATACCCGGCAAAAGCCTCCCGGTAAAGAGTATCAGTCATATAAGCATACGAACGGACAGGCGGCGGAGCCAAAGTCAGCCGTTCATTAGGCACCCGCTCCCCCTCCAGCGTCACAAAATCCTCCCCCCGCTTCAAATGCTGCATAAAAGAAACAGGCACCTGCCAGGCATCCGCCATCTCCTTCCGGACAGTTCTCTCCCGCTCCTTCTCCCGGAACAGAAAACCGGATACCGGCGCCTCTTTCCGGTGCAACAGCGGAAAAGCAGTCACCGTTACCACTTTATCCTCATAGATCACCTCCTCCTCCCGGCCCAGCGGATGAAATACCAGCGGATACCCCAACCGGCTGTGCAACAGATGCAATTGGAACTCCAAAAGTTCCTGAAGCCGGCTATCTGCATAAACATGCAGGGCTCCCCGGCGGTTCTGCAACGAAAGAGTCGAAAGCAGGCCCACCAGACCAAAAAAATGATCCCCGTGCAAATGGGAAATAAAAATATGATTGATCTTATTGTACGGGATATGAAAACGGCGAAGCTGGTGTTGCGTACCCTCTCCGCAATCTATAAGAAAGTACCGCTCAAGTACCTGAAGTACCTGAGCGGCGCAGTTTCTCTTAGAAGTGGGGACGGCAGAACCGCACCCCAATATAGTCAGTTCAAATTTCACCGGTCATCCATCCGGTTACGCTTCGGTTGTCCCTTCCGGAGCCTCTTCGGCCGCAGCCTCGGGAACCTCGGGAACTTCCTGGACTTTCTTCGGCGCTTTCGGCGCTTTCGGCTTCTCTTCAGCCACCATCTGCTCCTTCAAAGCAGCCAGTTCCGTAATATCGCCCAGCGTCGTCTTCTCCAATTTGTCCTTTACCTGCTTCACCGCTTTTTTAGTGCTCTTCTCATCAGCGCTCTTCTTCGATTTCTCATCGGATTTCTGCGCATCTTCAAAAATACGGGAGTGCGACAAAATAATCCGCTTAGCACCCTTATTGAATTCGATCACCTTAAACTCCAACTTCTCGTCGGCTTTAGCAGGCGTTCCGTCCTCCTTCACCAAATGACGGGGAGTAGCAAAACCTTCCACCCCGTAAGGCAGAGCGATCACAGCCCCTTTATCGAATATTTCGGTAATAGTTCCTTCATGTACGGAATCCAAGGTAAAGATCGTTTCAAACACATCCCAGGGATTCTCTTCCAACTGTTTGTGTCCCAAACTCAAACGACGGTTTTCCTTGTCAATCTCCAGCACCACCACCTCAATACTCGCACCGATCTGGGTAAATTCCGCCGGATGTTTCACTTTCTTGGTCCAAGAGAGATCGGAAATGTGGATCAGGCCGTCTACACCCTCCTCAATCTCCACAAACACACCGAAGTTCGTAAAGTTCCGCACAGTAGCATTGTGCTTACTGCCCACGCCGTACTTCACTTCGATCTGCTGCCAGGGGTCGTTTTTCAACTGTTTGATACCCAAAGACATCTTCCTTTCGTCGCGATCCAGTGTCAGGATCACAGCTTCCACCTCATCCCCCACTTTCATAAAATCCTGAGCGGAACGCAGGTGCTGCGACCAGGACATTTCGGAAACATGGATCAAACCCTCCACACCGGCGGCAATCTCCACAAAAGCACCGTAATCAGCCATCACCACCACCTTACCGGTCACCTTATCGCCTACTTTCAATTCAGTATCCAAAGCATCCCACGGGTGCGGGGTCAATTGCTTCAATCCCAAAGCAATCCGTTTCTTTTCGTCGTCGAAATCCAAGATCACCACATTCAACTTCTCGTCCAACTGAACAATCTCATTCGGATGAGTTACGCGGCCCCACGAGAGATCCGTAATGTGGATCAATCCATCCACACCGCCCAGATCGATAAACACCCCGTACGAAGTAATATTCTTCACCGTCCCTTCGAGTACCTGGCCTTTTTCCAATTTGGAGATGATCTCTTTTTTCTGCTGTTCCAGTTCGGCTTCGATCAACGCCTTGTGGGATACCACCACATTTCTGAATTCCTGGTTGATCTTCACCACCTTGAACTCCATGGTCTTCCCCACATAAATATCGTAATCGCGGATCGGTTTCACGTCGATCTGGGAACCCGGCAGGAACGCTTCAATGCCAAACACATCCACGATCATACCGCCCTTTGTACGGCACTTCACAAATCCTTTGATAATTTCGTCTTTTTCCAGCACTTCGTTCACACGATCCCAACTGCGCAACGCGCGGGCTTTTTTGTGCGACAGGTTGAGCTGCCCCTTTTTGTCTTCCTGAATCTCCACATACACCTCTACCGTATCCCCCACCTTCAACTCCGGATTGTAGCGGAACTCATTCAGGGAAATAATACCGTCCGATTTATAGCCGATATTTACAACAACCTCCCTTTTATTCATGGAAATCACCTTTCCGTCCACCACCTCGCGCTCGGCGACCTGTGAGAGAGTTCCGGCATACTTTTCCTCCAATGCCTTTTTCTCGGACGACGAAACGATCTCATCATTGGCATAAGCATCCCAATCGAAATCATTATCGGCCTCCGCACTCATCACAGGCATTGCTTTTTTAGTTTCTTTTTTTTCTGCAACCTCTGTTTGCAACTCTTTTTGTTCCTCAGACATGATAAATTAAATTGTTTCTAAATCAATAAATTAGACATTATTTTAAAATACGGCGCAAAAGTAGTAATAATTCTCTGTTCCGCAAGACAAACGCACAAAAAATTGTTGTTCTTTACAGTCGGGTCACCCGGACGCTCCGGAGTATTGATCCTCCGGGAACCCGGACGCCCATCACGGTTATCGCCGCCACTCCGGGACGCGCAGGTGTATTGTCCTTCGGGAACCCTGTCTCCGCAACGGTTGTCTAATGCCTGTCGTTCGCTGGAATCCGACATTGAGCTTCGCTCGATGTCGGATTCCAGTGAAAGCCACAGCTTAGAAAACCGCAGCGGAGGACCCACTTCCGGAAACAACAGACCGAAGCGTTCGTAGAAAAAGAACAAAAATTCATGCATTTGCCCTGAGCATAATTCAAGTTTGTTTGATTATACTTTCAGCTTTCACTACTTTTGTCCGGTAAACAAACAAGTATGATCCATCCGCTTTCCGACGAACTGCGGGAATTCATCCGGCAACACGCAGACGACGACACAGACAAACTACTGCTGCAGGCAGGCAGATTTCCGGGAATCGACATCCCGGCGGCCGTAATCCAGATCACAGCCCGCCGGCAGATCCGGGACAAACTGCCGGAATGGTATGCAAACCCCGCCCTGTTCTTCCCCTCCCGGCTCTCGGCCGAGCAGTGCTCCTCGGAAGCCTGCGCAGCCTACAAACAATCACTGCTGAAAGGAGAAAACCTGTGCGACCTGACCGGCGGATTAGGAATAGACAGCTGGTATTTCTCCCGCAAAACAACTTCCGTCACCTACATCGAACAAAACCCGGACTACTGCCGGGCCGCCAGCCTCAACTTCCGGATACTCGGCGCAGAAAACATCCGGATCATAGAAGGCGACGCCACCACTTTAGCCGGAGAACTTTCAGCCGGTACATTCTACATCGACCCCGCCCGCCGGGCAGCCGGAAACCGCCGCCTGTTCGCCCTCTCCGACTGCGAACCCGACATCCTCACCCTGAAACCCCTCCTCCTGCCCCGCTGCAAACGCCTGATCCTGAAAACCTCCCCAATGGCGGACATCGGAGAAACACTCCGCCTGTTACCCGAAACCCGGGAAATACACGCAATAGCCCTGCACAACGAATGCAAAGAACTCCTCTTCGTATTAGAAGCCGGAACATTCCCGGCCGAAAAAGTAAAAATCACCTGCGTCAACCTGAAACCCGGCGAAAAAACCATTCCCTTTACATTCACCCCCCGGGAAGAAAAAACCTGTGCAGAACACCCGGCAAACAGCATCTCCGCCTACCTCTACGAACCCCACGCCGCCCTGTTAAAAGGAGGCGCCTTCAAAACCATCGCCGAACGCTTCAAAGTGTACAAACTACACAAAAACAGCCACCTGTACACCTCCGGCCAATGGCTTCCGGCATTCCCGGGGCGGCAATTCCGGGTGGAAAAAATCATCACATTCTCCGGAAAAAACTGGAAAGAACTCAAAAAAGAGATCCCCAAAGCCAACATCACCGTCCGCAACTTCCCGCTCACCGTCGCCGAACTCCGCCAACGGTCCGGCATCGCAGAAGGAGGCGATCTCTACCTCTTTGCCACCACCGCCAACCCCGCCCAACGCATCATCATCATCGCCCGGAAATCTCCGGAAATCGCCCCATAACAAACTTCGTGCCAATCTCAAACCCAAAAACCACACCCCACCGTTCAAATAAACACATTTTAACACTTTTACACCAAAATCCGCCTCACACCTCCGTCGTACCAAGCTCGTACCAAGCTCGAGTTTAAACAAACAAAACCGCACCGCAAAAAAAACGCAAAAAAAATTCACTTTTTTATTTTTACACGGACATTTACCCCGTTATTTTCCCCTTCCCCAAACTTTTTCCGGAATTTCACGCTATAACGAAATGTATAGAAATACCTCACGATGCAAAAAAGCTTCATCGAACTCATCGAAAACAGTATCAAAGACTACTGGGATCTTCCGGCGCTCACCGACTACAAAGGGGCGACACACCGCTACAAAGACGTTGCCCGGCAAATAGAAAAACTGCATATTTTATTTGAACAGGGAGGAATAAAAAAAGGCGACAAAATCGCCCTTTGCAGCCGCAACAGCTCCAACTGGGGCATCACCTTTCTGGCCATACTGACCTACGGAGCAACAGCCGTTCCCATCCTGCACGAATTCAAGGCCGACAACATCCACCACATCATCAACCACTCCGGATCCAAACTGCTGTTTGCCGGGGATTCCGTCTGGAACACCATCGACCACAAACACATGCCCGCACTGGAAGGGATCATCCGGATGGAAGACTACACCATCCGGCACGCCCGGACAGAAACAATCACTGCCGCACAAAAACAGGCAAACCGGCAGTGCGAAAAACAGCACGCCGGCCACATCCGGTACCGGCGGGAAGATCCGGACGAAATCGCCCTGATCAATTACACCTCCGGCACCAGCAGCGCCTCCAAAGGAGTACTACTTCCCTACCTCAGCCTGTGGTCCAACCTCCGGTTCGCTCTGGATCAACTGGGATACAATCCCGGAGAAAAACTGGTCTCTATCCTGACCATGGCCCACATGTACGGGCTGGCATTCGAATTCATCTACCCATTCACAAGCGGGAACCAAATTTTCTTCCTCTCCAAAATCCCCTCGCCCCGGATCATTGCAGAAGTATTCTCCACCGTCCGCCCCCACCTGATCGTCGCCGTCCCATTAGTCATCGAAAAAATCATCCGGAACCAGGTGCTCCCGAAACTGAAACGCCCCCACATCCGGCTCTTTTTGAAAATACCCCTCATCAACAAACCATTACAGGCCCGGATCCGCCAAAAAGTATTGGACGCCTTCGGAGGACGTTTCAAACTGCTGGCAGTGGGCGGCGCCGCCCTGAACCACGAAGTCGAATCCTTCCTGTTCTCCATCCGTTTTCCCTTTACCGTCGGATACGGCATGACAGAATGCGGGCCGGGAATCTCCTTCGATCATTGGCAAACCTTCCGGCCAGGCTCCTGCGGAAAAGCCGTCGCCCGGATGGAAATAAAAATCGATTCGCCCAATGCCCGGCAGATCGCCGGGGAGATCATCGTCAAAGGGGAAAATGTAATGAAGGGATACTACAAAAACCCGGAAGCCACCGCCGAAGCAATCGACCCGGAGGGATGGCTGCACACCGGCGACCTGGGCATCCTGGACGAAGCGGGATACCTGTACATCAAAGGACGAAGCAAAAACACAATCCTGGGATCCAGCGGTCAAAACATTTACCCCGAAGAGATCGAAGACAAACTAAACGTCATGCCCTACGTATCCGAATCCCTTGTGATCAGCGAAAACGGAAAACTGATCGCGCTGATCCATCCGGAAGCAGAAGCAGTCAAACGTTCCCGCCTCTCTCCCGAAGAAGTATATAAACAATTAGAACACAGCCGGAAAATGCTGAACCGGGAACTACCCGCTTACAGCCAGATCAGCCGGATCCGGATCCGGCAGGAAGAATTTGAAAAAACACCCAAAAAAAGCATCAAACGCTACCTCTATCAACCCCAACCCTCCCTTTAAAACAATCCCCTCCACAATTACAATATTCAGCAACCGGGCAACCGTCCGGAACTCCTCTCTTTTTCCACCACCGCTCCGGTCAAATACAAAAAACATATTTTTTACAATTCAGCTATCAGACAGCCTCTGCAAAGCGAAGGAGTATTGATCCTTCGGGACGGTTGTCGGGAGCAACGATCGTTCTCTTTCCCGCCCGGAGCGCCCGGACGCCCTCCACATAAAAAACAACAAAATTTCATACACTCGCCCTGTATTCAGCAACCACTTTTTCACGAATGTAAATATTTTTTGTATCTTCGCCGTGGAATACGAAAGACCAAAGACCGTTTGCCCGAACATGAAAAAAAAGAGCACTTCCCAGCCGGCCAAAGTTCCCAAAAAACAGTCGACGGAACTTTCCTTTTGGGAAGATTCCCGGGTGCGCGCTGTTTTAGCAATAACACTGACACTGGTAGCGCTATATACGCTTTTCTCCTTAATCGGCTTCTTCTTTACCGGCGGTATCGACCAAAGCCTGATCGACAAAGGACTGCAGAAAGTAATCGCCAATCCCGGCATAACAGCCGAAAATCCGGCCGGAAAACTGGGCGCCTGGATATCCGACCTGCTGATCAACCGCTGGTTCGGCGTCGCCTCTTTCCTGTTTTGTTACATCCTGCTTTTATGCGGCATCCGCATCACCGGAAAAAAGATCGCCCGTTTTCCCCGGAAAGTATTCTTTTCGCTCCTGTTCATCGTCTGGATCTCACTTTTCCTGGGATATGCCTCCGATCTGGCAGATTACTGGTTCGGGCTGAAAGAATCCTACCTGTACCCCGGCGGAGCCCACGGCTATTTCGTCACCCAATGGCTCAACGCACTGACCGGAAAGATCGGAACCTTTTTTATCCTGATCCTCTCCTTCTCCATCCTCCTCTTTTTCGGATTTGAGCGGGCATTTCACCGCTGTGTCGCTTTTTTCAAACGACTCTTCCCCAAGAAAAAGGAGTTAATACAACCCTTGCCTCCACAACCGGAAGATCCATCCGGGAATGAGCAACAGCAACCGGTGGAATCGGCGGAAATTTTTAAACTCCCGGATTTCGGGAGAAAACAGGAGGCGAACGATCTGTTGCCGGAAGAAGAGCCGGAAGAGATCGCACCGCCGGAGATACTGGATCCGGATTTCGGAGAGATCCCGGTCTCCATCACCGATTTTACCTTTCCTTCCAAAAACACGGCTGCTTTCGGTGAGGAAGAATTTCCGGAAGATGATGTGGAACTGACCGTCAACCGGGAAAAAAACGAAGAAACCGTTTCCGCCAACCTCCAGCCGGAAGGCGACTACGACCCCACCCTCGATCTTTCGCACTACGAATACCCGCCGCTCGAACTGTTGGAAGAACACTCCGGCGGGCACCCCAAAGTGACCCAGGAGGAGTTAGCCGAAAACAAAGACAAGATCGTAGAAACCCTGCGAAATTACAAAATAGAGATCGTCAAGATCAAAGCCACCATCGGCCCGACAGTGACACTGTACGAAATCATTCCGGCTCCGGGGGTTAAGATCTCCCGGATCAAGAACCTGGAAGACGACATCGCGCTCAGCCTGGCAGCGCTCGGCATCCGCATCATCGCTCCCATTCCGGGCGCCGGCACCATCGGCATCGAAGTCCCCAACCAGAACCCGGAGGTCGTATCCATGCGGGGCATCATCGCCTCCAAAAAATTCCAGGAAGCAAAATATGCTCTGCCCGTCGCACTCGGACGCACCATCTCCAACGAAACCTTTACATTCGACCTGGCCAAAATGCCCCACCTGTTGGTAGCCGGGGCAACCGGACAGGGAAAATCAGTCGGCCTGAACGCCATCATCACCTCCCTGCTGTACAAAAAACATCCGGCCCAACTGAAATTTGTCATGGTAGACCCCAAAAAGGTCGAACTGAGCATCTATTCGATCATCGAGAAACACTTTTTGGCCAAGCTGCCGGAAGAAGAAGAAGCCATCATCACGGAAACATCCAAGGTGATCAACACCCTCAATTCGCTCTGCATGGAAATGGACAGCCGGTACGACCTGCTGAAAGAGGCGCAGGTGCGAAACATCAAGGAGTACAACGACAAATTCGTAAAACGGTCGCTGAACCCGCAAAAAGGGCACAAATACCTGCCGTACATCGTGGTCATCGTGGACGAATTCGCCGACCTCATCATGACAGCCGGCAAGGAGGTGGAACAGCCCATCGCCCGCATCGCCCAATTGGCCAGGGCAGTGGGGATCCACATGATCATCGCCACCCAGCGCCCCTCCACCAATATCATTACCGGAGTCATCAAAGCCAACTTCCCGGCGCGGATCGCCTTCAAAGTGGCCTCCATGATCGACTCCCGCACCATTCTCGACTCCCCCGGCGCCAACCAGTTGATCGGGCGCGGAGATATGCTGATGTCCGTCGGCAGCGAAATGACCCGCGTACAATGCGCTTTTGTAGACACGCCGGAGATCGAATCCATCACCACCTTCATCGCCAAACAGCAATCGTACCCCAGCGCTTTCGCCCTGCCGGAATACGTACCGGAAGGCGAAGGAGGCGCCATCTCCGAAGCGGATCTGGGTATCAAAGACCCGCTCTTTGAAGAAGCCGCCCGGTTGGTTGTCAACATGCAGCAAGGATCCACCTCTTCCATACAAAGAAGATTTTCCATCGGCTACAACCGGGCCGGCCGGATCATCGATCAATTGGAGGTAGCCGGCATCGTCGGCCCGTTTGAAGGGAGCAAAGCCCGGCAGGTGCTGATCCCCGACGAATATAGCTTAGAAAGTATCCTCCGCTCCTTAAACGATTAACCCTTAAAATCAAACATATGTTTTTCTACAAAGCCGACAAAGGAAAAAATCGCTGGTACCTTTACTTAATTGTCACACTTTTGGTATTTATCGGCACCCAGTTGGGCAGCATGCCGTTGATTATATACGCTTTGATACAACAACCGGAACAGGTTATGCAGGGAGATATCAGCGGAATCATGTCTACCAATTGGGGATTGGCGCTCGGCTTGCTCTCTTTTGTGGGCGGGCTGTTCACTCTTTTTTGGTTCGCCTATCTGTTCCAGGATAAAAAGCCGTTGAATATGGTCACCGGACGGACCGATTTTGACTGGAAACGCTTCTTTTTCGGCACAGGTATCTGGATCCTTCTTTCGCTGGCCGGCGTGGCAGTTTCTTTCCTGTTTGAAGATACTTCCGACCTGGTATTCCAATTCGATCCGTGGAACTTTTTCATCCTCGTTGTGGTCGCTCTGATCATGCTCCCTTTCCAGACCGGATTCGAAGAGGTGATGTTCCGGGGTTACCTGATGCAAGGCAGTTACCTGCTGTTCAACTCCAAATGGGCGGCTGTATTCGCTACCTCCCTGCTGTTCGGACTGATGCACGGCAGCAATCCGGAAGTAGAACAGTTCGGTTACGGATTAGCCATGTCCCAATACATCCTGATGGGACTGATCATGGGAGCTATCGTTGTCTGGGACGATGGCTTGGAGTTGGCTATCGGCATGCATTTCGGGAACAACCTGCTCTCCGCACTGTTAATCACCTCCGATTCTTCGGCGCTTCAAACGCATGCGCTTTTTAAAGATACAAATCCCAGCGCCTCCTGGACGGATGTTGTCATGTTGCTGGTGGGCGGCGTGCTTTTCATCTGGATCTGCCACAAAAAATTCCGCTTCTCCAGGCTCAATTTTGATACCAGCCGGCGTATAATGAATAAGAGTTGACGATCCGTTCTATTTCGTTTTTGAGTAATTCCGGCCCTGTCTCTTTGATTTTTCGGGCCGGAATTCCTGCGTAGATCCAGCCGGATTCCACAACCGTTCCTTTCGTAACTACACTGCCGGCCGCCACGATCGCGTTGCTTTCCACCACCGCGTCGTCCAACACGACCGCCCCGATCCCGATCAGGACGTTGTCTTTGATCGTACAGCCATGCACCACTGCGTTGTGCGCAATGGAAACACTGTTTCCGATCGTCGTCGGGGATTTTTGGTAAGTGGCATGTATGGTTGCATTGTCCTGTATATTAACCTTATTCCCGATCTTTATGGAGTGGACATCGCCCCGCAATACGGCTCCGAACCACACACTGCAATCATCCCCCATCTCTACATCCCCTATGATTACCGCATTATCGGCCAGAAAACAGTTTTTCCCGAATGCCGGCATATGTCCGTTCAGTTTTTTTATGATCGCCATTTTCTATTTATTTAATTTGATCTTACAGGTATATTTCCGGTTGGCTAAGATACGAAGAAACTGTTTACATATTCACCGGTGTACAAACTTTAACTCCAATTAATAGTCAACTCTGTAACTGTTCAAAATCGACCGGCGTATACTTTACCAGTAACTAAACAAATTTCTTTGCATTATGGCTATTGTAAAAAGAAACTCAGACCTCAGGCCTTTCTACTCCGGATTACTGGACGATTTTTTCACTTCCGGCATGTTTCCGGCCGGCGGAGAACACCACAACATGCCCGCCCTGAATATAAAAGAGGACGATAAGCAGTTGATCCTGGAACTTCGGATCCCCGGTATGAAAAAGAAGGATATGCACCTGGAATACAAAAACGGTATCCTGACCATTTCCGGAGAGGTGGTGGAGGAAAAAGAAGAAAAGGAAGAAAAAGGCAAATACCTCCGGCGGGAGTTTTCTTCTTATTCTTTCCGGAGAGCCTTGGAACTCCCCGAAGATAAATACAATGTGGCTGAAGCAAAGGCAGCTTACAAGGATGGAATTCTTGAGATAACCATGCCCAAGAATGCAGAGACGGCAAAATTGCACAAAACAATTGAAGTGAAGTAAGTTGTCTGACTTCGGTCTGCGGCCGGTTTTTCGGAACCGGCCGTTTTTTTGGCCCCCCGCTTTGGGGGGCTTTTTTATCAGGTAAACGCACATTTTTTCTCTTTTTCCGCCCTCGCTCCGGCCTGCTGTTTTCGGAAGTAAAAAGACACTTCCTCAAATCAGCAGGCCTCCGCCTTTCTCATCCCTGCCAACAACATCTCTCTGGGAAACGCATAAAAAAACAATAAATTTTCAGGCGTTTGCCCCGGCTTTTTGTATTTTTTTTTGCCGTTACCAAAAAACCCGTTATCTTTGCCACACATTTCAAAAGAGATGTTCTGCGAAAATAGCTCAGTTGGTAGAGCACACGACCTTGCCCCGGACGGATACAACCCGACCTTGGCAAGATAATTGAAAAAGAGCAGAAAGATTTATATTGCGAAAATAGCTCAGTTGGTAGAGCACACGACCTTGCCCCGGACGGATACAACCCGACCTTGGCAAGATAATTGAAAAAGAGCAGAAAGATTTGTATTGCGAAAATAGCTCAGTTGGTAGAGCACGACCTTGCCAAGGTCGGGGTCGCGGGTTCGAGTCCCGTTTTTCGCTCCAAAAAATCATGGTAAAAATCGCGGAAGTAGCTCAGTCGGTAGAGCATCAGCTTCCCAAGCTGAGGGTCGCGAGTTCGAGTCTCGTTTTCCGCTCCAAGGGTCTCATTTTGAGGCCCTTTTTTGTTGCGCGTGGTTGGCGAATCGGTGCAAATAAATCTGATTATCAGTAAAATGCGGAATGGTGGTGAATTTCGCCTTTCGCGCTTTCCGAAGAACAATGCACCTTAATCGTGGCCTGTTCGTGGTACAAACCCGAAGCCGCGAAAATGTACCACTAAATAAATTTACACGCTGATACACAGTATTATGCATAGTGTAAATGCGGGGGTTCCTACCTAATTTTGTATCATTAAAAAAGGAGGAAAAACTATAGAACGAAAAACATTCAGAATCCTGTTCCTGTTGCGGAAGTGCAAGACGGGCAAAAACGGTCTCGCGCTTATTCTGGCGCGGATTACGACCAATGGCCTGCAAAGCGAGATTTACATCCAGTGCCACGTCAGTCCGGCGAAATGGAACCAGACCAAAGAACGGGCTGTCGGCAGCGACAGGCTGTCGTGTCAGGTTAATGCCTGTCTCGATGACTTTCGGGCTTCGATTCTCGAAATCCGGCAACAACTGATTGAGGAGGGTTACGAGGGGAACGCTATTGAAATCAAGGAGCGATTTGCCAAGCCGAAACACTCGGCGTTGATGTTTCTCGCCGAGTTGGGGAAGTATTGCGAAAAGCGGCAGACGGAGGTCGGGGTTCGGATAACCCAACTCACGGCGAACAAGTATCACAGGATATTCCGCTACCTGACCGCCTATACGCGGGAGATGTGCGGGAAAGAGGACATCCTGTTGTCGGCGGTGAACTATGAATACATCGACAGTTTCAACACCTATCTGCAAACGCGGTATAGGTGTAAGCACAACGGCGCAGTGAATCTGCTGTGCTGCCTCAAGAATTTCATGTTCTACTGCCAACGTAACGAGTGGATTACCAAAAATCCATTTGGCGGTTACAAACTCAAGGAGGAGCATAATTATTCCAAAGACCATTTGGTGAAATCGGAGATCGACGTTCTCATGGCGAAGGAGATGCCTAATCGCCGTCTGGAGGCTGTCAGAGACGTTTTTGTCTTTTGCTGCCTGTCCGCGCTCGCCTTCACGGATGCCGACCATCTGCGCCGGGAACATATCTCGAAAGACGACAAGGGGCAGATGTGGGTTCACAAGCCGAGGGAGAAGACGGGGGGGATGAGTGCGATTCCGTTGTTGCTCCATGCTGTCGAGATTTTGCACAAATTACGAGAACGACGAGATGTGCCGGGAGAAAGGGAAATTGTTGCCCGTGCCGAGTAATCAGAAGATGAATTCGTACCTGAAAGAAATCGCAACTATCTGTAACATAGAGAAAACGCTGACAACACACGTCGCAAGGCATAGCTTTGCCTGTTTAGCTATGGAGCTGAGCATCCCCATCGACGTTATCGACCGCGAGCATCTGCATATCGTGACCACCCGTGTAAGAGGCGACGGCACCCTCATCAGCGACAAGAACAACTACGAGAAAAGCCGTAAGATCACCGATGACTTGGAGCGGAAATACGGTCTGCATCCGAAAGGCGAACGGCAGGGAGAGGTTTGGCAACTCAAACCCATCGACGCGGAACGGGGTGATTTGAAGCGACAGGTGGGTAACGTTATAAAATCTCTGTCGGAGCAGTACAAGTTTCACACCCTGTCGGGGTATCGAGCGTTGCTGTCGCTTTACAATGTGAGTGTCGAGAAAATCGAGGGAGACAACAAGGGGCATCGCTACATGGGTTTGGTATATTCGGTTCTCGACGCAGACGGCAACCGTGTCGGGCAACCTCTCAAATCGTCGCTCTTTGGCAAGAAGTACGGCATCGCCCATTTGGAAGGGCAGATGCAGGAGGCGAAGGCCAAAGGTTTCCCCGCCCGTATCCGCGCCACCGTTGCCGCATTGCTTGCCGATTCCGTCACGGGCGGCGAGTTTCGGGCACGGTTGCGGGATAAGGGCATCGACCTCGTTTTGCGTTACGGAAACGGTGGCCGCCTGTTCGGTGCGACCTTCATCGACCACAACTCCCGCACCGTTCTCAACGGCTCCGCGCTCGGCAAAGACTTTGCCGCCAACGCCCTTGCCGAGCGGTTCCCCGACCTTGCCACCGAAAGCCGCGAGAACAGGAGGCCCGTTC
>JAISVB010000070.1 GCA_031271755.1 Culturomica sp.
GGTTAACATCGACCGGGCAGAGTTGGGGGCCCACGTCAAAAAAGTGTCGTACCGCCGCCACCGCGGCGCAACGACGATAGAGGTCTGTTTTTCCGCTCCGGCCGGCGGAAACTGGTTGCAGGAACTGGCCGGAGTAGAGAGGGTCGAGCGGACAGAGGGGAACCGGTACCGGTTAAAAGCCGCCCCGGATACCGATCCCCGCATCGACCTGTTCCGGGAAGCAGCCCGGCGCGACCTTCCCATCGTGGAACTCCGCACCGAAGAGGGAACGCTGGAGGAACTCTTCCGCGAACTGACCCGATAACTGCCGGCTCGGACGAAACGCTTTGTTTATCTGCGTAACAGCCAAAGCCAGTTGTTGTGCTCGAAATAGCGGTCAAAACGGTGCGAAACCGGTTTTTCGATGATGACCTGCGTTTTGGGACGAATATCCAAAGTTACCTCTCTCCCGATTTCCCGGATCCCGTGTCCCTTGTCGTAAATCAACGGATCCAGAAAAAGCGTATCGCCCTCTATGCGGTAAAATTGCATGTCCGTCACCTCTTTTAACTCGCTTCCCGTTACCCGATCCGTAAACATGCTTGTTTCGCTTCTGACCGTTAATTGTTGATGAGCCTTGTCCCGCGACAGGTAAACCTGCGGCCAGGTGATCAGTCGCGCTCCGGTTGGCGCCTGGTTGTCCAACAGGGCGAAGTTATACCCCCACCTGCCGGCATTAATAGCCAGGCGGTCGTTCGGGAACTCCTCCAACCGGTTGTATTTGATGTAGATGGTATCCTTTGTTTCGACGGTTTCCTGCCGGTAAAGGCGCTGTGTCTTAAAATAGGGAAAAGAGATATAGATGGAGAGCGCAACCGTCGTTATCAACGCTGCGACCCACAGCAGGAAGATAACCAAACCGGGTCTCCACCCGGGGGATTTAAACCGGAACAGCAACCGGATACCGGAGTACAACATACCGATAAAAGGGAGGAAAACCGCCAGTAAAAACGCACATTTCAGCACACAGGAAAAGGAGGTGGACAGGTTCCACAACGCTTGTACGACCTCTCCGAAACTGTTGTGGAACAACTGCAGCCCGGAAACAGCCACCATCATGCCGATTATGCCGCCAATGCCACAAATGGCCAACAAGATCCCGATGCAAAAAACAATCACTCTGCCCACCCCTTGCCAAAACTCATTTGAAGCGCCGGAGCGGTAATTGCCTTCCACGTTCCGTTCGATGCCGGAAATGGAGAATGCCTCTCCCCTCATGGCATATTTTTGCGCCACCGTCCGGGCTTTCGGAACGACGATCCACAAGACAATGTATATGCCCGGAAGCACAAAGGCAGCGTTGTGTATAAACGTCGTACAAAATACAAGTCCGACGAATAGCAGCCGGATCCATACGACATCGATGTTAAGGTAAGCGCTCAAGCCGCTGCAAACACCTCCCAATATGCGCCTGTCCGGATCCCGGTACAACCTTTTTGCAACCGTTTGGGTGTTGCCGGCTTTCGGCGCTTCTCCGGTCTCCTGCTCTATGTCGTCCGGGCGACCCAGCAGGGCGATCACCTCTTGGGCCGTCGCTACCGGAACAACGCCGCCGTTCGGGACCCGCTCCATAAAGAGGTCTGCCATCCGCTCTTCGATCCCGTCGATGATCTCCGAACCGTTCTCGTGTGCGCTGTAATGCGCTTTCAATTCGCTCAGATAAGCGTCCAATTTCCTGTAAGCATCCTCTTCGAGGACAAACGCCACGTTGGCAATGCTGACTCTGACAACTTTTTCCATGTTACTGCCTGTTGCTGTTTTTGATTAATTCGACGGTTTCCACCACTTCCCGCCAGGCGATGTCCATCTCCGCCAGCGTGTTTTTCCCTTTTTCCGTGATCCGGTAGTATTTCCGGGGCGGCCCCTGGGGCGACTCTTCCCAGCGGTATTCCAGCAACCCCTGGTTTTTCTGCCGGATGAGCAGGGGATAGAGCGTTCCTTCCACCACGATCATCTTGGCAGCTTTCAATTCCGACAGGATCGAAGAGGCATAGGCATCTTCCTTGTTCAGTATGCAGAGAATACAGTATTCCAATACTCCTTTCCGCATTTGCGACTTGACGTTGTCGACGTTTGTATTGATCACTTCCATATTTACACTGCGTTATAATGTGAATATTTTCTCATGTTTTCGGCCGTTGGCGGTATCCCCCTCATTTCGCATTTTTGCGCCGGAGTCACTGCCAGCGGCGCTACGATCCAAAAAATAATATAGACCCAAAAGGCCAGACCGCCTATAATGCAGAAAACGACAAACAGCACCCGCACCAATAACGTATCGATCCTGCAATAAGCCGCTAAGCCGCTGCATACGCCTCCCAGTACCCGGTGATCGGGATCCCGGTACAGTTTCCGGACACCGGTGTTGTTCTCTCCCGCAGGATTGGCGTACGGAGCATCCTCTTCCGGGGAGCCGTCCGGCATGCCCAACTGCGAAATAACCTTTTGCACCAATTCCAGGTTCACCACCTCCTGCCGGACGCCGAGCTGCTCCTGGAACAGTTCCGCGATCCGCGTTTCCAAATCGTCCATGACCTCTTTGGTCTGTACGCCCATCTGCACTTTCCGGCGAAAATTCGCTAAATAAAGATCCAAACGCTGATACGCATCCTCGTCTACGATAAAGCTCCTTCCGCCTATACCTACATTCAATACTTTCTTCATTGTGCCTGTTTAAATCGTTATAAAAACCAAATACCTGCTTTCGCAAACTTTTTTGCAATACAAATATATAATTTTCATACAATACCTTGTATCACATAGTACTATTTTTTTCAAATTATTTTTTCCTTCATATAAAATGAATTGAAAATCAATTAGATCTAAAAATTCAGGTGATCGTTTTCAAACGCGAATGGCGCCGAAAATCTTCCATAGACAGAAAAAAGGGTTAGTGCAACGGTATTTTTTCCACCCGCCTCAGGTGGCGTCCCCCTTCAAAGGCCGTATCCAGGAAACGGTCGGCGATCTCTTTGGCTTCCTTTTCCGTGAGAAAACGGGCCGGCAGGGAGCATACGTTGGCGTCGTTGTGCAAACGGGCCAGCCAGGCGATCTCTTCGCACCAGCACAAAGCGCACCGGATCCCCTGGTGTTTGTTGGCGGTCATCGCCACACCGTTCCCGCTTCCGCACAGCACAAATCCCAAGTCGTGCCGGTTTTTCTCCACGGCTTCCGCCAACGGGTGTACCGTATCCGGATAGTCCATGCTTTCCGGGGTGTATGTCCCGAAATCGGTGACCTGGTGTTCTTTGGACTTAAAATAGTCCGTTAACAACGCCTTCAGTTCAAAACCGGCGTGATCGGAAGCAATCGCAATTTTCATATACACAAAGATAATGGATTTTACAAAAAAAGACGGCCGGGAGGTCGTCTTTTTTCGCTGTCCGGAAGTGTATCCGGCTATCTGTATGGACTCAAAGAATCAATTTGTATCCCTTTCCGTGTACGTTGATGATCTCGACGGAGGGATCCTTTTTCAAGTGCTTGCGCAATTTGGTGATATACACGTCCATGCTCCGGGCGTTGAAGTAATTGTCGTCCGCCCAGATGTGTTTCAGTGCGTAATTCCGCTCCAATACTTTGTTGACGTTCTGGGCAAGCAGTTTCAGCAACTCCGACTCTTTGGTGGTCAGTTTCTGCTCCTCTTCCCCGTCAAAAAGCGTCTGTTTTTTGGCATTGAAGGTCAGTTTACCGATCTTAAAAATCTCCTGTTCGTCTTCCGGTTTCAATCCGGTAGAGCGGCGCAATACCGCTTCGATCCGCACCAGCAACTCTTCCATGCTGAAAGGCTTGGTCATGTAATCGTCCGCACCTAATTTGAACCCTTCCAGCACATCCTCTTTCATGTTCTTGGCTGTCAGGAAAATGATCGGTATCTCGCTGTTGATCTGCCGTACATCCCTGGCCAGGGTAAATCCGTCGCGCTTGGGCATCATGACATCGAAGATGCACAGGTCAAACGGGTGATTCAAAAAGGCTTCGTAAGCCATATCACCGTCTTCGCACAAGGTGGTGTCGAAGCCTTTGGCACGGAGATACTCTTTTAGAAGCATACCTAAGTTAGTGTCGTCCTCGGCTAACAGAATTTTGATCTTTTCGTCCATAATTATTGCAGTTTTAAGTAATTTCTGGAAAAATATACGCTTTTAGAAAAATAAAGTTCTCTTGACTTTCTGTTTTTTTGATTCCAACGGTAAAATAACATCAAAACGGCTCCCTTTGTCCAAAGCGCTCTCTACCACGATCTGCCCACCATGCGCCTCCACGATCGTCTTCACATACGAAAGCCCCAATCCAAATCCTTTGACATCGTGCAAATTTCCGGTCGATACACGATAGAAGCGTTCAAATATCAACTTCTGCTCTTTGGCCGCAATTCCGATACCGTTGTCTATTACGCTGATGATTATTTCGTCCTCCCGGTTCCGGGTGTAGACGTTGATCTCCGGTACGCGGATGCAATATTTGAGGGCGTTGTCCAACAGATTCGAAACCACGTTGGTCAGGTGTACCTCGTCGGCATAGATCTCGTCCCGGTCGGCATCCAGATGCCCGGTCAACTGCCCGCCTTTGTCCTCTACCCGCAGGCTGAACTGGATCAGCATGCTCTCCACGATCTCGTTCAGGCTGACGTTCTTCAATTTCAATTTCATCCGCTTTTCCGTGAACAGCGCCGTCTGGAGCACCTTCTCCACCTGATAGGTCAGCCGCTTGCTCTCGTCCCGGATGATCCCGGCAATGTGGTCGATGGATTCCGGGGTTTGCTGCACCGCCCCGTCTTTCATCATCTGGGAAGCCAGGGAGATGGTGGCGATGGGCGTCTTGAACTCGTGTGTCATGTTGTTGATGAAGTCGTTCTTGATCACCGACAGTTTTTTCTGGCGGATGATCACGATCAGGCAGAACACAAAACAGAGCACCAACAGCAAAGTGATGATACAACTGGGCAATACCAGCCAAACAGAGGAGCGCTGTTGCAACTTGTCGGGAAATACGACAAACAGACCGGCCTGGCTTTTGACGCCGCCGAATACGAACGGTTTGTTGTAGGTTAATTGGGAGGGATGGTTGAGGAAAGAGGAGGAGGTGATCAAAAAGCGGTCGTCTTCCTTCACGGCAAATTCAAAATCCGACTGGATCCCGTTCTCCCGCAAACATTTTTCCAATCGGGTTTTCAGGTCGATGTCCCGGATCCGGTCCTCTACGCTCTTTTCCGGTTCGATCTTGGTCAGTTGCAGCGAAAAATCGGAACCGAGCCGGTCTTTTACCCCCTGCTGCGCCTTGTGGATGGAGGACATTAACGCCGGATTCTTCTGCCAGAGAAAGTCATCTTCGCTCTGTCCTCTTTCACTCCATTCCAAAACAGGCCGGTTGAGGATCGCGCTCCGCAGCGGCTGTTTTTGTTCCCGGTAGCGGATTTTGTGTTCTTGCTCTTCCCTGCTTTTAGCCTCCCGTTCGTTTTTTGCATCCTGCTCCTCCACCTGTGCGATCACCTCGTCCAACGACTTGTTGATGGCAAAGTCAAACTGGGTTTTCCGCAATGTAAATGCCGTCTGCAGATACCTCCCCTGCAGAAAGATCAATCCCACCAGGGACAATCCCACCACTACGCCCAATATGATCAACTGTCTTTTTCGCATACACGCTCTCCTAATATTACCGGCACATTTCCGGCAAACATACTTAAAACAGGGTCGGTTGCCACTCCTGCCGCCCCAGGTCTTTGCCCAGATGCCTGAGCGCCAACTCTGTTATCTCCCGCCCCCGCGGCGTCCGTTTCAGGAATCCCTCCTTGATCAGGAAAGGTTCGTACACCTCCTCCAGGGTTCCGGGATCTTCCCCCACGGCCGTGGCTATCGTTGTCAATCCGACCGGGCCTCCTCCGAATTTTTCAATAATCGTCAGCAGAATCCGGTTGTCCATTTCGTCCAAGCCGTATTTGTCAATATTCAGCGCTTCCAATGCAAAACGGGTAATGTCCAGATCGATCGATCCGTTCCCCTTCACCATGGCAAAATCCCGGACCCTTCGCAGCAATGCGTTGGCAATCCGGGGGGTTCCCCGGCTGCGGGAGGCGATCTCCGTTTCGGCCTGGCTGGTGATCGTTGTATTCAGGATGGAAGCCGAACGCCGGACAATTCCGGCCAATACTTCCGTATCGTAATATTCCAAATGAAAATTGATCCCGAACCGGGCCCGCAGGGGAGCCGTCAGCAAACCGCTGCGGGTGGTAGCCCCGATCAGCGTAAAGGGGCTCAACTGTATCTGCACCGACCGGGCTGCCGGCCCTTTGTCGATCATGATGTCGATCCGGTAATCCTCCATAGCCGAGTAGAGGTACTCTTCCACCACCGGACTCAGCCGGTGGATCTCGTCGATGAACAGGACATCGTTCTCTTCCAGGTTGGTCAACAGGCCGGCCAGGTCTCCCGGCTTGTCCAATACCGGGCCGGAGGTGATTTTGATACCGACTCCCAATTCGTTGGCAATGATCGCGGAAAGGGTCGTTTTGCCGAGACCGGGAGGGCCGTGCAGAATGACATGATCCAGTGATTCCCGCCGCATCTTCGCCGCACGCACGAATATGTTCAGGTTCTCCACGATCTTCTTCTGGCCCTGGAAATCGTCAAAATTCAAGGGACGCAAAGCCCTTTCGAACTCTTTGTCCGTCTCCTTCACCTGATTGTCCCGAATATCAAAATCGCCCATACGTCTTGTAGATCCGACACCAAAAATATAAAAACAAACGCTCCCGTCAAAGTGTTAAAATCGAAAAGTCGTAAAACCGGATGGAAATATAATGAAGATTAACATCCGGCCCCACTATTTAAGAGCCCACACGCTCGTCCTGCTTCCCGAAAAATTGAAATATATCTTTCTCTATCAATCTGATAGCGTCATACGCGCCGTATTTTACGATCTGTTTCAGTTCCGTATCCACACTTCCTTTTTCCCGGTACAATCCGGCAATGGCCTCTGCGGTATTTTTCCGCTCTTTCGCATTTTTCAACAACACCTTGCACACCTCTTTCAGTACGCAACTCACCATATCGTATACGTTGTGCCCCCGGACAAAGAGATAGGCCGTCTCCGGGTTCAGTCCCAATTTGGCGTATTTTTCCCGGATAAACTCCAGGTCGGCCAAAGGGTATTCCCGGACGAAGTAGCGGACCCTTCCTTCGACTTTGCGCCGCAGTTCGTCCAAGGCGCGCCTCCCGTTGTCCCGGATGGAAGGGGCCGGTTTGCAGGCGGTTACGTTTATGTATTGGTTAAAGTCGTATTTGGAAAAACAGCCGGGGTCGGAATTCAGAAAGTAGAGGTGCCAGATAAAGAGGTCGTAAATGATCCGGGAGTACTCCGAAAGAAATTTCCGGAAATCGAACAGGTTGTTCTGTTCTTTGGTGACCCGGCTGCATATTTCGTCCAATCCGCCGGAAAAGCAGTGGTGGTTTTCAAACGAATAGGTGTAGGTCTGGAAGACAAAATGGTCGACGTTGATCCCTTTTTCCTGTTGCAGGTAGCGGTAATCGCTGTCGATGCAAATGAAAAAAGCAGGGCTCAGGTAGCGGTAGTATTTCAGGCACTGGGTCACGCCGCTGGTCATTTGCCCGTTTTCGTTCCGGGAGGCGGAGAGAAAATGAAACCGCTCTTTCGGGCAAAAATAACGGAAAATCTGCCCCCAGAACAAAATGTCGTCCCTGTTCTCCACGTGAACAGCCGCCCGGCAGCGCAACACTTTGGCGTCTAAGGCAAAACGCCTGGCGGCCTGGGCATAATGAGTCTCCCGGCCGGGAGTATGGGGACGTATTCCGAACATGTTGCGTGGTTTATCTCGGCGTGATCATCTCTTCCACAAAAAACAATTTATCGCCCCATCCGTCTCCGAACAGACTGGGCGAATGGGTGGAGGTGATGATCTGACAGTAAGGATTCAGCCTGCGGATCTCTTCGAACAGCCGGTATTGCCATTCGATGTGCAGGGAAATTTCCGGCTCGTCCATCAACAGGATGTAGGGCTGTTCTTCCATCAAAAACACTTTCAGCAGAATGATCAACAGTTGTTTTTCACCCGACGACAGTTTGTACAACGGAATCTGCTCCCCGTTGTCCACAAAAACCAGGTGGTTGGAATAGGGATCGATCTCGATGGTCTTTTCCGTCTTGGCAAACAGGTGGTTGACCGTGTTGTAAAACATCCGGATGCGCTCGTTGATGTGGGCAGCCCGTTCCGGAAAATTGGTCGCTTTCAAGCGGTAATCCGAAAAAGAGGGAGATTCTCCCCCGATTTCGTACACAATGGTGTGCAGTTCGTTGTATAGCTGGCTGTACTCTTTTCCCGCTTTGGGCTTGTCCCGCAGGGGGATGTCGAAAGTGCTGATCTTCTGGTAGCAGATCCCCGCCAGTTTCTCTTTCAATTCCCCTGCCGTCGTCTTGGGCGTATAGGCTATCTCCGACAGGCCGATCCGCATGCTGACATCGACACCGTAGCTTTTCAATTTCCGGATGTCGGCCGTCAGAAAAGCGTCTATGATGTTGAACAGGGTGGTCTTTCCGCTCCCGTTGATCCCGATCAGGACATTTACGTCGCTGTTCAGGTTTTTCCAGCAAAAATCGAACTTCCTCCACAGGTTGTCGATCATTATGTCCCGGATGTCGTTTGTTTCCATAGTGAAGTCGTATAAGGCGCGTTCCCATGCAAATATAGGATTTTTGCCGTTATCTGCAAAAAATATACCTTTGTCCGGCTAAAACAGTTGTAAATTATGAAGGGGCTTCTTTCCATCGGCTTGCTGGTGCTTTCCAATATTTTTATGACGTTTGCCTGGTACGGGCACCTGAAACTGCAACAGACCAAAACTTTCGGCAGCCTGCCCCTGTACGGGGTCATCCTGCTCTCCTGGAGCATCGCCCTGCTGGAGTATTGCGCCCAGGTCCCCGCCAACCGGATCGGTTTTCAGGGAAACGGGGGGCCTTTCTCCCTGATGCAATTGAAGATCATTCAGGAGGTGATCACCCTTTTGATCTTTATCGTCTTCTCCCTCCTCCTGTTCAAAGGGGAAAGCCTTCAGTGGAACCACATCGCCGCCTGCATCTGCCTGATCCTGGCTGTCTATTTCGTCTTTCTGAAATAATTAACTTTTTTCCGGCTTTCCCGTTTGATAAGCTATGCGGGACGCGGAAAGCAGATACAGGCAGGAGTTGCTGATCCGGAAGATCAAGCAGGTGGCGGATGTTTCCGCCAACGTCGTTTTCTTTCTGGGTTCGTTGGCAACCATCGCCCTGTTGGTGTGTGAATTCGGCTTTTCGACTACGCCGGTTTTTGAACCGCAGATCGAAAAAGGGTACGACGTCATGCTCTGGATCTTCCTGATCGCGAAAATTTCCCGGATCGTGATCGATCCCAAAGGGTTCCGCCGGGAGAAAGCATTCTGGGCGGATTTCTCGCTGCTGGTAGTTTTTATCCTCATCTTTGCCGGTCATTTCTTCGAGGCGGAACTTCCTCCGGTACCGCAAAAGATCATCCGAACAGGCACTTACATCGTACTTTCGATCGTCAGTTTTATACAGTTGTCGAAACAAACCGTCTATCTGCTGCAGAGGCACCTGAAACCGGAGGTTATGTTTATCACCGGCTTTCTGTTCGTCATCTTTCTGGGAAGCCTGTTGCTGATCCTGCCGCGCACCCACTACGGCAACCTGGATTTTATGGACGCCCTGTTCACCTCCGCCAGCGCCGTTTGCGTGAACGGACTCTCTGTCGTGGACATCTCCACCTCGTTCACGTTTACGGGACAGGTCATCATTCTGGGGCTGATCCAGATCGGCGGGTTGGGAATTATGACCTTCACCAGCTTCCTGGCGCTCTCGTTTTTCCGGCGCATCTCTTTCAGCGACGAGGTTTCACTAAAAAATATCCTGAACGAGAACTCCCTGAGCGATATTTTCCGTACGTTGATCTCGATCTGCCTGATCACTTTTACGATAGAATCGCTGGGAACCGTTGTTGTATACCGGCAAATCGCCGGGATCCCGGAGGAAGCAATTCCCGGAAAACTGTTCTTTTCCGTTTTCCATTCGGTCTCCTCCTTTTGCAATGCCGGTTTCTCCCTGTTGCCGGAAAACATGTATTCGCCCGTTTTGCGGGAGCTGCACGGCTTGCAATATACCACCGGGATCTTGATCGTCCTGGGCGGATTCGGCTTCCCGATCCTGTTCAATGCCGGGAAGACGCTGGGGCATTACCTGCGCAATTTCTACTACCGGCTGACCGGAGCAACCGCCAACATCAGCAGACAGGTGCACCTGCTGCACCTGTCTTCCCGCATTGTCCTAATCTCCACAGGGATTCTTATTGTCTCCGGAACCGTTCTGTTCTGGCTGTTCGAACAAAACGGAGCGCTTAGGGGGTTGAGCGCTTCCGACAGCCTGGCGGTTTCCTTCTTTTGTTCCGTCACCCCTCGCAGCGGCGGATTCAATTGCGTCGATACCACCGCTTTGGGAAATCCGGCTTTTATACTGACCCTGATCCTGATGTGGATCGGCGCCTCCCCCATGTCCACCGGAGGCGGCATTAAAACCACCACGCTTGCCGTAGCCGCCAACAACATCCTGTCGGTGATCCGGGGGAAAGAAGAGGTAGAGATCCTGAAACGGCGGATCCCCATCGATACCATCCGGAAAGCAAATGCCATCATCGGCCTGTTCCTGGTCTGGATCATCGGCTGTACGCTTGTATTGAGTATTACGGAACCCGGGCAGCACATTGCCTCCTTGCTGTTTGAAGCGGTATCGGCCACCTGTACCGCCGGATTGAGCATGAACGTCACCCCTTCGCTCTCCCTCGCCGGCAAAATCGTTGTCTGCATCACCCTGTTTGCCGGCAGGGTCGGTATCCTGACCCTGCTGAGCAGGCTGGTCCGCCGGGAGAAAGGCAAATTGTACGCCTACCCGGAGGAGCAGGTCATTTTATAAATTGATTTTAATACCACGGAACCATGAACTGTATCATTATCGGATTGAGCAATTTCGGGATCATGCTGGCACAACGCCTCACCTCCATGGGGCACGAAGTGTTGGGCGTGGACGCAGACCAGAACAAGGTTAACGAATACAAAGACAGTATTCAGAATACCATCGGACTGAACATCAACAGCGAAAAAGCCGTACTCTCCCTGCCGCTGAACGAGGCGGACATTGTCTTTGTCGCCATCCGGAAAGACGTGGGCGCTTCCGTACTCGCCGTCGCTACCCTCAAGGAAAAGCAGGTCAAGCGCATTGTTGCCTGTTCTTTTTCCCGGTTGCATACGCTGATCTTGCGCACCATGGGCGTTTCGGAGATCATCCAGCCCGAATTGGAATATGCCAACTATTTTGCCCTGAAAATGGAGCTAGCCACCTCGGTCTACTCTTACATGGTCAGCGAAAATTACTTTATCTACGAAATCCAACTGCCCGGCTCTTTTGTCGGAAGAGCTTTCAAAGACGTTCAGTTTGAAAAGGAGTTCGGCCTGAAATTTATTGCCGTCAAACGGGGAGAAGAGCACGACCGGCGAAGCAAAAAGAAGATCGATGTAGTGGCATACCCGGAGGAAGGGTTCGTCATCGGAAAGAACGATATTTTTATTTTGGCGGGACCGCCCAGGGCTTTTGTCTCCCTGAATAAATAAAAAATGTCCAAAAAGCGCTTAGCTGCAAAGCTGCTGAGTGCTTTTTGAACACTTCCTGTGAAGAAGAAACGAGGCTGCTTACTCTCCGCGTATGGCTTCGATACCGGGCAGTTTTTTGCCTTCGATGTACTCCAGCAAGGCGCCTCCGCCGGTAGATACGTAGCTGACTTTCTCCTCCAAACCGAATTGGTTGATGGCAGCCACCGAGTCCCCGCCGCCGATGAGTGAGAAGGCTCCTTTGGCCGTCGCCTTCACAATGGCGTCCGCCACGGCTTTTGTCCCTTCGGCGAATTTCGGCATTTCAAACACGCCCACCGGCCCGTTCCACAGGATCGTTTTGGAAGCCTCGATTATCCGGGCGAATTTTTCCCGCGTTTCAGGCCCGATGTCAAGGCCCTCCCAACCGTCGGGTATGTTCATGGAGTCGCACAAGCGGGTATTGGCGTCGTTGCTGAAGGCATCCGCCGCCACCGACTGGTCGGCAAGCACTAAGTTTATGCCTGCTTTTTCGGCTTTTTCCATGATCTCCCGGGCCAGCTCCAATTTGTCCTCTTCGCAGATGGAAGATCCGATGTGGCCGCCCAGCGCCTTTTTGAAAGTGTAGGTCATCCCCCCCCCCAGGATCAGGTTGTCCACCTTGCCCATCAGGTTCAGGATGATATCTATTTTGGAAGATACTTTGGAACCTCCCATGATCGCCGTAAAGGGGCGTTCCGGATTCCGCATCACTTTGTCCACGCTGTCCAGTTCGCCTTTCATCACGTAGCCGAACAGTTTGTCGTTCGGGAAGAATTTGGCGATCACCGCCGTAGAGGCGTGCGCCCGGTGGGCCGTTCCGAAGGCATCGTTGATCCACACATCGCCCAGCACGGACAACCGGCGGGCAAACGCTTCGTCGCCTTTCTCCTCTTCCTTGTGAAAACGCAAGTTTTCCAGCAACAGCACTTCGCCCGGCTTGAGGCCGGCGGCCGCTTTTTCGGCTGCTTCTCCCACACAATCTTCGGCGAATTTCACCGGAACTCCCACCAATTCTTCCAGGTGTTTCCGGATGTGCTTCAGGGAAAATTTATCTTCGGGGCCGTTTTTGGGGCGTCCGAGGTGCGACATCAGGATCACCGCGCCGCCGCCCGCCAATACCTTTTTGATGGTCGGAACTGCCGCCCGCATGCGGGTATCGTCGGTAATCTCGAAGGTATCGTTCAGGGGTACGTTGAAATCTACCCGGATCAATGCTTTCTTTCCCTTAAAATCATACGTGTCTATTGTCTGCATAATCTATACATTAAATAATGGTTCGTCTAAATTTTCAGCCGATAAAATTACCAATTAATCCTTCGCCGGCAAAATATTTTTGTTCCATAAACGGGAGGCCGCCCAATTTTGTTATTTTTACGGCCGGATGGATACAAATCACGAACTGTATATGCGCAAAGCGCTGGAAGAGGCGCGCGTGGCTGCGGAGGAGGGCGAGATCCCGGTAGGCGCTGTGGTCGTGTGCCGCCACAAGATCATCGCCCGTTCCCACAACCAGACGGAACGCCTGGGGGATGTGACCGCGCATGCGGAGATGTTGGCGGTGACCATGGCCGCCGCTTCTTTAGGCGGGAAATACCTCAACGATTGTACGCTCTACGTCACGCTGGAGCCCTGCACCATGTGCGCAGGCGCTTTGGCCTGGGCCCAATTGGGCGGGTTGGTCTATGGCGCCCCCGATCCGGAACGGGGGTACAACCGGCTCTCGCCGGCTCCGCTCCACCCCAAAACGGCGGTCATTTCCGGCGTGCTGGAGGAGGAGTGTTCCACCCTGTTGAAAGCGTTCTTCAAAGCCCGTCGGTAATCCGTTTAGCCGCTTTATGGGGTATTTCCAAACACTCGGATTGCACTGTACTACAAATTAAAAGCCTTTCAAGAATGGAACTTCTCCATTGTATTGGATTGCGTTTTTTCTTCATTTTTTTCAAAATACTACTTTATTGTTATAGATAATTTAAAAATTATTCATTACATTTACGTGCTTTATTATCCCGGAAGCATACGAGGAAGGGATCATGTGAAAATATGGTATGAAAGGTTTTGAATTGAGTGTAAACGGGCTCAGTAAAAAGATTGCTGTTTGGGATGGTATTGTTTCTATTCTCATTTTTTACAGCAACGACGATTGTAAACTTATGATAAGTGGTATTGATCATCATTCTAACAAAAAGATTAAATGGTATAATGAAAATCTGGAATTAGGTGATCAAATCCATGTTAAATTTACTGAAATTGATTCTTGTTCCGATCCGATTCGGGTATCAGATGCAAAAACTAAGAATGAAACCAAACTCGAAAGATACAACAAATTGAAAGAGAGTCTAATACAAAAAGGCATGCTGTAAGATGCAAGGATTTTATATTGAAGTGAACGGAAAGCAATTCTCCGTAGGCCTCAAAGATGGTTCGTTTGGATTGATAATTGATTGCAGGTATAAAAAAGGAAAGATCAGCATTAATGGAATGGATAAGAACCTGCATGCCTACAAATGGTATGAATCACAATTAGAGGAAGGCGATTCTATTTGGGTAACACGTAAAGAGATTCCCTCTGTTTCAGATCCGACTGAAATCATTGACACTTGGGTTTCTGATGAAGAGAAAACTCGATTACAAACAGAAATAGAACTGCGAACTTATACGAAGTTAAGACAAGAGTTAATTGCTGAAGGACTCATAGTCCCTTAATGAATCAGTATGTGCGGCACCGGTACAAATGGTATCTTCAATTGAAAAACGTCTTTAAACAGGAAGTTCAAATGGGGGTTCGGAGTGGCTATTCCATCGAAAGGAACACATGCGTATTTGAATTCAACGCACTGGAAAGCATGAATGGTGGATCCTGTTGTCCCACTACGACCAGTGAGGTACCCCGTATTAAATCGGGCAGTGAACCAGGAGGAGAAATAGGAGAAGAAGGACGCGTTTCTTGTATGGAAAACCATGGCGGTCCTAATTGCACAAATGCATTTGGTATCTATCAAGGCAGATGCCCGTTGGCTACGTCTCATTGTATGGACTACAATGGATTTTTGCCAAATTGCAGCAATCCTTCAGGTATGGCTACTAATGCCATTGCTTTTCCCGGAAGCGATTGTTTTGTGGCCATTGCTATGGGACAGTGCTGGAACGAAATGTAAATCCCCATGTCATGATAGTGATAGTGACCATTTTTATAGTAATGATGCTATTGTATTTTGGTGCGATCCGGTTGTTGGATAAGAAGAAGAGAGAATTTCTGCAATTTTTGGTGATGTACTTATTTGCTTTGGTATGTATGCTGTGTATTAGTTATATTATTGCCCGAGAACGTGCCGGTGAAAATTGGCATTTATTCTTTCATCCTATTCGCGACCAATTGTTTATGGCCGCCTATTATGTTCCTCCCAGTTTTCTGGTTTCTTATCTGCTCTACCCATTTAAACGCATCAAGAGGAACCGGATTTTGATTTGGATTCTGGCAGGCTATACATTGATTGTAGTAGGAGGAAGTGCGGTACTGAGCATTTTGGTCACGTTCAGTAACATGTAAACAATCCAATACGAGATGGTCCGATCCGGAACCTCATCCCGGATACCATCGTCCGCCGGGACATCACCCTGACCAGAAAGTACCCGATGAACTTACAAACGTTCAATGCCGCCAGGGATTTGGTCGGCGCCCGATTTGAGGCTTTCGGGTATCCGGATTTTCGCGACAGTGTCACCCTGCCGATTACCGGAGAGCGGCCTGTTGCCGGCAGCATGGCAGCGAAGGAAAAGAGATACCGCTACTGGCGGATTGTTTTCCCGAAGAACTCCAGAGGGAATTTGGCAAGCCGGTAGCCGTTTCAAAAATAACCTGTGTTCCGCGCAGTGACGATAAGTATATCCGGATAGGTAATGTGCCCTCCGATGCCATTTACTGGCTTAGAAACCGGACCCGGGGAAAAGAGGAACACCCGTTTACCTACGAAAACGGAAAACAGGTTTGGTGGTAAACAATGCTGTTTTTATACCCATTTTTGTTGTTTTTCAGCCCGTAATCCCAATTTGCGCATCTCCTCCCAGAAGGCGGGAAAGGATTTGGATACGACTGTCGCATCCCGGATGACGATGCCGGGGAAACGGAGGGCGGCAGGGGCGAAGGCCATGGCCATGCGGTGGTCGTGGTACGTTTCTATCTCCGGGTGCGGGTGTGGAGCGGTGGTCTCTCCCTGCCAGGAGAGTACGCTGTCGCCCGTTGCCCGGAGCACATACCCCAATTTTCTCAATTCCCGGACCAGGGCTTCCGTGCGGTCGGTCTCTTTGAGGCGCAATGTCTCCACGCCGGAGAAGCGGAACGGAACA
>JAISVB010000021.1 GCA_031271755.1 Culturomica sp.
ATCTTAAATGAAGATAGCTTTGTTGGGATACGGACGGATGGGCCGGGCGATCGAAAAGATCGCGGAACAGGGGGGGCATACGGTGATCCTGCGGATAGACGTGGAGAACCGGGAGCAGATTACCTCCGGCCGGTTGCAGGAGGCGGATGTGGCTATAGACTTTTCTGTTCCGGCCGTGGCTGTCGATAACTACCGCTGGTGTTTTGCCAACCGGGTGCCGGTGGTGTCCGGTACAACAGGCTGGCTGGAGCGTTGGGAAGAGGTGGTGGCTTGTTGCCGGGAGCAGAACGGCGGATTTTTTTACGCCTCTAACTTCAGTTTGGGAGTGAACCTGTTTTTCCGGTTGAACCGGGAGTTGGCCCGGATGATGCAGCATTTTCCCGGTTACCGGGCGGGGATCGAGGAGATCCACCACATTCACAAATTGGATGCGCCCAGCGGTACCGCCATTACCTTGTCCGAAGGTATTTTATCGGAACACAGCGGATATAATACCTGGCAACTTTTGGAATCCGGCGGGAAGCCTGGTGACGAAACCCTGCCGGTCAAGGCGGTTCGGGAGGGAGAGGTGCCGGGTACGCATATCGTTTCTTATCGTTCTCCGGTGGATGAGATCCGGATTTCCCACGAAGCGTTTTCCCGGGAGGGGTTTGCTTACGGAGCCCTTCTGGCGGCGGAGTTTATGAAAGGAAAAACGGGCGTTTACGGGATGGAAGATCTGTTGAAAGCCGGCGATGAACAGTAGTAAAAAAGAGTATACAATATGATAAAAATCAGAGAGTTATTGCGGAACAAGTGGTTCCGGTTCGGGTGGGTGTTTTTGATCTACCTGTTGTGGGTGATCTGGGTAGGCAGTTGGTGGTTGTTGCTGCTGGCGCCGGTGATCTTCGACATGTACATCACGAAAAAGGTGCATTGGGCGTTTTGGAAAAAGAAGGGGGTGGCGAAGCAGAGCAAGGCGGTGGAGTGGATCGACGCCCTGATCTTTGCCGTGGTGGCGGCCACCCTGATCCGGACGTTTCTGTTTGAAGCGTATACCATTCCCACCTCTTCCATGGAGAAGACGATGCTGGTGGGGGATTACCTGTTTGTCAGCAAGGTCGCTTACGGCCCGAAATTGCCGAATACGCCGCTTGCAGTTCCCTTTACCCACCATACGTTGCCTTTTACACAGAGCGCCAAAGCTTATTCGGAACTCATCCGGTGGCCGTACAGGCGGATCGGCGGATTGTCGGAGATCAAACGGAACGACATTGTGGTATTTAACTTTCCCGCAGGGGATACCGTCATCGTGGGGAACGAAAATCCGGATTATCTTTCGCAGCTCCGAGAACAGGCTCGCGGTTACCGGCAAAGCGAAGCTGCCAGAGGAAACATCATTTCCGAGGCTAATGCTTTGAAAACGGTGCGGGAATTTATGCACCAACGGATGACGATCATTACCCGCCCCGTCGACAAACGGGAAAACTACATCAAAAGATGCGTCGGCATGCCCGGTGATACACTGGAAATTAAAAACAGCCAGGTCTATGTAAACGGGAAAGCGGCCGGCGATGTAAAAGAGATACAGTACGACTATGCCATTCAGACAAACGGAACGCCGTTGAACAAGAAAAGATTGAAAGACGATCTGGGGATCTCTTTCGACGATCTGAGGGGGATCTCTGCTTCCGGCGGTGTATTGCCGCTGACGGAAGCCATGCTGGAAAGAATAAAAACATTTCCGAATGTGATTTCGTTTCGCAAGCTGGAGGAGCAGGGGGAAAATCCCGCTATCTTCCCGTACAGTCCGGATTATCCCTGGAATGTGGACAATTTCGGTCCGCTCTACATTCCGAAGAAAGGAGCAGAGGTTGCGTTAAACCTTACCAACCTTCCGTTGTATAAACGGATCATCGGCACCTACGAAGCCAATCGATTGGAGGTGCGGGATTCCGTCATCTACATCAACGGACAGCCGGCCGACCGCTATACCTTCCAAATGGATTACTATTGGATGATGGGCGATAACCGGCACCGGTCGGCGGATTCGCGTTACTGGGGATTTGTTCCGGAGGATCACGTAGTGGGAAAAGCCAGCTTTATCTGGCTCTCGTTGGACAAAGACCGTTCGTTCCTGGGAAAGATCCGGTGGAGCCGGATGCTCCGGTTTGTTCATTAACAAGGGGAATATAGTTAGTTCGATACGATTATGAGGGGAAAAAAACACAAAAAGACCTTTGTTTTGGATACCAATGTGATCTTGCACGATTACAAAGCGATTTATAACTTTCAGGACAACGACATCGTGATCCCGATCGTGGTGTTGGAGGAGTTGGATAAGTTTAAAAAAGGAAACGACCTGATCAATTTTCATGCCCGGGAGTTTGTCCGGGAATTGGATAAGATATCCGGCAGCGACTTTTTTGATCAGGGGGCCGAATTGGGCAAGAAACTGGGGCGGTTGTTTATACAGGTGGGGGTGCCCTTTCCGGCCAAAATGAAAAATTCGTTCAGTGAAGACACGCCCGACCACCGCATCCTGGCCATTACCGATTTTCTGACGGAAAAACGGAACGGGAACGGGAACGGGAACGAAAAGGTGATCCTGGTCACCAAGGACATGAACCTGCGGATGAAAGCCCGCTCCTTAGGATTGTTGGCGGAAGATTACAAGAATGACCAGGTGGAAGATCTGGACTTCGCCATAAACCGCAGCGTACGGGAGATCAACGATTTCGATGTATCGATGATCAACCGGATCTACGAAAATGCCGTAGGGATCCCGGTGGAGGAAGTTTTTCCCGGCAAAGAGATCAAAGGGAACAACTACTTTATCCTGAAAAATGGGAACACCTCCGTCCTGGCTTGTTACGACCCGTTCCAGCGCATGGTGCGGAAGGTGGAGAAACCCAACGTATTCGGCATCTATCCGCGAAACGCGGAGCAGGCTTTCGCCGTGGATGCCCTGCTGAATCCGGAGATACAGTTAGTTGCTGTCAGCGGGAAAGCGGGAACCGGCAAAACCCTGCTGGCATTGGCCGCCGCCCTGCAGCAAAACAAGAAATACGAGTTCATCTACTTAGCCCGTCCCATCGTGGCGCTTTCCAACAAGGACCTGGGATATCTGCCGGGGGATATGAACGAGAAGATCGATCCTTACATGCAGCCGTTGTACGACAACCTGGGCTTTATCAAAAGGCGCTTCAATTTGCGCAGTCCCGAAAGCCGGGTCATCGAAGAGCTGCAAAAGGATGAGAAACTGCAAATATCGGCGCTGGCCTATATCCGCGGAAGGAATTTGTCCGATGCCTATTTTATTGTGGACGAAGCCCAAAATCTTACGCCGCACGAAGTAAAAACCATCATCACGCGTGCGGGGGAAGGGACAAAAATGGTTTTTACCGGAGATATAGAACAGATCGATTCGCCTTATTTAGATAAAAAGTCGAACGGCTTGTCTCATTTGTTCGACACCATGCAGGGGCAGAACCTGTTCGCCCACGTTCACTTGGAAAAAGGGGAAAGAAGTAAATTGGCGGACATTGCCAGCGATCTTTTGTAAGAGGGCGGTTACTTTTTTCTCAACCCCAGCATCCGCGGAATATGGGTGGCGATGTGGCGGGCCTTTTTGGTTTCGTATACATCGGCAATGTTGATCAGGATGGCGGTTTCTTCCACCCCCCCGAATCCGGGATTGACGGAGGTCCCGAACATCTTCATGGAGGGGGAGAGGCTCATGTAGGCGTTGACCAGCGGGGGGATGTTTTCGCCCAGATCGCGTACCTGCCGGGATAAGATGCGGTAATCCTCTTCGTAGGAGTTCCCGGTAAAGATGGCTTTCAATTTGTTTTCGTCCAATTTGATCCGGACCGGATGGATGGGATAGACCAACCCTTCCGAATCCCGGAAATACTTCCGCATAAAGAAGAGGATCAGGTCGCGGGCCTGTATGTTGAAGCTGGTGTACATGGTTACTTTCCCGAAGAAGTACTTTACTTCCGGATACTCCACCGTAAGCGCGCCCAATCCGTCCCACAAATTGTCCAACGCGTAGAGGGATTTCCGCCCCATCCGGGTAGACTGGTACAGCGGATGCACAAACGAACGCCCCAGTTCGATCATCCAGGGCAGGTAAACAGTTTTAAAAACATCCGAGAACCGGAACAGTTCTGTCGTTGCCAGGTTCGGCTCCCCTTCGTTGTTGAGCGAAAGTTTGTCGCACAGGATGTAGCGGTAGCCGCCGATGATCTCCTGCTCCTTCGGATCCCACACGATCAACTGCTGGTAGGGCGTTTTTTTCTCTACGTCGAACTCGTCGATATCGATCTCCTTGCCGGTTCCGCCTCCGGCGCTCCGGAAGGTCAATTCCCGCACGCGTCCCACTTCCCGCATCAGGTTCGGTGCGTTTTCGGCGGTAAAAGTGTATATTTCATTTCCGGATTTGTTGGTTTTCCGGACAAATTTATCTTCCGTCAGTTCGGCCAGCAATTTCTCTTTCTCAACGGGATAAATGACAGGTTGCATCGGTTAGTCGGTGTTTGTTTCTAAATGGAAAAACGGGAACAAATATAGTACATTTATGTGGTTTTTAAAATCCCCGGCGGATATCGGGTATATTATCGGCATGGATGTCTATCTTTGCAAAATGTAAAATCAGAACGCAATCGAACATGCACATTTTGGTTACCGGCTGTGCCGGTTTTATCGGTTTCCACCTGACGCGGAAATTGCTATCCTTAGGGTACCGGGTGACCGGTGTGGACAATCTGAATACCTATTACGATCCGGAGTTGAAGATAGCAAGGTTGCATCAATTGGGAGTGGATGCGGCCGGTATACCGGCATACGAAACCCGCCGGGATCCTTCCGGAGCCTTTCTGTTTATCCGTGCGGATGTGCATTCCACCCGCCTGTACGAAGCGTTTTTGGACGACGCCCGTTTCGATTACGTGTGCCACTTGGCGGCGCAGGCCGGCGTCCGGTACAGCCTCGAAAATCCCGGGCAGTATGTCGATTCCAACGTCACCGGTTTTTTCCGCCTGTTGGAGTATTGCCGACGGCATCCGGCCAAACGGTTGGTCTTTGCCGGCAGTTCCAGTGTGTACGGAACGGACAACGTGCCGCCATACGCGGAAGATGACTGTACGGATGCTCCGGTCAGCCTCTATGCGGCCACCAAGAAGTCGAACGAACTGTTTGCCCACTGCTACGCCTCCCTGTACGGTTTGGAAATTGTCGGCCTCCGCTTTTTTACGGTCTACGGCCCGTGGGGACGGCCGGACATGGCCCCTTTTCTCTTTACCCGGGCTATTTTGGAGGATCGGCCGTTGCAGGTATTCAACAACGGGGAGATGTTGCGGGATTTCACCTACATCGACGATGTGATCGACGCCCTTTGCCTCACCCTTTTCCACGAACCCGATACCGTGGATAAAAAAAGATACCGGGTATACAATGTCGGTTGTTCATCGCCGGTCGTGCTGAATGATTTTGTCGGGATCCTGGAGCGTATCACCGGAAAGGTCGCCCACCGCATCTACAGGCCCATGCAACCCGGAGACGTCAGGGAGACCTGGGCGGACATCACCCTGTTGCAAGCGCATTACCACTACGCTCCCCGCATCCGGATCCAGGAGGGATTGCCGGCATTTGTCCGTTGGTACCGGACGTATTACCGGTATTAATTTCCAATGAGTTGCACGATTCACAGAAAAATATATCTTTGTGGTGTAAATCAAACCCTATAATTTATGAAAAAATTTCTCGTGTTACTCGGTTTTGTAGGATTGATCGCCTGTTCCTCGTTGAGTGCTCAAAACAACGACAGTGTACAGGCAATCGATCGGACGGAGCAGGCGACAGATTCGCCGGCCGTTGATTCCACAGCGGAAAAAACGGGAACTGTTTCCGGTTTTTTCAGTGATATGGCAAACGCTTTGGTCGCCATGGTATTCGGATTGTTGTTGTTTGTGGGCCCTCTTGCCATGATCGGCCACATGCTTTATGTGAATTGGAAAACCAGAATGTTGGAAAAGCCGTTGAATGTGGAACACTTTATTGACAAAAGAACCCGGAAAGGTGTTCCCGGAGCCATGAACGACGACGAAGTGGAACTGGGATTCCGGTTGCTCGATGAGGCGTACAACGAACTTACCTCCGTCGAGACAGACGAATCCGGCAATGAATTCCACAAACCCGGAACCATGAAGGAGTTGCTCCGGGCGCAGAAAAAGATAGACGAAGTGGGCAAGCTCATGCCGACCGATGCAGCCTTGCTGGAGCGCTACAACGAATACAGAAGTTTTCTCTACGATTACCTGCGGCGCTCTTTCTTTGCTTCGTGGAAATTGATCATTCTGTGTGTGTTGGTGGCTGTCGGTGTGGCATTTATGGAGAGCGGATCCTTCTGGAAAGGCTTTTTCACGGTCGGCGCCTTTTTCTGGTTCCCGGCCATTGTGTACTACATTTCCAGCCAGGTTCCTCAATACATGATCGACCGGAAAAACGAACGCGGCGGCGGCAAGGGGTGGTTCTCTACGGCTTTGGTCGCTTTGGGATTAGGCGTGTTGGGGAGCGGTTATACCGTACGCACCAAATGGAGCGACGGGTCTGTGACCGAAGACAACTCCAGCCACCTGATAGCGCTGTTCTTAGGCCTTTTGGTATTGATAGCGGTGGCTGCGACCATTTATATCTGGGCGATTGTCAATTACCTGCGCAATTACGTGCTCTATTGGTAAATGCCTTAATTTATTAAGAAATGTTCCAAAAGCGCTTGGCTGCGAAGCCGCCGGGTACTTTTGGAACATTTTTTTTATTGTTGTCTCAACCCTATATCAGAAGACCATTCAAATAGCTGCTTACCTCGGCGAAATTGTTTAGCTTAACCACGCTACCTTTCTCACTTACCTTCTTCTCTTTGTTCTGCGTCTGGCTGACAGCGTCAAAAACCATCTGAATATCCACGGCAGTACGGGGATCGAAACTCCGCTCCCCTCGCTGCCCTGATGAAGAATGCCTTTGAAGATAGAAAAGGTGATGCCTGTCTGCTTGATTTGAAAGCCCGCCCCCTGCCCCATATAGATGGGGTCGCTCGTGGTTTTTATCTCCAGTACCGGAGTCGAGGGCGATGCCGCCGTGTAGAAAGTCATCGAGTTTCGGGAGGCGGTGATCTCTATGCGTTGGCCGGAGGTCGCGGTTGCAAGATTCCGAACACCCAAGTTTTCGATGTAGGCGAGCGTCGCCAACAGAAGGTCGGTGGCCACCGATGTGAACTGCGCCCCGAAGCTCTCCCAGTTGTTGGCGTTCCATGCCGCCGACACAGCGTTCGTGCCTTTGTAGATGTAGTACGTCCCGCTGTAACTGACAATATCGCGCCGCAGGCTGTTGTTGTAATATATCGTCCCCGAAGAGAACGCTCCACGATATACTATGCCTGGCCCGGCGGTTCCGGCGGATCCCGTCTCCCCCTTGTCGCCCTGAAACTGCGACCATGTGT
>JAISVB010000005.1 GCA_031271755.1 Culturomica sp.
TACTCTTTTGGTTTTTAAAGAACTTGCCCAATACCTCACTAAAGGATCGATTTGTTGCGGTTGTTTCAGCCCATTCACTTGCAACAGTAGGGTTTATAGATCTAAAAACAGGAATCCGGACAAACGCTATTACCCAACGCCCTGAATTAGCCCATATAACAGAGGACAGCAACCCCGTTGTGATCCTGTACAGCTTTAAAGAGGGATTGTAATCCACACCAGGGCAAACGCACGAAATACGCTCCACGGCCGGTCTACACCCGATCAACACCCGGTCTCCACCCGATCTCCACCCCATGTTAGAAGGGGGTAAAAGAGAATGCACAGAGTATGCAGGCTAAAGCCACAGTCCGCATCCTCTTTACGGTTCAGTTATCAGGTTAACCTTCCCAAGCGCAGGCGTATTGATCCTTCGGGACGGTTGCGGAAACATGCTTCCCGAAGGACAACACACCGGAGTGTCCGGATGCACTAACCGCAAAAACAACAAATTTTCGTGCATTTACCCTGGCTTTTATACAAATCCGTTTTGTTATCAGGATTAAATGTAGTAAATTTGTGTCGATTTCATTTCCACCGGAGTCTTGTCCGGTGATTTTTACTACAAAATTTACTGCAAATAAAAATCAAGTAACATCTTTTATGTACGACATTTTAGAGTTGAACGACAAATTGCTGCCGGAATTACGGCAAATTGCGAAGAATTTGAACATTAAACGGGTTGAATCTTACAAGAAACAGGATCTTGTTTATAAAATATTGGACCAACAGGCCGTTGTCGCCACGGATAGCGTGGAACGTTCCGCCGGAGCGGGGAAAAAAGCAGAACACGGGGAGAGGCGGAAAGAACGGAAGCCGCGGGTGCGCGTGATGCGTTCGGCGGAAAAAGTGGGAGACTCCAAAGGAGGCGGTATGCAGAAGTTCCCCAAACAGGAGGAGGGGCAGGAAGGTACACGGCCGGTTGGCCGGCCCCGGACAAAATCCGACAGGTTATCCCCTGCGCAACAGAATGAACTGCCGGGTGTACTCCCCGCTGACCGCTTGCCGGGAAGGTCGCAGGCGGAAGAGAACCGGAAAGGGCCGCACCCGCATGCAAATAAATTTGCAGAGCGGGGGAAAGAGCGAAAAAAGCGTTTTTTCCACCAGGATATCCTGGAGAAAGAGTTGGATTTTGATCCGGAGGAATTACCGGTGCGGGAGCAGGCGGGATATCTCCGGGAGGAATCCTATACACACCCCGCGGACAGAGAAGCGGTTTTCGAGGAACCGGAGGGAGTGCGTCCCGAAAGGGAACCGGATGCGGAGTCGCACGCACCGGCGGCTCCCGGAAAGATGCGCTACGACAAGCGGGATAAGTACTACGAATTTGAAGGGATCATCCTCAATTCGGGCGTGTTGGAGATGATGCCCGACGGATACGGGTTTCTGCGTTCTCCGGATTACAACTACCTGAACTCTCCGGACGATATCTATGTGTCTCAGAGCCAGATCAAGCTGTTTGGCCTGCAAACAGGCGATACGGTGGAGGGGACGGTGCGTCCGCCCAAGGAAGGGGAGAAGTATTTTCCGCTGATCAAAGTGGAAAAGATCAATGGAAAAAGGCCGGATGCTGTCCGGGACAGGATCCCGTTCGACCACCTGACGCCGCTCTTTCCCGACGAAAAGTTCAACCTTACCGGGAGCGGAAAATCGACCATAGCGACCCGGGTCGTGGATATGTTCGCTCCGATCGGAAAGGGGCAGCGCGGCTTGATCGTCGCCCAGCCTAAAACAGGTAAAACGGTATTACTGAAAGAGATCGCCAATGCGATCGCCGCCAATCATCCGGAAGTATACCTGATCATCCTGCTGATAGATGAACGGCCGGAAGAGGTGACCGACATGGCCCGCAGCGTCCATGCGGAAGTGATCTCTTCTACCTTCGACGAACCGGCGGAACGCCACGTGAAGGTGGCCAATATTGTGCTGGAGAAAGCCAAACGCATGGTGGAGTGCGGGCACGATGTGGTGATCCTGTTAGACTCCATTACCCGTTTGGCCCGCGCCTACAATACCGTTTCTCCGGCTTCCGGCAAGGTGCTTTCCGGCGGGGTGGATGCCAATGCTTTACACAAGCCCAAGCGCTTTTTCGGGGCAGCCCGCAACATTGAGGACGGAGGATCGCTGACCATTCTGGCGACCGCTTTGACGGAAACCGGCTCCAAAATGGACGATGTGATCTTCGAAGAGTTTAAGGGAACCGGTAACATGGAGTTGCAACTCGACCGCAAACTCTCCAACAAGCGGATCTATCCGGCGGTGGACATTACCGCTTCCAGCACCCGCCGCGAGGATCTGTTGCTGGATGCCAATGTCCTGAACCGGATCTGGATCCTGCGGAATTACCTCACCGATATGAACTCCGTGGAGGCGATGGAATTTGTCAAGGACAGGCTGGCCAAAACCTACTCCAACGAAGAGTTTTTGATCTCGATGAACGACCAGTAAGAACCGGTTGGATATTTACCGGTGTACCGATAGAAAAAAGCTGCCTTTCCGGGCAGCTTTTTTGGTATCCGTTCGGAAAATGCCAAAAGAATATTACTTTTGTAGGTCGTTGTGTGAGTGTGGTATGGAGTGATCCGGATCCGTTTGTTTGAAGCTAAAAATATAATATAACTACTTTATTTAATTAGACTTAGAGATGGCAAAAGAAAAAAAATTCATTACCTGTGACGGGAATGCCGCCGCTGCCCATATTGCGTATATGTTCAGCGAAGTATCCTGTATCTACCCCATTACCCCCTCTTCCCCCATGGCGGAAAACGTGGACGAATGGGCGGCTAAAGGACGGAAAAACATGTTCGGGGAGACCGTGCGTGTGATCGAGATGCAGTCGGAAGCCGGAGCTGCCGGGGCTGTGCACGGTTCTATGCAGGCAGGTGCGTTGACGACGACGTACACCGCTTCCCAGGGGTTGTTGCTGATGATCCCCAACATGTACAAGATCGCCGGCGAATTGCTGCCCTGCGTGTTTCACGTAAGCGCCCGTGCATTGGCCGCTCACGCCCTGAATATTTTCGGCGACCACGCGGACGTGTATGCCGCCCGCCAGACTGGTTTTGCCATGCTGGCCGCCGGTTCCGTACAGGAGGTGATGGATCTTTCGGCCGTATCGCACCTGTCGGCCATCAAAGGGCGGGTGCCTTTCCTGAGTTTCTTCGACGGTTTCCGGACTTCGCACGAGATCCAGAAGATCGAGGCGTTGGAGATGGAAGAGCTGCGGGGATTGGTGGACATGAAAGCGATCGAAGCGTTCCGCCACCGCTCCCTGAATCCGGACGCCCCCGTCACCCGGGGTACGGCACAGAACCCGGATATCTATTTCCAGGGACGCGAAGCCTGCAATAAATTCTACGAAGCTTTGCCGGACATCGTATCCGGTTATATGAACGAAGTTTCCCGCATTACCGGCCGGAAATACCGCCCGTTCGACTACTACGGAGCACCCGATGCCGAAAACATCATTATCGCCATGGGTTCTGTGACCGACACCATCCGCGAGGTGATCGACTACAAAGTAAGCAAGGGCGAAAAGGTGGGGATGATCGCCGTACATTTGTACCGCCCCTTCTCCGCCAAGTATTTTATGGAAGCTTTTCCGGCTTCCGTAAAACGGATCACCGTGCTGGACCGCACCAAAGAACCGGGCGCTAACGGAGACCCGCTCTACTTGGATGTAAAAGATATTTTCTACGGAAAAGCGAACGCCCCGCTTATCATCGGCGGCCGGTACGGAATGGGGTCGAAAGACGTAACTCCGGGCCAGATCATCGGTATCTACAAAAACATGGCGATGAACGAGCCGAAGAGCGGCTTTACCGTCGGGATCACAGACGACGTAACCTTCAAATCGCTGCCGATGGAGAAAGAGGTGAAAGTGACCTCCGACGCTACGTACGAAGCCAAATTCTACGGATTGGGCTCGGACGGTACGGTGGGCGCCAACAAAAACTCCATCAAAATCATCGGGGAAGCGACCGACAAATATTGCCAGGCCTATTTTGCCTACGACTCCAAGAAGTCAGGCGGTTTTACGGCTTCCCACCTCCGTTTCGGCGATGAACCGATCCGCTCCACCTACCTGATCACCACGCCCGACTTTGTGGCTTGCCACGTTCCGGCCTATATCCATCAGTACGATGTGCTGAAAGGCCTGAAAAAAGGCGGCTCTTTCCTGCTGAACTCCCTTTGGGACGCAGAGGAAACGGTGAAGCACCTGCCGAACAGCATGAAGCGGTACATGGCCGAGAACGAGATCAATTTTTACATTATCAACGGAACCAAGCTCGGCCAGGAGTTGGGATTGGGCAACCGGACCAATACGATCATGCAGAGCGCTTTCTTTAAGATCACCAACGTCATTCCTTACGAACTGGCGATGAAGGAGATGAAGGCGGCTATTGTGAAGTCTTACGGAACCAAAGGCGAGGCGGTCATCAACATGAACAATGCCGCCGTGGATGCCGGAGGTTTGGACAAGAACCTGCAAAAAGTAGCCATTCCGGCCGATTGGAAAAACCTGCCGGATGAGGCTGCCAAACAGGCTGCCGACCGGCCGGAATTTATCCGCAAGGTGGTGGACGTGATGAACGCCCAGAAGGGGGATGACCTGCCCGTGAGCGCTTTCAACGGTATCGAAGACGGGACGTTCCCCTGCGGAACCTCCAAATACGAGAAACGCGGCATTGCCGTGCACGTGCCGGAGTGGCAGGCGGACAACTGCATCCAGTGCAACCAGTGCGCCTACGTGTGTCCCCACGCTGCCATCCGTCCCTTCCTGATGACGGATGCGGAGGTGGCCGCCGCCCCTGCCGGAACTGTTGTAAAACCCGCTACCGGCAAAGAGCTGGCCGGATACCATTTCCGGATGCAGGTTTCCCCGCTCGACTGTACGGGTTGCGGAAACTGCGCCGACATCTGTATTTCCAAAACAAAAGCGTTGGTCATGAAGCCGCTGGAAAGCCAGGAAGCAGAGATCGGCCGCTGGCTCCATATGGACAAAAAAGTCGGCTACAAACAGGTGGTGGAACCCAACAACGTGAAAAATTCGCAGTTCGTACAGCCTTTGTTTGAATTCTCCGGAGCGTGCGCCGGTTGCGGCGAAACGCCCTACATCAAACTGATCACCCAGTTGTTCGGGGAGCGGATGATGGTGGCCAACGCCACGGGATGTACCTCCATCTACGGAGCTTCCGCACCCTCTACTCCCTATTGCACCAACTACAAGAGCGGGCGCGGCCCCTCCTGGGCGAACTCCCTCTTTGAGGACAACGCCGAGTTCGGTTTTGGGATGGCCGAAGGAGCCAACCGCTTGCGGGAACGGGTGAAGCGCCTGTTGGAAGAACACGCATCTGCGCTTTCGGCCGACACCAATGCAGCCGCCAAAGCGTGGATTGCAGGGTACGCCGACGGCGATAAGACCATTGCGTTGAGCGACGCGCTGGCAGCCGCGCTTTCCAAAGACGGAGCGGCCGTGGCGAAAGAGATCCTCTCCCTGAAACAGTACTTCACCAAGAAATCGCAGTGGATCTTCGGCGGCGACGGCTGGGGGTACGATATCGGTTACGGCGGTGTTGACCACGTATTGGCCAGCGGACAGGATGTCAATATTTTGGTGGTGGACACCGAGGTATACTCCAATACCGGCGGACAGTCCTCCAAATCCACCCCGACCGGAGCGGTAGCTAAGTTTGCCGCCGGCGGGAAGCGGGTGCGCAAAAAAGACCTGGGCGCTATGGCAATGTCTTACGGTTACGTGTATGTGGCTCAGGTAGCCATGGGTGCTAATCAGGCGCAGTACATGAAGGCATTGAAAGAAGCCGAGGCGTATCCCGGCCCTTCGCTGATCATTGCCTACGCTCCCTGTATCAACCACGGGCTGAAAGCCAGCATGGGTAAATCCCAGGAAGAGGAGAAGAAGGCCGTTGAGTGCGGATACTGGCAATTGTACCGCTATAACCCGCAGTTGGAGGAAGAAGGCAAGAACCCGTTCCTGCTGGATTCCAAAGAGCCGGATTACAGCCAATTCCGCGCCTTCCTGATGGGCGAAGTACGCTTCAACTCCCTGTTGAAGGCCGCACCCGCCGATGCAGAACGCCTGTTCTCCACCACGGAAGAGAATGCCAAATGGCGTTACGACGGTTACAAACGCCGCGCCGCCATGAAGTACGGTGAATAATTTTGCAACTTCTCCCGTTCACAAAACGGGCAGTAAAAAGGAGAGTGTCCCAACCGGGGCACTCTCTGTTTTTGAGGCGAGAAAAACAAGCAAAAGTTCCCAATGCGGAGAATAACCCACCTAATTTCCGCAAATAATGCGGAATATAATTTGGCTTTGCGGGGAATAATGGTTACATTTGCCGCAAAAATAGCGGTGATTATGTATTTACATCAGAGAGAAAATTGGACGAATTTCCGGTGGGACAGCGATAAGTTGGTCGCTTTGCTCGGCAATGTCCGTCATCTGCAGGGTAAATTGTTGGGGCAAATGGGTAGTTTGGGATTTCCCTTGCAGAAAGAGGCCATGCTGACCACCCTGACTTTGGATGTGCTGAAATCGTCGGAGATCGAGGGAGAGCTGTTGAATAGGGATCAGGTGCGCTCATCCATCGCCCGCCGACTTGGTTTAGAGGTGTCGGGATTGGTCGATTCTTCCCGCCACGTGGAAGGCGTGGTCGAAATGATGCTCGATGCAACCCAGCGATACACCCTGCCGCTTACGGATGAACGCCTGTTCGGATGGCACGCCGCTCTGTTCCCGTCAGGGCATAGCGGCCCTTATAAGATAGAGGTCGCCAAATACCGTAGCGGCGAGATGCAGGTGGTCTCAGGCGCAATGGGTCACGAAAAAGTACATTATGAGGCTCCTAAACCTGAATTTGTGGAGGTGGAGATGACCCGATTCCTTCAATGGTTCAACGGCGAATCGGCGACCGACCCCGTATTGAAAGCTGCCATAGCACATTTCTGGTTCGTAACCATCCACCCTTTCGATGACGGCAACGGACGTATAGCCCGTGCCATTGCCGATTTGCAACTTGCTCGGAGCGATGGCAGTTCACAGCGGTTTTACAGTATGTCGAACCAAATTCTCGCTGAGCGCAAGAAATATTATGAGGCCTTGGAAAAGACCCAAAGTAGCGATGGCGACATCACGTTATGGTTGGAGTGGTTTCTTTCCTGCCTTGAACGGGCGTTGCTCGGTAGTGAGGGGATACTGAACGCCGTATTAGTCAAGGCGAGATTTTGGGAGCAGCACCGCGAGACGGAACTGAACGCCCGTCAGCGGCTGATGCTGAACAAACTGCTGGACGGTTTCGACGGCAAACTGACCTCATCGAAATGGGCGAAGATTACAAAGAGTTCGCCCGACACGGCTTTGCGCGATATACAAGACCTGATTATTAAAGGCATACTGCGAAAAGAGGCGCAAGGCGGGAGGAGTACCAATTATGAGCTGGATTTAGATCATGTATTAGGTAGCGTTTAAGTCGCAATTTCTACTTATGCGCTCTTCAATGCACGTTCAAATACGAGATGCATAAAAATCACCAAAATATCCGATGTCTCTTATAAATAAATTATTACCTTTGTAAATTGGAAATAGACTAAAGCTATGATAGTATCAGCGAAAGAGATGCCCCTTGTAGACTTCAACGCTCTCCCGATAGACAATTTTGGGAATGTCGGTGAAGAACGGGAAAATAAGATGCATCGTATCCACGCCTCTCCGCGATGCTCGAACTCATAGAGATTATACCCTTTTGCCTCGGCTGTTGCCGCATGGTGTAGATACCTTTTGACGCTATCCGAATTGAATTTTATTTCACCCGTTTGGACGGCGTCGGTTTGTACAGTCCGATCATCAGCCAGATTTTGTTTAAACCACTCCTTAATCTTTGCGTCCACCTCTTTGCGTAGCCCTTCCGCCCGCTCGCGGGTGAGTTGTTGCACCGTGTCCTTTGCCGCTTGCGGGGCTTTGTTGTAGGGTGGCGGTCGGGGAATATCTTCAGTTCTGTGCCGGAGTTGAACCGGAACATCTGCATTTTCGGCTCGGAGGTTATCTCGCGCCCCAACTCGACGGCGTGGTTGCTGTCGGCAGTTGTGGAAGGATCCTTGCGCACCTGTACGACCGTACAGCGACAGTTCCACCCGTTGGGTGGTGTGAATCCGTTCCAAAACGGGTCGTCAACAGGCAGGGTTGTGTCGTGCAGGGCGGCATGTTCGGCGCGTACTTTCTCGTCTGCCGCTGTGCGGTATTGCAGATCGTATCGGTCGCCGTCGGCCTCGAAATCGCGCCACTTGGACGCCATTTGCGACGAGGTAACGGCATGGTTGTACTCTGCATACAGGTAGTTGCGGTTATATTTTTCGTCGATTTTAACGACGTCCTCGTGAAACTTCTCAAACAGTTTTAATTTTCCACTTTTTTAGTTGAACAAATGTAAGTAGGAAAAACCGGACAAACGCTATGCAAAACAATGTAGTTCAGTACATTAAAACCTAACTCGTGGTACATTTCTGTGGCTTCGGGTTTGTACCACGGACAAGCCACTACCGGAATGTTCTATTCTTCGGAAATTACAGCGAACAGGATTCGTTGATTAGCTGTATTCTATTGATAATCAGATTTGTTTTCGTCGTTTTTCAACTTTTGCAAAAGAGAAAAGGCCTCCGAAAGGAGGCCTTCAGAGCGGAAAACGGGACTCAAACCCGCGACCCCCAGCTTGGAAGGCTAGTGCTCTATCGACTGAGCTATTTCCGCAGTTTTTGGTTCCGGCATCCCGAGCAGAATGGGGGACTCGCTATGCTCGCATCCTGCTCTTGAAGAGATAATTTTCATCATCGAGAGATGACTTTTATCATCCCGAGCAGGATGGGCTCGCTGCGCTCGCCGATCCTAAGGGGGGGAACCTTACAAGTTTTACGAAAGAAAAACTTCGTTTTTCTCCGGAGTGAATTTATTTTGTCTTTCACAAACGAGTTTGTGATGACGAAATAAATTCATTCCGGCAACCTTTGGTTGTTTTCGTAAAATTTGTGGGGAGAGCAGGATTCGAACCTACGAAGACATAAGTCAGCAGAGTTACAGTCTGCCCCAGTTGGCCGCTTTGGTATCTCCCCGTATTCAAAGAACATTTTTCTTTTGCGCCTGCAAAGATAGGTGCGTTTTGTGAAAAAACAAAAATTTGAAAAGAAAATTTATTCAAAGAGGGGGAAGTGTAGTAATTTTGTGTGGTTTTAAATAGAGTTGCAGATGCAGGAGAAGAGTGAGAAGTTGTTTATGCGGGAGTTTTTCCGGAAGGCCGGGAAGGCTATTCACGATTATGCGCTGATCGAGAACGGAGACAGGGTGCTGGTGGGGGTTTCCGGAGGGAAGGATTCCCTGGCGCTGTTGGAAGTGCTGGCGTTGAGGGGGCGGGATCCCAAGTACAGTTATACGGTCGTGGCCGCTCACATTGCCGTGGAGAATGTCTCTTACGAAGTGGACAGTTCTTACATCGGGGAGTTTTGCGAGCGGTTGGGGGTGGAGTGTTTGTTCCGGACTATCGATGCGGAAGTCCGGGTCGATTCCGGGAAGCCCGCCTGTTTTGTCTGTTCCTGGAATCGCCGGAAAGCCCTGTTCGAGATCGCTAAGGAAAACGGATGCAACAAATTGGCGCTGGGACACCATCGGGACGATGCCGTGGAGAGCCTGCTCATGAGCATGATGTTTAACGGAACTATGGCCAGCATGCCGCCGAAACTCTCCATGTTCGACGGAACGTTTACGCTGATCCGCCCTTTTATCTACCTGTCGAACGAAGAGACCCGGCGGTACGCCGCTTACCGCTCCTTCCGGGAGCAAAAAAAGAGTTGCCCCCACGAGCGCGCTACCAACCGGGAGGCCGTCAGGAAGATGCTGAATGGGATGGAGGAGAAGTTCCCACACATCCGGAGCACTATTTTCACCTCCATGCGGAACATCCGGGAGGAGTATCTGCCTTGAAAAAACAAAAAAAGCGAAAAATATTTTTTATTCCGAAAAAAGTGCCTACCTTTGTTCCGAAGTGAGGACTTTTTAATACGAATCAAGGAGTTCTTTTCTAAATAAAGGCACTTATTGGAGGATAAGTGTCATTTATTTTTTTGTATTTATACTAAGCCTGCAAAATTATGAACGGAAAAGTTTCATACATAACCAAAGAGGGTCTGAAGAAGTTACAGGACGAATTGGACAAATTACAGACCGTTGAAAGAGCGAAAATCTCCAAAGCGATCGGTGAAGCAATCGAAAAAGGGGATATTTCCGAGAATGCCGAATACGATGCGGCCAAGGACGCCCAAGGGATGCTCGAAGCCAAAATTGCACAATTGCAGAACACCATAGCCAGTTGCCGGATCATCGACGAATCCCAGTTGGACACCTCCAAGGTGCAGATACTGAACAAAGTGACGATCAAAAATATCAAGACCGGAGCGACCATGACCTATACATTGGTGTCGGAAACCGAAGCCGACTTTAAAGCCGGGAAACTGTCGATCCATACACCGATCGCACAGGCATTGGTCGGTAAAAAGATCGGCGACCAGGTCAAAGTGCAGGTACCGGCGGGTGAGATGGAGTTTGAAATCCTGAACATAACCCTGTAACCGCGTTGTCCATGGCCTCCATTTTTACACGGATCATCAACGGAGAAATTCCCGCTTACAAAGTTGCGGAAACAGATAAATACTACGCTTTTTTAGACATCTCCCCTTTGCAAAAGGGGCATACCTTAGTGGTGCCTAAAAAAGAGACGGACTACCTTTTTGACCTGGAAGACGAGGAACTTGCAGGATTGATGGTATTTGCCGGGAAAGTGGCGAAAGCCATCGAGAAATCGGTTCCCTGTGCCCGGATCGGAGTGGCCGTGGTGGGATTGGAAGTGCCTCATGCGCACATTCACCTGGTTCCGTTGCAGGACGGCAGCGAACTGAATTTCTCCCGTCCGAAGCTGACTCTTTCCGGAGACGAACTGAAGGCTTGCGCTGCAGCCATCGCCGGCCGGATGTAATATGAAAAAAACAATACAGGCATAAAAGGACGTGGAAGCGTCCTTTTTTTAATACGGCATCATGAAGAACTATACAAATATTGTCTGGGACTGGAACGGCACCCTGTTGGACGATCTGGATGCAGGGGTGAACACCCTGAACCGGATGTTGGAGGGGAGAGGTTTGCCGCTATTGACGACGGAACAGTACAAAGCACAGTTCGGGTTTCCCGTAGAGCCTTTTTACCGGCAGGTCGGTTTTGACCTGGAACGGGAGAATCTCCACGAAATTTCGGTGGATTTTGTCCGGACGTATGAGGAGTTCGCTCCGGATGTCCGGCTGCACCGGGAAGTTGTTGAAACGTTGCAGTCGCTTCGGGAGGCCGGGAAGATACAATTCATCCTTTCGGCTTTGCGGGAGGAGCTGCTCCAACCGATGGTGGAGGAGTTCGGGTTGTCTCTCTATTTTTCGCAGGTGTGCGGTTCGGACAACATTTACGCTATCGGGAAAGTCGACCGGGGCAGGCGGATGGTGGGGTTGTGCGGCATCCGCCCGGAGGAAACCCTGATGATCGGGGATACCCTGCACGACGCAGAGGTAGCGGAAGCCCTGGGGTTTGACGTTTTGCTCTATACCGGCGGGCACAACAGCGCCGACCGTCTCTCCGGAAAAGGCCGGGTGATCACGAACCTCCTCCAGATCCCGGATCGCATCCTGCAATGAAATGTAAACAAACTCCGAACAGCCGCTTACAACGGCCGGGAATCTTTCTCGGATCTTTCTTCCGGTATGCTGAACTCTTTATCGGCAAACAGGGCGGCTAATCCGGAAATTTGTTTGAGACGGAGCAATTCGTCCCGGTCCATCCCTATTTGTTTCTTGATCCATTCATCGCTCATGCCCGACTGTTTAAGTTCGGAAACAATACGGGTCATCAATTCAATGTTATGTGTTCCCCGGGCGCGGTTGTGACGGATGGTGGAGGCCATGCGTTCCGACAACTCCTTTTCAATGACCACTACCGGCAGCAATCCCCCTTCGCGTTCATAGATTCGCTTGGAGGTTTGCATGACCCGGTACCGGTGATACCCGTCCACCAGTTCATACCGGTCTGTTTCCTGCAGGTAATAGCACACACAGGGCATGGTATAACCATCCTCCCAGATGGACAGTTCAAGAAGTTGCATCTCCGGCGGAGCGACTATATTGGGGTTGTAAGCATTGGCCTGTATCTTTTCAACAGGCACCGGCCTTACCTGGTAAACGGGGCTTTTATATTCACACATGTTTGCTGTAAAGTTCTATGATCCGTTGCCGGTTTTCCACCTCTTTTTTGGTCATGGAGAATCCCATGTATTTACACAGGTGGTCGTTTTTGAGAATACAGATACACATCCTTTTGAACGTCGGGAGATTTTTAAATCCGGGCGCGTCGATATCATCCTGATACTCCATCCGGACAGGACGCTTCTGCGTCCGGTAATTAGAGCTCTCCATAACCTTTATCCGGATACCGCATTCCCGGAGTTTCGCGATGGTTTCCTCGGACAGGCATCCTCCTTTGTTGCGCCAGAAATAAATGCTTACATGCAATTTTTGCAGGTAATTCGACCGGATATTTTCGGGCAATGTAGAGAGCAGAAAGCACATATAACTTTTCCAGGTATGTCCTTCGGGCAGGGCAGGCTTACCCTTTGCAACAGCGCCGGAATGACCATACAGCGCCGTAAAGTTGACCCCATTCACGCGGCACACCATCTTACCCCACATATCGGGATCGATGGCGCGATACAGGGATAGGCCGGCCTGTGCCGCCGTGATGAACGGACTCACCACGCGTTGTCTTTCCAGCGGAACTCCTGCCTGGTAATAAAGATCGTAAAGCCGGTTGTAATCCCATCCGAACCGCCCGTTGGCCGTCCAGATATCCGTAGTCAGCCAATCGTATATAACATAAGCGTTGCAGCAGGATCCGTCTTCCGAAACCGGGTGCGTCCATTTCTGGTTCCGGAACATCTTGCACCGGTTCCGGCCGTGTATCGTTCTCCAGCGGTGATAACTCTCCTGGGTGCGTATGCCCACCAAACAGCATGTCTTGTTCGCTTTCTTGAGATTGTGGTACCATTGCACAAAAAGAAGCTGGAAATCGTAATCCCACATCTCCCTGTCGTAAAAGGGAAAATCCTTTTGGGTGTAACAGCCTTCGGGACGTTCCCGCACCCACAACTCCCGGAGGTCTTCGTCCCAGGGGCGCCAGTACGATTGATGCATCGAAGTGCAGGTGCTCACTTTAAAAGGCACGCAAATATGGAATACTTCGATGATATCCCTGTTTGTTTGGAAGACCCTGTCGATGTATTTTCCGGTTTCGGTATACTGCACTTCATAATCCATGTGAAAAACACCGATCTTCTTTTTCAGGCCTGTTTTGCGGATGTATTCTATGCAGAGATTCAGCATGACGCCGCTGTCTTTCCCTCCCGAAAAAGAGAGATACACATTGTCGAACTCTGCAAAAATCAGAGCGATCCGGCGCATCGCCCGCTCATACACATTTTGCCCCATGCTCCACTGATCTCATTTTAACAAATCTTTTCCAGAATGCAACAGCATAAAAGCCGTTCTGTTCAAAATGCTTGATGTGTTTTGTCTGTGTAATAGCTTCTATTTCAATATTTTTTGATGTTTCGGAAAGGATATTTTCAAGCAATGCCTTAAAAACAGTGCTGTCATCATCGACAACGTAATAATTATTGATAACAGCTTTCATACCATCGAACTTTAAAGGTATAAAGCCGATTGTCACCCCGTTTTCCAAAGCAATGAACCAGTGGTAAGCCGGTGAGGTTTTGAAAGGATAATTCAGGTTGTAGGCCACAACCTCTTCGTTCATGACCAGATGCGCTGTCAGGTAATAAAGCTGCTGATCTTCTCCCGGCAGTTTGATGATTTCCATGCTACGTACTGTTTCATTTGTGTGTTGAACGCCCTGTTGTTACTGTAAGTCAATAAAATCAATGACATCACAGGCATTCAACCTTTTTCTGATCTCACCCGGACTTAATCCGAAAGCTGTCCTGCAGAACCGGGTAAAATTTGACTGAAGGGAAAAACCGTGTTCGTCTGCAATCTCTTTCAGTTGCTTGTTGCTGTGGCAGATATCCTGGTAGATCAATTGTGCTTTTTCCTGTATGATCCACTTATGCGGCGTTGTTCCGAATACTTTTCGGAACCGGCTTGAGAATTGCTGAGGTGTTATACACAAGGCTTCGGCCAATTCACGGGTATTTCGATACTTCAAATAGTTCTTCCGTACGAACTCGGAAAATTTAGTATCCGGACTGATAACCGGATAGAAAAACCGGATGCACTCTTCGTTCGGATAATAGCCGTGGATCAGGAACAGCAACCTGCTGGCCTCTATCTGTAAATAAATGGCGCATGTCAGCCCATCTTTTATCGTCTTTAGGAGTCCCGACAGGAAATGCTCTATGTGATCATTGGCCTTCAACACATGCACCCGTTCGCGCTTCTTTTTAAGATTGAGCTGCGTGGAGATTCGATTCATTCTATAGACGTGGCATTCCGGCAAACCGTCGATCAGTCTGACCGATAACATCGCACTGTTCGCAGAAGTACGGTATGATAATTTGTCGCCTATCGGCATAAAAATAAATTCTCCCTGGTTCAGTTTCAAACTCTTGTGGCGATTTTCACGGGTAATTTGAATATGTCCCTTTACCACAAAAAGAATCTCCTGCGCATAAAAATTGATCGTACCGGTCTCCTCCCGTATAAATTCTCTCAGTTCAATGGTTTGGTTTTTACCGTCTTTATTACAATAGCAGTTGATATACTTTTCGACGTTTAGCAACATGAGGTGTTGTATCGCATTATAAATTGATCTGCAAAAATCGTCAATTACTTTTGGATGCGATTTGTCATTTAAGATGATTTTTATGTCAAAAAGCTTGGAAGTACCCCATGCGCACGTCAGAAAATAGCCGGCAGAAAAGGGATCACTGCTTTTTCATATCCATGACGGGAACCAACCCTTCTGCCGGGAGGTAAATGATCTGCGGCAGGCTTCCCTTGTCGGCGATCTTTTCCAGTGTCCTTATAAATAAATACTGGTTGTAAGTACTGGACAATGTCCCGTTTTCTATCTTCATGGCCTCGGCCATTCCCCTCGCCCGCTCTATTTCGGCCTCCGCATTCAGTTTCTCCGCTTCCAGGCGTGCTTTTGCTTCTTCTATCAATATCTTCCGGTTCTGTTCCGCCCTTGCCATCTCCGCTTTTCCCTGCATCTCCTGTTGCCAAACCCTGTATTTGGGAAGACCGAACATCAATCCCAGGATGATCCCGCATACCAATAACGCGGATACGATTACTTGAATAAATACTTTCATACGTTGTGTTTTTTAATTTAACGGCCGTATGGAACCCTTTGCAACAACATCTTCTTTTGTGCTTGTCAGCATGCGGGTTTCATGTGTTTGCAATTTTGTTTTTCAAAGATATATCTTTTCTTAATTTTCATCCGAAAAAAGAGAAAAAATTAACACACATTTTTCTGTTGCATAAATTCCCAACTATATACTTTGATATACCAAAATTATTTATCGGATAAATCGACTATATTTGCATTAACGATTTAAGTAATTATGGTAAAAGAAATTATATGAGTGCTATAAACATGCTGTGCATATATAGAAAATCAAAGGTTACAAAATCTCCAAAGAATAGAAAAATTCAATAATAAATATTGACGCTACACATAAACAGCCAGTTCCGAACTTCCTCCTGCCTTCGTCGTCTTTCCGTCTTTTGTTACCACCGTAACAGTTACCGCGATCAAAGTTCTTTTTTAGAAGGAATAGAAAATCTCTGTAAATTAT
>JAISVB010000011.1 GCA_031271755.1 Culturomica sp.
CCAAGAAGACAAAGAGACGTGACGAAATACCACACAATCGCCTTTTGCTTCAAGGTCAAGCCCTGTAATCGTAACTCATTGATAATCTCTTTCATCGTTTCAAGTTTTTAGATGATTGAAATAAAGTCTATTGCATCGTCTTCGTGTCGGCGGCGGGATGTTCGGCAACTTCTTGTCGAAACCGTCCTTGTGCGGAACATCCGGACAATGTCATTGTCCGCATTGGCAACTTGCGGCGCAAGCATTATCAACATGGCGCACGAGAACAAAGAGCGTTTCAGAGGTGACAAATCGAATGAAATGTTGAACTTCGTGCAGAACCACCATGCCGACAACTCGTTGACCTTTCCGCACCCTGTCTTCACGTAGATGTTTCGGGCATGGTTTTCAACGGTGCGTTCCGAAACGTGCAAATGGTTGGCAATCTCTTTTTTGCTTGCCCCCCATGCGAACATTTCCGCGATTTCGGCTTCCCGCGCCGTCAGTTTTGCAAGGTTCATTTTCCCGTTTCGATTTCGGCTTCGTTCATTCGCACTTTCAGGTCGGCAATCACAGCCATCAAATGGTCGATACCCGGATTCCCGTATTCGGCGGCAAATAGGAAAGCATTTCTTGCTTCGACCTCGATTTGCATCTGTTCTTCGGGCAAAAGTTGTTCTTCCATCACGCCGCCCCCCAAATTTCGATGATGCCATATTCAGCGAAAATGCTTTCAATGGACTGGTACTCTGTTATTTTCGGCTCAACTTTGCCGTTCAATCGGTCAAGGAATGCCATCCTTGTGGTGATGTTCAAAGCTGCCATCAGCTTTGAACGGACGGTGGCGGCATCACCTTGCTTGACTTGCGACCACCCTTTTTGGAAAGAAAATTCACTCATAATTTCACACTCTTAAAAAAATGACGTAATTTTGCTATTTGCACACGTTGTTGTTTGGCTTATCTTTGCAAAGTAGAACTTTACAACTGCAAAAGTGAAAATAAATTCTCATTTGTGCAAGTATTTTCTCATTTATTTTTACATCATTCGTATATGTCTGGAAATCAGTTGCGCGAAGCGATAAAAAGGGCGGGAATAACGCAGGATGAAGCCGCAAAATCTTTGGGCATTACCCGAAGAACGTTGCAGAATTGGTTTAAGTTGGGAAAATTGGATGCCAATATTTCACAAAATGTGAAAGACAACCTTGATATAGACCTTTTGTATAGGGATGATAATGGTGTCGTTTGGGAACAACAACGTGTTTACGGCGGTGAAGACTTCGGGATGCCGACATATGTTCCGTTATTGCCAATTGCGGCGCAAGGCGGCTCTTTGAATGATTTCATTGTATCGGTCAAGGACAGGGATTGTGAGCATGTTGTTTCACCTATACAGGGGGCTGATTTTGCCATGACGGTTGCCGGTGATAGTATGGCGCCGGAATATCCGTCCGGAGCGCAAATTCTAATAAAAAAGATAAATGAACGGGCGTTTATTGATTGGGGCAAGGTGTATGTTTTGGACACTTGCAATGGAAGCGTCATCAAGAGGGTATTTCCAGCGGATGACAAAGACCCCTGCAAGGTGAAATGTGTGTCGATTAATCCCGATTACCCGTCGTTCGAGGTGAATTTAGATGAAGATGTATATGGCGTTTATCGCGTATTGCTTTGTATGTCTGTGAAATAAATGTGTGAAATATGGAAGAACGAATCAAAGTGTCCGTAAAAGACCCCATTTTAAGTGATGGCCGGTACATATCGGAAGACCTATTTGATAGGTCGGAATTATTGCAGCTACAATGTGCATTGCACCCGGAACTTCTGCCATACGTTGAACTATCAATGGGCGAATACGATTCAATCAAGGACAAGATGAGTGTTCGCCCGGTGATGATTCAGGTTTTAGCGTATTATGGGAATCCATCATATTATTCTGTGATGCCGCAACCAATATTCGATGCCCTGGAAGCAGCAACGCTCAATAGTGAAGACTTCGCCTTGGTGGACAAGACGCAATTCGACAAAATGATTGAAAGCTATATTCAAAAAATAAGTGCCGTATGAAAAAATACATCCTTTTCGTGGCATTGCCACTTTTGATTGTGTCGTGTTCCAAAGATAGCGACCCAGGGAAAAGCTACACCGACAAGCAACAACAAGCCCTTGCGCTCTTTCACGGCAAATGGAATGACGTGCAGTTTTCCAACATCAGTTGGAAACACCTTGCGTACTTGTTGCCAGACCCAGACATTATTGTTTTTACAAGGCAAAATGCCAAGTCCATCGAAATCGACAAAAACGGTTGGTATTTCGACAACCACGGCGAATGTATCTATTATAAAATGCCGTTTGCGGGTGCCGAATATGAAGCCCTTGAATGCTATTATGAAGTGTCAGCGGATGCAACACAATTCCGCCTTTTGGACAAGGAAGCCAACACCATTTATGGGCAATATGACTTGACTATAACGAATGACACGTCTTTCAAAATCCATGACAATGACTTGTCGTTGCCCTATGTGTTTACCAAAGCGGGGGAAGAAGAACAGCCGCAAGAAGTCTATTCGCCCATCGGCGTTTTTCTGACAAAGAGCACATGGGCAAGCGGTGAAATGATGGACATGGCCATATACCCACCGAACAAAGGCACGCTTCCGCAACATTACGGATATATCGACAATGTGGAATATCTTGTCGATGGTGAAAGCATCGGCAAGTCAACCGTTTCGCCTTTCTCAATGCAGTACACACCCAGCTTGTCGCCCGGACAACACACTCTTTCGCTCAAACTCAACTTGAACAATGCAAACGTTATTTGGGCAACTAAAACAACATCGTTCAATATTACCGAATAAAACATTTCGCAACAATGTTAAAGATTATTCGACCCGAAATGCTTGCCATTCAACGGCGGTTCTTTGAAGCCCTGGATGTGGTGATTGGAATGGGACAATGCGGCGGCCTGCAAACGTTCTGCAAAGAACACGGGTTGAACCGCGTGAAATATTCCAACATACGCAGCGAAATGCGCAAGCCTGCCGAAGAAGCAAAGCCCACCAATTATAAAGTGATTGACTTGGATGCGCTTTCGTACTTGTGCAAAGATTTTCACGTGTCCCCCGAATGGCTGTTATTCGGCAATGGCAAAATGTTCAAAGGTTGAAGGCATGGAAAAGTTCACCATCAAAAAAAGCCCCAAGAACGAAAGTGTTTGGGGTTGCTTCAATGAAGAAAACGGGTTGGCATGGCAATTTGAGCATGGCAAATTCAACGACACGCATAAGTTTGCGGTGAAACACGGGGTCGAACGCCCCGATGATATGACGCTTGATGACATGTGTTGCGAAATGGAAGATTGGCTTTGGGATAACCATCACGACAAAGTAACCCAATGCACATCAAGCGAAGCATAAAGTTCCTATTGCACACGCGGAAGCAGGGTGATGCCCAAAGTGGGAAAAACCTCGCCATCCGTATGCGTGTGAGTTTCGCCGGAACCGCAATTGACTTTCCGACCGGCTTGAATGTCGATGCGGAATATTGGGATACCATTGGACAACACGTTTTGGATGGGTTTGCGAGCAAGTCCAATCAAAAGACAACCGACATCAACCGAACGATTGATGAATACCGTGCGTTCGCCAACGAATTGTTTGCCCGTTACGAACTACTTGAAAAGCGCGTGCCGACCCCCGGTGAAGTCAAGGATTTGTTTAATGATATGGTGGGGCGGTCGAAGATAGAGTTGCCCGATCCAAGCGAAAGTTTTTTCAAGGTATTCGACACGTTCACCCACTCGATGGGCGAAAAGAACCAATGGACACCGGCGACATACACCAAATTTGCATCCATTCGAGAGCATTTCAAGGCGTTCGATTCATTGTTGAACTTCCATACTGCTACCGATGAAAAGATGCAAGAATACGTCAAATATTTGGGCAAGCAGGGTATGCGGAACACCACCATAGCAAAGAACCTTGCGTTTGTCCGATGGTTCTTTCGGTGGGCGGCAAGCAAAGGGTATTACAACGGCACGATTCACAACACGTTCAGGCCAAAATTGAAAGGCACGGACGGCAATTCCAAAGAAGTCATCTTCTTGACCCAAGAAGAAATCGAAGTCTTACAGAACTTCCAATTTAGACACAGACAAGGGCACCTTGAACGTGTCAGGGACGTTTTGTTGTTCACATGCTTCACCGGCTTGCGCTATTCGGATGCGGCAAAGCTGACGCGGCAAGACATCAAAAACGGATTCTTGCAAATTGTCACACAAAAGACCGTTGACGGCATCCGAATCGAGTTGAATAAACACGCCCAAGCCATCCTTGACAAGTACAAAGGTATCGAGTTCCCGCAAGACAAAGCCTTGCCGGTGATTTCCAACGTCAAGATGAATCAATACTTGAAAGAACTTGGCCAAGTGTGCGAACTCAACGAGCCGCAACGGATTGTCTATTTCAAAGGGAACGTCCGGCACGAAGAAATATACCCGAAATGGCAATTGTTGACCACCCATTGCGGTCGGCGGTCGTTCGTGGTGAACGCCTTGCGCTTGGGCATCCCGGCGGAAGTCATCATCCGTTGGACGGGGCATTCCGATTATCAGGCGATGAAACCATACGTGAAAATTGTGGATGAGTTGAAAGAACAAGAAATGTCGAAGTTTGACGGGATGTTCCAAAAGTAGTGTACACGAAATTGTACACGATTTTACGACTTGGATTTGGCATTTCGAGGTATTATAGAGTATCACCGCGCAATCAGAAACGGCGACATTTCAGGTGGTTGGCAGTCCGTGAAATGGTATAATATTATGGGTTTTAGAACCTCTCTCTCCGCAAACTAACAAAAATCATTGAAACAGAGATTGTTAAGAGCTCTGTTTTTTTTGTGCTTTGGGGTGGGTAGCCGGCATTTTCAACTACACTCTTTCATTTTGCTGCTTATTTTCTCTTTGAGAAAGTGCGCTTCCTGCGGCTTGTCCTTCCGTACCTCAAAACCTTTCAAGCGGCAGAAGCAGCGGCTTTAGCTATGAATACAAATACAATTATAAACAGCGATCATCTAAAAGTGAATTATTTTGCTCTTTTTACGTTATAATTCCAAAATAATTTCTATCTTTGCCCGAAAGAGCAATAAAATGCACCTTGTAGACATCTGTAATAAAATCAAAGAACGCCGTTCCCTGCTCGGAATCACCCAACAGGATTTAGCTGACATTTCCGGTGTGGGATTGAGGACGATTAAAGAAATTGAAACGGGGAAAGGGAATCCGTCTATCAATACATTACTAAAAATCCTCGATGTATTGGGTATGGAACTGGATGCACAAATCAAAAGAACGATTGAACAATGAGAACTGCCAAAGTATATATGAACAAAGTTGCTGCAGGTGTATTAACAGAAAACGACGACGGTTCGTTTGTGTTCCGTTACGACGAAGATTATTTAACTAACCCCGCTTATTCGTCCATCAGCCTCACATTGCCAAAAAAAGGGCAGGAATATCATTCGAAAACGCTTTTTCCATTTTTTTTCAATATGCTTTCGGAAGGTGTAAATCGCCGGGTTCAAGCCAACAAATTTAAAATCGACGAAGAAGATAGTTTTGGGTTATTGATGGCGACGGCTCATAGCGATGTTATCGGTGCTATTACTATTGAAAAGGTATGAAACAAATCCCTGATATAAAAAACTGTCCCGGCACTCTTGCCGCCGGATATGCGACCTACAACCCAACGGCCTTACGCCGCGTGTTTGACAACAAGAAAGTAAGCCATCTGCTTGATTTCTCGAACGACGAGAAGAGCCGCGTTTTGATTGACGATAACATCGGACGTATATCCATATCGGGTGTTCAGGAAAAGTTATCGGCTATTATTGAAAAGGGGAAAGTGATCCTTACACCGGAAGGCATTCAAGGCCGCTATATCATCAAACCGATCCCGGATGACAAACGCTTGAAGTTTCGGAATTTTATGCCTGCCAACGAACACCTGACCATGCAAATTGCCCGGCAGGTTTATGGCATTGCTACGGCGGAAAATGCTTTGCTGTTTTTTCAGGATGGTGAGCCTGCTTACATTACCAAACGTTTCGACATCAATACAGACGGTTTAAAAGTCAAGCAGGAAGATTTTGCTTCATTGTCACAGAAAACAAGTGAAACTCATGGAAAACATTTCAAATATACCGGAAACTACACGGATATGGGTTTGTTATTTCCGAAGTATGTCGCAGCTTGGCAAATTGAAGTGGGTAAATTTTTCCGCTTGGTACTATTCAACTACCTGTTTGGGAACGGTGATGCTCATTTGAAAAATTTTTCGTTGCAACAGTCCGAAAACGGCGATTACATGCTAAGTCCTGCTTATGATTTACTGAACAGTTCCCTGCATATTCAGGATGAAAATTTTGCATTGGAAGGCGGTTTATCGGGCAAAGAATATTATTCGGAAATCTACCTGCAAAAAGGGCATCCTTGTCAGGGTGATTTCATCACTTTTGGTAAGATGATTGCTGTTCCCGACATTCAAATACAAAAGATAATGAAAAACTTCCTTGCTTCCCAACCATTGGTTTACGAGTTAACGGAACGTTCTTTTTTGGATGACAGACTAAAGCGAATGTATATCCGCAGTTATGAAGAAAGAATGGACAGGCTTAAAAGGACAGTCAACGATTAGTGCAAGATATAATAGATAAGCTTACACAATAAACCGCTTATTTGCAGATAAGATAGTAAAAAGGTGAAATTATCACTACCTTTGCACCGCAGACCGCGCAAGTTCATTCGATCTTTATCATCTGTGTTTTTATCAGACGCTTTTCAAGTCCGATTCTTACATCGTTGAAATTGACCTGTATAGCTTTCCTTGTTGCGGAAACAACATTAACGATGACAATTAAATGAGATCATTTTATATTGGAAAATACGAGATAAAACTTCCCATCGTTCAGGGTGGTATGGGTGTGGGCGTGTCGCTCAACGGACTGGCAGCAGCGGTTGCCAACGAAGGCGGCATAGGGGTTATTTCGGCGGCGGGGCTGGGACTGCTCTATCCCGAATACAAAAAAAGCACATACCTCGAAAGGTGCATCTATGGCCTTCGGGAAGAGATACACAAGGCGAGAGAAAAGACCTGCGGCGTTATAGGCGTCAACATTATGGTCGCGCTGTCGAACTTCGCCGACATGGTGCGCACGTCCATTGAGGAGAAGGTCGATGTGATCTTTGCCGGTGCGGGACTTCCGCTCGACCTGCCGTCATTCCTAAAGGCCGACAGCCGGACGCAACTTGTTCCTATCGTTTCGTCGTCTCGTGCGGCGCGGCTTATCTGCGAAAAATGGCTGGCCGGCTACAACTATCTGCCCGATGCTATTGTGGTCGAAGGCCCGAAAGCCGGAGGCCACCTGGGGTTCAAGCGGGAGCAGATCGAAGATGAAAACTACGCGCTCGAACACCTGATACCGGAGGTGGTCGAAGTTACGCGGAGTTACGCCGACAGGAAAAGGATCCCTGTTATCGCAGCAGGCGGTATCTCGACGGGTGAAGACATTGCGCGGTTCATGGCTCTGGGAGCTTCGGCGGTACAGATGGGTTCGATCTTCGTGCCGACAAATGAATGCGATGCTTCGATGGAATTCAAAAAAGTCTATATCAACGGACACGCCGGGGATATGCGCATCATTCAAAGCCCTGTGGGTATGCCCGGCAGGGCTTTCGACGGCGAATTTATCCGCAGTGTGGCCGAGGGGAAAGAAAAACCGCGCTCCTGTCCGTTCCACTGCATCAAAACGTGCGACTACACCCAAAGCCCCTACTGCATAATCAAGGCTCTGTACAACGCCGCCCGGGGCAACATGAAAAAAGGCTATGTCTTTGCCGGTGGGAATGCCTATCTGGCCGACAAAATTCGCAGTGTGAAAGAGGTGGTCGATAAACTCAAGGCCGACTTTCTCCTCACAGAAGTGTCTTATCAGGCACAATAACCTTAAAAACAATTTAATGGCAGTATCGCAATCATTCGGAAAAAGAGAGAACGAAAAGAAAAAACAGGCCAAGCGCCTTGAAAAACAAAAACGCAAGGAAGAACGTCAGGCCGGCGGCACTTCGTCGTTAGACGAGATGATCGCCTGGGTGGATGAAATGGGCAACATAGTCGATACTCCACCCGAGCAGCGCGGTAAACAGGAGGTCAGGCTGGAGGATGTGGTCATCTCCACCCCTAAAAAATATGAGCCGGAACCGGAACCGCTGAACGGGCGCATCGAATATTTTAACGCCGGTAAAGGCTATGGTTTCATAAAAGATCGCGCTTCGACCGAAAAATACTTCTTCCACATATCCTCCGCCCCGGCGGGAATATCCGAAGGGGATATTGTAACATTTGAACTTGAACGCGGGACACGCGGCCTGAACGCAGTCAGAATCGCTCCGGCGACAAAATAGTACACAGACAATTCATTCACATAAAAACAAACAAACAAACAAACAAACACACATGGAAATTTACGTTTCAAATCTGAACTTTCGCACGAAAGCCGACAATTTGCAGGAGTTATTCGAACAGTACGGAGAGGTTTCTTCGGCTAACATTGTTACCGAGCGTGAAACCGGACGCTCACGCGGATTCGGTTTCGTAGAGATGCCGGACAACGACCAGGCCCGGAAGGCCATCGACGCGCTGAACAACACTGATTTCGAAGGCAGAACGATTACCGTGAACGAAGCTCGCCCGAAAACCGACAGGGATGACCGTCGGGGAGGCAACCGTGACGGGGGATACAACAAGAATCGTTACTGATCACTCCGGCCGGACTGTTAGATCTTTTCGAACTTGATACCCAGACGCAGGCTGCGTTCGGTGGGAAGGTTATCGAAACGGATCATGCAGGCAGAGGCTTTGAGGTCAACGGCGGTAATGGTGCCGGCGCCGGATACGAGGTGCCGCACCACATCGCCCACTGCTAAAATCTCCGACAAGGTTGCCCGGAGAAAGCGACGACGGAATCGGTCTTATCTCGACAATTTCAACATCTTTACCGCGCCGCGAAGAACGACAAGGAAGACGATGACCCCTATAATCAGGTCGGGGATCCTGCTTTCGAGCAACCATACCAACCCTCCGGCAACGATCACCCCCATATTGATGATCACATCGTTGGCCGAAAATATAACACTCGCTTTTATGTGAGCGTCGTTGCTTTTCATGCGTTGCAACAGCCATAGACAGACAGCATTGGCCATAAGCGCAAGTACCGAGATCCCTATCATCGATCGGAAATCGGGCATCATCCCGGATCCTGCAAAACGGCGAATGACCTCTGCCAAACCGAGAATGGCAGGGAGAAATTCGAACAGTCCGCTCCATAACGCCACCCGTTTTTTTCGCGCCACTGCCGCGCCGACAACTGCAAGGCTCATACCGTAAACCAATGCGTCGGCCAACATATCGAGGCTGTCGGCAATCAGCCCCATCGAACGGGATAACAATCCGCAGGTAATTTCGACGATAAAGAATGCAGCATTGATAGCCAATACCGCCCACAGCACTTTGCGCTGGCGTTTGTCCTCATACTCCACACTTCCGTGGCAACCGCAGGTACATGTTGTCTGTTCCATACGATAACAAAATTATACAAAATCCGGGAGAGAGCGCCATCTTTTCCGGTTTTTGAGCTGCACGGCCGGGTAAATTTTTTTTTTTGCTTTTTTTCCGCTACCTTCGTTTTTTGATTGTTTTCCCCTATCTTGTGGAAAACCAAACAACACAACTATGGTAAACAAAGTTATTTTAATCGGAAATGTCGGCGCCGACCCGGAAGTCAGGTACCTGGAGGGCGGTGTAGCCGTTGCGAACCTGCGCCTGGCAACTACGGAAAACTACAAAAACCGGAACGGGGAAAAAGTAGAACAGACCGAGTGGCACAGCGTTGTTCTCTGGAGAGGCTTAGCGGAAATCGTTGAAAAATACGTCAAGAAAGGGATGCGCCTTTACATCGAAGGCAGGCTCCGCACCCGTGCCTGGGACGACCAGAGCGGTAACAAAAGGTATACAACGGAAATATACGCCGACAATATGCAAATGCTCTCCTTTGGACGTCCGGACGGAACTGAAGCTCCGGTACGGGAGGCGACGCCCTCTTTTTCCAAGCCGGCTTCGGCGGAAATCCCTGCCGCTCCGGAAGGCGACGACAGCGACGATCTGCCGTTCTGAAACAGGCAAGGCCCGGACTCCGGCAGGTTTCCGGGCCCTCCTCCGGGAACAATATGTTTAACCAATTACCGCTACTTTGGAACCTGACCTGCTACCCTGTATCGCTGCGATTGTTTTCAACGGATTTTTAAGCATGGACATTGTCCTGACCGTTATCCTGATCTGCCTGCTCTTCTGTTCCGCTGTTATCTCCGCATCGGAGGTGGCCTATTTTTCCCTGACACCCGGACAAGTGGAAGAACTCCGGACGGAAGGCCACATCAAAGCGTACCATTTGTTCAAAAAACCGGACAAATTATTGGCTACCATCTTAATATCGAACAATTTCGTCAATGTGGGTATTGTGATCATCTCCTCCTACCTGGTAGATTCCCTGTTCGACTTTTCCGCCAACCCGATCACCGGTTTTGTCATTCAGGTCATCGTGGTCACCTTTTTGATCCTGCTGTTCGGTGAAATAACCCCGAAACTTTACGCCAACCGGGCGCAAAAACAGGTGGCTGTATTCATGCAGACGCCCCTCACCGTGGTGGAGTTCCTTTGCAGGCCGCTCTCCTGGCTGCTGATCCACTCCACCTCCCTGATCCGCAACAGGGCGGGTAAAAAGAACAACATATCCATCGACCAGCTCTCCAAAGCCCTGGAATTGACCAAGGAAGATGAGATCAACGAGGAGAAGGAGATCCTGGAAGGGATCGTTCGCTTCAGCAACATCTCCGTACTCGACATCATCCGCCCGCGCATCAACATCATTTCCGTGGATTGCGAGGACTCCTTTACGCAGGTAAAAGAGGTGATCATCGAACACGGGTATTCCCGCATTCCGGTATACGACGGGAACCTGGACAATATCGCAGGAGTGCTGTACATCAAAGATCTGCTCCCCCATCTGCAAGAAGACGACACGTTCCGGTGGCAGGATCTTTTGCGCCCCGCCTACTTTGTTCCGGAAACTAAAAAGATCAACGACCTGCTGGAAGAGTTCCAATCCAAGAAAGTGCACTTAGCCATTGTGGTAGACGAATACGGCGGAACCTCCGGCATGGTCACGATGGAAGACATTCTGGAAGAGATCGTCGGGGAGATCAACGACGAAACCGACGAAAAAGAGCAAAATTACATCCGGATCCAGAACAACGCTTACATTTTCGAGGGACAGACGCTTTTGTACGACTTTGAAAAGACGCTCGGATTAGACAGCGAATCTTTCCGGGAGATCGAAGGAGAAGCCGACACCCTGGCCGGATTGATCCTGGAGATCAAAGGGGAGCTTCCCAGGAAAAACGAGGTGATCACCTACCAAAACCACAAATTCACCATATTGGACGTAGACAACCGGAGAATAAAGAAGATCAAGTATGAAGCGAACGTGCAGTAATCCGGTGTGCCTGTTTCTTTTGTTTTTTCTCCTCTTTCCGAGTTGCCGGGAAGAGTATACCCCGAAACCATACGGTTACTTCCGGATCGATTTCCCGGAAAAGCGCTATACGCTGCTGGACGAACCACTCCCCTACCGGTCTGCCGTTGCCACCGAAGCGCGGGTGGTGTACGATACGTCGCCGGAAGCAGAACCTTACTGGATCGACATTGTTTATCCGGATTACAAAGCCGTGATCAACATTTCGTACAAGGAGATTGTTTCCGACACCTCTTTGGAGGTCTTTCTGCAGGACAACCACCGGTTGGTATACGCCCACACCGGCAAAGCGGAAGCCATCAACGAATGGCCTTTAGTCCGGAAAGAGGAGGACACCCCGGTGTTGGGAATACTCTACCTTATCGAAGGGAATGCCGCCTCTCCCGCCCAGTTTTTTGTGACCGACTCCGTGCGGCACTTTCTCCGGGGATCGCTCTACTTTGAAAGCCGTCCCAACAAAGACTCGCTCGCTCCGGTCGTGGAGTACTTAAAAAAGGACATCATCGAACTGATGGAATCCGTCCGTTTTGAAAGCAAAAAAGGATCGGGGCTCTACCGAGAGAGCATAACGAAGAAAAAGCAATATTTAGAAGCCCCCGTCAGAAGATAAATTCTCCCTGTGCCGTATAAGGCGCAGGAATACCGGCAAGGCGGCAAAGAGTCGGCAAAACATCCGTCATCCGGCATTCATTCCGGAACATTGCATTTGCATCCGTTCCTGCACCCGCACCATAAAAATAGAGCGGTACTTTGGTGCGTTTGCTGTAACGGAAATAAAAATCCTCCTTGTCCTGCAAAGCCGGTATCCAGGCCGGTTGCAGGCAAAACAGAACATCTCCGCTCCTTTTCTGGGAAAAAGCATTCTGCATCCGCCACTCCTGTCCATACGCAAAAGCGTTGTGTGTAAGCGAATAAGCCGTCAATACTTTGGAAACTCCTTCAAATTCGATCAAAAATCCGGCCACCAGATCCTGCACCTCCTGCAAAGAGAGTTTTTTGGCTTCAATGAGTTCCCGGTTCAGATAGATCTGCCCCGCATCGTAATCCGCAATCCACTCCCCCGCTCCATATACTAAGTTGAGGTACGATTTCAGCAGGGAAACCGATTTGAAAATACGAAAATAATCGCCGTGCACTTTCAGCTTCTCCAACTCCTCCGGAAGCAGTTCCCGGGCTTCGGAAAAAGTCATAAAAACCGTGTAGTTTCCCCTGCCGACTTTCTGATCCAGCAACTCCAGCAGTTTTTTTACGTCCCGGTCCAACCGGAGCACCAGATCCCGGAACTCCGGCGCGTAGACGCCAAAATCCCGGTTCATATAATCCAGGGCCGAAAAATTCAGGGCCAATAAATCCACATCGTTGTCTTTTCCGAGCTTGGCTTCGTCCACCACTTTCCCGGCCAGGTCGGCTACCAGGGTGTTCCCATACGGAGCGCCCTTCAACACCCGGTAAGTATTGAACTGTTTCCGCGCCTGCGACAGATCGTAGAAAAAACCGCTCCCCAAGCCTATTTTATTTCTCAGGCGGGTGGCCGCACTCCCGCCCATTTCGTCTTCCAGAGACATCCACCCCTTGCGGATCATAAAGTCCGATTCGAGCAACCGGTTGTAGGAGTGCATCCACCGGGGCAATGTGTCGGCATAGTAGGCAGACGACACCCACTTTCCGCTCTTCTCGCTTAGCCAAAATGCCATGTCCGCACAGGAACCTCCGCTCAGCACCGCCTCTTCGGCATTCAATCCGATGCTGTACACCCGGGAGAACACGTTGTTCATCTTCAACACACAGCCCGCCGTCAGCGTCTGCAACTGCTCCGGAGAGGCCCCCGTCTCCCGGCCGCCCTCCCCGATCTCCGCATAGCTGCCTGACCGCACGCTGTTTTCCCGGACTTTCCGGAGACGGTTGTACCAGTCGTGTGCAACGATCCCGTGCTCCGAAGGCAACAGGCCGGAGTAGAGGGTCGCCTGATCCGTTCCGCTCTGGCTATAAGCATATTCGTAATCCGCCAGCGTCATTTTTCCCTGGTGCAGGATCCGCTTCAATCCCCCTTCGCCCAGTTCGTTTGCATAGATGGTAAACCATTCGGGATAAAACTGATTCAACGTGATACCGACCACTAACTTCGTTTTATTCTCGGAAGCGAAGAGAAACAAGGCGTTCAGTAGAAATGCGACCAGCAGAAGGGATCTTTTTGTCATGTACAGCGTATTTTTGCGCAAAGGTAAAACAAATTGGTTTTTTTTCTTAATTTTACCGGGTTAATTGCAAGTTATCAAAGGTATGGACCACAAGAAAATCGAATTGGCGGAGAAGCTCAGGAAGTACATCCATCACTACGGGATACACGATTTTACAGAAGAACACCTGAACCGGGTCGGTCTGACGCTAAACGAACTGAAACAGCATTTTACAAGCCGGGAGGATATCGTACGTACCATTTGGGAGCACGAACGGAACTGTTTCGAAGCCATATTTACCGAATACAATTTCGACGGTTGGAATGCCATTGATATTTTGCTGATCGTGGGCAACGAAATCAACGAACGCTTTTTCCATGTCACCCCTTCGGTGACCATGCAACTGGCCGAAGCGTTTCCTGTTCTGTACGAACAGCACAAAAATCTCCGTTCCGAATTTATTTTCGAAAAATTCAAGATCAACATCGAAAAGGGAATGGAACAGGGCATTTACAAAGACGACGTTTCCAGCGAAATGATCACGCGGATGTGCATCGCCCGGCTCAACGACATTCACAATCCGGAGATCTATCCGCCGGAAGGTTATACGTTTGCCACCATCTTCAACAACATGATCGACCACGTTGTAAAATCCGTTACGAACGAAGAGGGGAAAAACTATTACAAACAGCGCAAACAACTGTACAGCGTACTGAATTTCAGATAATTCATTAAAAAGACATCTATGAAATACCAGATCGACGATATAGACAAAAAGATCCTTTCTTATTTAGTCAAAGACGCCCGGATCCCTTTTTTGGAAATTGCCCGGGCGTGCGGCATTTCCGGAGCCGCTATCCACCAGCGCGTTAAAAAAATGGAGGACGCCGGTATCATCGAAGGATCGCATTTCGTAGTTAAACCAAGAGCGCTCGGATTGAAAATCTGCGCCTATATCGGCGTTGTGCTGGATCACGCCCACCAATACAAATCGGTGGTAAAAGAGTTGGAAAAGATTCCGGAAATTACGGAATGTCATTTTATCACGGGAAATTATGCGTTCCTGATCAAACTCCGGTGCAACAACCACCAACACCTGATGGATGTATTGATCAACACCTTGCAAAACGTACCGGGCATCTCCAAAACAGAAACCTTTATCTCTTTAGATCAGCTCATTGAAAGGCAGATCGACATCATACAGGAGTCTTAGAAACAGACTCTTAAAGTGTATGTACAACGATCTTCTCCTCTTCCCGGTCGCAATCGACTTCCAATAGCCTGCTTTCCGGAACAGTCCCTTTGATCAGGAGTTCCGCCAGTTCGTCTTCCAGGTATTTCTGAATGGCCCGTTTCAACGGCCGGGCTCCATATTGGGGATCGTATCCCTTTTCCGTCAGGAAATTCCGGGCATTTTCGGAAATTTTTACGGTGTATCCCAACTCTTGCACCCGTTTGATCAATCCCTGCAATTCGATATCCACGATCTTGTATATGTTTTCCTTGGAGAGGGAGTTGAAGATGATCACATCGTCGACCCGGTTCAGGAATTCCGGGGCAAAAGTGGTTTTCAGCGCCTTTTGCACCACTCCTTTGGCGTATTCGCTGTCCTGGCTCCTGTCTTCCCGGCCGAATCCGATGCCGCGTCCGAAATCCTTCAACTGACGGCTACCGATGTTGGAGGTCATGATGATGATGGTATTCTTAAAATCGACCCGTCGTCCCAAACTGTCCGTCAACTGTCCGTCATCCAGCAATTGAAGGAGAATATTGAACACATCGGGATGCGCTTTTTCGATCTCGTCCAGCAAGACGACAGAATAGGGTTTTCTTCTCACTTTTTCGGTCAATTGTCCCCCCTCTTCGTAGCCTACGTACCCGGGAGGAGCGCCCACCAACCTGGAAACGGCGAACTTCTCCATGTATTCGCTCATGTCGATGCGGATCAGCGCATCGTCCGTATCGAACAGGTAACGGGCCAGGATTTTTGCCAACTGGGTCTTTCCCACCCCGGTCGGCCCCAGGAAAATAAAGGAACCGATCGGACGGTTCGGATCTTTCAACCCGGCCCGATTCCGGTGTATCGCCTTAACGATCTTTTCGATCGCCTCGTCCTGTCCGATCACGCTACCGGCCAATTCGTCGTGCATCTGCAACAGCCTCATCCCTTCTGTTTTGGCAATCCGTTTAACCGGTACACCGGTCATCAGCGCCACCACTTCGGCCACCTGCTCTTCGTCCACGATCACCCGGTTCTCGTTCAATTCCGTCTGCCACCGGGCTTTTTCTTTTTCCAGGCGGGAAGTCATCTGCCGCTCTTCGTCCCGAAAAGCCGCTGCGACTTCGAAATTCTGTTGCTTGGCCGCCTCTTTTTTACGGATTTTGATCTCCTCTATGTTCCGTTCCAACTCCTCGATCACAGCAGGGACGCGGATGTGGGTGATGTGTGTCCGGGAACCGGACTCGTCCAGCGCATCGATGGCTTTATCCGGCAACGTCCGATCCGAAATGTAGCGGGTAGTCAGCTTGACACAGGCCTTGATCGCTTCCGGCGTGTACCGCACGTTGTGGTGATCCTCGTACCGCGATTTGATGTTGTTCAGTATTTCGAGGGTCTCTTCGTAGGTGGTCGGCTCCACCAGCACTTTCTGGAAACGACGCTCCAAGGCTCCGTCTTTCTCTATATTCTGACGGTATTCGTCCAGGGTTGTGGCGCCGATGCACTGGATCTCTCCCCGGGCCAAAGCCGGTTTCAGCATATTGGCCGCGTCTAAGCTCCCGCCGGATCCTCCGGCGCCGACGATGGTATGGATCTCGTCGATAAAGAGGATGATATTTTTATTTCGGGCCAATTCGTTCAGAATGGCCTTCATTCGCTCTTCGAACTGTCCCCGGTACTTGGTCCCGGCCACAATGGAGGCGATGTCCAACGCCACCACCCGCTTGTCGAACAGCACGCGGGACACTTTTTTCTGTGTGATCCGGGTGGCCAATCCTTCGGCGATAGCCGATTTACCCACTCCGGGCTCTCCGAGCAATACCGGGTTGTTCTTTTTCCGGCGGCTCAATATCTGCGCCAAACGCTCAATTTCCCGGTCCCGCCCGACGATCGGGTCTAATGTCCCCTCTTCGGCGGCTTTGGTGATATCCACCCCGAAATTATCCAAAACAGGGGTGGCGGATTTACCGCTGCCCTGATTCCGGTAAGGATTGTAAGCGAAAGGGTCATCCTCGTCCGTTTCGTCTTCGTCTTCGGAATTCTCTTTGTAGTCGGCCTGCATCCGGGTTCGTTCCTTCAGCAATTGCTCCCGGAACTGCTCGTAATTTACCCCCATGGAGTGAAAAATTTTGGTCATAAATCCGGATTCGTTGTGTAAAATAGCCAACATAACGTGTTCCGAATCCACCCACTCGTCTCCCAACTTTACCGCCTCTTCCATCACTCTTTTCAGAATGCTGTTGGAGGCCAATGTAAAATCCAGATCCGCCGGAGCGTCCGTCGCCTCTTTTTTCAGTTCCAATTTCTCTTCGATCAGGCTTTTCACTTCCTCGAAATTAACCCCCAACGGGATCAGGATATCCGGCACTCTTCCCCTGCTCACCCGCAACAATCCCAAAAGGAGATGCTCCGGATAAATTCTCGAATTACCCAAACGCCTGGCTTCTTCTCCCGCCAAAGTCATGATCTGCTTCAATCTGCTCGTATCGATTCTACTCATCACATTCTGCCAATTACCGACTTACACACACTGTCGGCAAGTCCTCGTATTTATGCAAAGATAGCACATTTAGATGGAAGTTCGTGTTGAAAATAAAAAATTATTCCTACCGATCGTTAACCATTTCTCTCCACTCTTCCTCATTTATCACCCTGATTTTCAGTTTTTCAGCCTTTTTTAATTTGCTTCCGGCACTCTCCCCAGCCAACAGGAAAGAGGTTTTGGCGGAGACGGAATCGCTCACTTTTCCACCCTCCCGAAGGATCAGGTCTTTGAAATATTCCCGGGGACGGCTCAGGGTTCCGGTGATCACGAAGGTCAAACCGTCGAACTTTCCGGCGCCCGCCTCCTCTTCCTTCAACTCTCCCGGCAATCCGTACGCCAGCAGCCGTTCCACCAACTCCCTGTTCTCCGCTTTGCCGAAATAGTTCAATACGCTCCCGGCCATCTGTCCGCCGATGTCCTCTACCTCTGTCAACTGCTCGCAGGTTGCCTCCATGAGGTTCCGGATGCTCCGGAAACTTCTGGCCAGATTCCGCGAAGCGGTTTCGCCGATATACCGGATGCCCAAGCCGTACAGGAAAGCGGGAAAGGTCGCCTGTTTCGATCTTTCGATACCTGCCAGCAGGTTCGCGACGGATTTTTCCTGCCAGCGATCCAGCCCCAGCAATTCGTCCCGCTTTTGCGGCAACGCGTAAATATCCGCCACATTCCCGATCAATCCCCGGTTCAGCAACAAATCGATGGTTTCGCTGCCCATTCCTTCGATGTTCAAGGCTTTCCGGCTGACGAAATGTTCGATCTTTCCGGCAATCTGCGGAGGGCAATGTTCCGCATTCGGGCAGTAGTGGTTCGCCTCGCCCTCTTCCCGGACTAATTCAGTCCCGCATTCGGGGCAGTGGGTGATGAAACGTACCGGTTCGGCTCCGGCCTTGCGGAGAGAGGCGTCTACCCCGACAATTTTGGGGATGATCTCTCCTCCTTTTTCTACGTAGACGGTGTCCTGTTCGTGCAGATCCAACTCGGCGATCACATCTGCGTTGTGCAGGGAAGCCCTTTTGACCACCGTCCCGGCCAGGTGAACCGGTTCCAGATTGGCGACCGGGGTGATGCTGCCGGTACGCCCCACCTGGTAGGTAACCTCCTTCAAGCGGGTCGCTTCCCGCTCTGCCTTGAATTTATAAGCGATCGCCCACCGGGGAGATTTGGCCGTATAGCCCAGCAGGTGTTGTTTTTCCAGATCATTCACCTTGACCACGATCCCATCTATCGGCACCGGCAGGCGGGATCGTTCCGTGTCCCATTTGGCGATGAAGCGAAGCACCTCTTCCAAGGTGTCGCACAGTTCGGCGTGAGGCGATACGCGCAGCCCCCACTCCGCCGCTTTTTTCAGATTCCCGCAGTGGGTCGCAGCAGGGGTCGTTTCCCCGGGCATGTAGTAAAGGTAACAATCTAAGGAGCGGCGGGCTACCTGAGCGGAATTCTGCAATTTCAAGGTTCCGGCCGCCGCATTTCGCGGGTTGGCAAACAGCGGCTCTCCGGCGGCTTCTTTCTCCCGGTTCAGCCGGTCGAAAACGGCAAAGGGCATCAGGATCTCCCCCCGGATCTCGAATTCAGCGGGATAATCTCCGTGCAGGCGCAACGGGATGGTGCGGATGGTGCGGACATTTTCCGTCACGTCGTCTCCCCTGACCCCGTCCCCCCGGGTCACCGCCTGCACCAAAGCCCCGTCCCGGTAGGTGAGGCTGATGGAGGTGCCGTCGTATTTCAATTCGCACACGTATTGCACCTCGCCGGCGGTTTTCCTGACCCGAAGGTCGAACTCCCGCAACTCCGCTTCGCTGTATGTATTGCTGAGGGAGAGCATCGGGTACCGGTGCGCCACCTGGGTAAATTCCCGATTGATGTCCTGCCCCACCCGCTGGGTCGGCGAATTCGGATCGTACAGTCCGGGGAAATCCGCCTCCAATCGTTCCAACTCCTTCATCAGCCGGTCGAACTCCTCATCGGTGATCTCCGGGGCGTTATCTATGTAGTATTTCCGGTTGTGGTGCTCTAATGATGTGCGCAGTTGTTTGATTCTCTCTTCTCCGTTTTCCATAGTGTTTTCAAATTGGAGGTGTAAAGATACAAAAGAAACGGATCTTTGAGAAGTGCTTTGGGTACTTCGTAGCCGCTCCGGTGTGTCGGGTTCCGGAAGAAGGTCTCCGTCGCGGTTTACTAAGCTGTGGCTTTCGCTGGAATCCGACACTCCTCAGTCGCTGACGCTCCTTCGTCAAACAGAACGGATTCCGGGCGCTCAGCCACAGCAAGTAAACAATTCGCGACTCCCGACCACCCTTCCGGAACCCGGCACACCGGAGCAGAGGGAGGAGCTTTATTGAAAAGGAAACAACCCGGATTACTTTTTATACACACCATCTTTTGCACGTAAATTCTTACGATTGCAACCGACTTTTACTATATTTGCAGAAACACTGTTAGCGGAAAGGTTTTTGTTGTTTTTAGTTTAGATGGAGAGATTGCCAACAAAGAGGTCATCACCGAAATACAGCACGAAATAGCACGAATCAGTTAAACTTACAGAAATTTCAAGTCAGATAAGCCCTACCATTTACCACCTTCGGAGCAGAGTGGTGTCATCCGGCGGGAGCATTGGCGCCGAATGACCGAAGGGAAGAAGGCGGTTAGGATTCCAGCGAACAAAAAAGAATAGGGAACCATTGTGGAGACACGATCCCGGTGGATAACACCCCGAAGCGGGCAAAGGAAGGAAGAGACCAAAGAAAACACAAACAGTTCGGATTTTATGAAAAAACGATTGCTGTTAGCCTTAGCGCTATTCTGTCTGGTGTTGCCGGGGCGCGCCCAGTTTGTCGATCTGGGACAGGATCCTGCCCGGTTGCGTTGGAGACAGATCACGACCGATGACTTCCAGATCATCTATCCGGACTATTTCGAAGAGAAAGCGCAAAAAATCGCCAACATCTACCAGGCATTGTATAACTACAGCAACTCATTGGATCACAAACCGAAAAAAGTATCCACCGTCGTGCACGCCGCCGGAGGGATAGCCAACGGGAACGTCGCCTGGGCCCCCAGCAAAACCGATCTGTACACCATGCCTCCCCAAAGCCCCGGAGACGACTGGTTGGAGCACCTGTGCGTACACGAATTCCGCCACGTGGTGCAGATAGATAAACTCAACCAGGGACTGACCAAACTGCTCTACTACATCTTCGGCGAACAGGCCACCATCGCCGTAACAGGGCTCTACGTACCGATGTGGTTCGTAGAGGGCGACGCCGTCGCCTACGAAACCGCTCTGGGGAAGACCGGCCGGGGAAGATCGCCCGAATTTCTCAACCAGATGAAAGCGCAGATCGTTGAAAAAGGGCTCTACTCCTACTACAAAGCAGTCATGGGATCAGACCGGGACTTTATCCCCAACCGGTATGTGCTGGGATACTTCTTAGTAGCCAACGCCCGCGCCGAATACGGCAACGACATCTGGAACAACACCCTCGACCGGACAGGCCGCCGTCCCCTGAGCATTACCCCCTTTGCCCGCAGCCTGAAAAAAACCTTCCGTTCCGTAGCGGTAAACCCCGGAAGTACGCTGAAAGGCGACGCCAAAAAAATCCTCTACCGGGAGCAGTTCACCCGGCTCCGGAAGCAATGGAGCGAAGAAGAAAAACCGGCCAGCCGTTTTGATACCCTCCCCACCCGGAACAAAACATACACCAACTACCACTACCCGGTTGCCGATGCAAACGGAAACACCCTTGCCTACAAAGAAGGCTTGCGGGAAAGCGGGGCATTCGTCCGGCTCCGGGGCGACCAGGAAGAGTTGCTGACGCGGACAGGCATAGTGGACGACCAGAAATTCACCCGCACCGGACAAACGCTCTTCTGGAGCGAATACCGCCCCCATCCCCGCTGGACACACGGCGGGCGGATGACTCTGGCAAGTTACGACCTGGAAACAGGGAAATACAAACGGTACAAAGCCCGCCACAACCGGTTCGCTCCTTTTACCGTCGGAGAAAACCTGGGATTTGTGGAGTCGGATCCCGCCAACCGATCGTTCATCGTCATCACCGACAATCGACTGCAACGGGAACTGTACCGCATCCCGGCCGGGCCAAACGAGGTGTTCATCCATCCGGACGCGCACGGGGACACCATCGTTGTCGCCGTACAGCATCCGGGCGGAATGACCTTGGAAAGCATCACACTGCCGGACGGGAAACGAAACCTCCTCTCCGAAAAAGAGCCGTACGAAATAGACAATCCGACGGACAACGGAAACAGCCTGCTCTTCCGAGCATCGTACAACGGAAACAACGCCCTGTACGAACGGGACACACGTACCGGAAGCGTCTCCGCCGTCCTGCACGCGCCTTTCGGCATCCGCTATCCGTCCGTATCGGGCGACTCGCTCCGCTTCTCCTTCTACACCGCCGACGGCTACAAACCCGGAAAAATCCGTTTGCGGGAGTTGCAGAAAAGCCCCGTACAAAAAAGCAGCTTCCCGTTGGCGGATACGTTGAAAGCAACGGAAAACAGCCCCTTCCCGCCGTACGGAGACTCCGTTTTCACCTCCAAAAGATATCGTAAAATCGGACACGCCCTGAACATCCACAGTTGGGGGCCCATTTACACAGATGCTTCCGCCATTACCGCAGAAGCCGGATGGGTGCTCTACTCCCAGAACAAACTCAGCACCCTGTCGGTGGCAGCCGGTTACATCATAGACAACAGCAACTACAACGTCGGAGCCTGGATGCTGAACGCCACGTATAAAGGGATGTGGCCCATCCTCGGCATCGACGCCAGGACCGGGAAATACGACTACTACGACTTCCGTTTCGAAGCCGAAAACAGCCAGACCGGAACCACCGATTCGCTCTATGTAAAATTCCGTTCGAACTATTCGCGCGCCGATGTCACCCTTCAATTTCCGTTCGATATCTCCCGCAAAAACTACCGCCGTTCCATCTCTCCCTACCTCCGCTACCAGACGGAAGCCATCCACCGCAACACCGTCCGGGAAACCTACCGGGTTTCCATACAGGACAACATCGGATACCTGCAACCGGCCGATCCCTCCCGGTACCGTTTCGACCGGTCCGCCAACTACTACCAGATGCTGGAATACGGGCTCCTGTTCAGCAACCAGACACGGATGACGGCGCAGGAGATCCGCCCCCGCTGGGGACAGACAGTACAGGCCGGCTACGTGCACACCCCCTGGAAAAAGATCGATTACGGCCGCCAGTGGTGGGCCAACGGGATCTTCTACTTTCCCGGATTAGCCGCCAACCATTCGATATCGGCCTACGCCGGCCACCAGGACCGTCCGCACACCCAATACGGAAAACAGATCCGCAACCCCAGGGGGATCGAATTGTACGGAATAAAACTAACCACGATCCAGACCAACTACGAACTGCCGCTCTGTTTTCCCGATTTAGCCGTTTCCAACCTCTTTTATTTCAAACGGTTGGACGCCGGCCTGTTTTTCGATACCGGATACAGTAAAAACACGCTGGGCACCTACCGCTTCCACTCCTACGGCCTTGAACTCACCACGACCATGCACTTCCTGCACATCCCCTTTCCGCTGCACGCAGGTTTCCGGTACGGATACGAAACCCAAAACAAAAGCCCGTTTGCCGACCTGTTGTTTTCGGTCACGCTCAATTTTTAGAAAAAAGTGTCCAAAAGAATGCTTTTCATTTTCAGACAGCCTCTTCCCGGATGCAGAGTCAATGGCAGGGAATATAGAGGGATTCGTCCCGGGGAATGATCACGGTCGAAGTGTGCGGATAACGGCTGCAAACCCGTAAATTCTGTGGGATCACCCAGGAACACAGGCGGAACGGACGCATCAAAAAGACGGTACCGTTCTCCGGTTCCCGGAACAAACCGGTCAGCAGACGCTTAAAGGTACCCGCAAAGGACGAACGCCGGAAATTTCCGCCGGAATTCTCCAACACCCGTTCGATGAACCCCACATTTCCCTCCACCCGCTGTGCGATCCAGGGATCCTTTTCCAACGGCGCCACCAGCGCTACATCGACCTGCGGATTACGGCGCTGGAAAAAATTGACCCAAAGCGCCTTCTCCTTATTCTCCAAGGCATAACCCACCGGAACGGTAAATTTCAGCAAGCTCTTCGGTTTACACGCACTCCCGCACAACAGCACCGGCTTGGAGAGCCGGTAAACATACTTCAGCGCCTTCCGGAAAGAGAGAAATTCCCGGCTGATCAGACACAAAACCGTATGCTCCGTCACAAACATTCCGACGGAAGACTCCACCTCCGGCAATTTCTCGTACCGGATATCCAATTGGAAAAAATCCGCCCACAGACGGGCGCAACCGGCCGTCTCCTCCTCCGTTTCCCGGTAAAATGCGATCAATTCATACACAGCCATCTTCAAGCACAGAGTGAAAATCCCTGTAAAGATACGTGAAATTTTGTTTGTATTTACTATATTCGTTGCCGTAATCTATCCAAAATAGACTATTCAACAGCGTAGTGCCACTTAGAAATCACATCGGAAAAGCTTGTTTTTGAATACGACAAAAATACACACAACTAATTGAAAATGAAAAAATTATTTCTAACAATCACTTGCTTGATCCTGATGGTGGGTTTGCAGGCACAGGATTTCGCTCCGAGTCAACAGGCACAAAGCTACCTCGATTTCAAAAATGCCACAGTTGACCACGCCACTGGAGTGTTCCGTTACAAAGTGCCGATCTATACTTTGAAGTCGGGAGATTTTGAATTGCCGATTACCATAAACTATACCGGGAATGGGGTTCGATCAGTAGATGATGTGCCCCCAAAGTTTGGAAGGTAAAAAATTAATTTAGATAGCATGAGTTCGGTACTGTACCGGGGCTTTATACAAAGAAGTTTATGCAAACTCATTATATAGATGCAACGAAATTTCCAAATCGCAGAGCGGCTTGGAATTGGGAACACCAACAAAATCAAATCTTACGAGGACCGTTAAATAAAAACATGCATTAAACTATGATAGAAGAAAAAATATTTTCGGTTGTTTTGTTTCTAATAGTCTTGATTCAGAATGGAGCGAATTAGAACAAAATAAAAAAATGGAACTTGGAAAAATATTTCGTTTATATATTTGGGGAGCAAACGGCATTGATTATACCTTGAAAAAATTGAATAATAAAAAATATGGTAATGATCTAAAATTAGTATTATTTCAATTTTATATAAAACCTATAAAAACTGACTTAGGGAAAATTCTAAAAATAGAATGAAGCTATTCCTAAAAATATCATTCTTCGTTTTTACCACGCTTATCACAATGGAAGAAGCAAAATCTTCCATTGTGAAAACGATTTCACAAAAAGATATCCGACATTCACTTTCTTTTAAATCACATTCACTTTCTATTTATACCTACGCCCCCAACGGAAACATGACGCACGACAGCCGGAAAGGGACGGGTTACACCTACAATGTGCTGAACCGGTTGAGCGAAGTAAGGGAGAACGGCGCCACCAAAGCGCAGTACACCTGGCTGGCGGACGGAGCAAAACTACGGGTGCGGGATGCCGCCGGTTACGGATTCGATTACTTGGGTTCACTGACCTACACGGGCAGCAACACCGGAGTGCAGTTGGAAACGGCCGCCTTTCCGGGAGGCGTGATCCGGCTCGTTTCAGGAACCACGCAAGAGATCAACTGCTTCCTTACCGACCACCTGGGAAGCATCCGGGGCGTGGTAAACGAAGACGGAACCCTACTGGAGCAGAACGACTACTACCCTTTCGGAGCAAAGCACATCCGGCCGGATTATCACCAGAACGAAAACCGCTATGCATACAACGCAAAGGAAGAGCAAACAACAGGGAACCTCCAATTCTTAGACTACGGATTCAGGGTATACGACCCCGAATTGATCATCTGGCGTTCGGTCGATCCGCTGGCAGAAAGTTTTGGTGCATACTCTCCTTTCCTGTTTGCCTTTAATAATCCACTGCTGTTTGTGGATCCAAACGGAGCTGCCGCGACAAATTACGTAGACGAAGATAACAATGTGCTGCTACAGACCAATGACGGCAGTGACGCGGTGGTTGTGGTTCCGGAAGAATTTCAGGCGGTATTCAGATACTATGCCCAGAACTATGAAGACTGGGAGTATCTGTTGAACAATCCGGAATGGAACCTGTCATGGTTTAGACTGGGATTCAGGTTATCCGAAAGGCAATTTACCGAAGACGAACTTTTCGCGATGTCGCTGTACTCCAGCATAAATTCCCGCAATGCAGCCGCAGCCTTCTTTCTGCAACCAACAGCAGCGAATCTGATGCGCGCGGCTCTATTGGAAGCGGCCAGCCAATGGATGACTCCGGAAAAACTCGTCATGGGGGCAACTATTGGAATAGGAGGACTTAGTGCGGTGGGGGTTGCTAAGGGGGGAGCTTCTAAATTACCTACTCAAATACACCACTTTGCAACAAATAAAAGCAAAACATTTACTCCTCAAATGTCGCAAATTGCCGATGAGTTTGGGTTAAGTCTTAATGGAGCTTGGAACAAACAAGCACTTCCGCATTTAGGTAGACATCCAAACGCCTATCATAATTTTGTGTTAGACGGTATGCAAAAAGCAAGAGCTGGAGCAGGTGGTAGTCAAGCCGAGTTTCTAAATCTATTTAATCAATATGTAAAACAACCTGTAATTCAAAATCCAGGGCTTTTGCGAAAATCGAGTTGGTAATATGGAGAAATATTTTTTGTTAAGTTGGAAAAATGGAAAAGAACCTTTGGCAAGTGCATTTGCACCCAAAAGGTCTAAGTTAGCACAGGATTTAATTTCAGAGCTAAACGGTATAAATAAGCTACCTTTTGAATTGAGTTTAGTTAAGGTAGATGTTGGAAAAAATGGTTTAATAGAAAGCAATGACTTATCAGATTTGAAAGAAATTTGGTTGGATTATCAGCCAAATAGTCTTGCTTGGCCATTAATGTCAGAAAGGTTAAAATCGGTAATTGAAGCTAATCTAAAACGGAATGAGCAGATAGATTGGATTGAATGCAAGGTGAAAAATGGAAGTGAAGAACGAACATATTTTATACTTAGGTTCAATAAAATATTAGACGTTTTGGATATGCAAAAAACAATGTTTGTTCAAGGCACTGACCACATAATAAAACCCGTTTTTGCAAGTTCAAAAATCAGTGCTTACGGTATTTTTCCTAAGCCTTCATCACACGATTTATGGAAAATCACTTCGGGATTATATGTTAGCGATGTTTTGAAAAAGGCAATACAGAAAGAGAAATTAACAGGAATAGATTTTGAAAAGACAACAGTGTCATAAAAGCAAAAGCTTTACCGATTATTATAATTTAAGTGTAGCCATTGCTGTCCCATTAAAATCTAAAATTGTTCTTTGAAATATTTGAAATTTAGTTGGTTACAGATGTTTTTCAATTAAACGGATTTCAATTCTCATCTTTGCGGCCTAAAACAGGGCAGCATATGCATAAGGATAAATTCGTATTCTCTCAACTGATAGGATTCTTAGATAGAAACAAGTATAACTACATCGTAAGCATGATGGTGACAAGTACGTTAAGTATTTCACTTGTTGGAACCAGTTGTTATCTTTAGATGTTTGGACAACTTTCCAATCGGGAAAGTCTGCGAAACTTGATTGTTGCTCTTGATGCTCACCATTCCAAATGTTATCATTTGGGAATGGGTAGGAATATTTCAAGATCATCCTTAGTGAGAGCCAATCAAGACAGGGACTATCACATCTTTGAGGAGTATGCCTACTATCTGGTAAACGAAGCAAGACAGAAACGTGTTACCGACATCTTCAAACTCGGTGGAAACGCAGATACCCGCATTTTTTCATATCACCGAAGCTTCCGTGCATGATTCAAAGGCGATGAATGAAATCCCCTATGAAGCTGGCTCCTACTATATCTTTGACCGTGCTTACAATAACTTCAAGATGCTGTATCGGATTCATCAGATAGGAGCCTACTTTGTTGTCAGAACCAAGAAGAAGCTTCAATACAAGGCTATCAAGTGGAAGCGGAGGTTACCAAAGAGCGTATTTTCGGATATGGCTATCGGGTTGACAAGATTTTATCCCAAGCAGTACTATCCAGAGCCGCTTCGTTTGGTTAGATATTGGGATAAAGAACAAAAACGCGAGTTTGTTTTCTTAACGAATGCAACGCACATTTCCGCCCTTCAAGTTGCCGAACTCTATAAGAACCTCTGGCAAGTAGAGCTGTTTTTCAAATGGCTGAAACAGCACCTCAAAATCAAAAAGTTCTGGGGGACTACCGAAAATGCCGTTCGAATACAAATCTACGCTGCTATATGTACCTACTGTCTGGTGGCAATCGTTCAACACGACATGCAACTGTATAGAAGAACATACGAAGTTCTTCAGATATTGAGCATCTCGCTAACCGATAAAACGCCTCTTCGAGACTTCTTTGATAAAACTAAATTTCAAAATGACAAAGAACGATTTGGACCAAATGGGCCAAGTTTATTTGATTTTTAATAACGTCCCCATTTTAATGGGACACTAATGAAGTGTAGCTATTTATTGGGAGGACGTCAATCCACATCCATGCTGAGTAAATAGATAGTAACGGCAAAGATATTTTTCTATTTTTGTAAATTTCTGCTATTTTTTAAGACCCACTCAGGTTTAGCATCACTGCCTTTGTTGATAATTTTATCAGCTTCCCGAAGTTCTCTTATCAAATTCCGTATTCTGTTACTCTTTTGTTCTGCATTCATCCAAGCCGGTAGCATGTTCCACAAAAGTTCGTCAATATCTTTTCTGCTTAGGCTGCCATGCTCCTGAATAGATTTCAGAATCCATTCAAAATATTGCCGCTTGTCAAAAGCTTTATTTTTGGAATAAGACAAGTAAGAATTTTTATACACCTAATTTACATGCACAACGGGTTAATTTTGTATATTCGTTGCCGTAATACACCCGAAACATGACACTAAACGATATTGTACAGTTGTTAGACCTGACCGTAGCCTGCGGAGAAGAAAGATTATCCGGTGAGATCGGCGGGGCTTTTGCCGCCGACCTGATGGGCGACGTCCTGCGGCAGAACACAAAGGATGCGATCCTCATCACCGGGCTGGCCAACCTGCAGGTGATCCGGACGGCCGAAATATCCGATATCCGTTCCATCCTGTTTGTCCGGAACAAAACCATCACCCCGGAAATGGTGGAGCTTGCCAAAGAGAACAGCATCGTGCTGTTGCTATGCAACCAGAGCATGTACAAGACCTGCGGCGAACTGTACAAAGCCGGATTGAAACCTATTTACTAACAGCCGTATGGAATTCAACTACACCATAGAGGGCGGAAATTTTTCCGGCGCCGGGGTCGCTTCCAGCAACGTCAAAAAGATCCTCAAGCAACTGAACGTGGACAACACCCTGATCAAACGGGTCGTTATCGCCCTGTACGAAGCGGAGGTCAACGTAGTCGCGCACGCCTGGGAAGGCCGGATAGAGGTCCGGATCAACCCCCACTCCATCGAAATGGTCATTACGGACAAAGGGCCGGGGATCCCGGATATCGAACAGGCCATGCAGGAGGGGTACTCCACCGCATCCCCGGAAGTCCGGGCGATGGGGTTCGGAGCCGGCATGGGGCTGCCGAACATCCGGAAAAACTGCGACGACCTGAACATCGTATCGAAAACCAACGTAGGCACTACCGTAACCATGATCATCTACCTGTAACAGCAACAACACATGGAAGGGAAAGCATTTTACCATGCATTAAAGATCACAGAGGCAGCCTGCACCGGCTGCACGCACTGTATGCATGCATGCCCCACCTCCGCCCTCCGCATCCGGAACGGGAAAGCCGTACTGAACGAGGCGGCCTGCATCGACTGCGGCGTATGCCTGAAAAGTTGTCCCCAACGGGCGATCATCGTGGAACAGGACGACTTCAACAAAATTTTCCAATTTCGGTACCGGGTCATTTTGATCCCCACCGTCCTGATGGGACAATTCCCCGAAGAGGTAACCGAAGAGCAGATCTTTTCCGAACTGCACAACCTGGGGTTCCACTACGTGATGGAGGTGGACAAGGCGACCGGCATCATTGCGGACGAGACCCGGGCGTACATGAAGGAAAACGCACACCTGAAACCCTTTATATCCACTTCGTGTCCCGCCATCGTCCGGTTGATACAGGTTCGCTTCCCCTCCCTGATCAAGCACATCATCCGGCTGAAACAGGTGATGGACACCGCCGCCATATACGCCCGGAAAAAGTTTATCGACCAGGGGATCCCGGAAGCCGATATCGGGGTATTTTTCGTGACCCAATGCGCCGCCAAGATCGCCGCCATCAAAAGCCCCGTGGGGGAAGAGCGTTCCTCCGTGGACGGAGTGATCAACATGGATTTCATGTACAACAAGATCCTGCTGGCCCTGAACAAAAACAGGGACAAACCGGTCATTCCGGTGCCGGAACAGTACCACCTTCCCCCGGAGGCCATCAACTGGACGCTGACCGGCGGAGAGGCCTCCCATTACGACGGACGTTGCTTGGCCGTAGACGAGATCCACAACGTGACCGAGATACTGGAAAAATTGGAAAACGACGAGTTGCCGGAGATCGATTTTCTGGAACTGAGGGCCTGCGATTGCTCCTGCGCCGGAGGCGTGCTGACCGCCAACAACCGTTTCCTGACCATCGAGCGGCTGCACAAACGGATGGAAATATACCGGAAAAACAACTACGAAACGGTCAACAAAATGCCCCGCTACCGGGATTTCCTGCACGGACAGATCCGGCTGATCGGCGAAATCCATCCCCGTTCCATCGAAAAATTAGACGAAAACAGGCTGGTCGCCATGGAGAAGATGCAGAAGATCACCCGGATCCTGGAGGTGCTTCCCCGGATCGATTGCGGCGCCTGCGGCACCCCCTCCTGCGAAACCCTGGCCAAAGACATCGTACAGGGGAAAGCCAAACTGAACCAATGCATCTTCCGGCAGAAAATCCTGACGGAAAAGGGGCAGATCACACCGAAAGAGTCTACCGAATTGCTGGCCAATATCTGGGGAAAGGATAAATTGAACAAAGACAAAAAAGATACGAATTAAACACAAACAGATGAACGTAGCGGAATTAGCGGAAAAACTCCGGTTGGAGGTTTGTTGCGGAGCGTCCGGTTTAGACCGGGAGATCAAAGGCGGATACACCTCGGACCTGCTGAGCGACGTCATGGGGAACGCCGAAGAGGGCCAGGTCTGGGTGACGTTGCAGACGCACAAAAACATCTTAGCCATTGCCTCTCTGAAAGAGTTGGCGGCCATTGTGCTGGTAAAGGGGTATCAGCCGGAAGAGGAGGCCCGGGAAGAGAGCCTGTCGGAAGGGATCCCCATTTTGCTGACCGGCAAACCGGCCTTTGAGATCACCGGCGAAATTTACGAACTGCTGAAAAACAAGCCGTCCGCTTCTCCCCTGTGATGCTGCGCGCCGACCTGCACATACACACCACCCTCTCCCCCTGCGGCGATTTGGAAATGAGCCCGGTTAACATCCTCCGGGCCGCCCGGGAGAAACAGTTGCACATCATCGGCATCACCGACCACAACTCCACCCGGCAGGCCTCGCTGATCCGGGAGTTGGGAGCGGAACAGGGGATCTTTGTCCTGACGGGAGCGGAGGTGACCACCCGCGAAGAGATCCATTGCCTGGCTTTTTTACCCGACGACGGGCGGCTTTCCCGGTTCCAGGCGTATTTGGACGATCACCTGCCCCCCCTTCCGAACAAGCCGGAAAAATTCGGTTTCCAGGTGGTGGTGGATGCAGAGGAGCACATCCTGTACGAGGAGGAAAAAACATTGCTCTCCGCCATCGACCAAAGCATGGAAGAGGTGGAGCAAGAGGTGCACCGGCTGGAGGGGATCTTTATCCCGGCCCACATCGACAAAAAGCGGTTCAGTGTGTTGTCGCAACTGGGATTTGTGCCGGCCGGCCTCCGCTGTGAAGCGTTGGAACTGAGCGCCCACACCACGCCCGACGATTTTCTGCTGCAACACCCCTACCTGAAAGATCACCGTTTTACCCGGGCCTCCGACGCCCACTATCCGCAGGACATCGGCAAATTTTTCATCGAATTTCCTGCAGAGCAACCAGATTTTTTCCGGATCCGGGAGGCGTTGCGGGAGGGGCTTTTCCGGTAAAATCCGGCAAGGTTGAAAAATTATGGAATGCAATCGTTGGAAATTTTCAAATTTAAACTAATTTTGAGCCGATTTATTCTATTTCATATCTTAAATAGCTGAAAAAAGAACAAATTGAAAGTGGTTTAGGTGAAAGATCTCTCTTCCCACATCCTGGATATTGTCCAGAACTCCATCCGGGCCAACGCCCGGCGGATCGGTATTGAATTGGAGGAAGACCTTCTCCGGGACAGATTGACCGTACGGATAGAGGACGATGGGGACGGGATGGACGAAGAAACCCTCCGGCGTGTCCGGGATCCGTTTTACACCAGCCGGACTGTCCGGAAAGTAGGCTTGGGCATACCGCTTCTGACACAGAATGCGGAACGCACAGGCGGCAGTGTGACCATCGAATCCGCTTTGGGAAAGGGAACGGTGCTCACAGCCACTTTCACCCATTCCCACTTAGACCGTCCTCCGCTGGGGGATATCGCCGGAACGCTCGCTTTGCTGACGGCTGCCAACCCGGAACGGGAGTTTGTCTACCGGCACACATCCGGAAAGGGAGAGTACCGGTTCGATACCCGGGAAGTCAGACAACTGCTGGGAGAGGTTCCGGTCAACGATCCGGAGATTGTACGGGCTATCCGGGAGCTGATCGCGGAAAATGTTTCGGAGATCAGCGAAGAGGGATAAAGCGTGGAATAACAGTTAACACTACTGAAAATCAAATTATATGGATAAAATCAAAACTCTTGCCGACCTGAAAAAGATCAGGGAGCGCGTACAGGCGAAAATAGACCTGCGCGAGAAAAGCGAAAATACCGAGAATATGGTGCAGATCAAAGTGGGCATGTCCACCTGCGGCATCTCGGCCGGAAGCAAGGAAACCATGTCCTGGTTCCTGGAGCATCTGGAAGAGAACGGGATACAGGCGGTCGTAACCCAGACCGGATGCATGGGGCACTGCTCGTACGAACCGACCGTAGAGATCACCAAACCCGGCAGGGAGCCGATCGTATTCGGCAAGGTCACTCCCCGGAAAGCGGAGGAGATCATGCAGAAATACCTGAAAAAAGACGAATTGGTGGAGGGTATCCTGCCGGCCAATTACGACACCATCGAAGGGATCAAATAGCGAAACAGGAACTTCAAATATCATTTACCCATGAGTTATAAAATGCATATTCTGGTCTGCGGAGGTACCGGTTGCCGGGCTTCGGCCAGCCAGAACATCATCGAAAGGCTGCAGGACAGTCTGAAAGAACAGAATCTACACAACGAGGTACAGGTCATTGCCACCGGTTGCTTCGGGTTCTGCGAAAAAGGGCCGATCGTAAAGATCATGCCGGACAACACCTTTTATGTGCAGGTGAAACCGGAAGACGCCCCGGAAATCGTACACGAACACATCATCAAAGGCCGTAAAGTAGAACGGCTGCTTTACCGGGATCCCGAACGGAAAATCGCCGTCAGCGACTCCAAGCACATGGGTTTCTACAAAAAGCAGTTGCGGATCGCCTTGCGGAATTGCGGCTTTATCGATCCCGAAAACATCGAAGAGTACATCGGGCGGGACGGATATGCCGCCCTGGCCAAATGCCTTTCCGAACTGAAACCGGAGGAGGTTATTCAGGAAATCAAACTGTCCGGCCTGCGGGGACGCGGCGGCGGCGGTTTCCCCACCGGCCTGAAATGGGAGTTCGCCCGGAAATACCAGTCAGACCAGAAGTACGTCGTATGTAACGCCGACGAAGGAGACCCCGGCGCCTTTATGGACCGCTCCATCATGGAGGGGGACCCGCACTCCGTGATCGAAGCGATGGCCATCTGCGGATACAGCATCGGCGCCAACAAAGGGTTGGTGTACATCCGCGCCGAATACCCCTTAGCCATTGAGCGGTTGCGCATCGCCATCCGGCAGGCGGAAGAATACGGATTGCTGGGCACCAATATCATGGGCACCGGTTTCGATTTCACCATCGAGATCCGTTACGGAGCGGGAGCGTTCGTGTGCGGGGAAGAGACCGCGCTGATCCACTCCATGGAGGGACAACGCGGGGAACCGACCACCAAACCGCCTTTCCCCGCCGAATCCGGCTACAACCGGAAGCCGACCAATGTAAACAACGTGGAGACGCTGGCCAATATTCCCGTGATCCTGACCAAAGGAGCCGGGTGGTTCAATAAAATAGGCTCTGAAAAATCGAAGGGAACGAAGGTGTTCGCCCTGGCCGGAAAGATCAACAACGTAGGTTTGATCGAGGTGCCGATGGGAACGACGCTGCGCGAAGTGATCTACGAAGTGGGCGGCGGCATCAAAAACGACAAAAAGTTCAAAGCGGTACAGACCGGCGGTCCGTCCGGAGGGTGCCTGACGGAAAAACACTTGGATACCCCGATCGATTTCGACAACCTGATCGCTGCCGGTTCCATGATGGGATCGGGCGGTATGATCGTCATGGACGAAGACGACTGCATGGTAGCCGTAGCCAAGTTCTACCTGGAATTTATCGTGGAAGAGTCGTGCGGCAAGTGTTCCCCCTGCCGGATCGGGAACAAACGCCTGCTGGAGATCCTGACCCGGATCACGGAAGGCAAAGGCTCCATGAGCGACCTGGAAACCCTGGAGAACCTGAGCAAGGTCATCAAGGATACCGCGCTCTGCGGTTTGGGGCAAACCTCCCCGAATCCGGTGCTCTCCACGCTGGAAAATTTTTACGACGAGTATGTGGCGCACATCCGCGACCACAAATGCCCGTCCGGCCAGTGCAAAGCCTTGTTGTCCTACAAGATCGACCCGAAACTGTGCGTAGGCTGCACCTTGTGCGCCCGCAACTGTCCCGTGGACGCCATCATCGGGGAACGGAAGGAACCGCATTTCATCGATACGGCCAAATGTATCAAGTGCGGCACCTGTATTGACAAGTGTAAATTTAAAGCCATCAGTGTTGTATAAAATTATGGAATCCAGGATAACTTTACAGATAGATAACCGTCCCGTCGAGGTTGCTCCGGGAACGACCGTCTTAGACGCGGCGAAGGGGATCGGCATCAACATTCCGTCCCTCTGCTACATGAACCTTGAAAACATGTGCATCACCAACCTTCCGGCCTCCTGCCGCCTTTGCGTGGTAGAGGTGGAAGGACGTAGAAATCTGGCCCCGGCATGTGCCACCCGCTGCGAAAACGGGATGAAAGTAAAGACCAGCACGCTCCGGGTGATGAATGCGCGGAAAACCGTGTTGGAACTGATCCTTTCCGACCACCCCAAGGATTGCCTCATCTGCCCGAAATCCGGCAACTGCGAATTGCAGAATCTGGCCGTCAAGCTGAAGATCCGGGAGATCCCGTTTGCCGGAGAACAAAACAGCTACACCGTTGAAACCTCCCCCTCCCTGATCCGGGACATGGGCAAGTGCATCTTTTGCCGGCGGTGCGAGATGATGTGCAACGAAGTGCAGACCGTCGGGGCTTTGGGAGCCGTGAACCGCGGATTCTCTTCCGTCATCTCGACAGCTTTCAACCAGCCGCTGGGACACTCCGAATGTACGTTCTGCGGACAGTGCGTGGCGGTGTGCCCGGTGGGTGCGCTGACGGAGATGGATCACACCAATCGCTTGATCGACGACCTGAACAACCCGGAAAAAACGGTCATCGTACAAACGGCTCCGGCCGTGCGCGCCGCTTTGGGCGAAGAGTTCGGCCTGTCGGCCGGCACCTCTGTCACCGGCAAAATGGCGGCTGCCTTGCGCAAATTGGGCTTCGACAAGGTGTTCGATACTGATTTCGCCGCCGACCTGACCATCATGGAGGAGGGAACCGAGTTGCTGGGACGGGTCAGCGCATTCCTGAAAGGGGACAAAAGTGTCCGCCTGCCGATCCTGACCTCTTGCTGCCCGGCCTGGGTGAACTTTTTTGAATACCACTTCCCCGATATGCTGGACATCCCTTCCACAGCCCGCTCTCCGCAGCAGATGTTCGGCGCGATCGCCAAAACTTACTGGGCGGAAAAGATGGGCATACCGCGGGAAAATCTCGTGGTTGTTTCCATCATGCCCTGCCTGGCAAAAAAATACGAGTGCGCCCGCGAGGAGTTCCGGGTGAACGGGGATCCGGATGTGAACTACTCCATCTCCACCCGCGAACTGGCTTCCCTCATCAAGCGCGCCAACATCGACTTCCTCCGTTTGTCGGACGAAGAGTTCGACCGTCCGCTGGGTGAATCCACCGGCGCCGGCGTCATCTTCGGCGCTTCCGGCGGCGTGATGGAAGCAGCTTTGCGCACGGCTTACGAACTCTACACCGGAAAGAAATTGGAGAAGGTGGAATTTGAAGCGGTACGGGGGTTGCAGCACATCAAGAAAGCGACCATCGACCTGAACGGGACGAAGTTGAACGTCGGCATCGCCCACGGACTGGGGAACGCCCGGAAACTGCTGGAAGAGATCCGCGCGGGTAAATCGGAGTTCCACGCCATCGAGATCATGGCCTGCCCCGGCGGTTGCATCGGCGGAGGCGGACAGCCATTGCACCACGGAGATTCCAGCCTGCTGAAAGCGCGTTCGGAAGCCCTCTACCGGGAAGATGCCGAAAAACCGCTCCGTAAATCGCACGAAAATCCGGACATCATCAAGCTGTACGAGGAGTTCTTAGGCGAACCGATGAGCGAAAAAGCGCATCACCTGCTGCACACGCACTATTTTTGTAAAAAATAAACAGTCATACCATGTCTGAAATCAAATTAGCTGAAAATAAAGTCAAGGAACTGGAGAAAGTATGCGCCGAGCACGGCCACCAGCCCGGGGAATTGATCAATGTCCTGCACAAAGCGCAGAGCATATTCGGATACCTTCCCCGCGAAGTGCAGGAAATCGTTGCCTGCAAGCTGGGGATCCCCGTTTCCAAAGTGTACGGGGTGGTCACCTTCTATTCGTTCTTTACCATGACCCCGAAAGGGGAACACCCCATCTCCGTCTGCATGGGAACCGCCTGCTATGTGCGGGGCGCCGAAAAAGTACTGGATGAATTCAAACGGGCGCTCGGCCTTCAGGTGGGCGAAACCTCCGCCGACGGCAAGTTCTCCCTCTCCAGCCTCCGCTGCGTCGGGGCCTGCGGGTTGGCTCCCGTTGTGTTGATCGGCGAAAAAGTGTACGGCCGCGTCGTTCCCGGCGATGTCGAAAAGATCCTCAAGGAGCTGAACTAAACAGATACCTTTGAAGCACCTTGAAAGAGAGGCCGGCACTCCCCTGTGTCGCCTCTCTTTCGTTTAGTTGGATTTTTTTTGAATTTATGGTCTTTTTTATAAAAAACCGAATTACATTTGTAACTGTATTCTCATTTTAGAAAGCCCGAAAATGGCGTTGATTTACAAAATACTGCTTTGCTTTGTATTTCTTTTGAACGGAGAATTACGGGAAGTATCCGCCGGCGTGGCGGAAACTCCCGAACAGGCCTGTGAGGCGGCATCCGGCCGGAGTTTCGAGTATACCGCCACACTCAGCGCCGGACCTGTCCGGTACAGTGAAGATGCGCATCTTCCCTCCTCCATCCTTCCGTTCGACACCAAACAGTACCCAATCCTTTTCACCTGTTCCCATATACACCAAAACAGGATCGTATACGCTACAACGAACTCCGCCCGGCACGCATGCACGGTTTTCACCCCGGACGGGAACGATCGCTACATCTTCGGATTGCGAAAAATTGTCGTTTAGTCCGATCTTTTCCGGCCTGTTTTACGTTAATACTGCTATATCGGTAGAATAATCATTTGTCAATCCGTAATATTTATGAACCTGACATTATTTGTGGTCGTATTGATCACCGCCGTTGTGTTGGTCGTGGCGGCGCTGGGGATCGCCCGGCTCGTTTCTCCCCGTTCCTACAACAAACAGAAGGGAGAAGCCTACGAGTGCGGGATCCCGACCCGGGGAGGCGCCCGGATGCAATTCAAAGCGGGGTACTACCTGTTCGCCATCCTGTTCCTGCTGTTCGACGTGGAAACCGTTTTTCTCTTCCCGTGGGCCGTTACCATACGGGATCTGGGCACCGGCGGGCTGGTCAGCATCCTCTTTTTTCTGCTGGTACTGATCCTGGGGTTGGCATACGCCTGGAAAAAAGGAGCATTGGAATGGAAGTAAAGATCAAATCGATGAAATACGAAGCGTTCAACGACAACGAATATCTTGAACAGCTTCACGCAGCAGGCGCCAATGTAGTGGTCGGGAAATTAGACGACCTGATCAACTGGGGGCGCGCCAATTCGCTGTGGCCCCTGACATTCGCCACCAGTTGTTGCGGGATCGAATACATGGCAGTGGGAGCCGCCCGCTACGACTTTGCCCGCTTCGGGTTCGAAGTGACGCGCGCCAGCCCCCGCCAGGCCGATTTTATTGTGGTGGCGGGCACCATCGTGCACAAAATGGCCCCCGTACTGAAACGCCTCTACGACCAGATGGCCGAACCCAAGTACGTTATCGCCATGGGAGCCTGCGCCATCTCCGGAGGACCTTTCAAGGAGTCCTACCACGTCATCAAAGGGGTGGACACCATCATCCCGGTAGACGTTTACGTACCCGGCTGCCCCCCCCGCCCGGAGGCGTTGCTGTACGGAATTATGCAGTTACAACGGAAGATCAAAGTGGAAAAGTTCATCGGTTCCGTCAATCGAAAAGAGAAAAAATGCTGACAGAAAAAATAACATCCATCCTTCCGGAAGGAGCGATCTTGGAGGAAGGAAACCCCACAACCGTTACCGTTCCGGCGGCGGCCTGGCGTCTGTTCGCCCGGCAACTGAAGGAAGAAGCGGAGTTGCATTTTGACTACCTCGCCTGCATGACGGGCATGGATTGGGGCGACACGCTGGGGATTGTCTGTTTACTGGAATCCACTGTGCACCGCCACTCCCTCCGGATCCGGATCGCCGCAGCAGACCGGCAAAATCCGGAACTTCCCAGCGTATGCGACATCTGGAAAACCGCCGACCTGAACGAACGGGAGGTGTTTGACTTTTTCGGGATCCATTTTATCAACCACCCCGACATGCGGAGGCTCTTCCTGCGGAACGACTGGGTGGGGTATCCGCTCCGCAAGGATTACGACGCCGGGGAGAACAACAACCCCGTCCGCTTAGAGAGCGACGAAACGCCGGACGCCACCTCTTTTTTTGAAGCGGATAGCGGGGGGGAGATCCGGGAAAAAGAACGGATCCTGTTCGAAGAGGATGAATACGTGGTCAACATCGGGCCGCAACACCCGGCCACCCACGGCGTATTGCGTTTCCGGGTGGCGCTGGAAGGAGAAAACGTGAAGAAATTAGATGTTTACTGCGGATACATCCACCGGGGGATCGAAAAAATGTGCGAAAGCCTCACCTATCCGCAAATGCTGGCGCTGACCGACCGGCTGGATTACCTGTCGGCCCACCAGAACCGGCATGCGCTCTGCCTCTGCATCGAGGAGGCGCTGGGCATCGAAGTGCCCGAACGGGTCAGGTACATCCGGACCATCATGGACGAACTGAACCGGATCTCCTCCCACCTGTTGTTTTGGTCGGCGCTCTGCATGGATCTGGGAGCCCTGACCGCCTTTTTTTACGGCTTCCGCGACCGGGAAAAGGTATTGGACATGCTGGAAGAGACCACCGGCGGAAGGCTGATCCAAAACTACAACGTCATCGGAGGCGTAGCAGCGGATATCCAACCGGATCTGACCCGTAAGATCAAGGAGTTCTTAGTGTACCTGCCGCCCATGCTAAAGGAGTACCACCAGGTATTTACCGGAAATATCATTGCCCGACAACGGATGCAGCAGATCGGCATCCTGCCGCGGGAAGCCGCGATCTCCTACGGGGTTACCGGCCCCTCCGGGAGGGCTTCCGGCTGGGCTTGCGACGTGCGGAAAAAATCTCCTTACGGCGTTTACGATAAAGTCGACTTCAAAGAGATCGTCCGCACCGAAGGCGATTCGTTCGCCCGGTACGCCGTCCGGATCGAAGAGTTGCAGGAGTCCCTGCGGATACTGGAACAGTTGGCGGATAACATTCCGGCCGGGGATTTTGCGGTCAAGACCAAACCCGTCATCAAACTGCCGGAAGGGGCTTACTACAAAAGCGTGGAAGCCAGCCGGGGAGAGTTCGGGGTCTACATCGAAAGCCGGGGGGAAAAGCACCCGTACCGCGTCAAGTTCCGCTCTCCCTGCCTGCCGCTGGTGTCTGTGGTAGACCTGCTGGCCCGGAATAACAAAATCGCCGACCTGATCGCCATCGGCGGGACCTTGGATTACGTTGTACCCGATATTGACAGATAAAGAGCTGAGTTATGTTTGATTTTTCAGTTGTCACACAGTGGGTGGACCAATTTTTACGGAGTTTTATGCCGGCGGAAATGGCCGTTCTGGCCGAATTGATCCTGATCGGGCTTTGCCTGTTATCCGGCTACGCGCTCATCGCACTCGCGCTGATTTATGCCGAACGGAAAATATGCGCCTTTTTCCAGTGCCGGATCGGCCCTGACCGGGTAGGCCCCTTCGGCCTGCTCCAAAGCTTTGCCGATATGATCAAAATGTTGATCAAGGAACTGATCGACATCAATCACGTCGACCGTTTCCTGTTCAATCTGGCTCCGTTCGTCGTGATCATCGCCTCGGTGCTGGCTTTCGGGTGCATCCCGTTCGCCAAAGGGTTGCAGGTGTTGGATTTCAACGTGGGGATCTTTTTCCTGATCGCGGTTTCCTCCATCGGTATTGTCGGCATTTTGCTGGCCGGTTGGGCGAGCAACAACAAATACTCCCTGATCGGAGCCATGCGAAGCGGCGCACAGATGATCAGTTACGAACTCTCCATCGGGCTGTCGATCCTGACGATGGTGGTGTTTGCCGGCACCATGCAGCTTTCCGCCATCGTAGAAAGCCAGGCCGGCGGCTGGTTTATTTTCCGGGGACACCTGCCGGCAGTGATCGCCTTTGTGATCTACTTAGTGGCCGGAACGGCGGAGACCAACCGCGGGCCGTTCGACCTGCCCGAAGCGGATTCGGAGCTGACGGCCGGATACCACACCGAATACTCCGGGATGCACTTCGGTTTCTTTTACCTGGCCGAATACCTCAACATGTTCATCGTGGCTTCGGTGGCCACCACCCTCTTCCTCGGCGGCTGGATGCCGCTGCACATGCCGGGCTGGGAGGGGTTCAACCGGGTGATGGATCACATCCCTTCCATCGTCTGGTTCTTCGGGAAAACAGCCGTGGTCATCTTCATCATCATGTGGTTTAAGTGGACGTTTCCCCGCCTGCGGATCGACCAGTTGCTGCGGCTCGAATGGAGGTACCTGCTTCCGCTGAACCTGGTCAACCTCCTCTTGATGGTAGTCGTTGTTGTCTTTAAACTCCATTTTTAACACGCAGGGCATGAACAGCATAAAGAACTACTTGCACGGTTTTTTCAGCGGACTAGGGTCGCTGACGACCGGGATGAAAACCACCCTCCGGATCTTTTTCCGGAAGAAAGTAACGGAAAAATACCCGGAGAACCGGGCGACCCTGAAAATAGCCGGACGCTTCCGGGGCGAATTAATAATGCCGCACAACGAACGGAACGAACACAACTGCATCGCCTGCGGTATCTGCGAAATGAATTGCCCCAACTCCACCATCCGGATCGTTTCGGAGATGCAACCCGACGAAGCGGGAAAAAACAGGAAGGTACTGACAGCCTATCACTACGACCTGGGGAGTTGTCTTTTTTGCCAACTCTGCGTACAGACCTGCCCGCAAAATGCCATCCGGTTTTTACCGACCTTTGAACACGCGGTCTTTACCCGGGAGAAACTGTTCCGCCGGCTAAACCGGGAGGGCTCCAGGCTGATGATCAGGCCGCAGGCGCCTGCCGGTAATCAATAACGTACAAACTATCGCTATGAATCACTTGTTCCACGATGTTGTTTTTTTCATACTGGCCGCCGTTGTTGTGGTCTGCTCCATCCTGACCGTTACCACCAAACGGATCCTCCGGGCGGCTACCTGCCTGCTTTTTGTGCTGTTCGCCACCGCCGGGATCTATTTTCAGTTGGACTACTCCTTTTTGGGAGCCGTACAGTTGACCATTTATGCCGGGGGGATCATCATTCTTTTTGTATTTTCCATCCTACTGACCACTCCGTCCGGCGACCGGGCGCGCAAATTAAAGAATAGTCGGATGGCGGCCGGATTGATCGCGGCATTGGCCGGAGCGGCCGTTTGCATCTTCCTGACCCTGACGCATACCTTCGCCCCTTCCCGCCTCTCCGGAGGCGAACTGCCGATGAAGGTGGTGGGGAACGCCCTGATGGGAACAGGAAAATACCAATACCTGCTGCCTTTTGAGGCCATCACAGTTTTGTTGCTGGCCTGTATCGTCGGGGGGATCGTCATCGCCCGGAAAAGATAAATATTGACAGAAACCGATTAACACACACAGATATGGAAATAAAGATGGAATACTACTTAGTGATCAGCACCATCATGTTTTTCGCCGGGGTTTACGGTTTTATCACCCGGCGGAACCTGTTGGCCGTCCTGATCTCCATTGAACTGATCCTGAACTCCGTAGATATTAATTTTGCCGTATTCAACCGCTACCTGTTCCCGGATCAGTTGGAAGGATTTTTTTTCACCCTGTTCGCCATCGGCCTTTCCGCCTGTGAAACAGCCATTGCCATCGCCATCATTATAAATATTTACCGGAACATCCGGGACATCCAGATCAAAAATCTGAACCGATTAAAAGATTGAAAATGGAATTGACACCGATCATACTGCTCTTGCCGCTCCTCTCCTTTTTGTTGACGGGATTGGCGGGGACGAAACTAAAACCGGCCGCCGCAGGAGGCATCGGCACGCTCTCCTTAGCCTTGTCGGCCCTGCTCGCTTACCTGACAGCCGGACGCTATTTTTCCACTCCCCGGGTGGAAGGCGTGTACGAAAAAATAGTTCCGTTCAACTTTGAATGGCTTCGTTTTACGGAAAACCTCCACATCGACCTGGGCGTGTTGCTGGATCCCATTTCGGTGATGATGCTGGTGGTGATCACCACCGTCTCCCTGATGGTGCACATTTACAGCCTGGGGTACATGAAAGGGGAAAAGGGATTCCAGCGTTACTACGCTTTTCTTTCCCTCTTCACCTTCTCCATGCTGGGATTGGTGGTAGCGACCAATATTTTCCAGATGTACATCTTCTGGGAGCTGGTGGGGGTTTCTTCCTACCTGCTGATCGGTTTTTACTACACCAAACCGGAAGCGGTGGCCGCCGCCAAAAAGGCCTTTATTGTGACCCGATTCGCCGACCTGGGCTTTCTGACCGGTATCCTGCTGCTTTCGTACCACACCCATACGTTCGACTTCGGGATTTTGACCTCCGGCGACAGCGGAGTATTTGCCGGAGCCGCCGGCACGACCTTTCTGGGGTGTTCCGTGATCAGTTGGGCGCTATCACTGATCTTTGTGGGGGGTGCGGGAAAATCCGCCCTCTTTCCGCTGCACATCTGGCTGCCGGATGCGATGGAAGGCCCTACCCCTGTTTCCGCCCTGATCCACGCCGCGACCATGGTCGTTGCAGGCGTCTTCTTAGTAGCCCGCCTCTTTCCGGTCTACCACGCAGAAGCCCCCGAGGTGCTGACGGGGATCGCCGTTGTGGGAGCCGTTACCTCGCTCTATGCGGCGATCGTCGCCTGCGTGCAGACAGACATCAAACGGGTACTGGCTTTTTCCACCATCTCGCAAATCGGTTTTATGATGGTCGGCTTGGGCGTTTCCGGCATGGGCGGGCACGACGGCCTCGGGTACATGGCCTCCCTCTTCCACCTCTTTACGCATGCCATGTTCAAAGCGTTGCTTTTCCTGGGAGCCGGCGCCATTATCCATGCCGTACACAGCAACGAGATGGCGCGGATGGGCGGCCTGTACAAATACATGCCCGTCACCCACCTGACCTTTCTCGTCGCCTGCCTCGCCATTTCGGGCATTCCTCCCTTTTCCGGCTTTTTCAGCAAAGACGAGATTCTGGCCGCCACCTTTCAATTCAATCCGGTCTTGGGAACGATCCTGAGCTTTACGGCCGCTTTGACGGCGTTCTACATGTTCCGGCTCTATTACCGGATCTTTTGGAACCGGCCGGCTCACTACGACCATGCGCCGCACGAGGCGCCGGGTTCCATGAGCTTCCCGCTGATCTTTCTGGCCGCCATCACGCTGGTCGCCGGATTTATTCCGTTCGGCCAATTCGTCAGCAGCGACGGAGTTGCCTACACCATCCACCTGGATTGGAAGATCGCCGGGGGCAGCGTGGCGATTGCCGGAGCCGCTATCGGTTTGGCGACGCTTTTGTACAGAAAAGAAAATCCTACCGCCGGGAAGCTGGCGGCAGCCTTCCCGCTGCTGTACCGGGCAGCCTGCAAACGGTTTTACATCGACGAGATCTACCTGTTCGTCACCAAAAAACTCATTTTCAACGGAATCTCCCGGCCGGTAGCCTGGTTTGACCGGCACATCATCGACGGGGCCCTGAACGGCGCCGCTTCCCTGACGGAGAAACTCTCCTTAGCCATCCGGGGGTTGCAATCCGGGCATGTCCAGCAATACGCCCTGCTGACGCTCGGCGGCACCCTGCTCATCGTCCTGGGGATCCTGTTGGTTTAATCATCCGAAAATCAGAAACTATGAACATACTATCCCTTTTTGTGCTGATCCCCCTGCTGATGATGGCCGGCCTCTTTTTCGCCGGTAATCTCAAGCAGATCCGTTGCGTGGTGACAATCGGAGCCTCCCTCCTGCTGGCGCTGGCCATCGGTTTGGTCATTGCTTACCTGGAAGAGAGAAGCGCCGGGGAAACAGCCGAAATGCTTTTTACCGCCGATACGGTCTGGTACGCCCCGCTGCACATCCATTACTCGGTCGGCGTAGACGGTATCTCCGTATCCATGCTGCTGCTCTCCGCCGTGATCGTATTCACCGGGATCCTTGCATCGTGGAAGATGGAGTTGCTGCCCAAAGAGTACTTTATGTGGTTCTGCCTGCTCTCCGTCGGCGTGTTCGGCTTTTTTATCTCCGTCGATCTCTTTACGATGTTCCTGTTCTATGAGGTCGCCCTGATCCCCATGTATCTGCTGATCGGGGTGTGGGGAAGCGGCAAAAAAGAGTACTCCGCCATGAAATTGACCCTGATGCTGATGGGCGGCTCTGCGCTGCTGCTGCTCGGCATTCTCGGCATCTATTTCTTTTCCGCCGCGGCAGGCGCTCCGAGCATGAACCTGCTGGAGATTTCCCGCACCCACCTGCCTGTGGAATCGCAACGTTGGATATTCCCGCTGATCTTTACCGGATTCGGCATACTGGGAGCGCTCTTCCCCTTTCACACCTGGTCGCCCGACGGCCACGCTTCGGCCCCGACGGCCGTTTCTATGCTGCACGCGGGCGTGCTGATGAAATTGGGGGGATACGGTTGTTTCCGGGTGGCCATCTACCTGATGCCGGAAGCGGCGCAGGAACTCTCTTGGATCTTTATTATCCTGACCGGGATCAGCGTTGTTTACGGGGCTTATTCGGCCATTGTACAGACCGATCTGAAATACATCAACGCCTACTCTTCCGTCAGCCATTGCGGATTGGTGCTGTTCGCGATCCTGATGCTCAACCGGACCGCCCTGAACGGGGCTGTGTTGCAAATGCTCTCCCACGGGTTGATGACCGCTCTCTTTTTTGCGCTGATCGGCATGATCTACGGACGCACCCACACCCGGGATATCCGGGAGATGGGGGGCCTGATGAAAGTCATACCGTTCCTGGGGGTTTGCTATGTCATTGCCGGACTGGCCTCTCTCGGACTGCCCGGATTGAGCGGATTTGTGGCCGAAATGACCGTATTTGTGGGAGCTTTCCAACACACAGATACCTTTCACCGGGTCTTCACCATCGTCGCCTGTACCTCCATTGTCGCTACTGCTGTGTACATTTTGAGAACCGTCGGAAAACTGCTGTACGGGCCGGTTCTCCGCGAAGAGCAGTCGCACCTTGCGGATGCCGTCTGGTACGAACGGCTCACCGCTATCCTGCTGATCGCGGCCATTGCCGGCATCGGATTAGCCCCGCTCTGGCTCTCCGACATGATCCGGGAGAGCCTGTTACCGATCATCGAACATTTTCAATAACCTCATTGATACGCAATAGTGATGGATTTTTCAAATTTTATATACCTGAAAGAGGAGCTCTCCCTGATCGGCGTGATGGTGTTCTTGCTGATCTACGATCTGTTCGGATCCGGAAAAAGCCTGAAACAGTTTCAACTGATCGCCTGCCTGCTGATGGGGCTCCATACGGTTTGGTTCGCCCTTCCCGGCACAAGCGCCGAAGGCAGCGCATTCGGCGGCATGTTCCTGAATTTTCCCATGGGAAACATCGTGAAAACCATTCTCAACACCGGTACGTTGCTGGTGTTCCTGCAGGCGCGGAACTGGTTGGAAAGCGAAACAACCGTCATCCGGCGCGGCGAATTTTACCTGCTGACACTCTCCACCCTCCTGGGTATGTACCTGATGATCTCCGCAGGCAATTTCCTGTTATTCGTCATCGGTTTGGAGACCGCCTCCCTCCCCTTAGCCGCCATGGTGGCTTACGACAAATACCGCCACACATCGGCCGAAGCCGGAGCCAAGTACATTCTTTCCGCCGCCTTTGCCTCGGGGCTTACCCTGTATGGGATCTCCCTGATCTACGGAACGACCGGAACGCTTTATTTTGAAGACATTCCGGCGCACATCACCGACGCTCCGCTGCAACTTCTGGCTTTTGTGCTCTTTCTGGCCGGTCTCGGATTCAAACTCTCCCTCGTCCCCTTTCACCAGTGGACCCCGGATGTATACGAAGGCGCTCCCGGAAGCGTCACCGCTTACCTTTCCGTCGTCTCCAAAGGGGCGGCCGCCTTTGTACTGATGACCATTCTGTATAAGGTTTTCGCTCCGCTGATTCACCAATGGCAAGCCGTTTTATACGGGATCATTCTGGTTACCATTACGTTGGCCAATCTTTTCGCCATCCGCCAGCAGAACCTGAAACGCTTTTTCGCCTACTCCTCCATTTCGCAGGCCGGTTATATCCTGCTGGGAGTGATCAGCGGAACCGCTTTGGGAATGACGGGTTTGGTGTACTACGTGTTGGTGTACATGTTTTCCAATTTGGCTGCCTTCGGGGTGATCACCATCATCGAGCACCGTTCCGGAAAAATCACCATCGACGATTACAACGGCCTCTATTCCACCCACCCGCGCCTGAGCTTTGTCCTGATGATCGCGCTCTTTTCCTTAGCGGGGATCCCTCCTTTCGCCGGTTTTTTCAGCAAATTTTTTATTTTCGCCGCCGCCGCCGAACAGGGATTTTACGTGCTGGTACTGGTCGCCCTGTTGAACACCGTTATCTCGCTGTTTTACTACCTGCGGGTAATCAGAGCCCTGTACATCAACCAAAACGAACACCCCATCGGGCCGTTCCGCTCGGATAGTTACACCCGTCTGAGCTTGGTTATATGCACGCTGGGAATTGTATTTACCGGGATTATCGGGCTGATCTACGAACAGATCCACCTTTTCAGTTTCGGTTCACTGTAACGACAGGGCAAACGCACGAAATTTGCAGTCGGGTCACCCGGACGCGCAGGTGTATTGTCCTTCGGGAACCCTGTCTCCGCAACGGTTCTCTAAATTCTTCCCGTTCGCTGGAATCCGAACCGCCTTCTTCCCTCCGGTCAGTCGGCGCCCCTGCGGGGAGCTCGGATTCCGGGCGCTCCGGA
>JAISVB010000045.1 GCA_031271755.1 Culturomica sp.
TGCTGTCGCTGCGGGCGGGATACCAATGGGGGGAAGAGGAAAAGACCGGGCCCGGGTTCGCCACTGTGGGAGGCGGTGTGGCGTGGAGAATGCTCAACATGGATGTGGCATATCTCATCGCGGAAAACGCTTTTAAGAACAGTTGGTTCCTTTCGCTGGGATGGAAAATAAAGTGACCGGGATTAATTGAATAAGCTATTTAATTCCTCATTATTTACTTTTTTTAGCGTCAGACTAAAATTCAGCAATTGCTCTTTGGTATTGGCATTTGCCAAGCCCGAAATTTCGAATGAAAATTGCCCGGACAATGTTTCACGCACAAGGTAGGTTTTCCCAACTCTTCGTCTGCCATAACTCGCCACAAATACACAAAAAATAGTAGATATGGCTAAATATAGCATCATATTTTGCCATATCTACAGTAAAAACGACACTTATGGATGAATTTTTGTTGTAACTGCCAATCCCCGGAATGAGTCTGCCGATGGAAAGTTTGCAAGTATTGAAATAATCCTTTCTGCTTTGGGATTTTTTTTAATAAGTTTGTATATTTTTGTAGGAAATATGACTACAATCGGAACAGAATGCAACAAACAGCAACAAAACATACCCTTCCGGGACTTAAAGAAAAAAGATACCAGCAAAAGAAAGACATCATCGGATACCTGTACCGGATGTGTGAACTGTCCAAACCCGAGATCTGCCGCCTCACCAACATGACCACACCGACCATCAGCCGGATCATCGACGAACTGATCGAAGAGGGCTGGGTAACGGACAAGGGACAGGGAATGTCCGTCGGCGGCAAACGCCCCCACATTTTTACCCTGAATCCGGACGCTGCGTACATACTGGGAGTGGACGTCGGGCGGGAACACCTCAAAGTTGCCGTTTTTAACCTGCAAAAAGAGGTGATCGGCGAGATCAAGGTATTCCGTTCCATTCTGGAAGAAGAAAAAAGCAACGAAGAGATCCTCCGGTACATCAAAGAGCGAATAGACCAGACCCTCCGGGAACTGCATATCAATTACGCCAAGATCAGGGTAGCCGGATTTGCCATTCCCGGCCTCATCGACAGCAACGGAAACGCCTATACCTATTTTGTGTACGAAGATACCAATATCAAACAGGTGCTGGAGAAGATGCTGGGCATCCCTGTCTTTATCGACAACGACTCCAAAACCATGGCGTTGGCCGAACACACGTTCGGAGCAGCCAAAGAGGTACAGAATGCGCTCTGCATCAGCATAAACGAATGTATCGGATTGGGGATGATCCTCAACTCCCAGCCCTATACCGGCTGCATGGGGATGGCCGGAGAGTTCGGACACATCCGCATATCGGGTTTGGACGACCCGTGTTACTGCGGAAAGACCGGTTGTTTGGAAACGGTCGCCTCCGGCAGAGCCATTGTTAAAAGCGCCCGGAAAGCCATTCAAAACGGAACGGAAACTGCCGTCAGCCACTTTGCCGAAAACGGAGAGATCACCCTTGCCTCTATCATCCAGGCCGCCGGGCAGGACGACATTTTTGCCATCGACCTGTTGCAAAAAGCCGGGGAAAAGATCGGGGAAGGACTTTCCATCCTGATCCATCTGTTCAACCCGCACCTGCTCGTCATCGGGGGAGAGATGGCCGAATCCGGTGACCTGTTGGTGGCTCCCATCCGGCAAACCCTGAACAAATACACCCTGACCCGGCTGAAAAACCAGTGCGAAATCCGGTTGAGCAATCTGCACGCCCATTCGACCATCCTGGGGACCCTGATGATCGTGATGAAGAATCTCTATTACGATGCCAACCACGAGTTCTCTTTATACTAAACGTACAACAACAACTAAAATACCATCACTATGCTGACAGCGAACCACATTGCACGGGGCGAAGGCTCCGACAAATACGAAAAGATCCCGGTGCAGATCTTTAATACGCCGGCCAGTGCCGTACAGGCTGTAGCCCGGGAAGTGGCGGATCTGATCCGGAGCAAAGCCTCCCGCCGCGAAATGTGCGTATTGGGATTGGCCACCGGTTCTTCGCCGATCCGGTTGTACAAAGAGTTGGTGCGGATGCACCGGGAAGAGGGATTGTCCTTTAAAAATGTCATCTCTTTCAACCTGGACGAATACCTGCCGATGCCCAAAGAGTCCGAGCAGAGCTACCACTACTTTATGCACCGCCACCTCTTCGACCACGTAGACATCGATCCGGCCAACGTGCACATCCCGGACGGCACATTGGCCTCATCGGAAATTGAAGCCTTCTGCAAAGCGTACGACCGGCAGATCAAAGAGGCCGGAGGCGTCGACATACAAATTCTCGGCATCGGCCGTACCGGCCACATCGGATTCAACGAACCGGGATCGCTGATCACTTCCCGCACCCGCATGGTATACCTGAACGACCTGACCATCAACGACGCCGCAGGCGATTTCGGAGGCCGCGACAAAGTGCCCACACGCGCCATCACCATGGGCGTCGGCACCATCATGGAAGCCAAGCGGATCGTGCTGCTGGCCTGGGGGGAGAAAAAGGCCTCCATCATCCGGGAAACCGTGGAGGGAAGCGTGACGGACTCCGTACCGGCCACCTTCCTGCAAACGCACCCCAATACCCGCTTCTATTTGGACGAAAAAGCGGCCAAAGAGCTGACCCGCTCCGACCGGCCGTGGCTGGTCGGGAATGTGGAGTGGAACGACAAACTGATCCGGAAGGCTGTCATCTGGCTCTGCCAGAAAGTAAACAAGCCCATCCTGAAAATAGAGAACAGGGATTACATAGACAACGGCATGAGCGGGTTGCTCAAAAACTTTGAAACGGCCAATAAGGTGAACATTCAGGTATTCAACGACCTGCAGCACACCATTACCGGCTGGCCGGGAGGCAAGCCGAATGCGGACGACTCCACCCGCCCGGAAAGGGCTGTTCCCTATCCCAAAAGAGTATTGATATTCAGCCCGCATCCGGACGACGATGTGATCTCCATGGGAGGAACTTTCGCCCGCTTGGTGGATCAGGGACACGAAGTGCATGTTGCTTACCAGACCTCCGGGAACATCGCCGTATTGGACGACTATGTGTCCCAGATGATGGACATCGCCACCGCTTTTACCAAACACATCGAAGGGGATGCGGCGGGCATGAACGCCGCGTACGAACAGGTGAAACAGATCATTGCAAACCGGAAAGCGGGAGATGAAGAGCCTTCCGAACTGTTGGCCTACAAAGGCGCTATCCGGAAAGCCGAAGCCCGCGCCGCCTGCCGCTACGTCGGTGTTCCTCTGGAACGGATCCACTTCTTAGACCTGCCGTTTTACGAAACCGGTTCCGTTAAAAAGAATCCGCTCGGCCAGCCCGATATCGATATCATCGTGGAGCTGCTCCGCAAAGTGAAACCACACCAGATATACGCTGCCGGCGACCTGGCCGACCCGCACGGCACACACGGCGTGTGCTTAGACGCCATCATCCGGGCGTACGATTACGTGTGCGACGAAGCGTGGTTCAAGGAGTGCTACACCTGGTGGTACCGGGGAGCCTGGATGGAGTGGGAGATCGAAAATGTGGACATGGCCGTACCCATCAGTCCGTCGGAACTCTCCATCAAACGCAAATCCATCTACAGGCACGGTTCCCAGAACAACGGCCCGGTCTTTCCGGGCGACGATCCGCGCGAATTCTGGCAACGGGCGGAAGACCGGAACCGGCACACCGCAGATACCTACAATAAATTGGGGATGGCGGAATACGAAGCGATGGAAGTATTTGCCCGGTATACCCACCACAAAGGGGATGCCAAAATCATGTTCCAGGATTAACAGCGACACAACCGATACGTATGCAAAACAAAACCACCCTTTTGATCATGGCCGCCGGGATGGGTTCCCGGTTCGGCAGCCTGAAACAGATCACGCCCCTGGGGCCGCACAGGAAAGCGTTGCTGCACTATACCATTTACGACGCCGTACAGGCCGGCTTCGATAAAATTGTCTTTGTCATCCGGGAAAGTTTTGCCAAAGAGTTCAAAGAGTTTGTCGGCACCTACGCAGAGAGCCTGGCAGAAACGGCTTACTGTTACCAGGAGATGGATCGCCTGCCCGGCGGCATGCCGCCCATTGACCGGGAAAAACCGTGGGGAACCGCACACGCCATCTGGTGCGCCAAAGAGCAGGTGAAAGAGCCGTTCGCCGCCGTAAACGCAGATGACTTTTACGGCCGGGAGGCTTTTATCAAAGCGCACGATTTTCTGGCCGGGAACGCCTGCGGGAATGACTATTGCCTGATCGGCTACCGGCTGGCCTCCACCCTCTCCGAAAACGGCACTGTTTCCCGGGGCGTATGCGAAGTGGATGCGGACAACTACCTGACCGCCGTCACCGAGCGCACCAAAATCGGCATCCGCCCGGACGGGAGCATCGTAGACGAAGAGTCCGGCAAGCAATTGCATGCCGACGATGTGGTATCCATGAATTTCTGGGGATTCACCCCCACGATCTTTGCCGAGATCGAACGGCAATTCGTTGCCTTCTACCCGGCTAACAAAGAGAATCCGAAATCGGAGTTCTACATTCCGAAAGTGGTGGATCAGTTGATCCGGGAACAAGCGGCGCGGGTCAAAGTGATCCCCACTGCCGCCAACTGGTTCGGCGTTACCTACCGGGAAGACACACCCGGCGTGAACGCCGCGCTGGAAGCTTACGACAAGGAGGGGTTATATCCCGGCTTCCAATAAGATGTCCAAAAATATGAACTGCACCCCAAAAATTGGACAAAAACTTTTGGGGTGCAGTTCAATTAGACAGCCTCTTCTTCTACGGTGCTGTAACTGCTTACGGCAAAGCCCAACTTTTCAATGGCCTTTTTGATCTTCTCCGCATTGTTCCTGTCGCGACGGAAGGTCACCGTCACCGTCTTCTTCTCCAAATCGACCGTCAGCTTTTTGACCCCTTTTTCGAACGGAATGTTCTTCTCCAGTTTCGCTTTGCAGTTTTCACAACTGATCGCCGCCTGATACGCCACCGTGGTCAGCTCTTTCTTGTCGGCAGCCGGAGAGGCCAGCACCCCGAACAACGCTGCCAGCAACAGCACTACTTTCTTGATTGTCTTCATGATCGTCGCTCTTATTATTTGTATCTATTCCCAGGAAAACCGCAATCCGGCGTAAAACTTCCGCCCGGTCACAGGTCCCCAGACCTGCGAAGCATCGAAATGTTCCCCCCAGGGATCCTCCGCGGAAAGGATCGGATGCTTCTGGGTAAAATCCCCGATATTTTCACAACCCGCATAGACACTCCACCGGCGGAAAAACTTCGTTACCTGCGCATTGACAATTTCGTACGAACCGAAACTGCCCGTATCGCCCGGCAAACGTCCGCCTCCGTTGAACTGCGTGGTGAAATCGAACTGCCACTTCTTCAGGTTGGTGTAAAACGACACATTGACCAACCCTTTGTATTTGCTCTGCAACGGCGTACGCAGGGTTCTCTCCTCGCCCGACGCCCCCGTATAGGTCATCCGGGCGTCGTTGTACCGGTAAGCCAGCGTCACATCCATCCGGGGAAGCGGTTCGTACCGGATCTCGGCCTGGTAACAGTTGGAGTAGGAAGCCCCCGTCAGGTTGTAAAAGTGCACCTGCCCGCTGCGGGTTTCGTTGTCCGCTACCACCTGCCGGCTAAAATCGGTGCGGTAATAATCCAAGTTTATATTCAACAGGCGATCGAACAGCACCCATTTCCGGTTCAACAACACGCCGAAATTCCAGGCCCGCTCCATGCGCAGTTGCTCCAGGGCCGCCGGATGCTCCGCCAAAAGCAGCCCGTTCACATAGACCGGGCGGGAGGAAGCCAGCAGGTAGGCGTTTTCCGCCAGGACGGCAGCCTGCCGGGAGCCGGCGCCCACAGCCAGCTTCAAGGTGGTCAGGCCGTCCGGAGCGTAAGCTATGTTGAGGCGGGGAGTAAAGAAACCGCCCGCCAGGTTGTGGTGATCGTACCGCAATCCGGCCAACAGGGTCACCTTCTCCCCAAAATGCCCGGTGTACTGGAAAAAAGCCCCGCCGCTCCGCTCCTCGCGACGCCACTCCGCAGCGGCAGTACGGCGATCCTGCGGCATATAATCGGTAAACGCTTCGTCGTACCTGTCGTACGTAAAGGAGAGGCCGGCCGAATAGGCATGGTCGGCATCCGTACCGAAAACCGACTGGTAGATGTAGTTGGCAAACAATGTATGCTGCCGGGCGTCGTAATTCCGCGCACCGTAATACGAATCCTGCCGGTGATCCGTGTAATTCAGTAACAGCGCCATGCTGGTATAGGTGTATTGCGGCATCAGGTAGCCGAGTTTTAAAAACCCTTCGTACCGGCGGGTATCCACATCGATGCCGTACAGATCACCCGGGGCGCCCTGACCGCGCATCTCCCCGGTGTATCCTTTTTGTCCCCCCAGCCGTTCCTCGTCCAAAAACTTTCCACCGAACTGGAGGTACCACGCATCGGTTTTATAAGCCCATCGGTTCATCACATTGTACTGATTCTTTTTCGGCATATCGAGAAAACCGTCCCCGTTGTAGTCGTGCGACCGGTTGAACCAATCCCCGTGCACCAGCAGGGCGGTGCTCCACGTGTTGCTGAGGCGGACGGCGCTGTTCAGGTTCAACTCCGCCATCCCCTCGTGGCTTCCGTACAGGTTCACAAACAACTTCTCGCTGAACTCCGGCTTCTTGTAATCCACGTTGATCTGCCCGGCGATGGCTTCGTACCCGTGCACCACCGACCCCGCTCCTTTGGACACCGATATGGCACTCATCCAGGGACCCGGAACATAATTCAATCCGTACAACGCCGCCAATCCCCGGAAATTGGGCATATTCTCGGTCATCATCTGCACGTACTTTCCGTGCAATCCCAACAACTGGATCTGTTTGGCGCCGGTCACCGCATCGGAATAGGCCACATCCACCGAAGCGTTGGTGGTAAAACTCTCCCCCAGGTTGCAACAGGCCGCCTTGTACAACTCCTCGTCCGTGATCAGTTGCTCTATCAACGGAGCGGCGGTGCTCATCACCGTTGTCCGCCTCCTTTTTGCAACGACGGCCTCGTCCAACTGCCGCCCGTAAGTCAAAACGATCAACAGGTTATCGCTCGCCGCGCCCACCTCTACCGTATCCGGTTCGTACCCCACAAAGCTCGCCACCAACCGGACGCCTCTCCGGCCGATGGAAAAATAGCCCTCCGCATCGGTCGTCACGCCGGCCGTCCCTTCCACCCAGTAGACATTGGCGCCGGGGAGCCCACTCTGTTCACCGCCTCGATCCTCCACCACCCGGCCTCTCAACGATTGTCCCCCGGCAGCGCCGAAACAAAAGAGCAATACCCACAAAAACAAACATCGCATAACGTCCGATTTTATTGCTTCCACAGATCCCATTCACTCCGGCAGGTGGTGCTTTTGTGCAACGGATACGACACCATCAGCTCAAAGGTACCGAGCGTGTTCCCCGACACCCCGTAAAAATTGTAGTCGCAGGCAAGCAGGAATTTCAGATCCGATACCAATTTCACTCCGACTAAGAAACCGATCTCTCCGGTACTGCGCCCCAGAAGCGAAAGTTGCAGCAACTCTTCCCGGCGATCCCGGTTCAGGTACCAGGTCAGCATCCCCTCCACCTGTGTATCGTCCTCGTACTGGTGCACGCAGAAACCGGCTTCCAGGTCAAAGCTGTGCTCTACCCACCGGGTGCGGTACCGTCCGTACAAATACCTGGTTCCTCCCCAGATGTGGGGATCCTTTTTCAAAAAAGATAAAAAATTGCGTCCCGATATTCCCAGCGTCAATTTTTTGTCGTACACATACTCCATCCCGATACTGGCGTTCCACTCTTGCATGCCTTCAAAAAAAGTGTCTCCGATAACCGGATCCAGCTCATCGTCCAGATCCACCTTGCTCCTGTCTATTGTTTGCGATTGAAATGCGCCGGATATGCCAAAATTCAGAAAACTGTTCCAACTGAGCTTGGCCGTATAAGCGTAAGCCAAACTCACATCCGTGGTATTCAGGTAGCCGATCCTGTCCCTGACCACCGTATAGCCGACCTGCGTACGGTACTCCTCGGCATAGAAAGCCCCGGTCGTATTGAGGGTGGAAGGAGAACCCGGAAATGCCGTCCATTGCTTCCGGGCCGCCAGCGTAAACCAGGCGGCATAATCCAGATTCACCGAAGCGGGATTGATGTAAAAGGGATTTTCCCAATAAAAAGCAGTCGCCGGATTGATCTGTCCCTGCACCTTCAGGGGAACGCCCCCGGTCATCAACAGGCATATTCCAAGGATATAGATATGCCCCCTCCTCATAAAACAACCGTTATGTACCCTTTTTTGGTCTTCTCTTTGCCTTTTTGCCAGTACCAGATCTCGTAAAAGTAGGTATCTTTCGATACTTTTTTCCCTCTGTAAGTCCCGTCCCAGCCATTCTCTCCTTCGTACAATATCACTCCGTTCCGGTTCACAATCCTTACCCGCATGCCGGGCATGAAACGGTCGTTAAAACCATCGTCGTTGGGGGAAAATATATTGGGAGGAGCGATGTGCAGGAAAGCCGGAAGCACAAACCGTTCTTCCGTCACACAGGAGTCGGCGTCCACAGCCCGCAGTTGTACCAAAAATTCCTGATCCCCGACAACATTGTAGACGTGTGTCACCTCCGCGCCTTCCGCGGTCGTCCCGTCCCCGAAGTCCCAGATAAAACGCACGCCGTCCGCCGGATCCGTCCGGAAGTGCACTTCCGGATCCGCGTCTGTGATCTCCGTTTTGTCCGGCCAGATCCGGAGAGATTCCACCAGGGAAGCCGCCTCGTGGTCGTAAAACAAGATCTTTTTACACCCGTTGGCCACCGTTACCTCCGCTTCCACCCGGTAGGTTCCGGAGGAATAGTAGCGGTGACGGGGATTCGGCAGGTCGGATCCGTCGCCATCCCCGAAATCCCAACGGTATGCCTGAATGGGTAAAATCACGGACGAATCCCGGTTTTCTATGGAAAAGAGATAGCTGCGGTCTTCGCACGCTTCCACTGCAGACCGGATGTCCCCGTTAAAATTCGGTTTTTGCACCAACTCCAAGCGAACGGTGCTGTCGCAATGCGCCGCCGAGGTCAGATATTGGTAATACGTGCCGGTCGCCGTTTCGTCAAACCCGTAGGCGGTATACCGGTCGCCCTCGCACACCTCTCCGTTTAGCACCGTATCAAAGAGCGGATGAACGGTCAGTTCCAAGCGGTAGATGCTGTCGCAGCCGTGCGCAACCGTATGCAACGTATCTGCATAGACGCCCCCGGCCGTCAGCAGATTGCCCCGGAAGTTGTAACTGCTCCCTTCGCAAATCACCCGCTGCTCCGGAAAGAGGTATACGGGAGCGGCATGCAGGAACAGTTCGACAACGGAGTCGCAACCGTTCACCCCCGCAGGCACCCTCACTTCGCGCTTATCTTCGGTCACAGCCGCCCAGAAAAACATTCCGTTGCGGTAAGGAGAGCCGGAGCACACCGTATCCGTGATCACGGTGTGATGCACCGGAAGGACGGTGAGGTGCAACCGGACAGTGCTGTCGCACCCCGTCACCGCGTGGGGGCGCAGAAAATAGAACTCCCCCGTTGTGGTGCCGATGTCAAACGTCGTATCGCGCCACCGGTAAGGCAGATCGTTCGTGCAGATCGTATCGGAAACATACCGGAGCACCGTATCGTGCACCGTTAAGTTCAGGTAAACGATGCTGTCGCAACCCGTCCGGACGCCGGGTTGCTGAAAACGGACCGTCCCGCTTTCCGTACCGGCCGGAAGGGTGTTCCCCCGGAAATCAACCGGCAGATCGAACCGGCAAATAACCAGGGTGTCGTGTTCAACAATGCTGTCGTGCACCGTTAAATGCAACCGGATCAGGCTGTCGCAACCTGTCGTCGCCCGGTGGCGCCACAAATGGTAAACATCGCTCCCGGCGCCAACCCCGAATACCGTATCGCACACGGTGAACGGCAATTCAGCCGAACAAATGGTTACAAACGTGTCCCGCACAATGCTGTCGTGCACCGTCAAGGTCAAATTGACAATACTGTCGCACCCGGTTCGTGCACGGGTCCGCTGAAAACGGAAAACCTGCGTAGTCGTTCCGGCCTGAAAAATCGTGTCGCGCCAAACGAAAGGCAACTCCTCCTCGCAAATAGTGACAGCGGTATCCTGAATGACAGGCTCGTTCACCACTAAGGACAACCAGACAATGCTGTCGCAATTCATCGCCTGGCTGATCCCCCGAAAACAGAACGTTCCGGTTACCGTTCCAACCTCGAAAATCGTATCCCCCCAGGTATAAGGCAATTCATTCCGGCAAATGGTCAACGATTCGTTCCGGATAATGCTGTCGTTCACCGTCAGGTCCAAATAAACAATGCTGTCGCAACCCGTTAGCGCGCTGGTATACTGAAACCGGAAAACACCGCTCTCCGTACCCATGCCAAACGTCGTATCGTTCCACGTATAAGGCAATCCGCTCTCACAGAGCGCCTTCTCTTTGTACTGCACAATGCTGTCATTCACCGTTAAGTGCAACCGGATCAGGCTGTCGCAGCCCGTCGCCGTCCGGTGGCGCAACAAAGGGTAAACACCGCTCCCGGCGCCAACCCCGAACACCGTATCGCACACCGAAAACGGCAATTCAGCCGAGCAAATGGTAACAGAGGTATCCTGCACAACACTCTTGTGCACCGTTAACGTCAACCGGATAATGCTGTCGCAACCCGTTACTGCATTGGGCCGCTGAAAACGGAAAACACCGCTCTCCGTACCAATGTCAAACGTCGTATCGTTCCAAATGTAAGGCAGATCGCCGGAGCAAATGGTTTGGGCGTGGTTTTGGACAACTCTTTCAACCGCCGTCAGGTAAAGGGTAACGGTCGAATCCCCTCCGATGCTGTTTTTAAGATCCAGCGTGCAGGTGGTATCGCTGCGTACCGGAGCAGTGTTGAACCCGTGGCCGGTATAACGGTCGCCCATGCACACCCGGTCGTGCAGCACGGTATCCCTCGGAATGACCCGCAAAGAGAGCGTAACCAGCGAGTCGCAACCCGCCCGGTTTGTCAATGTCTGTGAGTACTCTCCCGGTTTCTGCAAATCATGGTGATACCAGTTGGTGTAATATTCTCCCTCCGTAATGGCAGCCGTTAAGTGGGTGTAGCTTGTGTCCCGGACGGTCAGATTCAACGTCAAGGTAATGTCGCACGCACCGGTCGAATTTTGAACGGTCGTTTGATACTCCCCCGACTCCGATTCATCAAAGCCGTTGGCGGTATAACTCTCTCCCTCACAAATCGAAGCGGAAATCTCCGGAACATCGGGAGAAACAAAAACTTGTTTTTCCGCACTGCTTTCACACCGAAGGTTATAGACAATCTTGTCATAGGTGAAGAAGTGTTGCTGAGAAACCGTCACACGGTAAGTTTCACTGCCCGCAGGAAAAAACTGCCGGGCAGAAGTACTCCATCCGGGCTCTTGATTCCAACGGTACCGGTAAGTAGAGGAATTGTCCGGATGGGCTTGCAACACAACGGGATCCCCGGCCGCACACAGGATGGAATCGCTGGCCGTCAGGGAGGCTTTGGGGGCCTCAAAAACCTGCAGATGGAGCACAACAAGGCTGTCGCAACCGGCAGCGGTTTTACCGTAATGGGGATAGGAGTAAAAACCGGCGCTGTCAACACCCGGGACATGAAAGCCGTGTTCATCGGAATGAAACTCCTCCCCCGTACACACAAAAGCCGACAGGGCACTCCAATAGGATGTTTTGGGAGAGGGTTTGATCTGCAAGTTCTGGCTGCCGCAACCGTTCTCCCGGATAACATATATATAAGCAAAATCACTGTAATAATGCCCGGAATAATCCGTATACTGGAACGTAGCATGCGGCGTCCCCTGCCCGTCCATCAGGTTGTAACAAAGTTCGCCGTAAGTGACGCCTCCACCGGCCGGGTATCCACCTCTTCCCCAGGTATACCGGATATCCTCCTCCGTTTCCGGCACCGAAAAATGGGCATGTTCGCCCGCACAGGACGACGTAGAAGCGGTAATCCCCGGAACAGATGTGAAAGAGGAGGATACCGTCAACGTCAACCGGACAACGCTGTCGCAACCCGTTGCCGTCGGATAAGATTGTTCGTAGACGTGCACACCGGCGGGCGGCGACGGAAGGTCAAAATCTTTGTCTTTGTATGGCTCCCCTGCACAGATCATCGCTTCCCGGTCGAAATAACGCCGGTGCGTGGTCAGGTGCAGGGTCAGGCTAACGCCTTCCGAACAGGAAGCCGGATCGAAAAAGGTCATCTCGTACGGAATGGTCCCCACTTCGTGCCGGGGAGGCAGGTTGAAATAGTCGCTGACGTACGGTTCGCCTGCGCAGATGGTGTCCCAGAGCACGGTGTCCACGGCGGGAACCCGTCCGGAAGCTGCAATGAACGCGCTCATGGTAAAGCTGCAACCCGTTGCAGAGGTGATCTCGCACGACAGCGACAGATCCTTGTCGCCCGCCACCGTATCCAGACTGCTGCCGGTGTGGCCGCTGTTCCACTGGTAAGAGGCGAATCCGCCGGGAGCATTCAGGGTAAAACCCTCCTCATCGCAATTCTCCATCGTCAACTTTCTGGAAACGCAACTCGCCGTAAAATAACCGTATCCGAAGTGCCCCCTCTGAACGCAATCGTACGTGGCGATGCGCACCTGCACCTTCTGCCCGGCATACGCCGAAAGGTCCAACCCGACATTGGTCCAATCCCGCCACAGGATCGGCATACCCGCCCAGTAGTAGGTTTGAAATCCCTCGATCCCTTCGCGGGAATAGACGTCGTATTCGGTACAGGCGTCCAGCAGGTGTCCGGATTCGTCCAGCACTTGCATGATAAAGCGCGGCTGATTTTCAAGAATATGTGCGGGCAGCTCAAAGACAACGGCGAATTTCAACAACAAAACGGGTGTGTTCCCGTCCACCATGAACCGGTAGGTAATGGTTTCCGCCTCCGCTCCGACCAGGCTATTCCCCAACCGCACTACCCGCTGTTCCACATCCGGCAGAAAACGGAGCTGGTCGCCTGTCAACGGATCCAACCCCTGCTCCGTCAGCACCGTGTGCCGGCCATCTACCACCCCTGCGACTTGCAAAGGATTCGCCGTTGTTCCGGTGGTAGCAACCACCCACGGTTGGTTCAGATCCGTAAAATCAGGAACCACAGGACAATACGCCGGCCCCTGTGCCGACAAAAGCCCTCCGGAAAACAGGGAGAGCCACCCTATACAGAAAAATAGCGCTATCCGTTTTACCATATATTCACTCGTACCTGCGCGTACCATGTTCGTACCATGCTTTGGTTTCCTTGATGTTTCCCACACACCGATTAGAGCAGTAAAGATATACATTTTTCGGATATTCAGCACCGCTTCGTTTTTCCGTCCATTTTTTTTAACTTTGCACGCATACCGAAGCGATGGTTATTTTTCCCATTCGCCGGTGCTTATTCGGTTAATTTATGAACTGCAACATCATGATAAAAAGGATCTTACTCCTGCTGCTGCCGGCCGTATCGCTACTGTCGTGCCGGCCGGGCAATGTGGAAATTTCAGGTCAAACAGGCGACGCCGCTAATACAAAAGCGTATCTGGAACGGCAGGATGTCGACCGGATCGTCCCGGTCGATTCGGTCAAGATCGGCCGTTCCGGGAAATTTTCCTTCCGGGTACAGGTTACAGATCCCGTCTATTACAATGTCCGGATCGGCAAAGAAGCGCCGGTGACGGTGATCGCCGAAGCGGGCAAGAAAATCTTGATAGAGGGAGAACAGACCGGATGGGGGACAAATTACCGGGTAAGCGGATCGGAGGCTTCGGAACTGATCCGTGAACTGGTTCTGCAACTGCATGCCACCACCACTGCTATGGATTCGCTCCAAAAAAAGTACCGGGCGCTGCCCGGGGAGCCGGCGCACGACGCTGAACGCAACCGGCTCGCAGCGGCGTGGGATTCCGTTGTATCCGGCCAGATCCGATTTTCCCGCAATTTTACCATCGAACATGCCGTTTCGCCGGCCGCCTATTACGCTCTCTACCAGAAGTTAACCCCGGACAGCTTTGTCCTGGATCCCGTAAGCGAACTGACTTCTTACAAAGCCGTCCTCTCCTCCCTGATGGCGTTTTACCCGCAATCGCCCTATACCAAAGCGTTGTCGGGACACTATGAACAGATCCGGAAAAACATACAGTCCGGCAGGATCCGGTCGCTGATCGAACAGTCGGAAAACACGCTGCCTGCTATCCGGCTGGCGGATCAAAACGGCAAAGAACAGACGTTGGAGTCCCTGAAAGGAAACTACATCCTGCTGGATTTTACGTTGTTGACCGCCCAGGCCGCCCAATCGCACACCAACGACCTGAAACAGGCGTACGCCAGGTATCACGCCAAGGGGTTGGAAATTTTTCAGGTATGCTTAGATTCCAACAAACTGCTGTGGGAAGAGGCGCTGAAAAATTCCGGGATCAACTGGATCTGCCTTCTGGATCCGGAGGGAGCGGAAAGCCGGGCTGCCCGCAGTTGGAACATTCAGGGGATCCCGGCCAACTACCTCATCAACCGCCAATACGAAATTGTGGGCAAAAACCTGTACGGCCAACGCCTCCGCGACAGGCTGGCGGATGTCATCAAATAAAAACGTCCCGGCATGAACGGCATGAACGGCATGAACGGCATGAACCCAGAGCACATACGCCTGAACGGGAAAAAAGCGTACTTCCTGTCGGATGTGCACCTCGGTGCCTCTGCCCTCTCCGAATCCGCCAACCGGGAACGGGAACGCAGGCTGGTCGGCTGGATGGAACAGATCCGGAACGACTGCGCCGCCCTGTTCCTGCTGGGAGATATTTTCGATTTCTGGTTTGAATACAAAAGAGTCGTACCCAAAGGGTCTGTCCGCTTCTTGGCGAAGGTAGCGGAATTTACGGATCAGGGGATCCCGGTCTGTTTTTTCACGGGCAACCACGACGTCTGGCTTTTCGACTACCTGAACAAAGAGTGCGGAGTCCGGGTCTTTAAACAGAACACGGCTTTTGTCATCGGAACCAAAAAATTTTACCTCGGGCACGGAGACGGCTTGGATCCGCACGACAAAGGGTACCTGTTTATCCGCAGGATGTTCCACAACCGCTTTCTGCAACGTTGCTTTCGCCGGCTGCTGCATCCGGACCTGGGCGTTTCCTTCGCCCGCCGCTGGTCCTCCCATTCGCGCAAAAGCAAACAGAACGGAGCAGTTCCGCACCCCGACGGACAGAAAGAGATCGAAAACTACGCCCGCCGCATCCTGCAACAGGAGCATTTTGACTATTTCCTCTTCGGCCACCTTCACACCCCCTCCGACACCCCCCTCGGAGAGAACAGCCGCTACATCAACACCGGGGACTGGATCACCCATTTCAGCTATGCGGTATTTGACGGCCACGATGTCCGGCTTGTCACGGAATAGATTTTTCCGAGCCTCCCTCTTCTGTTACCGGTAAAAAAATCCTATTTTACGGATACGAACTTTTACCGGGCTGTCATGCTGATCAAAACATTTGCCGGGGCTGTCAACGGAATTGAAGCCACTACCATTACGCTGGAAGTCAACATCCTTTCCGGCGCGAAATTTATCATTGTCGGACTGCCGGACAATGCCGTCAAAGAGAGCCAGCAACGGGTCGATTCCGCTCTCCGGCAGGTGGGTTCCCGCATTCCCGGAAAGCGGATCATCATCAACATGGCGCCCGCAGACATCAAAAAAGAGGGAGCCGCTTACGACCTGCCGATGGCCGTCGGCATCCTGGCCGCCAACGAGGAGTTGCCCGTCGAACAGCTCAAACAGACGGTCATCATGGGCGAACTCTCCTTAGACGGCACCCTGTTGCCGGTGAAAGGGGTGCTGCCCATCGCCATCAACGCAAAATCCGAAGGCTTCACCGACATGATCGTTCCGGCGGAAAACGCCAACGAAGCCGCCGTGATCGGAGGGATACGGGTTTACGGGTTCCGGCACCTGCAAGAGGTGATCGCCTATTTCCGGGAACCACAACAAGGCACCCCTTGTCTATACACGCATCCCCTGCCCGGAACCGCCCGGAATGCCGTCGACCTGTTCGATTTCAAAGAGGTCAAAGGGCAGGAAAACATCAAACGGGCTATGGAGATCGCCGCTGCCGGCGGGCATAACCTCCTGATGATCGGGCCTCCCGGAAGCGGGAAAACCATGCTGGCGCGCCGGTTACCCGGCATCCTTCCGCCCATGACCACCGAAGAGTCGCTCGAAACCACCAAGATACACTCCGTCTCCGGACACCTGCAACGCAACAGCGGCCTGATCTCCCTCCGCCCTTTCCGTTCCCCGCACCACACCATATCGGACATCGCCCTCGTCGGGGGAGGCGCCTGGCCACGGCCCGGAGAGATCTCATTGGCCTGCAACGGCGTCCTCTTTTTAGACGAACTGCCCGAATTCAAACGCTCTGTACTGGAGGTGATGCGGCAACCGCTGGAAGACCGGAAGATCACCGTCAGCCGCTCCAAATTCACCGTCGAATATCCGGCCAATTTTATGCTGGTCGCTTCGATGAATCCTTGCCCCTGCGGCTATTACACCCATCCGGGAAAAGAGTGTACCTGCAACGAACGTCAAATACACCGCTACCTTTCCAAAATCTCCGGCCCGCTGTTAGACCGGATCGATATCCACGTAGAGGTCGTTCCGGTAGAGATCGGCAAAATCGGAGGAAGCGAAGAGGGAGAGAGCAGCGAAACCATCCGGAACCGGGTGCTCCGGGCACGCAACATCCAAAACCGGCGTTTTGAAAACACAAACGGTATTCACTGCAACGCACAAATGAACACCGCTTTGCTGAAAAAATTCTGTCCGATCGACAAAAATTGCCGAAAGTTGCTGCAAGTGGCCATGGAAAAATTCGGACTGTCCGCCCGGGCGTACGACCGCATCGTCAAACTCGCCCGCACCATTGCAGACCTGTCGGGACAAGAGGAGATCCGCCCGGAACACATTGCGGAGGCCATTCAATACAGGACCTTGGACAAAGCCGGCTGGGGCAGGTAAAAATTATACTTTTCGAAGGATATCCTCCAGGCCTTCGAAATGATTCTTGTAATCCTCCAAACTCCTGCGGATCACCTCATAAGCCTCCTCCACACCGTACACATCCGTTATCTCCGTCTTGTTCTGCACCTGCTCGCCGGGCATATCCTTGTAAGTCAGAAAATAGTGTTTCAACCGGTCAATGATCAGCGGGGGGAGTTCACTGATGTCGTGATACCCCTGATAGGTCGCGTCGTGCCGCAGAACCGCAATGATCTTGTCATCGGCCTCGTTGCCGTCCAACATGCGGAAGCCGCCGATCGGGCTGACCCGCACAATAATATCCCCGTGTGCGATGGTGCGTTCCGTCAACACGCAAATATCGAGCGGATCCCGGTCCCCGACAATCCCGGTACGCCCGGAACGCTCCATGCAATACTCCGCCACCAGATCCCCGCAATAACTCTGCGGCACAAAGCCGTATAAAGCAGGCACTACGTTGGAGTATTTTTGAGGACGGTCGATTTTGATGTATCCGCTGATCTTGTCCAACTCGTACTTGACCGTATCCGTCGGCACCATCTCAATAAACGCCGTCAACACCTGGGGAGCCTCATCGCCCACTTCGATCCCGTGCCAGGGATGAGACTTATACCTGAATCCCATCAAACGGGCAATGGGATCGTTTATTTTATTGCCCATGTTATTCAAAAAAATCCTTTACTTTTTGAAAAAAGCTCGATTTCCCCTCCATCTTCTCCGGTTTCAGGAACTCCTGCGCCTTCATCTCTTCCACCGTTTTCCGATCCTCCTTGGAGAGGTTCCTGGGCACCCAGATGTTCACCTTCACCAACAGATCGCCTTTTCCGTATCCGTTGATGTCCGGCAATCCTTTTCCCCTCAGCCGCAGTATTTTACCGGGTTGAGTACCGGGCTCTACCTTCACCTTTACCTTTCCCTCCAACGTCGGGATCTCGGTAGATTCCCCCAACACCGCATCCGGAAAGCTGACGAATATGTTGTACAACAGGTCGTTTCCATCCCGCACCAGAGCCGGGTGTTCCTGCTCCTCCACCAACACGATCAAATCCCCGTTCACCCCTCCCCTGCGGGCTGCATTTCCCTTGCCGCCGACAGACAATTGCATGCCTTCCGCCACACCGGCCGGGATGTTCAGCGTGATCACCTCCTCCGAAGGAAGGATCCCCTCGCCGCGGCAATAGGAACACTTTTCGTTGATGATCCGCCCCTCCCCTTCGCAGGCCGGACAGGTGGAGGTTGTCTGCATCTGCCCGAGGATGGTGTTCTGCACCCGGGTCACCTGCCCGCTTCCGCGACAGGTGGAACAGGTAGAATAAGAGTTGCCGTCCTTCGCTCCCGTACCGTTGCAGTGCGAACAGGCGATGTTTTTCCGGACTTTGATCTTCTTTTCCACACCGGTAGCCACCTCTTCCAGGGTCATCTTCACCTTGACCCGCAGATTCGAACCCCGGTTCACCCGTTTGGCTCTCCGCCCGCCTCCAAAACCGCCGCTGAATCCGCCGAAACCGCCGAATCCCTCGAAAATGTCGCTGAACTGGGAGAAGATATCGTCCATACTCATGCCTCCCCCGCCATAACCGCCGTTCCCGCCCATTCCGGCATGCCCGAACTGATCGTACCGGCGCCGTTTCTCCTCGTTGCTCAGCACATCGTAAGCTTCCGCCGCTTCCTTAAACTTCTCCTCCGCCTCCTTGTTTCCCGGATTTTTATCCGGATGATACTGGATCGCTAACTTCCGGTACGCTTTTTTGATCTCTATGATTTCAGCCGTGCGCACCACGCCGAGCACTTCGTAATAATCTCTTTTTTGAGCCATCTTTTCTTCCTTAAAACCACCACATCCTGCTATTCGCCCACCACCACTTTGGCAAATCGCATCACCTTGTCATTCAACAGGTATCCTTTCTGAATACAATCCACCACTTTTCCTTTCAGCTCTTTCGAAGGAGCCGGGATCTTCGTTACCGCTTCGTGAAAATCGGTATCGAACTCCTCGTGGTCGCACCGGATCTCCTTCACACCGTTCTGAGCCAGAAAATCCCGGAAAGAGGCATAGATCAATTCGATCCCTTCCCGGATGGCCTGTACGTTATCGGTTTTCTTCATGCTGTCCAACGCTCTTTCCAAGTTATCCACCACCGGAAGGATCCCCGATAAGATCTGTTCGCCGGCCGTTTTGGTCAGCTCCATCCGCTCTTTCAGCGTCCGTTTCCGGTAGTTGTCAAATTCGGCCGAAAGCCGGAGGTATTTATCGTTTGATGCGGCCAATTTCTGTTCCAACTGCTCAAGTATCCCTTCTTCGTTGCCCGGTCGATCCGCCTCCTTCTGCGCCGTCCCCTCGTCCGGCATCTCCACATTTTCCATTTCTTCCGGTAAATCGTTCTCTTTTGCCATATCCTTTGCTGTTTTCATATTTCTTTTTAGCGTTGCTCAATCCGGCAAAATTAAGCAAAATCTTTGCCAATCCCAAAAAGAGACCGGGATGACATCCGCAAACTGACATTTTTTCAGTTGCGGAAATCATCCCGGCAAATAAAACAGATTCTCAGAACAACAGGCCTTCGTCCAAGAAACTGAAATAGGAAACGCCGCTCACGATAATGTGATCATACAAAGCAATATCCAGCAATTTTCCTCCCTCCCGGATCCGGGTCGTGACCTGTTTGTCGTACTCGCTTGGGTGCAAAGTGCCGCTCGGGTGGTTGTGTATGACGATGATGGCGCTGCACTTCATCTCCAACGCCCGCCTGAACAGGATGCGTACATCGACCACTGTTCCGGACATCCCGCCCATAAAAAGCTTTTCATACCCCAAAATCCGGTTCCCCCGGTTCAGAAAAACCACCCAGAACTCCTCGTATTCCAGGTCCTGCAACCAAGGAGACACGTATTCAAACAGTTGCGAACTGGAGTGGATGGTAACAACCTTGGCGATCTCCACCGCCCGCCTTCTTCCCAACTCCATGGCAACCACTAAAGAAGCGGCTTTGGCAATCCCCACGCCGTGATACCTCTTCATCATTGCATCCACGTTCCAGCGGGCAAGTTCCGACAAGCGGTTCCCGCAATCATTCAGGATCTGCCGGGACAATGCCAGCGCCGATTCCCCGTGGATACCGGAGCGTAACAATATCGCCAGCAGTTCGCTCGTAGAAAGGGCTGCGATTCCTTTTTCCTGTAATTTTTCCCGGGGACGTTCGTCTTTCGCCAATTTACAGATCGGCACATTCGTATTTTCCATAGTTGGTCATTTTCCCTGCAATCTAAGCAAATCCCCTCAAAAAAAGAAGATCTCCCCCGCACGCGCTCTTTTTTGGTAAAAACAGAGGCAGATAATAAAATATTTTTCCATCTTTGTATGACAAGGGTGTGGTGTTTTACAAGTTATTCCTCTGTCACAGCACTTTACTTAAAATGCGACCTTGTACCGAACCAAAACGTAACACATACGCGACAAACATGCAAAACAAACGGATAACCATTTGTGCCTGCACCTCACGGGCATGGATGGACAAGGAAAAGGCAGCCGGAATAGCGGCAGCCCTGAAAAACGAAGGATATGAGGTGGCAATGGTACCCGATCTGTGCCGGAAGGCCATGGAAGCCTCCCCGGAACTGCCGGAAATCGCCGCCGGAGTGATCCTGGCCTGCCACCCGCGGGCGGTGCATTCCCTGCTGGAGTGGGCGGGACAGGACGCCAAACAGGTGGAGGATATCCGCAGCAACAGCCGGGAAGAGGCGCTTGCCCGCCTGGGGATCTCCTGTTCGGAAACACGGGACGCCGCGGAAAAAGAGCGCTTCCGGAATGAAATCGCCGCATTCCCAGCCGAAAACGGGACGGACGCCTGGTACCCCGTACTGGACAAGACTAAGTGCATCGAGTGCGGCAAATGCCACGACTTCTGCCTGTTTGGGGTCTATACCGTAGCCAACAAACGGGTCAGGGTAACACAACCGCAGAACTGCAAAAACAACTGCCCGGCCTGCGCCCGCATGTGCCCGAACCGAGCCATCATCTTCCCCAAATACGAAAAATCACCCATCAACGGAGGGACGGCACTCGAAGAGACCTTTACCCCCGGCGAGATGGACGCCATGTACCGGGAGCGCCTGCAACAGCGCCTGCAACAGCGAAAAGCCGGCATACCACTACTCAAAAAAGAGGGCGAATGACACGCAGGGAATACGCCGCCAACGCAAAAGCAGCCCTCCGGATATTCACGGAGTGCCCTCCCCGGATCGTCTGGAAATTCATGTACAACTTCGGGTGGAAAAGCATGCGCAACATCCGCCGCTTTGAAAAAAGGCAGGCCGGAGGAAAATCCTTCTTCCCCGCCTTCGTCATGATCTCTGTAACGGAAAACTGCAACTTGGCGTGCAGCGGTTGCTGGGTCTCCGGCGGCGGGAAAAAATCCCTCTCCCCGCAGCAGTTGGACGGCATCATCCGCAGCAGCAAAGCGAAAGGCTCCTGCTTCTTCGGCATCCTCGGCGGCGAACCGTTGATGTACAAAGGGTTGTTGGATGTATTGGAGAAACACCCCGATTGCTACTTTCAGTTGTTTACCAACGGCATCCTGCTGACGGAAGAGGTTGCGATGCGCCTCAGAAAAATGGGAAACGTCACCCCCCTGATCAGCATCGAAGGGCTACAGGAAGAGAGCGACGCCCGCCGCGGCAAAAACAACGTCTTCGAGCGGACACTGGCCGGCGTGCGCGCCTGCCGGAAAGCCGGCCTCATCTTCGGCGCTGCGGCCAGCATCTGCAAAAGCAATTACCACGACTTGGTCAACAGGGAATACATCGAACGGATCGCCAAAGAGGGGGCGCACTACCTGTGGTACTACCTCTACCGGCCGGTGGGAGCCCTCCCCAACGCCGCAAATGCTTTGGACAAGGAAGAGGTACTCGCCTTCCGCCGCTTCGTATCCGAACAGCGGAAAGACGCCCCCCTCTTTATCATCGAAACCTATTGGGACGACAAAGGAAACGCGCTTTGCCCGGGAGCCACCGGCATGAGCCACCACATCTCCCCGTCGGGAGCGCTCGAATTCTGCCCCCCCATCCAGATGGCCAAGGAGTTTCTCAACGAAGAGGGATCCAACCTGGCGGAGCTGTTTGAAAACTCGCATTTTCTGGCCGACTTCCGGAAAATGACGGCCGAAAGTTCCCGCGGCTGTATCCTGCTGGAAAATCCGCAGAAACTCAGGGCATTTCTGGAACAACACGGGGCTATCGACACCACCTCCCGCCGGACGGTATGGGAAGAGTACCAAAAAATGACCCCGCTGGCCGGCCACAACCTGCCGGGAAACGAGATCCCCGAAGCCAACCCCCTCTACCGGTTCGTCAAAAAAAGGTACTTCTTCGGTTTCGGAGCTTACGGGTAACCGGATCACCGCACCACCACACCGACAAGCAGAGAAAAACCATGAGAAACAAAAAAGAAAAAATAACGGTACAGGTGAGTAACAGCATGCAGGAAAAAAAGAGAAAAGGAGCCAGAAGCATAAAAGAGATCCCGGAAGATATTTTGGAGCAGTTGAACCGCGGAGAGATCGAAACCGCGAATCTGGTTGAATTTCTGGGCATCGACGCAAGGGTACTGCTTGAAACCGTATTGACGCAGCAGAACAGAAAAGAGTACCTGCAACCGATCCTGGAGCAAATCGACCGGCTGGACAAACATACGTTCGTTACCATCAATGCAACCATCGGGGAAGGACTTTACGAGCAGACTGCCGGGCACCGGGACTGCGGTTTCCTGCCGGCGATCTCCACCCATCCGTCGGATTTAGTCCGCTCCTGGGCGACCGTCCTGATCGGCAGGAACTCCGCGCTGAACATGGAGCAGACGCTTCAAAACATACGCCCCTTTGCCGCCGACAAACACTTCAACGTCCGGGAGTGTGCGTGGAGCGCCGTCAGGCACAACATCATCCAAAACTTAGACGAAAGCATACGGATCCTGTCGGGCTGGGCAAAAGACAAGGACGAAAACATCCGGCGTTTTGCCAGCGAGGCGACCAGACCGCGCGGCGTTTGGTGCGAACAGATTGCTGTATTAAAAGAAAATCCCGAAGCAGGCCTGCCCATACTGGAACCGTTAAAATCGGATCCCTCCGGATACGTTCAGAACAGCGTCGGGAACTGGCTGAACGACGCCGGCAAAACACAGCCCGGATTTGTGCGAAACCTTTGCAGGCGCTGGGAAAAAGAGAGCGGAACCAAAGAGACGGCATACATCATCAAAAGGGCGCTCAGAACCATCGACAAAGTTCAATAGTCTTTACCTATGGAAACAACGCAAAAATACACCGTCCCGCAACCTTACGAAGAGCGCCGCCGCCTGCGAAGCCTGATCCACCGCTTCGTGAGCGCCCTCCCGTGGGCGCCCCCGCTCTCCGTGGACGACCTCTCCGGCCTCTCCGACAGGCTCATCCGGGAGCACGGATTGGACGCATCCATCAAAGGGTGGCTCATGGTAGAGATCCACAACAGTGCATGGCACGAAACGGTAGCTTCCATTCCCCGCGACAAACGCCTCCTCCTGCTGCCCAAATGCCTCAGCCACTCCGGACAATGTGAGGCGGAAATCGACGACCTGGGACTCCTGTGTCACCGTTGCCGCCGCTGTACCATCCCGGACCTGCAGGAGTATGCCGACAGCTTGGGCACTATGAGCATGGTGGCGGAAGGCTTCACCTCCGTCATCGGACTGATCGAAAACCGGGTGGTAGACGCCGTCATCGGCGTCGGCTGCTTAGATTCGCTCGAAAAAGCCTTCCCCCTGTTGATCGACCATGCCGTCCCCGGCTTAGCCATACCGCTGAACAGGGCCGGCTGTAAAGATACGGAAGCAGACGAGGAATACGTCCGCCAACTGACCGGCATGCAATCGGACACAAAAGCGAACCTGCTGGATTACGACTACGTGAAATCCACCGTACAGGGCTGGTTCACCCCGGAGAACCTGGCCGCCCTGCTCCCTCCCGCCGGCGACCAAACCTCCGTCGTTGCGCAGGAGTGGCTGAGCGGCGACGGCAAAAGATGGCGCCCCTACCTGCTGGCCTCCGTCTATATGGCCATCACCGGTGAAAAAGAGATACCCCCGGAGATCCAACGGGCAGCGGTAGCCGTAGAGTGCTTCCACAAAGCCTCCCTTGTCCACGACGACCTACAAGACCGCGATGCCACCCGCTACGGCAAACAGACCGTCCATGCCGCACACGGCGACGCCGTCGCCATCAACGTCGGCGACCTGCTGCTGGGGGAAGGCTACCGCCTGCTGGCGACATGCGGGAACATGGAACTGCTGCAAGTGGCGGCGGAGGCGCACATCGCCCTCTGCAAAGGCCAGGGAATGGAGCTGGAATGGAGCGCCCGCCCGCAACCATTCACCCTCAATTTCGTCCTGGAGATCTTCCGCAACAAAACCGTCCCCGCCTTCGACGTCGCCCTCACCCTGGGCGCTATCTGCGCCGGTGCAGACGCCGAACTGCAAACCACCCTCCACCGCTACTCCCAAGCCATCGGCATCGCCTACCAATTGCAGGACGACCTCGAAGACTTCGACACAGACCAACCGCAAGACGATCCGAAAAACCCCGACACAGAGCCGCCGCAAACCATACGCCCCTCCGCCGTCCTTGCCGCCCTCTGCGAACAACACCCGGCCGAAGCCATCGCACAAACGCTCCTCCGCTACCGCGTGAATCCTGCGCGTGACCAAGAGTTGAACGACGCCATCGAACAAGTCCGCCAACTGACCGGCCAATACCACCAAGAGGCACTGGCAACCCTGCACCACATCAAGCACGTTGAACTAAAACGCCTGCTCTTCCGCGTCACCCGACGGATCTTAAAAAAACAGGCAGTTGAAACAATCAAATCGCTGGTTTAATTTTACGCTTTTATCAAAAAGTGCGGATTTAATTCCGCACTTTCGCTATTCTGCGAGAAATAAAACCTGCTATTACGGAATTAGATACGAATATTTTAAAAATTCCCTCTCAATTTGATCCGAATTTTTCAAATAAATGTTGTATATTTGATCCGAGATTTTCAAATAAACAAACATGGCTTATAGCAAACGCAGCATAGACACGGTACTGTTGGTATGGAAGACAAATCCCGACAGAAAACCGTTACTGATAAGGGGGGCGCGTCAGGTCGGCAAATCTTCTTCCGTAGAACAATTCGGCGCCTGTTTCGAGCATTTTGTCCCGGTAAACTTTGAGAAAACTAAAAACTTACAATCCCTGTTTGACGGTGATTTGGATGTAAAAGAGATCTGCCTGAAACTTTCAGTACAATTCAACACCCCGATCATACCCGGAAAAACACTGCTTTTCTTCGACGAAATCCAGATCTGCCCCAATGCCATCGTCGCCTTGCGCTATTTCTACGAAGATTACCCTGAACTGCATGTCATTGCGGCAGGTTCACTGTTGGAATTTGCACTCGAAGAACTACCCACTTTCGGTGTCGGCCGCATTGACTCCTTATTTATGTACCCTTTTTCGTTCCAGGAATTTATGTTTGCCTGCGGCGAAGAACGCTTGTGGAACCAAGTATGTCAATCCTCGCCCGAAAAACCGCTTGCTCCTGTTTTTCACGAAAAATGTTCGGAGCTTTTGAAAAAATATTTACTGATTGGCGGAATGCCTGCCGCCATCTCCAATTTCCTGAAAAACAACGACATACTGCAAGTACAAAAAGTACTCGACAGCTTGATCGTGTCGTTTCAGGACGACTTTGCAAAATACAAAAAAAGAGTGCCCACCTTACTCTTACGCGAAGTCTTTGAAGCGATTGTCAAGCAAGCGGGCGGAAAATTTATCTACTCAAAAGCGGCAGCAACAAGCCAATACAACATAAAACAGGCGGTTAATATGCTGATCATGGCAGGGTTGGTCATTCCTGTGGTCAGCAGTTCGGCAAACGGCATACCGCTCGGAGCGGAGGCGAACCATAAAAAAACCAAAATGTTATTGCTCGACACAGGAATTTTTCAACGCCTGTTGGGCTTGGAACTTTCGGATTTTCTATTCTCAAACGATTTTGAAACCATCAACAAAGGCTTCATCGCCGAACAATTTGCCGGATTGGAACTGATCAAAAATTCATCGCCTTACACAGCTGAAAATCTGTATTTTTGGACAAGAGAAAAAGAAAAAAGCCAGGCAGAAATAGACTATCTGATCCAAAAAAACGGAACAATCATACCCATTGAAGTAAAATCAGGCAAAAGCGGCAAAATGCAAAGCATGCACCTGTTTCTCGCCGAAAAACAGGCAGAATATGGTATTCGGACTTCGCTCGAAAACTTTACGCAATATGGCAACATCCGGGTCTATCCATTATATGCGATCGGGAACATAAAAACCAACCTATGGTAGCCTACATTAAATTACAATACCTCCTCACCAACCGGAAACTATCCGCCTTCGGGGTACATCCGGCCATCGGTTACCCGCTCCTGCTGCTCCTTTTCATCGGACTCTCAACTTACCTGTTTAACAAAACCACCTTTGCTCCCTACGCATACACACTCATAGCACTCTATTTTACCGCAAAACTAAGCGAGATCCGGCGGAATGATTTCCTCAAAATCTGCTTTGGCCGCATACAGTACAGAAAAATACGCCTGTTGGAAAACCTGATCGTCGTTCTGCCTTTTGCTATTTTCCTGCTATACAAAGAGCACTACATTCCTCCCTTCCTGCTTGTGGCCACGACGATTTTACTGGCGCTGCTGAATGTCAACATAACGTACAATATACCCCTTCCGACCCCCTTCTACAAAAAACCGTTTGAATTCACGGTCGGTTTCAGGAACACATTTTTCCTGTTCATCATCGCATACGCGCTCACCGCCATTGCCGTCACCGTAAACAACTTCAATCTCGGCATCTTTTCGTTGCTGTTGATATTCCTCACCGTACTCTGCTACTATTTAAAACCCGAAAACGAATACTTCGTCTGGGCGTACAGCGCAACACCTGCCCAATTCCTGATCGAAAAGATCAAAACGGCGTTTCGGTTCTCTTTTTACCTGTGCCTTCCGATATTGCTTACGTTAAGCCTGTTCTATACTGAAAATACAGGCGTACTGCTTCTCTTTACCGCGTTAGGATATTTGTATCTGGTCGCGGTTATCCTGGCAAAATACGCTGCATTTCCCGGAGAAATCGACTTGATGCAAGCGATCATGCTGAGCATTACATTCATTTTTCCGCCGATGCTCATAGCCGTCATCCCGCTATTCGCCCGGCAATCGGTACACGAACTTAAACGACTTTTGCCATGATCGACATCCGCAACCTTTCCAAAAACTTTGGGACTTTACAGGTCCTGAAAAACATCGACATTCGGTTCGAACCGGGAAAAGTCTACGGGATCATCGGAGAGAACGGAGCCGGAAAAACCACCTTATTCCGCTGCATCGCAGGGTTGGAAAACTACGACGGAGAGATCCGCTCAGGGCTTCATCCCCTGAAAAACTACCTGGGATTCCTGCCGACCGACCCGTTTTTCTTTAGCAAAATAACCGGGAAAGAATACATCCGCCTGCTCTGCAACGCCCGGAAAAAAGAGATGCCGAACCTGGAAAGCAAAAACATATTCGACCTGCCCCTGAACCAATACGCCTCCACCTACTCAACAGGCATGAAAAAGAAGCTGGCTTTAACGGCCATCCTGTTGCAGGAAAACCACTATTTCATACTGGACGAACCATTCAACGGCATCGACATCCACAGCAACATCATCGTCGTCGACCTGATCAAAAAACTGAAAGCATTGGGAAAGACCGTACTCATATCCTCCCACATATTTTCCACCTTAAAAGAGACTTGCGATGAAATCTACCCGTTGAAGGACGGAAAGATCAGCCCAACGGTCACCCGGGAAAATTTCGACACACTGGAGCTCGAAATCAAAGCATTTACCATTGGGAACAAAATAGAGCAATTAGAACTGAAATAATCCGCCACACACATGCCCGTCACCCTCTCGACAAAACTGCTCCACACCCTGCAAAAAGGGAAAGCCCGATTAGGGGCGGAAGCGCTTCGCCGCATCGCCCGCTTCGTGGAGTCGCAACGGACGGCAGAACACGCCTTCCGAAACAAGAGCGGAAAAGCAGACCTGTACTACACCGCGTTCGGATGGACATTGTCCCGCCTGCTGGGCATCGGGATCGATCCGCAAAAAATGCACCGCTACCTCTCGCAACAGCAACCGGAACAGTTAGACCTCGTCCACTACGCCGCCTACATACGCTGCCGGATGCTCCGCCAATGGATAAAAAACGGGAAAGCAGGCCTGTTTGTGCAATCGCTCCTTCCGTTCAAGATCAGGGCATTGGACACATTCACCGCCGTCCCCCACGCCGACCTGCACGCCCCCTACACCCAATTCCTCTGGCACTCCCTGCGGGAAGACGCCGGCCGGCGCACCCCCAACACCCCGGATACCCTAGCCGACTACCACGTGCCCGGCGGCGGCTACCGGAACACCCGGGACGGCCTCACCGCCACCACCAATGCCACCGTAGCCGCGCTCGCCCTCCGGGGACCATCCGCCGGCTACCGGGCAAACGAAGACCTGCACTACCTGCGCAACCTCCAGGACACCTCCGGCGGCTTCCGCGCCGCCCCCGCCGCCCCCTTCCCCGACCTGCTCTCCACCGCAACCGCCCTCTTCGTGCTCGACTGCTACCACACCCCTTCCAACTACCCGGCACAACACTTCATCGAAAGCCACTGGCTGGACTCAGGAGGCTTCTCCGCCACCCTCCCGGAAGACCACAGCGACGTCGAATACACCTTCTACGGACTGCTGGCGTTGGGAGCAAGCGCACAAGAGTTTAGAAAGAAGCAACTCGGGAGATAATTCCGAAAACTTCTCTGGGAATTGTAGAAAAAAGTCAACGATCTGGATAGTATCTTTTTGTAATTTGGCGGTCAGTGACCGCCAAATTACTCACGCCTGATCCAAGTCGTATCGGCCGCATACAGATCATCCGCCGTAACAAAATAATGCGGTACATCCGTTTTTGACAGGAGTTGCTTGATCAGAGTGGTTTTACCCACCTGTCGCGGCCCGACCAACACCTGAATGAATTTTCGGGATTCTTCGGATCGCTTCATGATCTCCTGTAACATAGTTCTTTCAAACGCCATTATTCAAATTATTAGGAATATCTAATTTTTCTCGAAAAAAGCTATATTTGTAATGACCAACATACGCAAGTATGAACATTGAAGAATTTCGCGAATATTGCCTGTCGATAAAGGGTTCTACGGAATCGCTACCCTTTCTGAACCACCATGTTCTGGTGTTTAAGGTGATGGATAAAATGTTCGCCTATATCCCTTTAGCACCCAAAGACGGCATATTCCGGGCTGACCTCAAATGCAATCCCGAACGGTCGATGGAGTTGCGCGAAAAGTACAACGGGATCACCGAAACCGATTTTAAGACCCCCTTATGGAACCTGGTCACATTGGAAAGTGATGTTCCCGACCGGCTGATAGAAGAATTGATCCGACATTCGGTAGACGAAGTCATTAAAAAACTACCCAAACGCAAACAGGAAGCGTACCGGAAATGATGATGAGCGAAAACGATGCCACTGATCTGCTGAGAAAGACCGAACACATCGGCGTTGAGATCTGGATCGACGGCGGTTGGGGCGTGGATGCGCTTTTGGGGCGACAAACACGGCTGCACAATGACATAGATATTTTTGTCCAAAAGAAAGACAGCGCTGCATTTACAGCCATGTTGCTTTCAAATGGTTACCGCGAAACGGAAGTCGAATTTACTACCAACGACCATACGGCCTGGATCGATCCGGACAATCGCATCATAGACCTGCACCTGTTCGAATTTACCGAAACCGGATCACTCTGTTTTGAGGGAGGAATCTATCCGGCGGATATACTGAACGGAAAAGGAACAATCGGAGGAATAGCCGTACGTTGCCTGACCGTCGAAGCACAAATATTGTACCACCAGGGTTATAAGCTCAAAGAGAAGGACATACAAGACATACTGCTGCTTTGCAGTACTTTCGGGCTGCCTGTTCCGGAAGGAATTCAAAGGTGATACTCATAATAAACCAACTTCCCTGTTATTCTTTACTGTGGTGTCCGGGCGGTCGTTTCCTCCCGGTTTTGCATGTTCTGCGGACAGTAATTGAAACACCTCCCGCAGGCGACGCAGGCAGCCCGGTCGATTTCGTAGTGTTTGCGGGTACGTTTGACGGAGAGACCGATGAGGGTGAAGCCGATGACAAGGCCGAGGAGAGCGCCGGCGCCGGTGGCGTAGCGTTTGAAGTCGCCCTGGATCTCTTCGTAAGCGGCGGTGAGGGCTTCGACAGTACCGCCCTGTCCGTAGAAGGCCTCTAACTCTAAGGAGGGCGCACCCTGCGGATTGGCTTCGTGCTGCATGACGAGGTCGTAGAGACGCACCTCTTTGTGGGCGCGGCTCAGGTCGCTGCTGACGGAGCGCATGAGGAAAGCGCCGGCAAGAACAAGGAGCGGAAGGATGATGAGGTAGCCTACGATCCGCCGGACGCCTTGCGGGCGGCTCTCTTTGACTTTGTTCTCGTAGGGCGGTCGGATGGCGTCCACCGGGCAGGCGTTGCGGCAGAGGTCGCAGTTGATGCACGATTGGGGGGTGATGCTGATCTTCCGGACGGATACCCGCGAAAACAGGCTCAGCAAGGCGCCGTAGGGACAGAGGAAGCGGCAGAAGGGCCTGCCTGTAAAGACGGCCGCTACCAGTAAGAGTGCGCCGAAAAGGAGTAATCCGAGATCTCCGCCCAGCCGGAAGATCCCGATAAAGGGGTCGAAGCGGCAGATGATAAAGCTGCTTCGGGTGACGGCGTAAAGGAGCGCAAAAATCAGGTATATCCAGGGGATCATGCCCAGTACCGTGGTGAGCGACTTGGAGAGCCTGTAGTTTTTCAGGTTCACCAACTCCTGCAAAGCGCCGAACGGGCAAACGCCGGCGCAGAATACCCTGCCGAAAAGAAGGGCGAACCCGATCGGGAGGATAAAAAAGAGCAGGACAGAGAGGGGCAGGATGTAAGTGCTGTCCACGCCTGCAAGCGCTACGTTCTGAATAGCACCGATACTGCATACACACCCACTGCGGAAAAATCCGAACCAGGCGACCGAGATCACGGATACCCACAGGATGGGTTTGCGCGTCCGCTTCCGGAGCACCGCCCACGCCACAATACCCATCAGCAGCACCAACAGGAGGATATCCACGCTTGTCCACACCGCTTCGTTGGGCACTGCGTAAGTGATATCGGGGTATTGGTAACCGGATTCAAAGTCCGGCCGGGGGAAGCGGTTTTGGGCGTTGGCTGCTCCGGATAAGATCAGCAACAGCCCAATATAAAGGATTCTTTTCATTACTCTTTCAGTTTGTAGGCGGTATCGAGGGGTACGCGGGTGATGGCGCCCGAAGGGCAGACAGTGGCTATCCGGCACTCGTTGCAATCCTTGCACAGGTCGCGTTTGATCTGGAGGTAGAGCGAACCGTTGCCGAAGGAGCTGCACCCTTTGACGCATTTACCGCAGCCGTTGCAGAGCCGCTCGTTGATGGTGTATTCAAAATAGGGCTCCTCCACGAATTGGCGTTCGATGGCGCCGGTGGGGCACATCAGGTTCTCGGCGGCGGTGTTGAGTTCTTTGACATTGGAGCGGTAGTAGCCGCCGCAGAGGTCGCAGTATCCGCATACTTTGTTGGCATGGATGCATTTAACGGCCGAAACCGGGAGCACGCAGTGGGTTTCGCAGCGGCCGCACTGGGTGCATTTTTGCGGGTCGATTTGCCAGTAGTAGCTGGCTTTTGCTCCTTTTACGTTCCCGATCAATCCGCCGGCAACGGCGAGGATGGCGCCGCCCGCCACCGTCGAACCCAGCACCCGCAGGAATTCCCGGCGCGATACGGGGCTTTGGCCCATCGGATGTTTCTCTTTTTTTTCCATAGTCTTGTCAGATGGTTACTCCTTTCCGCAAAGGACAATCCGCTTTGCAGGTCGAACAGGCGGTCGCAGCGGCCTGTGTACTGTCGTAACGGTAAACGGAGATCCGGCTGTTGCCCGCTACAAAAAGCCGGCCTTTCAGAATCTTGACGTCGTAGGCCGTATGGCCGCCTCCCAGCGTTGGGCTGTCGAGCAGCAGACTGCGGAACGTCCCGTCCGTGCCGTAGCAACTGATGCGCGGCTTCCCCTTTTCGGAGGTGATGATCTCGCCCGCGGCGGTGTGTGTCAGGTGTACCGGGTTGCAGCATCCGCCGAACCTGCCGGCGGTTTCTCCCGCTTCGCCGAAGAAGCCGGTGTAGGCGCCGTCCGGCGTGTATTTCTCCACCCGGTGCCTGCCCGGATTGGAGCAATAGATCACCCCGTCCGCATAGGTGATGCCGAACGAGTAACTGGGAACGATAAAGCCGTCGGGGCTTTGGATAAAGCGGACGAACTGCCCTTCCGCCGTGTATTGGCAGATGTTTTTGTTGGCCGCATCCGTCACAAAAAGGGCGGATGGGGTCAATGCCATGGAGCAGTAGTCAGCCGTGTCGTCACACGCTTCCCAGTCGCGCAGCCATTCGCCGGCCGGGCTGTACACCTCGATCCGGGCGGGGAAGAGCAGGTAGATGTGGCGCTCGTCGGCCGCAATGTCCCGGAGGTCACTGCCGACGGCAAAACTGTGCGCCAATGCCCCTGTCGTATCGTACATATAGATCTGATTGGAAGCGGCGACGATGAGCCGGTCGCCCGCCAGTTCAAAAGCCTCTATCGCACCGGGCGCCTGAAAGGAGGATTCCAATCTGTACGGGGAGGCAAAGCCCGGTTGGCCGCTGTTTGCCCCTTCCGGGCGAACGGATGCGTATGGCAGCGGAGCGGTCAGTTTCCTGTGCAGGAAAACACCCGCCACTCCCGCAATACCCACTCCCGCCACGGCAGTCCCGCACAGTTGCAGGAATTTCCGCCGCGATATGTTCTGCTCTTTATCTGCCTTTTGTTCCATGATTCAAGCGTGTAAGATAGTAGATCGTAAGATAGTAAGAATTTTTTATATTCCGCTACTGCACAATTGTATCGTTTTGTTTTATTGCCCGCAAAGATTCATATGGAAAATCAGGCATTGTTTGGGTGCAAAACTCATGTTATATTCTTCAAAAGTTCAGCCGGCATTATTTCCATTTTTGAGAAGGCGAACAATTTCTTTCCCAAATCTTTCAGTGAAGCGCCAAGGTGGTATACAGCAGTGTCGATCAAGAGAAAACGGTCGTGAAAGACAGTAGATTCGTTGATTGTTATCGGCGTGTACTGCGCGTTGTGTTTTGTCAAATCCAACTGCAATTGTGCGGAAATTTGCTTTGTATAAATGGTTGCGCCGACTTTCGCCTGCCGTTTCGACAACAGGAGTAAAACCGTTTCATCAATATAATTATCAAGCAGGAGAATCGTTTTCTTTGCCGATTTGATGAGGTCGGATACAAATAGGTAAGCATCGAAAATCTGACCTTCAAAAAATATGCCTTCTTTAGGAGGCAGGGCGGTGCGGACAACGAAATCGATCTGTTTTTGGTGTTCCGACAGTTGCTGTTCGTGGCGGGAAAGTGTGTTGTCAATTTGCTCAAAACGTCGGTTGATGGCGTATCCCCGTAATAAATACTCTTTCAAAACCCGGTTTGCCCATTGACGAAACAGGGTACCTTGAACGGATTTTACACGATAGCCGACAGAAATGATCACATCCAGACTGTAAAAAGAAACAGGACGGTCAATATTTGTAATATGCAAATTTTGCATATTGCTTTCGGCATCGAGTTCTTTTTCCTTAAAAACATTGCCGATATGTTTTGAAATGACCGACTGGTCTCTGCCGAAAAGCAGAACCATTTGCGCCTGTGTAAGCCAAACGGTTTCGTGGTCAATGCGAACCTCCAATTGTACGACATCATTTGGTCTGTACAGTATCATTTCATTTTGAGTATTCATCTTCATCGCTTCTATTTTCCCGACACAAAAGTCTTCTATGGCCTATATCACTTTGATGCATTTCACGGTATGGGCGTCCCGCACGATCAGCATCCCGTCGGCATAAGCCATGGGGCCCCAGGCATCGATCCCCTCCATGATCCGCTGTTTTTTTAGCAGCTTCATGCTGCGTTGCCCGACTTCGTACAGGTAGAGCTCCCCGTCATCCTTGAAAACGAAGAGGAGGTTGTTGATCAGGAGGTAGGGGCCGAGCCCGAAGCGTTCGTCGGCAGTGGAGGTCCATACCGGCGAGCGGAGGTCGGAAGGGGAATAGGCGACCAGCTTCCCCCGGTTGCCGCCCCCGTCCTTGGGCATGACGCTGATGATCATGTCGTTGTAGAAAAGGGGGGTCTGTTGTTCGCTGGATAATCCCTCGTTGGGTTTGTGTTGTTCGGTGACGGTGGCTGTCCACTTAGTGCCGGAACGCTCTACCCGAAGCATCGCTCCCCCGGTTCCGTATCCCGCTACCATAAAGATCCGGTTGGACGACAATTGGAGTGGTGAAGGGGCGACTACGGAGGGTTGCCATTTGCCGGTCTCCCACAGTAAAGTCCCCCGGTCGCCGGCTTCTGCCGAAATACCGCAAACACCGCCCACGCCGATGTAGACATACATTTTTTTTCCGCCCAGTGTCATCGGCATCACCGACGAGTGCGACATTTTGTATTTCAGTGTATTGGGAGTAGTCCAGAGGATCTCGCCGCTCTGCACATCCAATCCGGCCAAGAGCGTTTCTTCTCCGGCAGGCGCCAGGATGAGGGTGTTCTGATCGACACGCGGGCACTGGCCGGTGTACCAGAAAGGGACTTCGGTCTTGAATGTTTTCTGCATATCGAGCGACCACTTCATCTCTCCGCTTACCGGGTCGCAGCACATCACATGTCCCGACGGCCCGATGGTGATGATGTAATCTTCGCCGACAGCCGGGACCGTTCGCGAGAAACCGTGGTTCCGCTTCATCGGCACGCGGTACCACCGGCGCCACAGTTCTTTGCCGCTCTCCAACGAGAAGCAGCGCAGGGCGTCGGAGCTCAACTGTTCGTTGTAATCCAGGAAATAGACTTTCCCGTTGTAGATGGCCGGCGCTGCATGCCCTTCCCCGGTTTCCACGCTCCACAGAACCGGATACTCCTCCCCGGAGGTGCGGATCCGGTCGGAGGTGGTGATGCGGTTGGTGGCCGACGCTCCCCGGAAACCGCTCCATTTACCGGTCAACCCGGAAGAGGCGTCGTCGTATTTCATAAAAAACTCGCCGATCAGTACGTCGTCCGCCGCCCGCGTCCGCCCCTCCGGCCGATTGTCAGCCCCCGGCGCCTGAATCGCCAGCTCCTCCCGGAGCGGATAGAGGTGCCACCCGATCACAAGACCGGCATAGATCAAAATAACCGAAACGGTAACACCCGCTACGATGCGTTTGCTTTTCACAACAGAACCCTTGAATTTCACGCTTTAAATATAGCGCTATAATCTGTCAAAATCAAGTGTTTGTAATTGTATGATTTTAGCGGGGGGCAGTGGGGGCAATCGCTTGTTTTCTCTTTGTACTTGAAACCGATCATCGGCCGTTCCCGATTTACTTCCCTGTTTTTGACTTGCAGTTCTGCGAGCGCTTCGTGGTGTTAATAAAATATGCCGCTATTCCGGCAAAAGTTCCTTTGCTCCGGAGTAGGTGACTGCGTAGAATCGGTGCGCCTCGATCAATAATCCGGCCGTTCTGTCTTTGGGGTAGTTGTCGTAATGCCGGACATTTACCGTGACCACCCGGTCGTTGTAACGCCGGCCGGTTTCGTCCACTTCCGTATGGCCTGCGACCACCCGCTTGACGTTGTAGTACCGGAGCACCTGCTCCAACTCCTCCGGCAGTATAGGGGAATTGTCTTGCAAATCGGAGACCATTCCCCGGTACCAGAGCGGGCCGCCGGAACCGAATAAAAACTCATTTCTCGGATGTAGCTCGTTTCTTTGCCGGTTCGGATAGCCTGTAAAGCGCCAGGCCAGTTCGTTGATCTCACCGATTTTATAACCTCTCCGGATCAGCTCCGGGCTCAGGCCGGCATGGACGAACAGGTTGTCGCCGACTACCAAAATCAGGTAACTGTCCCGTATCCACCGCCCCAGTTCCGTGTCGGGCCCGTACAGTCCGGCGTAGGGGATCCCCGCTTTCGCGGCAAAGGCCAGGTGGGCTTCGTTCACGTAGCGTATGTCGTCCTTCAGCACCATGTCTTCGTGGTTGCCCGGCAGGAAATCGACCCCTCCGCCGGCCTGTTCGGCCTCTTTTTCCAATTTATATACCAGCCAGGCGATCCCATTGTCATCCCGTCCCCGGTCGAGCATATCTCCGAGAAAGATGAGGCGGTTTTTCCCGTAACTCCAATTCAGCTCTTTGTCCACCACCCCGTTCCCTTGTAACAGGGCGACAAAGGCATCCAGCCGCCCGTGCAGATCGGAAACGACCACTGTTTTTTCCGCCGGCTCCTGACGCCAATTGTGCTTGATGCGGCCGTGGAGTGAGAATTCAAAGTGGAGATCTGTTGATTCGTCCGCAGCAAAATAGCGCAGTTTCAGGTTTTCGGGTAACCGGAGAAAGGTGGTGTCCAACAGTTTTCCGTCGGCTTTGGCCGCTATGATCCGGACACTTTTATCCGGGTTGTGCAGGACATAGAGATCACCGTGCCCTTCGATAACGGTAGCCTGCTCTTTCCGCTGTGCGGCCGCTGCGGGGTGGGGCAGGGTCATGCCGGCCAGCAGCAATATCCACAGTAGCCAGGTGTATTTTTTCATGGTATGGTTTCTTTTGTCCCGTTCCAAATAGTTGTCGTTTTTACGAAACATCTTCCAGGTCATAATTGACGGTTCCTATCCCGATTTTTTCGGCATGCTGTAATCCCGCCAGCCAATTGGCATTGGGATGGACCAGCTTGAACTTTTCGGAGCCGGTCAGGTCGTGGTGCTCGTGTTTTTGCCAGAGGTGGCTGCCGGCATTTACCGGCGCCTTTTTTACCAGATCCACACAAGCCATGTCGAGCGCGACGGGATCGAAGGAGGCGGCTATGCCGATGTCCGGAACGATGGCCGCGTCGTTGTGGTTCCAGCAGTCGCATTCGGGCGAAACATTCATGATGAAGTTTATGTGAAAATGCGGTTTGTCCAGCAGTACCGCCTTGGCATATTCGGCAATTTTACAGTTCAGGTTTTCAGAGGTGTCCCATTCGGCCAGAACAGCCGCATTGTATTGGCAAAGCGCCACGCACTGCCCGCAGCCGACGCATTTCCCGTAATCGATCCCGGCGTGCCGGTTTTCAATCTTGATGGCCGAGTGGGCGCAATATTTGACACAGATGCCGCATGCGACGCAGTTCTTCTCGATGATTTTCGGTTGGGAAGTGGAGTGCATCTCCAATTTTCCGCCTATGCTGGCGCTTCCCATGCCGATGTTTTTCAGCGCACCGCCAAAGCCTGCCTGTTCGTGTCCCTTGAAGTGGTTCAGGCTGATAAAGATATCGGCGTCGGCAATAGCGGCGCCGATCTTGGGCGCTTTGCAATAGTCACCGTCAATTTTTATTTCGCGGTATTCCGTTCCTTTTACACCGTCGGCAATGATGACGTTGCAGTGTGTGGCAATGGGGTTAAAACCGTTTTCCATGGCCGATTCCAGGTGGTCAATCGCATTCGAACGACCTCCGGAATACAAGGTATTGGCGTCGGTCAGAAACGGTTTGGCGCCCAATTTTTTCACGATCTGCACCATTCGCGCAGCATAGTTCGGACGGATGTAGGCCAGATTTCCCGGTTCTCCGAAGTGGATTTTGAGGGCGGTGAACCGATTTTCAAAGTTGATCTTCTCCATACCGGCTCTTTTTACCAGCTTCTCCAGTTTATCCAGCAAATTACTGCTGGGTGTGGTATGTAAATTGGTAAAATATACTTTCGATTTTTGCATAGTTAAGGTATTTGAGGGTTGTAAGTATTAGATATACTCATTCTGTTTTACGTTCGAGTTATCTTCTTGATATTCAATATATTATTAATAATAAAATTTTTTATGCATCAAATAATTCATGCCATTTCTGCTGAAGCAGCTTTTTGTCGGGCAGTTGCGTTTGGTATCGCGACACCATGGTCGGTGAGAGATATCGGCTCAGGGCATATTCAACCACCTCGCTGTCTTTGTCTTTGCACAACAAAACCCCAATGCTCAGATTTTCGTTCGGCTTCTTTACATCCCGATCTAACGCTTCCAGATAGAAGTTTAACTGCCCCAAGTGTTCCGGTTTAAACTTATCTGTTTTTAATTCGAAAGCGACCAGACATTGTAATCCCCGGTGATAAAACAACAGGTCGATGTAAAAGTCGCTGTTGCCGACCTGCACCCGATATTCCTCTCCGATGAATAGAAAGTCCTTTCCCAGTTCAAGTATAAAATGCTTCATTTTGCCTATCAGTCCCCGTTGCAACTCTCCTTCGTTGAGTGGGTCTGGTAAACCAAGAAATTCAAATACATAATCATCTTTGAATGTGCTCAATATGTTGGGGTGGGCTTCTTTTAGTGCCGGTGAGAGTTTGGCATTACCGAGCATCGTTCGTTCATAAATACCGCTGTTAATTTGTCGATCTAATTCCCTGCTCGAATACCGTTCCTGAATTGTCATACGGATATAAAACTCCTTTTCTTCCAATGTTTTAGCCCGACTGAGAATAGTCAGGTTGTTTGTCCAACTGATTTCTCTCAGCAGTGCCGAGAGTTTTGGACTCTCCTTATAGGCTTCGTAAAATTGCTTCATTCGCCACAAATTCTTATCCGAGAAACCTTTTAACTCCGGCTCCGTGCGGGTCAGGTAGTCGGCCAGTTCTTTCACCACGCTATCTCCCCATGTTGCTGTTTCAATCTGTCGGCTGATATATTGCCCAATATTCCAATACAGATTGATCAATTCCGTATTTACAGCCCTTATTGCATTGGTTTTCGCTTGTTTGATGAGGTCGATAATCTCGAAAAATTGCTTTTGACGGTCTAATTGCATAGGAATCGTACGTAATTGTTGCAAAGGCACGGATATTTTTATGAATTACTATTTTGAATGTATGTATCGGTCAAAGTCCCGTAAAGTATTATTTTATTTTATACGCCATCAACGCGTCGCCGTGCCGGATGTACAGGATGCCTTTGTAAATAACAGGATGCGCCCAGTGCTGTTCGGTGCCGGAGGTGACGGGGAATTTGGCGATGATGTCGAACTTCTCCGGGGTAGCCCTGACCAGTGCCATGTCGCCTTTTTCCGTGTAACAGTAGAGCATACCGTCCGCCGCAATGACAGCTCCGGCCGGCAGGGTTTTGTCCTTGTAGAGCACTTTGCCCGTTTTCCACTCTATGCAACACCAGCTCCCTTTTCCGTAATCTCCTGCGCCGTAGACATAGTCGCCTAATTTTACGGCGTGCCCGGTTCTGGAGTCGAAGTCAGGGGTGCGCCACGCTTCTTCCACCTTTTTTCCGCCTTCCGTCAGGCGCAGCATCACGGAACCGACGCCGTAACTGCTGGAACAGAGCAGCATTCCCTCCCCGTAGACCGGGGTGTTGGGATGTTCGAAGAAGCGGTTGGTAAAGGGTACAGACCAGAGCAACCGGCCGTTTGAAATGTCGATGCCGACGATGTGGTGTCCCGTCATGGTGACGACCTGGGGAATGGCCTGGTCTCCGATGTAAACCGGACTGCAGTAACTGGGGATGTCGCCCATCGCCTTGGAACTCCAGATCGGTTCGCCTGTCTTTTTGTGCAGAGCGACCACGTTGTGTTCTTTTCCTCCCGGAGTGAAGATCAGTTTGTCCCCGACGATGAGGGGCGATTCGTTCATGCCGTATTTGGGGAGTTCGCCGCCGAAGTCATCGATCGCGTTTTTTTGCCACACAACACACAGATCGGATGCGTCGAAACAGATCAGGGTACCGGTCCCGCTGACCAGGTAGAGATACCCGTCGTCGGGAATGACAGTGCCCCGAGTGCCCTGGTAGCTGATGTGCCACTCTTTGCCGTACGCCTTTTTATTCAACAGGCGTCCCTGCATGTCTAAGACGTAGAGGTATCCCGTCCCGTCCGTCATACCGGTTATGTAAAGTTTTCCGGAGCCGGTGGAAACCGAAGAGTATCCCTGTCCCAAGCCGTCGAAGTGCCACAACAGTTCGGGGCCGCCTTCCGGCCACGATTTCAGTAATCCGGTTTCCCGGTAAATGCCGGTGCGGTCGTTCCGCCACTCGATATTTTGCGCCGGTACGATCTGTGCGGCGAAAAGCAGCAGGTAAAGTATTCCTGTTCGTTTCATGCGGTTATGTTACCAAATATAAAACCGTAAGGTAAGAAGAATTTTTCATTTCTCCTCCGTTGTTTCTCCACTTTGTAATTTCAATGTCTCTTTGGCGTTTTGAGGGGATATGACCGTTTTCCCGGTCTTTTTTTCCAATTCCATTCTTGCATTGAGGGCTATCGTTCCTCCCTGTTGGGCTACATGGATGTGTTCGTCAAAAGATCCCGGATTTTGTGCTTCCGATATCTCCTTAGTCGAGAGTTCGGCAAGCATATTCAATACTAACTCTTTATTGGTCATGTTGTCCCGGAGGCTCTCTTTCTTTAACCCCTTAAATGCTTTGTACTCTTTGGCCGTTTTTCCCGCCCATGTCTTATAGATGATGTCTGTCAGCGTGGCAAAATGGACGCCCTCTTCCAATCCGTGCCGCCTCCACTCGTCGGTCAATTCTTTACGGACTTCGATGCTTTTGAGCCGTTGATTGATCCAATTGTCGGAATATCCCAGCCGCTTGTAATCCAACATGGCCTGTTCAATAGACAATTCCGGATCCTGCAATTGATCTAAACGCTCTTTGGCTACTTGCGCCATCCATTGTTTAAATGGCTCTGCCTTTGGCGAAGGAATAGATTGAATCAGGCGGAATAATTGCTCTGTATCAGCAACATCGGTTTTATAATATTTACCATCGGACGAGGGCATTTTCAGTTGACTACAAATTGTAGTCAACTGACTTCCTTCCTTTTTCAGGCGAGTTTTTAATACACTCCAATACTTTCTCGGGTTAGGGCTATCTGTCAATACGGCCACCACATCCACTATGGAGAAATACCACTCCTCCCGGTCGCTGTCCCATACGGTGCGTACTTTTTTCTCCTCAAAGACTTTTATTGCATTCTGTTTTGTCATACCGTTCTATTTGTCCGTATTACAAATATAGGAAAATCAAAGTACAAACAGCAATCAAAATTTTGCATGACAGCCTGCACTCATCGTTATTGTACAGGTGGTACCACACGAAACAGTTGTGTGTAAGCGGGGCTTATCATTCAATTCTCAGGTGCTGATCCTATTTCGCCAGATCAACGCAATGCAACAGATCATGATCCCGCAGATAGAGTTTGCCGCCGGCGATGACCGGATGCGCCCAGACCATGTTATCCGTTGTCTGCATTTGGGTGCGTTCTGGAAAATCTATCCGGCTCACCTCTTTCCATCCCTCCGGCGAAGCGGCTGCGACGGCAAGCGTACCGGTACGCTCATCCAAAAGGATCAGGTGATCCTCAACTCCCACCACGCTGCCCCGCATGGCGCCCTCTCTATTCCGCTGCCCCCAGATCTTTTCGCCCGTTTCCAGATGTTGGCAGGTCCATCCCGAAGCGTCCGAATGGCCGTAAATGTGGCCGCCCGTCAGCACCACGCCGCCGTGGTGATTGATCATATTTTTATTGTTATAGACCGTTTCGGCCTTCATACCGGCCTCTGTTTTGGCCAGCCGGATACAGGCGCAACCGGCTCCGTAGCCCGCAGTAACATACACCAGGTGATCCCGATAGACCGGAGTAGGGATCACCGCCGTTTTGTATCCCGGCACATCGACCTTCCACAACACCTTGCCGTCCTTTGCCGCTACACCCGCCACGCCTTTGGCCGCCTGCTGGATGTATTGCCGCACTCCGTCCACCTCGGCAACGATCGGGGAAGAGTAGCCTGCCTCGTCCGTCCACTCTTTGGTTCTCCAAACGACAGCGCCGCTGTTCTTGTCGAGCGCCACCATCGTTCCGTCGCTGCCGCCGGGGGTGCAGATCACAAGATCACCGTCCACTAAGGGCGATTCGCTGTATCCCCAGCGCGACATGTATTTGCCGTTGAAGTCCGCAGTGAAATCCTTTTGCCAAAGCACCTTGCCGTCGGTGGCCGAGAGGCAGTGCAACTGGCCGATGCCGCGGATGAGGTAGAGTTTGTCGCCGTCTACCGTGATCGATCCGCGGGGACAGTTTTCACGGTCGGGAACCGATTCCTTGCCCAATTCCTGTTTCCATTTCAGGTTGCCGGTTTCGGTGTCGAGTGCAAAGGCGAATCCCTGCTGGTCCACGGCCCCCTGACAATAGAGGGTGGTCCCGGCAATGACGGGCGAAGAGTATCCGGCGCCCGCCTGCCGGAATGTCCAGTTGAGCGGCGGTTTTGATTCCGACCAATTCAGGTTAAGGCCTTTTTCCTGCGAAATGCCGTCGCGGTTTGCCCCCCGCCATTGCGGCCAATCCTGCGCTTGCAGTGTCTGGCCGGTGAGCAACAGGGTGAAGAGGACGAAGAGAAGTGGGTGGAGAGTGATTTTGGTGTTCATGGTTTGCAGTGTTATTATTTTACCTTATACGCCATCAGGGTATTCCCGTGGCGCAAATACATAACGCCCCGGTAAAGTACCGGATGCGCCCAGTGTTGTGCGGTGCCGAGGGTGATCATGAATTTGCTGACGATGTCGAACTTCTCCGGCGTTGCCTTGGCCAGCGCCATCTCTCCGCGGTCGGTGTAGCAGTAAAGCATGCCGTCGTTGGCGATGATGTTGCCCATTGCCAGGCCTGCTGTCTTCCATTTTATGGCTCCGGTATTCCACTCTGCGCAAAACCAGTACCGGTTAGCGTCGCCGGAACCGTAGATGTAGTCGCCGACTTTTACCATAGCGCCGATGCGGTTGTCCAGTTCACCGGAGAACCACACCTCCTCCGCCTTCCGTCCGCCGTCGGTGAGGCGCAGCATGGTGGTGCCCCGGCCGTATCCGCTGGTGCATAACACCATGTTGTTGCTGTATACGGGCGTATTGGCGTGTACCGAATGGCGGTTTTTATTTTCGTGCGACCAAAGTTTTTCTCCATTGGCGGCGTTGATACCGATGATGTGGTTGGCCGTCAGGGTCACGATCTGGGGAATTTCCTGATCGGCAATGTAGAGCGGTGAGCAGTAGGCCGACTTGTCGCCCTCTCCCGGGGAGCTCCAAATCAGGTCGCCGGTGTTTTTGTTCAGTGCGACGATGTTGTGTTCTGCTCCGCCGGGCGTGGCGATGAGTTTTTCACCGACGATCAGCGGTGTTTCGCAAATACCCCATTGTATGTTGGAGCCGTTAAAATCCTGTACAAAACTTTTTTTCCAGACGACGTTCAGGCTTTGCTGGTCGATGCAGTAGATTTCGGCCGTTCCCGTGACGAGGTACAGTTTGCCTTCGCTGATGGTAATGGTGCCGCGCGTCCCGTTATAGCTTTCCGCCCATTCGGGGCCGTACTCCTTTTTGTTGAGCAGTTTGCCGTTCGTGTCGAATACGTAGATGTATCCCGTTTTCTCCGTCATTCCGCTTATGTAGAGTTTGCCGGCGTCGATCGCCACGGAAGAGTGTCCCTCTCCCAAACCGTCGTAGTGCCACAGCAGTTCGGGGCCGCCTTCCGGCCACACTTTCAGGAGTCCGGCTTCGTGGTAGATGCCCGTGCGGTCGGTTCCGCGCCATTGGATGTTTTCCTGTGCCGGTAACGACAGCGTGAGTAGCGCAAAACAGAAGATAAGTGTTCTTTTCATGGTAGATAGGATTTATGGTTAAAATTTATGCTTCATTTTCCTGAGAATCGTGTTCGGAAAGCTTGTTCGATTCGTTGCGTTTACCGAGTTGTTTAGCATTTGTAAGCCGCATTTTCCCGTCAGGAGCAAGCATTTTCAACTGGTAACAATTTGTAACCACTTCATTTCCTTCCGTGACCAATCGACCCTTTAAAACTTTCCAATATTTTCTTGCTGTTTGATAATCGCTTTCTGTCAATACAGCACATATATCTACCACCGACAACCACCACTTCCCTTGCTCCCCGTCCCAAACAGAACGCACTTGATGTGGATGAAACAGTTGTATTTTATTTTCCATTGTGTTGTATTTATGGGACTCAAGTACTTAAACAAAATCTGATTTTAAAACCATACAAGTCCATACATCAGACACTTTTAACAGCTAACAGTTTAGTGCTGCTGTATTAGCATATCGTGCAGCCAGCTTCTTCAACGCATTTAGCACAAACGTCAGGTTATACAGCTCTTCCGAAGACCACAGCCGGGAAAAATACAACCCGATCGGTTCGCGCCGGTACAACGCTCCGGCCCCGTATTTCCGGTAAAGATAGTCAAAAGCCTGTTCTAAAACTACAGTTCCCGTTTCCGGGAAGGAGGACAATGCACTCAACGCCCGCGCCGTCAGCGTCACCTTGGACGGCACCCCTTGAGCGCCTCCCCAGCCGCCGTCGGCGTTCTGCGTGGAGAGGATATATTTCAGGCCTTTCTGCGCCATCTCCCGGGCAACCGGTTCCGGGGAGCCGGCTAAATACTCCACCGTCATCGCTGTGCCGTAGAGCGGCGAGCGTTCGTCTCCGGCATCCTGATCCCCGAACCAGAGGGGCGTCCAGGAGCCGTCGGCGGCTTGTGCGCGCAGCATCCATTTCAGCAGGCGCGCCGTGCTGTTCCGGCACTTTTTTTGCAGGTTGCCGGGGAGGGCGTTTTGCCAGAGCCCAAAGGCTAACAGGGCGTGGGCGGATATGTCCGGGCTGCTCCGGTCGAAAGGAAGTTTTCCCCATCCTTTGCAAAAGGTGGGCATGCCGCCGTCGCTGTTTTGGAGCGCCAGCAGCCATTCGATCCCTTTCCCGACCTCCGGGCAGTAGCCGCCGTCAAGGATGTGCAGGGCAACCAAAGCGCCGGCGGTGTCGTCGGCATCGGGCACGGCGCCCGGCAGGTCCGTCCATCCCCATCCCCCCTCTTTCGCTCCGGTGAAAGGGTGTTTACAGGCAAAAGCGTTTTGTTTGATCCGTTCGGCAAGGGCGGATTTGTCCGGGATGTCATCGCCTAATGCCCTTACACTGAGCGCCGTCACCCAACAGGCCAGATCGGTGTCGATGGGCCAGGAGCCGTCCGGGCGGACATGGCCGGCCAGGAAAGCGGCGCCCCGTTGCGTAGCCACATGATCCCGGTAACCGGCCCCGCTCATGCACATCGCCACGAATGCGGTCAGGGGAGCGGCTTCGAGGAATCCGCCGTGGGCGGGCTGGAGCCTCTCCAATACCCGGAGCGACTGACCGATAAAAGTTTTGCGCAAAGGCGACAACAACCCCTTTTTTCCCCGCTTAAACCGTAAGATCCCCACCGCGATCAGGGCGGGAATAGCGTAGCTCACCACCGGAAGCCGGAAGAAGCGGAACAGTTTCTGCGGCAACACCGACACTTCAAAAGGCAATTGCGGTATCTTTTCCCAGCCGGAGATGATACCGGCCAAGGCGCACATCACCAGGATGGGAGCAGAGAAGGTGAGGTCTTTCCCGTAGTAGTCCAGCACCCCCTTCACCATCTGCCGGTCTGTCAATCCCCCGAACTTTTCGGTCAAATACTCCTGTGTTTGCTGTGGCGCTTCCCCCACTGCCGAAAGAGCGGCATACGCCAGCAGCGTAGCCGTCATGTTGGAGGGGCTTTCGATGCTGTCCCCCCAGGAGCCGTTAGGGTGCATGGTGCCGGTCAGCCAGGCCGCCCCGTTCCGGATATAAGAGGCGTACTTCTCCTGATCCGTCAAATACAATGCAAAAACAGCCACGGAAGTAGAGATCGCGCTGGACGACAAGTCGCCCCTCCAGATGGAACCATCCGCAGGCCGCTTGGCCAGGAGCTGCTCCCGGAGGGATCGGATCATTTCGTCGATTGGCCTCATTTTCCCTGTTTAGATGGATGGTTCCGTCCGCTTCCGCACACTTTCAGGAAGTGATCGTACGGTGCAAAAGGGAATGCAATATACAATCAATCAGGCGTTTTACAAAGGAAATGGAAGTTTTTTTATAAATGGGCGTATTGCTGTATTTTTCGGGATTTCCGGGACGGGAACAGCCTTTTTTAACTCGATCATTTAAGCAAAATCATCCCTGTCTGAGGGACAAAACCAGGAAAATTATCCCTGTGAGAGTGCGTTTTTACGATTTTTCTCCCTCTGTGAGTGCTCATTCGGCTTTCACGGAAGTATGCCAAAATACCTCAAAGCGTTCATAACACCGTCTTCGTCCACCGGATCTGTCACATAATTCGCCGCCGCCTTCACATCGTCCCCGGCATTTCCCATTGCCACGCCGATCGCGGCGTGCGTCAACATGGGAATATCGTTTCCGCCGTCGCCGAATGCAACAGTACCCCCGTTGTCCATCCCAAAATAGTCCGTAAACACCTCCATCCCGGTAGCCTTATTCATCCCCCTTACATTGAAATCCGCAAAATCGGGATGCCAGCGGCTGCTTTCGCAATCCATCAGCACACGCTTCAACAGCTCCCTTTCCCGCTCCGGATCCACAAATGCGCTCAACTGCAACACCTCCTCTTCCACCATCTCCGAAACATCCTTCACCGGCGGAACAGGAAGATTGACAAGCTGATGAACATGCAACACCGTATCACCCGCACAATTCGTGAAACTCCCCCTGCTTGTCGTAAACTCACACGGAAACGGCCGCTCCTTCAACTCAACCGCCAATCGCCTCAGGCTCTCCTTAGACAAAAGATGCCGGGCGATCACGTTCCCCCTCGAATCCATACAGCACGAACCGTTCGACGTAATATACCCGTCAAACTCCAAACCGCCCAAATCACCGATATCCCCGAAAGCCCGGCCGGTTGAAATGATGACCTTCACCCCCTTCTCCCGGAGCCGGCCAATCGCCTCCCGCGCAGACGCCGGAACAGCGTGTGTCTTGAAACTGACCAGTGTTCCGTCAATATCAAAAAAAACGCCTGAGGTTGTACCGTCTGCTCCATACCGCCTATACCCTCTTTTTCGGTTTCACTTTACAACCGACCAGCCGGACAACATCCCTTTTCACCGGGTATTTTAAGCACCTGTACATAGTGGTAAAGGTAACAAATAAGCCAACAACTACTATACTTGCGTACCGGAAAATATTTCACTTTTATGTTACTTCGTATAAATTTGATATGGAAACAGCCGTCATTTATTACGTGTGCGTTGGAATATATTTTTAACTTTGCAAAAAGAGTGATGTTTCTGCCGGTTGCGGGCGGGGGATAAATGCAGAAAGATATGGATACAGGATGTGATTTCAATTGTACGGATGTGATCATCCGGAAGTATTTTCAGGCGAGTCCGGAGAAGAAGGATGCCGTGAAGCTGATCCTTGTTTCGGAAGCGTTGCCGGAAAACATGGAGGATTATTTTGACGGAAAGGGAGAGCCCCGGTTCCTGAAAAATACGAATACGGTATTCCGGGCATTGGGGTATAATTACCGGACGTATGACGATTATCTGGATAACGGGATATACCTGACGACGGCGATCAAGTGCGTTAAAAAAGGGTATCTGGTGGGGGCGGAAACGATCCGGAACTGTTCGTTGCATTTGGAGAGGGAGTTGGAGGAGTTCAGGAACAGGCGGGTAGTGATGCTAATGGGGGATGTGGCGATCAAGGCGATGAATTATATCGGGAAAAGGAAGTTGAATGAGCGGATCATTCCGGCGGGGTCGACTTATAAGATCAGGAGTGGGGTCTATGAATCGCACGGGGTACGGTTTTTTCCGTCGTATACGCAAACGGGCGAAAGCTTCGGACTGGAAAAACAAAGTACGAATGATCGAAGAGGATGTCAGAGAAGCACTAAAAATTGTACATATATGAAAGAGTTAATTGCATGTTGCGGATTGGATTGCGAGAATTGTGACGCCCGCATAGCTACGGTCAGGAATGATGATGCATTGAGAGAAGAAACCGCCCGGAAATGGAGCGCCATGAATAATGTGCCGGAGATCACGGCAGAGACGATCAATTGTATGGGGTGCCGGACAGGAGGCGTGAAGTTTGCGTTTTGCAGCGATCTTTGCGAGATCCGCAAATGTGTGCAGGGAAAAGGGTTTGATACCTGCGGGGATTGCGAGGAGTTAGAGGAGTGCCGGGTGGTGGGCGCTGTTTTGGAGCATGCTCCGGGCGCGAAGGAGAATCTCATGGCAGAAAGAGGTGAAAAAAGAGTTTAAACCCTACAAAGAGAGCATGTATGAAAAATGCAATTGAAACCATCGGGAATTTAATCGATCACCAAAGTGTCAGTTTTATCAGTTCTGTAGATGAGGAGGGTTACCCAAATACAAAGGCCATGTTGGCGTCTGTGAAGCGGGAAGGGATCAGGACTTTTTACTGGCACACGAACAGTCCGTCCATGCGGGTAAAGCAGTACCGGAAGAATCCGAAAGCGTGTATCTATTTTTGCGACAAGCGTTTCTTTCGCGGAGTGATGTTGAAGGGATGCATGGAGGTGGTGGATGATGATGCTGTAAAGAGGGAGATCTGGCGGGATGAGTTTTCGGTGTATTACCGGGGCGGTGTGGACGGCGGGGATTTTATCCTGTTGAAGTTTACGGCGGAAACAGGAAGATTTTACAGTCATTTTCATTCGGAAGATTTTGAGGTAGAGTGAGAGGATCGGCACTTTGAAAGACTTTCGGATTGCCTGCTCCCGAAGCATATATAAAAACCTTCCGACAGGCGCAAAGAGCCTGCCGGATATGAACCGTAAGAAATGGAAATAAAATCACTCGGGCAAACAGATGTTGAAACAATATTCAAAGCGTTCAGCCAGGCGTTTGCCGATTACGATGTGCAGGTGAACCGGGAACAACTCCGGGCAATGTGGAAAAGGCGCGGGTTTTCTCCCGACCTGTCGTTTGCTGCGTTTGAAGGGAAAGAGATGGTGTCATTTACACTGAACGGAGTCGGGTATTTCGACGGGATCTCGACCGCTTACGATACGGGAACAGGGACACTGAAGGAGCACCGGGGGAAAGGGCTGGCCACCGGGATCTTTGAATACGCAGTGCCGCATTTACAAGCGGCGAACATAGAACAGTACCTGCTGGAAGTATTGCAACACAACACAAAAGCGGTGGCGGTCTACCGGAAGCTGGGCTTCGAAGCGACCCGCGAGTTCAACTATTTTGTCTGGAAAAATGAAGAGCTGCACAATGAGGTAAAGGAGATGGACGAACGTTTTTCCGTAGATAGAATAGAGGTCGAAAAGTACCCTTTTATTACTGATTTCTGGGATTTTTATCCTTCGTGGCAAAACAGTTTTGAGTCCATTAAACGGGCGAAAGGGGATTTTATGGGCTGGGGAGTCTTTTTTGAAAAGAGGCTGGTGGGCTATGTGGTATTCGAGCCGGATTCGGGGGATGTGACACAGATAGCTGTCGACAAGGCGCATCGCAGAAAAGGAATTGCTTCATTGTTGCTGCGCGAGGCGGGTAAGTTCAACCGGATCGCCACGACCAAATTGTTGAATACGGATGTTTCCTGTACCTCGATCGTTGATTTTCTGAAAGCGAAAAACGTGGGGATCAGCGGGAAACAGTTTGAGATGATAAAGAAGATATGAAGAATATCCCCTGTCTGATACAAAATTCAGGGGATTTTACCTCCGATTAGCGATAAAAACGATCAATTTATGGAGACCGAACGACTGATTTTAAGAGCCTGGCAGGAGAGCGACGCCGAATCGCTTTACAGGTATGCCCGGGATCCCCGCATCGGGCCTATTGCCGGCTGGCCGCCGCATACAAGCGTGGGCAACAGCCGCGAGATCATCAAGAGCGTGCTTTCGGTAGCGGAAACATATGCCCTCGTGCTAAAGGAAACAGGCGAAGCGGTCGGGAGTATCGGACTGATGACGGCGGACACCATTCACAGCGCCGAAATCGCGGCGGGTGAAGCCGAGATCGGCTACTGGATCGGCCAACCCTTCTGGGGGCGGGGATTGATCCCGGAAGCTGTACGCGAACTGCTCCGGCACGCATTCGAGGATTTGCAGTATAGTGCCGTCTGGTGCGGTTATTACGACGGGAACGAAAAATCCAAACGGGTATCGGAGAAATGCAGGTTTGTTTACCACCACACGGAATACAACAAGCCTGTCCCCTTACTCAACGAATATCGCACGGAGCATTTCACCCGGATTTTACGGGAGGATTGGGGGTAAATTTCTCAGTTTTGCCAATTCAAGTTTCTAATTCCCCGGATCAAAGGTACCCACATTCTTTTTATCCATTCCGATAAAGATTTTATTCCGATAAAAAGCGTACTGGATATTTATAACAACCTGGACGGCAAGAAAACATGCTGGAAATACGAAGGGAAACATGCAGAAGCTCCGCTGAAATATCCCGAAACCCTTGTTCAGTATGTCAATGATATGATCAAATAAAATTGGGCGCAACCATCATAAATTAACAAGAAGCCGAACCTAATCTTCCAGGAATTTCGAAGCGTGCCGGGTCAAGGTTTTTGCCTCCCCCAACAACATGATTGTCACATCGGAACCGTTATTTTCTTTGGTCATATAATGGTATGCCACCACCCTTATTTTTATTACCGCACCCTCAGAGAGGGCAGAGGTGTCGATCGCCGAACTGATCTTGTAGCCATTGTCCACAGGCTCAGTGGTAGAAGTTGTTGAACTATATTCGTCCATTCCGGGAGCATAGCACACCAATGCATAGCTATCGGCATGCTCAACTGGCTCCACAATGGCAGTCACATTAGTACCATCAAAGTTTAATTCTCTCACCGCAATCTCTCCCATTATGTTTTCTTTCTTTATCTCTATAAGGCAACTTTTACTTTTTTCGTACACGTCTCTTTTTATGTAACCGTAATCGTCTTCATACTCATCATAAGATTCTACCGTAATGACATAATTTTGCCGCCTTTCTCGCATTGAAAACATGGTTTCGGCAATATCATCACTTACGATTTTCATATCATGAGTAAAAACTCCATCATAAATGTAAGCATCGTAAATATCTTTGTTGGCCGATACCCTAAAATAAAGATTAAAGTTAACATGATCTCCCCTATTTTCCTGGATGACGTAACAGGAATACTTAAAGTCAGCCGGGGTTAAACTATCTATCAGCTCAAACAACTCGCATCCCCCAAAACCGATCATCATCAATATCAATACAACTAATTTCTTCATATATCCCGCTATTTTCACACTTCAAAGATAGTTTTTTTTAATCATTTCAAATCACCACCGACACACAGATAAAGGTATATCGACCACCCTATATAAAGAGGGAGACGATCAATATCCTTCCGTCTTTGAGTTACAGCGACTGTGGGCCTGATCGTGCGACATTTGTTTCAACAACAGATTATTACGCATTTTTTGCATAAGAAATCAGCCCGTTTACACATTTTCGACATGAATAACGACTATATTTTACACATTTTCGACACGAACAAAGGCATTATTCTACACGTTTATTGAAAGAATAACCCAATAAAGAATCAAAAACAGGGGTGTAATATAGTGAAATGTTCAGCAAATTGTCATCTAATTTTGTATCTTTTAGCGAAATCCGAACACTGATTTCAGGTGAATATTTTTCGCAGAATTGTTTTAAACTTTTAATCTTAGGAAAAATCCAACGTTAAATATAAAACAAAAAAGAATGCGAAGCCAAAAGCCCCGCATTATAGTTTACACAAAATTTTGGACACTCCCTTAAAAAAGAATCCTCGGCGGATTCTCCCTTTATCCATCCCCTTTTCCCTCCAATCTCTGCTTTGCAATATCGATAGCAGCCCTTAATTTTTGTTCGAGCAAATGCTTGTCCGGAAGTTGCGTTAGATAGTCGGCTACCTTGATACGGCTGTTTTCCAACTGTAAAAGTTCTATATGCTCGTCGCTTTTTCCGGCACACAAAATCAATCCGATAGGCGTATGCTCACCTTCAAATTTCATATTTTTATCCAGCCAGCGCAAATAAAGCTCCATTTGTCCTTTGTATGCCGCCTGAAACTTTCCGAGCTTCAATTCAATAGCAACCAAACATTTTAACCGGCGGTGGAAAAAAAGCAAATCCAGATAATAATCTTCATTATCCACCGAAATCCTTTTTTGTCTCTCCATAAACGCAAAATCGCAACCCATTTCCGTAACGAAATTTTGCAATTCAACAATAATCGTCGTCTCCAAATCCTTTTCGGAATATTTATCCCGAAGTCCGAGAAAATCAAGAAAATAGGGATCGCGAAACACCAGATCAGGGGTTAGTTTCTGTTCGTTTTTCAACAACTCCAAATTGTGTTTGATCATTTCTTCCGGCTTTTTACTGATTGCCGTTCTTTCGTAAAGCATTGAATTGATACGTTCTTGAAATACTCTAAAACTCCAACGCTCTAATTTTGCCATTTCGGTATAAAACTCGCGTTTCAATTCATCATCGATGTACATCAACAATCTTATATGTGACCAACTTAATTGTCTACACAGTGTGTAGATTGTTTCAATATCGGGAAAAATCTCTGCCGAGCGAAGACAGTGCCGCAAATGTTTTTCGCTCCAACCCTTGCCGTACTGTTCTGTTAATTTAGCAGATAATTGCTTCATTACTTCCTGTCCGTATTCCGCTCGTTTATTTTGCAGAATATCGGTTTTTATTCTGTTCCCGACTTGCCAATAAAGCATCGTCATCGCAGAATTTACTGCTAACGCAACCTGTTGCCTGCTTTGTTCGATCAGCGTCTTAATATCAACAAACAAATGGGTATCTTTCGGTATTTTATTCATCACTTTAACTATTTTATTTTCAAATATTTACTTAGTTTTCGAATGCATCGCTACTATTGTTCAATTTACGAAAATCGTTGCATTTTCAGAAGATGCAGCACCTGTTTTTTGCATTGAAAAATAAAAAACAAGGCGCTTATATGCTCTCTTACACTCAATATCCCAAAGAAGCGAAGGAAAAATGTAGAAGACAAATTGCTTAATTCCATATTAAGTTGTCTTTAGTACCTGTCAACCTATTTTGGAATAAGACACCCCCGCCGGGATCATCCATAAAAATGTATTTGAGCAGTTATAGGAGAAATAACGATAAGTTTTGTATATTCGTCCTTTCACTGCGAAGATAATCCTAACCACAAACGCATGAAACAAGCCATCCTCAGAAACATAGCCATTGTATCGGCGCTCTTTGCCGTTGCGTTTTCGGTAATGCTGATCACGACCTACTTTCAGGTGCGGGGCGCCACGCCGCTGCAAACGGAAGTAGTGGAGACATTAAAGGGGATCAATGACCAAAACGCCAATAATCCGGCACTGCAGGAGCAGATCCGGCGGTTGGACCTGATGGCGCGAAAGGCCTATTTTGTACGGATGGATCACCTGATGATCGGCGTCTATATATTGTTGGGGATGTTGGCGGTATTCGTGGTTTCCACCCGCCTCTATTTTACCGGCAGCAGGAACATTCCGGAGAAAGAGCTCTCCCCGGTGGACGAGTGGATGGTGAAGAGCCGGGCGCGCAGCTATGTGGTATGGGGTACATCCGGTTTGGCGGCGGCGGGATTACTCTTTGCCCTGTTGGGTTCGCCTTACCTGAAACCGGCGGCGCCGGCAGGGGAAGCCCAACCAAACGCCATCTTAGCGGAAGCCGGCGAAACAGAAAACAAAGTGCCGCAGGAAACAGCGCAGCAGGAGACGGCGGCCGAATCGACGGAAAACGGGAACGGGGAATCGACGGCAACCCAAGAGGAACCCTCCGGTGATCCGGCACAAGCAGAAAAAGAGGCGGAAGAGAAGAAACCGGAAGAAAAGAAGCCGGAAACGGCAGCCGAAAAAGCCCTTCTTCACCCCCCTGTTGCCTCCGTCCCCCACAGCGCATTCCGGGGCAACCACTCCGACGGCCACTCCCCGGCCAAGAGGATTCCCGTCAAATGGGATCTGGCGAGCGGAACCAACATCGCCTGGAAGCAGGAGGTGCCGAAACAGGGGTACAACTCTCCGGTCATCTGCAACGGCAAAGTATTCTTCTCGGGCGCCGACGAACAGGCGCGGGAGTTGTATTGCTACGACCTGGCTACGGGAAAACACCTGTGGTCGCTGGCGGCGGCGAACATTCCGGGCTCTCCGGCACAGATGCCCGAAACCACCGAAGATACGGGCTTGGCGGCCTCCGGCGTTGCCGCCAACGGGAAGCAGGTATGCGCCGTATTTGCCACCGGCGATATCCTGTGCGCCGATATGAACGGGAAGCAACTCTGGGCCAGGAACCTCGGCGTACCGGACAACCATTACGGGTATGCCTCTTCGCTACTGATCTTCGACAATACGGTGATCGTACAGTACGACAACGCAAACACGCCGCGCGTGCTGGCGCTGGATCTGGCGACGGGCGCCGAGCGCTGGAGCAAAAGCCGGGCGGAAAAGGTCACCTGGAGCTCTCCCGTCATCGCTGCGGTCGACAACACTCCCCGGTTGATCCTGATGGGTAATCCGGCCATTACGGCATACAACCCGGCCAACGGCGAACAGCTCTGGCGGGTGGAATGCATGACGGGAGAAGTAGGGGCGAGCGCCTGCAGCGCCGACGGCGTCATCTTCGGCGCCAGTGAATATGCCAAATTGGTCGCCATCGACGGCGCCGACGGCAAAATCTTGTGGGAAGCGAACGACTTCCTGCCCGAAGTCTCCAGTCCGGTGGCTACGAAGGACAACCTCTACCTTGCCACCAGTTACGGCGTAGTGGCCGCTTACGACGCCAAAACCGGGACACTGCGTAAAGAACACGAATTAAACACGGAATTTTACTCCTCCCCGATGATCGCGGAGGGGCGGATCTACCTGTTCAGTAACGACGGAAAGATGCACCTCTTTTCGGCCGATAGCGAATTCCGGCTGTTGGACTCATTCGAGACCGGAGAGCGGACATTCGCCACCCCCGCCTTTACAGACGGAAAAATCGTAGTGCGGACGGAAAAAAGTATTTACTGTGTAGCGGCTGCCGATGTAAAATAAAAAAAGACATCGCCGGATATGGCAAAGTTGAATGAGTTGGTAGTCGAATCATCCATTTTGTATGATAAACTGATAAAAAATGACCTGTACCTGCAACCACGATACACCGAACGGCCACGCCGACCCGATCGCCAGGACCGATGCGATCATCGACCGGACAGGAACCTCCCGGGAGGTAATCATTCCGTTGTTACAGGCATTGCAGGAGGAGTTCAATTACCTTCCGGCGGCGGCCATTGAGCGCGTATACCAACGGACGGAGATCGACCGGGCGCAGTTGATCAGCGTTTCGACCTTCTACTCCCAATTCCGGCACGTCCCTTACGGGAAACACTTGATCAAGGTCTGCACCGGTACAGCCTGCCACGTAAAAGGAGCCGGTAATGTATACGACTCTTTCCGGCGGGAACTGCAAATGGACCAAGAGCGCATCACCACCGCCGACGGGCTCTTTTCCATCGAAAAGATCGCCTGTCTGGGGTGCTGCACCCTGGCACCTGTCGTCCAGATCGACGAAAAAATATACGGCCGCGTACTTCCCGGAAAAGTCAACGAGGTGATCGAAGATTTCCTCGCCCAGCAGGAGGAACGGGAAAAAGAGGAGGGGAAAAAAGCGCAACGCCCCGTCGCGGGAGAGATCCGCCTCGGCATGGGATCCTGTTGCCAGGCGAGCGGCTCCTCCGACATCTACCGGGAGCTGAAAACGGCGGCCGGCGCATTGGGGATCGAAGTGACCGTCAAGCCGGTAGGATGCGTGGGCGTGTGCAACAAAGTACCGCTGATCGACGTAGTGGTGCCGGACGGGACCATCACCCGCTACCCCAACGTCAAGGCTGCGGAGATCAAGGAGATCCTGCACCACCACTTCAAACCGGCCGGTTACCTGAAACGCTTCAAAAACAACCTGCTCAACCACATCGACACCTTCCATACAGATGTGACCTGGGACAATGTGGTGTGGAAAAGCGAAAGCGAGCGGACAGGCGTAATAGACAGCTTTCTGGCGGGACAAAAACACATCTCCACCGAAGGATACGGCTTTCTGGCCCCTTTGAACATCGAGGAGTACACAGCGCACGGCGGCTTCACAGCGCTCCGGCAGGCGCTCACCTCCTGCACGCGCCGGGAGGTGATCCGGACGATAACGGCCAGCGGTATCCGGGGGCGCGGCGGCGGCGGATTCCCGACGGGAAAAAAATGGGAGATCGTGGCGGCGGCCGGTAACCGGGAAAAATACGTGATCTGCAACGGCGACGAAGGCGACCCCGGCGCCTTTATGGACAGGATGATGCTCGAATCCTACCCGTTCCGGGTCATCGAGGGCATGCTGATCGCCGGATACGCCGCAGGGGCCGACCGGGGGATCTTTTACGTCCGCGCCGAATACCCCTTGGCCGTCACCCGCATCCGTACCGCTATCGACCTGTGCCGGGAACGCAACCTGATCGGAGAAAACATTGCGGGAAGCAGCTTTTCATTCGACATCTCCATCTTCGAAGGCGCCGGCGCTTTTGTTTGCGGGGAAGAGACCGCCCTGATCGCCTCCATCGAAGGAGAGCGGGGATTTCCGAAACAGCGGCCGCCATACCCCGCCGTGGAGGGGTTACACGGCCGCCCTACACTGGTGAACAACGTAGAGACACTGAGCCAGATCCCCTACATTGTCCGGAACGGCGCCGACTCCTACAGACAGGTCGGCACGGAGGGGAGCAAGGGGACAAAAGTCTTTGCCCTGGCGGGCAAGATACGCCGTGGCGGACTGATCGAAGTGCCGATGGGCATCACCCTCAACCGGATCATCGAAGAGATCGGCGGCGGGGTGGAGGGCGGCGAACAATTGAAAGCCGTACAGATCGGCGGCCCGTCGGGCGGCTGCATCCCGGCGCATTTGTGCGATATACAGGTGGATTTCGACGCTTTCAACCAGATGGGCGCCATGATGGGGTCCGGCGGATTGGTAGTGCTGAGCGAAAAAAATTGCATGGTAGACGTCGCCCGTTATTTCCTGAGCTTTACCTGCGAACAGTCGTGCGGCAAATGCACCTTCTGCCGCGTGGGCATCCGCCGCATGTTGGATATACTCGACAAACTGTGCAGCGGAAAAGCGGAACTGGGCGACATCGACAAGCTGGAAGAGCTGGCGGCAACCGTCAAAAAATCCTCCCTGTGCGGTTTGGGCAAGACGGCGCCCAACCCGGTACTGACGACACTGAAATACTTCCGGCACGAATATGAGGAACACGTAAACGGGATCTGCCGGACAGGCACCTGCAAAGAGATGGTGAAATACACCGTCACCGACGCCTGCGTAGGCTGCACCAAGTGCGCCAAAGCCTGCCCGGTAGACGCCATCCCCTACACACCGTATGCTATCCACACCATCGACACCGCCGCCTGCGTCCAATGCGGCCTCTGCATAGACGAATGTAGCTTCGATGCGATAGAAAAGGTCGCAGTAAACAGTCATCAATCATAGATGTAAATACAAATATGGATATTCAAGTATTTATCGACAACTACAGGGAAGCATTCGGCGAAGCGGCGGAATTGCCGCTTGCATTCTGGTATGCCGGCGCGCCGCTTGCGGAAACCGGGAAAACCAACGGCTGCTTTTTCAGGGAGATGGGGCGTGTCCGGGAAGGCAATCCGGTAAGCCTGAACGCCGGTAACATCGGTTGCGGCGGAGGGAAATTCTATACCGGCTTCTCTGAGATGCCCGCCCACGTACCCACCTTCGTATCGGTCAAAGAGAGATACAAGGAGACACCGGAGCTGGTGCTTGACTTTATCCAGCAAAGCACCGTACCCCCGGCGAGCGACAAATACCTGAACATAGCCCGCATCGACCGAATAGAGCATTTCGACCGCCTTGAAGGCATTGTATTCTTTGCCACGCCCGACATCCTCTCCGGCCTGGCGGCGTGGGCTTATTTTGACAACAATGCGGACGACGCCGTCACAGCCCGGTTTGGCTCCGGTTGCTCGACCGTCATCACCGATACCGTCGTTGAAAACAGAAAAGGCGGCAGGCGGACCTTTATCGGTTGCTTTGACATTTCCGTCCGCCCCTGGCTGGAGGCCGATATACTCAGTTTTGCCGTACCGGCGTCGAGGCTCAGGGAGATGTATCACACCCTGAGGAACAGCAGCCTGTTCGGCACACCCGCCTGGGAGAAAATACGCAACAGGATCAACCTTGTCAATTAATAAAGAGATGAATGTAACGGAATGGATCCGGAAACGACGGTCGGTACGCACTTACACAGGTGAACCGTTGAGACAGGAGCATATAGCGGTGATCGAGCAGTATATCAGTCAATTACCCAAACCTTTCGGGGTAAAGGCGAGAGTAGAATTGATCCGTGCAGACGCCGAAGGAGAGCCTGTAAAATTAGGGACTTACGGATGGATCAAGGGGGCGCGCGAATATTTGGCGTTGATCTACGAGGAGGCGCCTTTTGCCGAACCCGCGGCAGCCTATCTGTTTGAGCAGGTTATTTTGTTTTGTACGGGTTTGGGGTTAGGAACCTGTTGGCTCGGCGGCTCTTTCAGCCGGAGCGATTTTGAGAAACAGATACAACTTCAACCCAACGAGCAATTAAGGATCGTGTCGCCTGTCGGCTATGTAAGCGACAGGAAGCGGTTTTTGGAGAAATATATCTTCAGGGCGGAGAGTAAGCATACTTCGCGTAAACCGTTCGGAGAACTTTTCTTTGGTAAAGATTTCGATCATCCGCTAAACAGAAACGCGGCAGGAGTTTTCCTGCAACCGCTTGAAATGGTTCGCCTGGCACCGTCGGCCAACAATAAACAGGAGTGGCGGGCATTACTCGAAGACAAAGCGCTGCATTTTTATAAAAAAACCTACTCTGTATTTGATGCCTTTGATATCGGCATTGCGCTTTGCCATTTTGAATTGACCTGTAAAGAGTTAGGTATTGGAAATACGTGGAAAGTTTTAAAAGATTTTCCGGATAACGACAACGTGAAATATGTGATTTCGTGGGTATGGAATTAACAGCTTATTTTACAGACCGAAAAGAGTGGAGGGAGTGGCTGGCGGGTCATTTTAAGAGCGCCGACGAGATTTGGTTTGTATTTCCCCATAAATCTTCGGGCAAAAAAAGCATGGTATACAACGACGCCGTTGAAGAAGCCCTCTGTTTCGGTTGGATCGACAGTACGGTAAAGTCACTTGACAACGAACATAAAATTCAGCGTTTTACACCCAGAAATCCCAAAAGCACCTATTCGCAAGCCAACAAAGAGAGGCTGAAATGGCTGTTGGAAAACAGCATGATACATCCCGATCTTGTAGCGAAAGTACAACAAGTTCTGGCAGAGCCGTTCATTTTTCCCCCTGACATCACGGACAGGTTGAAAAAAGACAAAGCGGTATGGGATCATTACCGATCTTTTTCCGACGCCTATAAACGTATCCGGATCGCCTATATCGAAGCAGCGCGAAAACAACCGGAAGAGTTTGAAAAGCGATTGTCTCATTTTATACGCAAAACGAAAGAAAACAAGGTGATCACCGGTTTTGGCGGAATTGAAAAGTATTATGGAGAGTAAGTCATCAAAAAAGAAACAGCTATGAAGAAATTCCTGAAATGGACAGCAATCGGTATCGGAGGTATCGTCGTATTGTTGTTCGCACTGGTCTTGATCCGGGTAATTCTGATCAAATTCCAAAAGGAGGCCAAAACAAAGTATGTACTGGAGGCGCTTAAAACTTCTCCGGCCTATTCGACAGTACCCGTGACACCATTTCCTGTATTTCAATATCAGGATTCATCGGCTGTAGACCTGGTTGATCTGAGGAGAACATATCACTTGGACAGTATCGCGGGTTCCGGCGATGAGATTTCACGGATAAAAAATCTGATGTTTTGGGTACATAACAACGTAAGCTGGGACGGATCGCATTTTCCTCCTTGCGCCAAAAACGCCAAAGCTTTGATAGCGTATTATCAAAACGAACAGAGAGGAGTGAATTGCAGAATGATGTCGATGATCCTTTCGGAAATATACCTTGCGTGCGGTTTTAAATCGCGTTTTATTACCTGTATGCCCAAAGATTCGACAGACAATGATTGTCATGTCATCAGTATCGTGTGGTCGGAAACGTTGGAAAAATGGATATGGATGGACGCTTCCTTTGGGGCTTTTGTATCCGATGAGAACGGTACACTTTTAAGTATCGAGGAGGTAAGGGAACGGATCATAGAAGAGAAAAAAGTGGCGCTGAATCCGGAAGCATCTGTGCGTGAAGAATACTACTTGGGCTACTACATGCCCAAAAATCTCTATTGGTTTTCGTGCAGTGATGTAAGTGCGTTCGGGGTGGAAGACCGGGACGCTTCGGGCAACAGGATGGCACATGAAAATGTGGCGCTATGCCCGGAAGGGTTTCCGGCATGGAATCCATACGGCATGAAATTTACAACCACCCATCAGGCGGAACAATTTTGGATTCGTCCGTGACCGATATGCTGCAAAAGCCAACTATTTTTCGCTAAAATCGCATAAAAAACTCCATTTTCAGCAGATCATAATAAAATAGATTACGATCAGGGGAAAACGGTACTATACAACAAAACTGTCACGCGATACCATCGCGCAATATCATATAAACGAACCACTTAAAACCATACGTTATGAACTATCACTCCGCTATTTCGCAATTGGCCGTAAGATGCCTCTCTCTGTTGATGGTGTTTGTGTCCGGCTGCCAGGCAAAAGCACAGAAAGACGTGATCACATTCGATGTCGGCTCTTATACCGTCACGACGCTCTCCGAGGGACAGCAGCAAGGGAATAAAAGTATCCTGATCGGCGCTACGGAGGAGATGCTGAACGAGGCGATCCCCAACGGAACCTTCCCCAATGCCGTCAATGCCTTTTTGATGGTGACAGGGGATAAAACCCTTCTGTTCGATGCCGGACTCGGTAAAAAACTGTTCGACAACCTCAAAAAATATGGAAAAACCGTAGCGAACATCGACGCCATTGTGCTGACACACATGCACGGCGACCACATCGGCGGGCTTTTGCGCGACGGAGAGAGGGCGTTTCCTGCGGCAGCGCTGTATATTCCCCAGACAGAGCACGACTACTGGATGAACGGTCAGAGCGGAGGAGGCGCTGCCCGGGTGCGCAACGTCATCAATGCCTACAGGGAGCAACTGCACCTGTTTACGCCGGGCGAGATAGCGGGTACGGAGGAGTTGTTCCCCGGCATCCGCAGTGTTGCGGCGTACGGGCACACCCCCGGCCATACGGGCTATCTGGTGGAATCCAACGGTTCGAAACTGTTTATCTGGGGCGACCTGACCCATGCAATGGCCATACAGATACCCTATCCGGAGGTAGCCGTCACCTACGATACAGACCCGGTTCAGGCTGTCGAATCCCGTCAACAGTTGCTGAAGTACCTGTCGGATAACAAGATCCGGATCGCCGGTATGCACATTGCCTTCCCGGGTATCGGGGAGATCAAAAAGAGTGCTGCCCACGGATACGATTTCACGCCTGTCTGTGAATGCGAAGGCAGATGAGCATGCTTTTTGTGGTTATAACCCGAAAAACAGATAAATAATCCAATATTTTTATGGTTATACTCGTAAAAACTCAAATAATTTAGCTATTTTTGTGGTTGTAACCACAAAAACTATTTCATGATAGAAAGAAGATTGTACATCCGACAGTTGGAAGCCTTTGTAGATAAGCCGTTTATAAAGGTGATCACCGGTATTCGCCGAAGCGGGAAATCATCGGTACTGTTGCTGTTACGTGAAGATCTTTTATCAAAAGGCGTTGAGAGCGAACAGATTATTTATATCAACTTTGAAAGTTTTACTTTTTCCGAGCTGCAGAAGACCGCAAAATTGTATGAATATGTAAAAGCAAATATCGCCCGGGGCAAAAAAACATACCTGCTGCTGGACGAAATTCAAGAAGTGGAAGCGTGGGAAAAATGCGTCAACTCGTTGCTGGTCGATTTGGATGTGGACATTTACCTCACGGGCTCCAATTCACACCTTTTGTCGTCGGAACTGGCCACTTTTTTAGCCGGCAGGTATGTGGAAATTTCTGTTTTTACGCTCTCTTTTGCCGAATACCTGCAATTTCAGGCGCACTATTTCCCCGAAAAAAAGCAACATACAAAAGATGCCTTTGTTCCCTACCTGCGTGCAGGCGGATTTCCGGTCATCCATACCGGCGACTATAACGAGGAGACGGCATACAAAATTGTGCAGGATATTTACGCTTCCGTTATTTTGCGCGACACTGTCCAGCGTTACAACATCCGCGATGTGGAGCTGCTGGAGCGGATTGTGCGGTACGCTTTCGACAACATCGGCCATACGTTTTCGGGTAAAAATGTAGCGGATTATTTCAAAAGCCAGCAACGGAAAATCGACATCAACACCGTTTACAACTACCTCTATGCGCTCGAAGGGGCGTTCGTGCTTTATCGTGTCCCCCGTTACGACCTGAAAGGCAGGGAGATGCTGAAGACGCAGGAGAAATTTTACCTCGGTGATGTCTCCCTGCTGTATGCCACAATGGGCTACAAAGACAGGCTGATCTCGGGCATACTGGAAAATATTGTTTTTCTGGAACTGAAACGGCGCGGTTACACGGTTTTTGTCGGGAAATGGGATGTGCGGGAAATAGATTTTATTGCCGAAAAGCAGGGAAAGAAAATCTATGTTCAGGTAGCGTACAGAATTGAAAATGAAGAGACTGTCGAACGTGAATTCAAACCGCTCTTAGAAATCAAAGACCAATTTCCCAAATTTGTAGTGACCATGGACGATTTTTGGAAAGAATCCGTAGAGGGCGTGCAACATGTACACATCTCCGATTTTTTGCTGCAGGATTTTTAAAGTTTTCAAAAGTTGTAGTATCATGAAAGAATGAAGGACATGAAACAAAGATTGAAGAAATAGCTTTCGTTTATGCAAATTTCCATAGAATGTTACATAGAAAAAGAACTTGGTTAAGAATTGATCAATTAAAAGAAATTCTTTCAAAATAGAACTTTCCGGGTGCTGTGTTAGATTTACTTTAGCCATTGTTGCCGGTTGGGTTTGCCTGTTTTTTTCACTATATTGTAAGTAAGAAAAACAAGGATCATGGAGAATCGAGGAGAGATGATACTCTATCAGCCGGAAGAAGCGATCAGGCTGGAGGTGCACCTGGAGAATGAAACCGTTTGGTTAACGCAGGCGCAGATAGCAGAGTTATTTGGAGTACGGCAACCGGCTATTTCAAAACACTTAAAAAATATATTCGATAGCGGAGAATTAGAAGAAGATTCAGTTTATTCCATTTTGGAATATACTGCGGCTGATGGCAAGAATTACAGAACTAAGTTCTATAATTTAGATGCCATACTTTCTATTGGTTATCGGGTTAATAGTAAACATGCGACCTTATTCCGGCAATTTGCGAACAAGGTTTTAAAAGAATACCTGCTCAAAGGCCATGCCATTCGGCAACGGGTAGAGCAATTGGAACGGACAGTATCCATACACAGCGAAAAGATCGACTTTTTTGTCCGCACATCATTGCCGCCGGTAGAGGGCATTTTCTTTGAAGGTCAGATATTCGATGCTTATACATTCGTTACCAATCTGATCAGGTCGGCGAAAAAAACAGTTGTTGTTATTGATAACTATGTAGATGAAAACGTGCTGCTTATACTCAGTAAAAGAGCGGCAGGAGTAAGAGCGATCATTTATACCAGGCAGATAACTACCCAACTTCAACTTGATCTGGAAAAACACAATAGTCAATATGCTCCCATCCGCATCCGGATATACGAGCAAGCCCATGACCGATTTCTGGTCATAGACAATACCGATGTATATCACATCGGCGCTTCGTTAAAAGATCTGGGAAAGAAGTTGTTCGCTTTTTCGAAAATGAATATTCCGTCAGCTACGATCTTAGGATTGCTTTAGCCGGTTGGTATGGTACAATCCATGTAAATCTTCAGGATTGGCAATTTGACAGGCTTCGTGACGTTAAGAAGTGAGGGCTGTATTTTGCACGTATGAAATAAATGGCTATTTTTAGGGTCGTAACTGCAAAATAATACGTATTTACCGTGCAAATCACCATCAACAACCAGCCCATCGAAGTGCTTGACGGCGAAACGATCCTTGAAACGGCTCGCCGGATGGGATACGAGATTCCTTCTTTGTGTTACGCCCGGAGGGCCAAACACAAATCATCGTGCATGGTGTGCGCGGTTAAAAATGAAACGAACGGGCAGATCGTCCCGTCCTGCACCACCTATCCGACGGAGGGGATGCAGGTGACGACCGGCAGCGAAGAGGTGCTTCTGGTGCGGACGCTTTCTTTGGAGTTGTTGTTGAGCGACCACCGGGCGGACTGCGAGGCGCCCTGTTCCATGGTGTGCCCCGCAGGATTGGATGTGGAGCGGATGATCGGCTACTACGACGCCGGACAATACACACAAGCCCGGGCGTTGATCGCCGGCGCTTTCTCTCTTCCCGCCGTCGCCTGCGACACCTGCAAAGCGCCTTGCGAAAAAGCCTGCCGGCGGGGGATGGTGGACAAAGCCGTCTCCATCCGCGCCATCATCAAAGAGGTAGTGGGGATGTCCGGCTTGCCTTCACCGAATCACGAGGTGCAGCAGTCGGAAAAAGGGAAAAGACTGTTCCAATCCCAATTGGGAAGGTTGACGGAAAAAGAGAAGATCCGGCTACGGGAAACCGTTACCTCCTCCTCGCGCTGCCTGCATTGCGCCTGTGCCGGACGGACGGATTGCAAACTGCGCCTTCACGCAACGGCTGCCGACATCAAACGCCCGCGCTACCACGCCTCCTCCGCCCTTCCGGCCATGAACAAAGTGCCTGTCACCGGGCGGTTGTGGTTTGAGCAGGCAAAATGCATCCGCTGCGGCCTCTGCGTCTACAACAGCGAAAACGGCTTTACCTTCCAGGACCGGGGCTTCGGGATGCAGGTCGTACTGCCGGAAGAGAACCGCCCCAATGTTCGCGAAGAGCTGGCCAACCTGTGCCCGACGGGAGCGTTGTACCTGGTGTGATTATCTACATTTGTGACATTTAAAAGCCCGAACAAATGAAAAAGACCCGCAGAAATACTATCATGCTGATAATCATCGTGATAGTCATACTGAATCTCGCTGCCTGTATCGTCATTCCGATTGTCATGTTTAATTCCATGCTTGGCCGCCATGTGGAATTTGCCAAGACGTGGACGGCAGGCGAATTCGGGCTTGAAGCCGATAACTTTTTCGTGAAAACGGATGACGGGTTTAATATCGACGTGTGGGAGGTGGCGGCGGAGAGTCCGAAAGCCATCGTCGTGTGCCTGTCAGGGATGCACGGCCCTTCGGCAACGATATATTTCGGTCATGCGCAATCGTTTAAGGAACACGGGATTGCGACCATAATTCTCGATATGCGCGGGCATGGAAAGAGCGATGGGGGCAAAATTTCAGCCGGATATACGGAGTGGCGCGACGTGAAGGCGGTGGTGGATTACGTGAAACAAAAGCCGCTTTACGACAGCGTTCCCATCGTCGTTTTTGGGGTGTCGTTGGGTGCCGCGACCGCTATAAACGCCGCCGGAGAGATAGCTGACATTGACGGAGTGATCGCTCTGTCGGCGTTTTCATCGTGGGAAGAGGTCTTTTGCGACAACATGGCGGTGCAAGTTCCGAGAATTCTTTCCGAAATCGAGCGGCCTTTCGTTCCTCTGGCATCGTATCTATTTTTCGGCCCGGACAGTCGGCGTATAAAGCCGCGAATGGAGATAAAAAAGCTTGGAAACAGGCCGCTCCTGTTGATGCACAGCACGGGCGACACACAGGTTCCTTACCGAAATTTCGAGACATTGACCACTCTTGCCCCCGCACACGTGGAGACGTTTGTACGGGATGGCGATCTGCATTTCATCACCGAACACTTCGACAATCCCAAAGAAGACGCCGAGTATCTCGACACGATCATGGAATTTATAAACAACATGCCATTATAATTGTACTTTTGAAGGACATTCTAAAATCTTTACTTGTGTGGCTGATGATCATTCCCTTGGCTATCTTAAACGGCGGGCTATGTGAAAAAGTGCTGATTGACGGGTGATTGATGGTTGCTCGTCGTGGTTACAACTGGCATCGCTTCATGGTTGGGAGCTAAAATCGGCTAACCGTTTTTTTGTCTTACGCTTTCAGAGCACCGGAATAGCGGTTTCGGGTCGCCGAAACCGGTTTTCGTCCCACGAAAACACAAACTTGCCAAACTAATCCTATCGGTCTTTCGGGGTAATGTACTGATCTGTTTGTTCGTAATGGAAAGAGCTGTATATTTGTATTCAGTACAACACGCCCCAAAGGTATAAATGTATGAAACACCTGTTCCCCCTCCTCTTTTTCTGCCTGCTGGCAGCCTGTTCCGGGCGGCCGGGAGCGGCTGTTTCCGGGAATTTGGATTGGAATCTGTTTCGCGGGGAGCCTTCCCTGAGCGGTTATACGGCGACCCGCCTGCCGGAAAAGCCTGTGCTGTTGTGGACGTATAAGGGGGAAAGCAGGACGGTCTCCTCTCCCATCGTAAAAAACGGTACTACGTATTGGTGCGACAAAAGGGGGGGGATCCGCGGGGTCGATCTGAAAGGAGAGGCGGTGTTTGCGTACGACCTGCAGACTGCGGTGGAGGCAACGCCGATGATCGCCGATTCCATGCTGTACATCGGGCGTGTGGACGGTTTTATGACGGCCGTGTCGCTAAGCACAAGGGATACCGCCTGGAATTACGAGACCATGGGGCAGATTTCGGCCTCTCCCAACAGGGTGGAGTTTGAAGGGCGGCAGGCGTTGGTGTTCGGCAGCTACGACAATTACCTCCATTGCATCGACGCCCAAACGGGCGAGGCGTTAGGCCGGTTTGAATCGGGTTATTACCTGAACGGCGCCGCCGCTATCCGGAACAGCTACATCCTGTTTGGCGGTTGCGACGCCTGGTTGCGCATCGTTGACAGCCGGACAGGGATACAGACCGACTCCCTGGAGCTTGACGCTTATGTGCCCGCCTCTCCCGCCGTCCGGGAAGATGATTGTTATGTGGGCGACTATTCGGGTACTATTTATGAGCTGGTACTGAAAGAGGGGAAGATAGCCCGGCACCGGAAAATGGTTTCGGCGGAGAGCGAAAACGGCTCTTTTGTTTCCATGCCCGCCGTTACGGAAAAGGCGTTGTATTTTCTTTCCGGCGACCGGTACCTTCACTCCATCAACCGGAAAACCGGGGAAACCAACTGGAAATACCTGTTGAAAGGGAACACCGGGGAGAGTTCGCCGCTCGTGTGCCGTGATCAGATCATGGTGTGCACCAAAACCGGGATGGTTTCTATTTTAGACGCGGATTCCGGTAAACTCCTGTGGGAGTACGACACCGGCGAATCCATCACCGCCTCCCCCGCTGTTATCAAAGATCACTTTATGATCCTGACGGCAAAGGGCACTTTGTTTTGTTTTGGGGAGCAATGACCAGACACGATCCATTTTGTGAACAAACAAATTAGTAACACATGAAAATCGTTGCATTTAACGGAAGTCCGCGCAAGGGCGGGAATACGGAACAATTGATCGAGGAGGTTTTTAAGCCGGTCCGGGAGGCCGGGATCGAGACGGAACTGGTGCAATTGGGCGGTAAGTTGCTGCGGGGATGCGCCTCCTGTTATTCCTGTTTTGAGACAAAAGATGGCCGGTGCGCCATTCAAACCGACGGGATGAACGAGTATATCCGGAAAGCGCAGCAGGCGGACGGGATCATTCTGGCTTCGCCCACTTATTACGGGAGCGTGAGTGCGGAGATGAAGGCGTTTATGGACCGGCTGGGACTCACCACCATTGGGCAGGGACGGACGCTGACCCGCAAAGTCGGGGCGGCTGTTGTGAGTGTGCGCCGGGGCGGAGCCGTTACCGTTTACGATGAGTTGAACCGTTTTATGCTGGGCAGCGGGATGATCGTTCCCGGCTCCACCTACTGGAATTTCGGGATCGGCGAGATGCCCGGCGAGGTATACAACGATACCGAAGGACTCCGGAACATGAAGGACTTGGGCGTTCAGTTGAGTTGGTTGTTGAAAACATTGCATCCCGGATGGTGACGGCGGAAAATCTGCTCAACAATCTGTGGGTTGAATGGTGCAGTCATCGATTTTAGTCATATGGGTAAGTACCATATTCATTTTTGGATAATGGGAAATATAATCTCTTATCGCTATAATTCATTGCTTTAATTTTGATTTTTTTTATATTTGCAATAAAATACGACTTTGATAAAACCATTATAGCATGAACCTGCCAACACAAATAACACCTTGCCCCATAATAGAATCAAACATTGAGATTCGCTTTTCTTCTCCGCTCCCCGGAGATGCTATCATCGGAATAATCTATAGTGTTCTTCAACCTTTTTATACAAATTGTATTTTAGAGCCACTTCCTATTCTTCAAATTCCTGCTGAGATACGGAGGCAAGACCCTAACCTTAAAGATAAGCCTACCCATGTAATAAAAACAACTGATTTCAATGCAAATATAGGTTCATCTGTTTTAATAATAGGGATTCCCGGAGAGTATCCAGGCTGGGATCACATGAAAAACGTTGT
>JAISVB010000046.1 GCA_031271755.1 Culturomica sp.
GTACTGCCCGCAAGGGTGGGAGAGTAGGTAGACGCCGGATTTTGAAGCCCTTCGGTTCAATCGAAAGAAAGAAACGAAGGGCTTATTTTTTGAGTGTACGTTATCCGAACAGTTTTCCGCTTCCCCCGTTTAATACATGCTACCAGAACAGGAGTTTATGAATGTATTGGTTACGGGAATGGATGGATTTGTCGGGAATGCTTTCCGGCGGATGTTTGAAGAACGAGGGGATACCGTTTTCCCGGCGTCGAAAGAGCAGCTTCTTACCGGGAAATGGGGGTTGGAGGAGACGGTAGAGGGTGCCGATATTGTCATCAATCTGGCCGGTGAAAGCGTTTTGAGACGCTGGAGCGACCGGAAGCAGATGGAAATAGTGGAGTCCCGCCGCGTGGCTACCCGCAACTTGGTCAAAGCGGTCAACAACGTTTGCCGGAAGCCGCGGTTGTGGGTCAACGCTTCGGTGGCGGGCATTTACCATCCGGGGGTCTTTTGCGACGAAGAGTCGGTGGAGATCGGTTGCCATTTTTTGGCCGGTATGGCCAAGGCCTGGGAACAGGAGGTGAACTACCTGACATCGGTGCGTACGGTTATTTTGCGGTTGGGCGCCGTGATCAGCGAGGAGGGCGGAATAGCCCGCGTGTTGCTGCCGATGATCCGCTCCCGGGTGGTGCCGGTGCTGGGAACCGGCAGTCAGGAGTTACCGGTGATCCACCTGAAAGATGTCATTGGTTTTGTGCAGTACGCCATAGAGAATGAACAGATCGAGGGGGTGTATAATTTAGCCATTCCCAATGCGGTAAGTTTCCGGGATTTCGTTAAGAGTTTATCGGCAGTCAGGCGGCCGGTGCTCCGGGTGAAATTGCCGGAATGGCTGTTGCATCTGTTGATGGGCGAGATGGCTACCGCGCTGACCCGTTCGGCTCATATCATCCCGATGCGTATGATGCGTTCGGGATACGAGCTGCAGTACGGGACAGCGCGAGAGATCTGGAGAGAGGTCATGAACTGAACAGCTCCTTACCGAAGGCTGTTCAGGTATTCGGTGACATTTTTTTCGATCCGTTCCGGAATGTCGATGCTTTCGGCTTTGACAAATTTTTGGCCGGTCAGGTTTTCGTACAGTTCGATGTAACGCTCGGAAATGCCTGCGATCACTGCCGGAGTCATTTCCGGAACCCGTTGTCCGGGCTGTCCCTGAAATCCGTTGTCCATCAACCATTCGCGGACAAACTCTTTGGAAAGCTGCTTCTGTTTTTCTCCTTTCCGGCGGCGTTCCTCGTATCCGTCCGCATAAAAATACCGGGAGGAGTCGGGGGTGTGGATTTCATCGATCAGATAGATTTTTCCGTTCTTTTTACCGAACTCATATTTCGTATCCACCAGGATCAAACCTTTTTCTGCGGCCATTTCGGTTCCTTTCAGGAACAGTTCCATCGTATACTTTTCCAACAGTTCATAATCCTCCCGGCTGACCAATCCCTGAGCGATGATCTCCGCTTTGGAGATGTTTTCGTCGTGTCCTTCGTCGGCTTTGGTGGTGGGGGTGATCAGGGGGGTATCGAATTTTTGGTTCTCCACCATGCCGTCCGGCAGGGGGAGGCCGCAGATGGAGCGTTCTCCGGCTTTGTAACTGCGCCAGGAACTGCCCGCCAAATAGCCGCGGATCACCATTTCCACCTTAAACGGTTCGCACAAATGCCCGACGGTGACCATCGGATCCGGAGTGGCGATCTTCCAGTTGGGAACGATGCCGGAGGTGGCGTCCAAGAATTTGGCGGCGATCTGGTTCAGCACCTGTCCTTTGTAAGGGATGCCTTCCGGCAGCACGACGTCAAACGCCGATATCCGGTCGGAAACGACCATGACCAAATAGTTGTCCTGTATGTTGTATACATCGCGAACTTTCCCAGTGTATACACTTTTTTGTCCGGGGAAGTGGAAATCGGTTTTTGTAATAGCGTTCATGAAAATAGTCTATTAGGATTGTTTGTATTTTTCGTTTTGTATTTGTTCGTTCTCCCGGTCGTAGGCTTTCACGATGGCTTTGACCAATTTGTGGCGGATGATGTCGCTTTCGTCGAATTCCACCAGGGCAATTCCCGGGATGCCGTGCAGGATCCGGAATGCGTGGATCAGGCCGGAATCGCTTTTGCGCGGCAGGTCGATCTGGCTCATATCTCCGGTGACAACGAATTTAGCGCTGACACCCATGCGGGTCAGAAACATTTTCAACTGGTTGCGGGTCGTATTCTGCGCTTCGTCCAGGATGACAAACGCGTCGTTCAGCGTGCGTCCCCGCATGTAAGCGAGCGGAGCGATCTGGATAATGTCCGTGGCTAAATAATCTTCCAGCTTTTTGGGCGGGATCATATCGGCCAGGGCATCGTACAGGGGTTGCAGGTAGGGATCCACCTTCTCTTTCAGGTCACCGGGCAAAAATCCCAGGTTTTCGCCGGCTTCCACGGCCGGACGGCTGAGGATGATCCGTTTCACCTCCCGGTTGCGCAAGGCCCGGACGGCCAAAGCGATGGCGGTGTAAGTCTTGCCGGATCCGGCCGGCCCGGTGGCAAACAACAGGTCGTTGCTGCCGGCCAACTCCACCAGTTTCCGCTGGTTGGCGGTACGCGCCCGGATCGCTTTGCCGGAATTACCGAACAGAATGACCGAATCGGGATCTTCCGGATCTTCTACCTGATGGTCTTCCAGTATGATCCGTTTCAGATTGGCCACCGTCAGCATATTGTAGCGGTGATAGTGTTCCAGCAGGGCGTCTAATTTAACAGCCAGCAATTCGATCTCCTTCTCTTCTCCTTGCAGGATGATCTCGTCGCCCCGGGCGATGAGTTTTAATTTGGGGAAGTATTCTTTCAACAGGTTGAATTTGGAGTTGTTAATTCCGTAAAAATCAATAGGATCTATATTTCCGATACTAATTCTTCTCTCTGTCATGAATCTTCCGATAAAACCTGTAATTTTGCAACGGCAAATTAAGAAAAAATTCGCGGAAAACGGATATGAACGACGAAAAATTACGGCACAAAACAGAGGCTTTTGCCGAATTGGTGAAAATCATCGAAACATTGCGGCGGAAGTGTCCCTGGGATCAAAAACAGACCTGGGAGTCGTTGCGCGCTCTTTCCATAGAAGAACTGTATGAATTGGGCGACGCTATCTTGGCGGGCGATGCGGACGAAGTAAAAAAGGAGTTGGGGGATCTGATCATGCATGTGCTGTTTTATGCCCGGATTGCAGAAGAGGAGGGGCGGTTTGACATCGGAGATGTGTTGTTGGCGATCGGAGAAAAGTTGCGTTACCGTCATCCGCATATTTACGGGGATGTCAAAGTGGAGAACGAACAGGAGGTGTTGCGGAATTGGGAACAGTTGAAATTGCAGGAGAAAGACCGCAAAAAGCGGGTATTGAGCGGCGTGCCTGTTTCGCTGCCGGCTTTGGTAAAAGCGTACCGTATGCAGGACAAGGCCCGGGGGGCGGGTTTCGACTGGACCAACCGGGAAGATGTGTGGGAAAAGGTGCGGGAGGAGCTGGAAGAGTTGGAAGCCGAGATCCGGAAAGGGGATTCGGAGAAAGCGGAACAGGAGTTCGGAGATTTTATGTTTGCCATCGTCAATGCCGCCCGGCTGTACGGTATCAATCCGGAAAATGCTTTGGAAAAGACCAACCGGAAGTTTATCCGGCGCTTTACGTTTGTGGAAGACCGGGCGGAAGAGGCCGGCAAGAAAGTGCCGGAAATGAGTTTGGAGGAGATGGAAGCGTATTGGCAGGAAGCTAAAAAGAAGGGGTTGTAGCGCATGGATCTGAATGGAAAATGGAGGTACCGGGAGCAGTACGGATACGGAATGGCGGAGGGTGAACTGACGCTGGAACAGGAGGATGGGAAGCTCTTCGGACGCGTTATCTTTACGGATAAAACTGAGGATGGAAAGGTCTCTATGATCCAGGAGTTTTTGGAGGGGGAAGTGGAGGGCCGGAAGGTGTGGTTGGAGGCGCGGGAGTTCGATGTGATCCATTCCGATTTCAAAATGGAGTATGAATTGGACAGTTGGTTCGGTGTGCTTGTGGAGCCTTCTGTGATCAAGGGGGTGAGTATAGACGGGCAGGGAGTGGAGGGGTATTTCCTGTTTGAAAAGATCTCGTAAAAAAGCGGAAAAGCAACGCCGATAAGGAAAATAAGGGAACTCTGACAAAAGTCAGCTTTTTTTTTGTTTTTTTTCCGTAGGTTTACCGGGATCAAACACTCAGAAATCAATCATTTAAAAATTGCGGATATGTCGAAGATTGAACACCACCCGATATTAAAGGTGCCCGTCAGGGAGAAGGTATATTTTCAGTACAACGGACGGAAGATCGAAGCGGAAAGCGGCTATACCATTGCGGCTGCTTTGCACCAGGCCGGATTCCCGGTACACAGCCACAGCATCGAGGAACGTTGCCGTTCGCTGGAGTGCGGGATCGGAAAGTGCGGCGCCTGCGAGATGCTGGTGGACGGAAAGATCCGCCGGATCTGCATCACCAAGGTGGACGGAGTGAAGGAGGTTGCGGAAGTTTCCGGCCAGGAGATGCCGAAAGCCATCCATTCCAAGCCGCAGGCGGTAAAGCAGATTCTGCGTACAACGGTGGTCATTATCGGCGCCGGACCGGCCGGATTGGCTGTGCGTGAAGAGTTTAACAAATATGGGATCGATAACATCGTCATCGACAACAACGACAAGATCGGCGGACAATTCACCATGCAGACCCACCAGTTTTTCTTTTTTGAAAAAGAGAAGCGTTTCGGGGGCATGCGCGGGTTCGATATTGCAAAGACATTGGCCGGGGAAAATACCGACGGCATCTACCTGAACTCCACTGTTTGGGATTTACTGGAGGGCAAGCGGGTCGCCGTCAAAAATTTGGAGACGGAAGAGCTCTTTTTTGTCGATTCCGATTATTTAGTAGTGGCGACGGGAGCGGTTCCCTTTATGCCGGCTTTTGAGAACGACGACTTGCCGGGTGTTTATACGGCGGCGGTTGTGCAGAAGATGATGAACAACGAATTGACCTTGTTGGGTAAGAACGTGTTGACGGTAGGCGCCGGAAATATCGGTTACCTGACTTCGTACCAGTTGATGCAGGCCGGCGCCTGTGTGAAAGCGATCATCGAGGCGCAGCCGCGGGAAGGAGGATTTCCCGTGCAGGCGAACCGGGTGCGTCGGCTGGCGATCCCGGTGATGACCTCTCACATTCTGTTGAAAGCGATCCCCAACGAAAAAGGCGACGGGATATGCGGAGCCGTGGTGGCTAAATGCGAGGGATTCTGCCCGGTTCCGGGGAGCGAGAAGATCATCGAAGGAATCGATGTGATCAACATCTGTACGGGTTTGATCTCGGACAACCAACTCTGGGTCAAAGGACAGGAGGTGTTTGGCGCTCGTTGTTTCGCTGCCGGGGATGCTATCCGGATCGGCGAGGGGACCAGTGCGGTGCTCAAGGGCAGGCACACAGCCATGCAGATCATGATGGAACTGGGAATACGCCTGAATTACGACGATTACCTGTTGTTGTCCAAAGAGTACATCGACTCCCAGCAGCATCCGGTACGGGTGTTGAACGAACCCGTATTGCCGGATCCGGAACGAATGGCGGAGCGTGGCTTTGTACAGGCCGATTGCCTGTACGGTTTTGCCTGCAATCCCTGCTCTTTTGCCTGCCCGCACGGCGCCATTACCAAAGAGAGTACCTCTGCTGTTCCCCGCATTGATTATGATAAGTGTATCGGGTGCATGGAGTGTGTATACCAATGTCCCGGTTTGGCTATTTTTGGGTACAATCTGAAGAAAAATACCCTTTTCCTGCCGATCGAATACGATGCGAAAGAGGGGCAGGAGGTTTTTTTGGTGAATAACGACGGAGAAAAATTGGGAGAGGGAGTTATTGAAAAAATATTGCACAAACCCAACAAAACCAACGTGGCCCGGGTCAAATCCCTGACGATGCAGGGAGAGGAATTGACGCATGTACGGGGATTTATCGTAAAAGCCAACTATCCGAAACCGTTAAAGGCAACCCCGCTGTTGAAGGAAGAGAAAGGGGAGACCTTTATCTGCCATTGCGACGATGTGAAATTGGAAGAGGTGTTGCAGATGGTGGGGGATCGTTCCTTTATCTCCATCGACGAAGTGAAACACACGACTCATCTGGGCATGGGGCCATGCCGGGGGAAACGGTGCATCCCGAGGTTACGGCAGGCGTTGAGAGCCCGCGGTATTGAACTGACCGGCGACGCCACGCCTCGCGCTCCCCTTTCCAATCAATTGACTTTGGGCGAATTGTATCCGGCCGAAAAGGGGGATGTATACCGGGTAGCCAACCGGGATATCTGCCGGAAAGTGGAAGTGGGCGCTCTGATCGCCGGCGGAGGAATTGCCGGAAGCGCCCTGTTCCGGTACATGGCAGAGGCCGGTATGAATCCGGTGTTGGTCAATGCGGAACGCGGTTCTTCCTGGCGGAATATTGCAGGTGGCCGGACGGCTTTTTCGTTACCGGAACTGGCGGAGATCTCTTCCCGGAATCATGCGATCTTTAGGGAATTGCAACGTGATTCGAACATCGATTACCGCCCCATCCGGTACGTAAATTTCGCCCACGACGAAGAGACCTGCCGGGCGCTGGAAGCCAGCAAAGCCTGGTCGAAAGCGGAGATGATCGGCCCGAAACAGTTCCGGGAGGAGATCTCTCCTTATTTTAATCCCAAATCCGGGAAGTATCTGGCTGCTCTCCTGACGGAAGATTGCTGGCAGGCAACGCCCGGAAAAGTGACGGATCTGATCCGGAACAAAGGAATTGCGGCAGGAGGGACCGTTTTGGAGGATTGCCGGGTCTTGGAAGCCACCAGAGACGGGAAATACACGAATGTGCTGGTATTGACACACGATAAAAAATACGTGGAGTACCGGACGGAACAATTTGTCAATGCATTGGGAGCCGGCGCCGGAAAATTGTGCGAAAGCATGGGCATTGATTCCGGGCTTTATCCGGTACGGCACCAGGCGTTCATTACCCGCCGCCTGCCGCTGATCGGCAAGAACGGGAACAACTTGGACATGCTGATCGACCGAAGGGATTACAAAGGATTTTCTGCGGTGTATGGGCAGCAGTTGGCCTCTACCGGGCAGATCATTGGGTGCGCTTCTCCGAAATTGGATGCTGTGCGGGTTGATAAAAACCTGAATATGAGTACAAAATCCTTTCTGGAGATTGTAAGCGAACTCTTTGTGGAGTGGTTGCCGGATCTGGCGGGTGTGGGTATACAGGCGGCGTGGTCGGGGTACTATGTGGAACCCCGGTACATTGTGGATCCGGAATTGGGATTGTTTGTGGGCATGCGGGGACACGGTTTTATGCTGGCCCAGTACATGGCCCGGATGTATGTGGATAAACTCCTCGGAAAGCCGGTGCCGGATTATTTCGACAAACTGAAACTCAACGGCCCGGGCTTGGCGGAAAAAGCTTTCAAATAATAAGGAGCGTATGATAGCATTGGGAAAATACAACACCCTTACGGTCGTAAAAGCGGTGGATTTCGGACTGTATTTAGACGGGGAAGAGCGGGGAGAGATCCTGCTCCCCAACGAGTATGTCCCTAAGAACTGTTTTCCGGGCGACGAACTCCGGGTCTTTATCTATTTTGATTCCGAAGACCGCATCATTGCGACGACGGAGACCCCGCATGTTGCGGTGGGTGAATTCGCCGTGATGAAGGTGGTGGCGACAGCTTCCGTCGGCGCTTTTTTGGACTGGGGATTGCGCAAAGATCTGCTGGTGCCTTTCCGGGAGCAGCGGGATCGCATGACGGAGGGGAAATCCTATTTGGTGTACGCCTATTTGGACGACGAAACAGACCGGATCGTGGCGACCGAAAAGGTGGAGAAGTATTTGGGAAGGGAAGCGGCGGCGTATGAGCCGGGAGAAGCGGTCGATGTGCTGGTCGCCCGTCCGTCCGACCTGGGATTCAATGTCATTATCAACAACGCCCATTGGGGATTGATTTACCGGAATGAGGTGTTCCAGCCGCTCCGCCTGGGGCAAAAACTGAAAGCATTTATCCGGGAGGTGCGCCCGGACGGGAAGATCGATGTGGTGTTGCAACAGGGGGGATATACACAGATCGATCCCCTGACCCGGAAGATCTTGGAGAAGATCAAAGACAACGGAGGAGTGCTGGATATTTCGGACAAAACGCCTCCGGAGATGATTTACAACATTTTCGGATGCAGCAAAAAGAACTACAAAAAGGCGCTCGGTTCTCTCTACAAACAGGGAGTGATCGAGATCGGTGAGAACGAGATCCGCTTGCTTCCGGAGGAGTAAGAAAGAAAATAGAAAAGCCGGCTTTCAAAAGCCGGCTTTTTTACAGGATACCCGAAGGTATATGTTTTGTCAGAACGGAAGGTCATCGGCTTCCGGCATGGGAGGAATATCTTCCACCATGTATTCGGGTACCGGAGGTGCGACTTGGGTTTGGGGCTGCAATTTTTCGATTCTCCAGCCTTCCAGATTGGTAAAATAAGAGATTTGCCCTTTGTTTTCCCATTTCCGGCCGCGTACATTGAAATATACCTTTATACTTTCATTGAGGGGAATGTTTTCAAGCAGATCGCAACGATCCTGTACCAATTGTATCTTGATAAATTCGTTCCATTGTGGATTTTTGTCGTTCTCCACTTCGATCACGAACTCCCTTTTCTGGAATCGGTCGCTAATGTGCTGAATCTCCTCTTTGTGGATCAGTTTTCCGGTAATTTCGTAATTCATACAGATGCTCTCCGTTGCTAAAAGTGAGATTAATTGGCTGCCTGAGCAGCTTCTTGGGGAACGATTTCCAGCAATTCTACTTCAAAGATCAGGGTTTCGTTCGGTCCGATTGCTTGTCCGGCTCCCCGGGTACCGTACGCCAGTTCCGACGGGATGTAGATAATCCATTTGGAACCTACGGGCATTTGCGAGATCGCTTTGGTCCATCCCGGAATAACCTGGTTCAGCGGAAATTCCACCGGTTCTCCTTTGGAAGCATCGAACTCCGTTCCGTCGATCAGAGTACCCTTGTAGTGTACTTTCACTACGTCTGTTTCTGCCGGTTTCTGGCCGTCGCCGGCTACCAGCACTTTGTACTGGATCCCGTCGGTCAATGTGTCGACACCTTCCTTCGTCCGGTTTTCTGCCAAGAATTTTTCACCTTTGATCCGGTTTTCTTCTCCCTGTTTTTGCGCCAGTTTTTCAAAATACTGACCCAGGAACATCTGGACGGTGTACTGGTCGATCGTATCCGTTTTTTGGATAGCGCTGTTCATACCGGCTATAATGGCAGCCATGTTCGGCTCTTTCAAACCGGTCTGGGCCATTCCGCCTCCGTACAAAAATCCTAAGTAATAACAAGCCGTGTCGCTTTCTGTTTTCAGAGAAGCTTTGGTAGAGTTCAGCGAACCGTTGTTGCAGCAACTGCTCAGCACAAGAACCCCTGCTGCAAAAATCAATAAGATCTGTTTTGCGTTCATTTTTTGTTTGGTTTTAAAGTATGGATATTGATTTTGTTTTGAATTGATCCGGTTATACGATGTCTAACAGTTCCACATCGAAGATGAGGGTTTCATTCGGGCCGATGCTTTGTCCGGCTCCCCGGGAACCGTACGCCAGTTCCGACGGGATGTACAGTTGCCATTTGGAACCGGTGTTCATCAATTGGAGCGCTTCCACCCACCCGGCAATTACACCGCTTACCGGGAATTCGGCCGGTTGATTTCTGCGGATCGAGGAGTCGAAAACAGCGCCGTTGATCAACCTGCCTTCGTAATGGCATTTTACCGTATCCTGAGCCTTGGGTTTAGGGCCTTTTCCCTCTTTCAGCACCTTGTATTGCAGGCCGCTCGGCAGGGTGACCACTCCTTCTTTGGATCGGTTCTCCGCCAGGAATTTTTTTCCGGCGGCTTGGGCTTCGCCTCCACGGGCAGCTTCCAATTTTTCGAAATGCGCCTGCAGGATCTTGTTGGCTTCCTCCGGTGTGATCTCCGGCGTTTTTCCGGCGAAAACCGTGGCGATCGCTTCGGTAAATACTTCTGCGTTCAGCGTAGTTACTCCGGAAGAAATCAGGTTGCTGGCAATGCTCAGTCCGAGGGAGTAGCTTACTTTGTCAAGATGATCCATAGGTTTCATTCGTTTTTTTACATAAATTGTCCCTTTCGGGCTGAAAAATCGTGCAAAGATAAAAATAAATTATGACAAACAATAGGTTTTTTTCAGATCATTGGATTTTCCGGTAAAATGACCCCGTCTTTCATCTGCACCTGCCGGTCGGACATGCCGGCCAATTCGGTATCGTGTGTAACAATGACGAAGGTTTGTCCCAGTTCGTCGCGGAGCGAAAAAAACAGACGGTGCAACTCCCCTTTGGTGGCCGTGTCCAAATTGCCGGAAGGTTCGTCCGCCAGGATCACTTTCGGGTTGTTCATCAACGCCCGGGCTACGGAAACCCGTTGCTGCTCGCCGCCGGAGAGTTCGTTCGGCTTGTGGGAAAGACGTTCCCGAAGTCCCAGCAGTTCCAGCAGGCCGGTCGCTCTTTTTTCGGCCTCTTTTTTCGACACCCCTTTGATCCAGCCGGGCATGCAGACATTTTCCACCGCCGTAAACTCCGGCAACAAATGGTGAAACTGAAAGACAAAACCGATGTGGTGGTTCCGGAAGGCGGCCAATTTTCCGGCCGAAAGGGAGGAGAGGCGGGTTTCTTCGTACCAGATTTCGCCGCTGTCGGGGCGGTCCAGGGTTCCGATGATCTGCAGGAGCGTAGTTTTTCCTGCCCCGCTGGCGCCGCTGATGGAAACGATCTCCTTTTCGCGCACCAGCAGGTCTATCCCTTTCAATACGTTTAACTCCCTGTAACTTTTTTCAATGCCTTCAACCCGGATCATGATTTGACGAATTATGTTCCGCAAATGTAGTGAAAACTGAGGACAATCGTGAAAGCTTGCTTTCAAAGATTGTCGAAGTGCATCTTATATTCGTGAAATATAGAGAATAAACTCCGGAACTTGTATCTTTGTCCTTCGAAAATATTGTGCCGGGAGCGGTACGATGACAAAGAGCGTACGTATGGAATGTTTTATAGATCCCGTTTCTTTTTTGGCCGGCCGTTCGGGAAAGGAGGGACGGTACCTCCGCAACCTGCTGAATCTGCTGGACGAGGGGGCGACGATCCCCTTTATTGCCCGTTACCGGAAAGAGATGACGGGCAGCATGGACGAAGTGAGCATCGGCGACCTGAAAGAGTTGTACGATCAATACAAAGAGTTGGAAAAACGGAAAAAATCGATATTGGAATCCATCGGACAACAGGAAAAACTCACTCCGCAGTTGGAAAAGCAAATTCGGGCGTGCGAGGAGATCAGGATACTGGAAGATCTCTACCTGCCTTACAAACCCAGGAAGCAGACACGCGCCTCGAAGGCCCGGGAAAAAGGGTTGGAACCGTTGGCGCATTGGTTGTTCCGGCAGGAGTACGGAGATGTAGCGCTGAAAGCGGCGCTTTTTGTCAAGGGAGAGGTGCAAAACGGGGAGCAGGCGTTGCAGGGGGCCCGGGATATTCTGGCGGAGTGGGTGAGTGAAAGCGAAAAGGCGCGGAATCTGGCCCGCCGGCAGGTGGAAAAGGAGGGAGTGATCCGTTCGCAGGTCGTGAAAGGGAAGGAGGTCGAAGGCGAAAAATACCGGGATTACTTTGATTACAGCGAATCCCTCCGGCGTTGCCCGTCGCACCGGATGCTGGCCATTCGGAGGGGGGAGAGCGAAGGCATTTTGAAGGTGATCCTGGCGGTGAATCACGAAGCGGCGACGGCCGGATTGGAAAAACTGTTCGTGACGGGGCGGACGGAGAGCGCTATGCAGGTGCGGGAGGCTGTAGGCGATTCCTACAAACGGTTGTTGTTCCCTTCCATCGAAACGGAGTACATGGGGATATCCAAACGGCAAGCGGACGAGGAGGCCATCCGTGTTTTCGCGGGGAATCTGCGCCAACTTTTGCTGGCGCCGCCTTTGGGAAGCAAACGGATCCTGGCGATAGACCCCGGTTTCCGCACCGGCTGTAAAGTGGTCTGTTTGGATGAAACCGGCCATTTGTTACACAACGAGAACATCTATCCCCATCCGCCGCGAAGCGAGTACAAGCAGGCTGCGGCCAACGTGACGAATCTGGTGGAGATGTATCGGATAGAGGCGATCGCCATCGGGAACGGTACGGCCGGCCGGGAAACGGAAGCTTTTGTTCAAAGCCTCCGTTTTGACCGGAAGTTGCAGGTGTTTGTGGTCAGCGAGAGCGGGGCTTCGGTCTATTCCGCTTCGCCGGTTGCCCGGGAGGAGTTCCCGCAGTACGACGTAACGGTGCGCGGCGCTGTTTCCATCGGACGCCGCCTGATGGATCCGCTCTCCGAATTGGTAAAGATCGATCCCAAATCCATCGGAGTGGGACAGTACCAGCACGATGTAGACCAGCAAAAGTTGAAAGAGAGCTTGGAGCGGGTGGTGGAGTCCTGCGTGAACAATGTGGGAGTAAATGTCAATACGGCCGGGCGTTACCTGTTGCGGTACGTATCCGGCCTGGGGCCGGTTCTGGCCGAAAACGTGGAGGAGTACATCCGGGAGAACGGCGCTTTCCGCTCCCGGAATGAATTGAAGAAGGTAAAACGGATGGGCGCCAAGGCGTACGAGCAGTGCGCCGGCTTCCTCCGGATCGCGGGAGCGGCGAATCCGTTGGACAATTCGGCCGTACATCCGGAGTCCTATCCGGTCGTGGAAAAAATGGCGGCCGATCTGGGCGTGGAGGTCGGGGAATTGATCGGACAGGCAGAGTTGTGCGACCGGATCGAATTGACTCGCTACGTCACGGAAAAGACAGGATTGCCCACCCTGCAGGATATCCGGGAAGAGTTGAAAAAGCCGGGGCGGGATCCCCGTTCTGCGGCAAAGGTGTTCGCTTTTGCCGATGGGATCACAAAGATAGAAGACCTGCAGGAGGGAATGGTGTTGCCGGGTATTGTCACCAATCTGACCAATTTCGGAGCCTTTGTGGACATCGGAGTCAAACAGGAGGGATTGGTGCACATTTCGGAGATAGCCGACCGGTATATCGCCAATCCGGCGGAAGTGCTGGCGTTGCACCAGCAGTTGCGGGTAAAAGTGATACAGGTGGACAGGGAGCGCCGGCGGATCGGTCTCTCCATCCGGCAGGCGGAATAACATAACACAGCTATGGAGGTGGAAAACAACCGAGAAGAATTGCTAAAAGCCGGTTTTATTCCGGAGATCTACAACTATTGCGACCGTTGGTGCGAAAAGTGCGGCTTCGGCGCCTCCTGCCTCAGTTACCGGCTGGAACAAAAAGCGGAGGAAACAGAGGATGAATTGCCGTTGGAGCAGATCCTGCAAAATCCGCTTCCGTTGTGGGACCAGATTCGGAACTACCTCCGCTCCGGAGAAGGAGGAGATGAGTTCCGGGAAGAGTATTCGGAAGCTCTTTGGGAGGAGGAATCGGAAGAGGGGGAAGGAGAGGAGCCGGACACGGAGTACAGCGCCGGCATGCTGGATATGCTCCGGGTCTCGCTGGTGTACGAGGCCTGGGCGGAACACACCTTGGAGGAAACATACAGCGCTCTGGATGATCTGACAGAATCGGAGCGGGAAAAAGCCGATGCAGTTACTGCCGCCACAGAGGTGATCGACTGGCAGTTGGATGTGATCAATCCAAAACTCCGGCGGGCGATATACGATTACTATCGCCGGGAAGAAAGGTCGACGAATGGAAATCTGTGGCTGGATTACAACGGATCGGCCAAAGTGGCGCTTTTGTCAATGGAGCAATCCGAACAGGCGTGGCGGCAATTGAGGGAGCTTTTACCGGTTTTGGAACGGGAGGGAGCGCACTTGCTGGTTATCCTCTCCGAATTGCGGGAGGATATCTTGAAACAATTTCCCGCTGCCGCGGAATTTAAGCGGCCGGGTTTTGACGATTAACCTTTCACCCGTGGATCGACAGGTTCTCTCTGTTCGAAGGAATGTTTTTCAGCCATACGGATGTCGTGTCAATCAAAAACCCCCTGCACCGGCAGGAGGTTTTTAGGTTGTTGTTCAACAAGGATTCGAACCTTGACTAACAGGACCAGAATCTGTTGTGCTGCCATTACACCATTGAACAGGAGCGTTGTTTTTTCAACGGCACAAAATTAGCGCTTTTTTTTATTCCGGCAAACATCGCGGTATAATTTTCAAAACAACCGAATGAATACTTCCTCTTTTTTCACCATCGCTCCGACCTGCTGTTTTCGGAAGCAAAGAGATGCTTCCTCAAATCGGCAGCCCTTCGCTTTTCGCGTAATTGACAACGACATCTTTCAAGTAAATGGAAAAAGAAAACGCCCGGTTTTCGGGCGTTTTCCGGTATGAGGCTTGAGGTTATGCAACTTTTTCCAAACGCTTCATCACAGCGAAGATAAAGATTGCAGATACCAGGCAGCAAACGATCAACACGCCCCAAACGCCCCAGAGCGGAATGGAACTGTTCCAGATCTCGGCGATGACGGATGTCAGGTAGTTACCGGCCGCTGTGGCCGCGAACCAGCCGCCCATCATCAGGCCCTTGAGTTTCGGGGGGGCTACTTTCGACACGAAAGAGATCCCCATCGGGCTGAGGAATAACTCAGCGAACGTCAGGGTTAAATAGGTGCTTATTAACCAGTTGGGGCTTAATAAAACATTGCTGACACCGCCAACCGATTCCAACTCGGCGGGGGATTTCAATCCGAAAGAAGCAACGGCCAGGATCGCAAATCCGGCGGCGGCGATGAACATCCCGTAGCCGATCTTCTTCGGCGTGGAGGGCTCTTTTTTCAATTTTGCCAACCAGGCGAAGATCGTGATGGAAAATGGAGTTAACGCAACCACAAAGAAGGGGTTGAAATGCTGGAACATTTGGGGTTCGCTGCTCACAGTGGGCTCCATGTTCATATACCTGTAAATGAAACCTGCGATGCTGAGCGCTAAAACGCCGGCAGGGATCAGCTTACTCCTAAATTCTTTGGATTGAAAGATGTTGAATATGGCATAGATCGCAACCAGTATCAAGGTGAGATTGACAACATCAAAACCGATCCTTGTCCAGCCTTCCGCGAATTTTTGCGTGTAGTCCCGGGCAAAGAAGGTCATGGTCAATCCGTTTTGGTGGAACGACATCCAGAAAAAGATCACCACGGCAAAAACCAGTCCCAAAGCTACGATTCTCTCTTTGGTCTCTTTCGGAGAGAGGGTTTCGGTCGCAACCGTATGGGCGGTTTGCGGTTTGGCGGCCAACTGTTTGGCATTGACATCGGCGTGTTTGTACAGTTTTCTGGTGGAGAGGTAAATGGCCATTGAAACGACCAAAGAGATGCAGGCCACTCCGAAACCGTAGTTGTAAGAGGCGGCCAACTGGTCGATGTAAAATTGGCTGAATGCTGCCAGGTCGCCGGTAAAGGCTGCTCCCTGCGCAGTGGCTAATTCGGTTAGTTTTGCCGTCCCTTCTGCGTCGATGGAACCGTTCAGCAATTGATGGGCCAGCGCCGGAATATCGGCGACATAGCTTAATCCCTCTTTGGCCATGAAATAGTTCATCACTTTTGTAGCTGCCGTGGGGGCATACATGGCACCGATGTTGATGGCCATGTAGAACAGGCTGAAACCCGGGTCGCGGCGTTCCTTGTATTTGGGATCGTCGTACAGATTGCCGACCATCACCTGGAGGTTGCCTTTAAAGAGACCGGTCCCAAGGGCAATGGTAAAGAGGGCGGCGATCAGGACGGGCATGCCCATCCCGGGAACAGCCATCAGCATGTACCCCAGGAACATCACAATGATCCCGACGGATACGGTTTTTCCGTAGCCCAACCACTTGTCTGCAATGATACCGCCCAGTACCGGTAAAAAATAGACGGCTGCCAGGAAGCCTCCGAACATCTGTCCTGTCTGTCCGGCGGTCAAACCGAACTTTGCCTGTAAAAACAACGCAAAAATGGCGACCATGGTGTAGTACCCGAAACGCTCGCCTGTGTTGGCTAATGCAAGCGCATACAGCCCTTTTGGATGATTTTTAAACATAGTCTGATGCGTTTATTTTGCTACTCTTTCCAGCCATTTAACCATGGTAAACATGGCGATCATGGAAATAGCGCATACAATCACAAATACCCACCAGGTCGTGGCTATCGAAATGCTTTCATACATCATTGCCCCGAGGACAAGGGAGAAGTTGCCGATGGCAGTTGCCCCTAACCAACACCCCTGCATCAATCCCTGCAGGTGTGCCGGAGCGACTTTGGATACGAAAGAGAGTCCCAGCGGGGATATAAACAATTCAGCTACGGTGAGAATAAAGTAGGTGGCAAATAGCAACCAGGGTGTAACGCGTTGAGCAAATGCAAGTCCCCCCATAGCTTCAACTTCGGAGAAGTTAGGCAATCCGATTGAACCGATGGCCATGATCACGAAAGCAAATGCAGAGATCCCCATACCGATAGCGATTTTTTTTGGGGTTGAGGGTTCTTTTCCTCTTCTGGCCAGGAAAGCAAAAAATGCCATGATAATAGGGGTCAGGAATACCACAATGAACGGATTGGTAGATTGGAAAATTTCGGCGGAAATGTCCAGTCCGAATACGTTGAGTTGCGTGTAGTCTTTCGCGAACATCGTTAGGGTCAAACCGTTTTGGTGGAAGGAAAACCAGAAGAAAATAACAACGGCGAATACTGCGAGGAGCGCAAACAGGCGTTGTTTGATCTCTTTGGCGTCTTGTTTGATCTCCTCTTTGGAGATCTCCGTATTATTTTTTACTGTTTTATTTTTATCGGGTAATACCCGTTTGTAAATAAAGAAAATAACCATGGAGATAAGCATGGCAAGAATGGCGACGGAAAATGCATAATGAAAACCGGTGTTGAAAGCAAGCAGGTAGTTGTCTGCAAAAGTTGCCATGTCCGGTGTTACGCCTCCTGATACCTGTGTAGCTAACTCGGTGTAACGCCCCTCCAATATTTCAGTAGACATCGTACCGTTTTTAAACTGCCAGCAAAGCCCGGGCAGGTCGGAATTGTACATATATCCCTGAGATTTGACAAACCAGTTGCGTACCCACACCGCCATAAACGGAGCAAACATACCTCCGATGTTGATGAACATGTAGAATATTTGGAAACCGGAATCTCGCATTTTGGAGTATTTTTCGTTATCGTACAATTGTCCGACGATAGCTTGCAGGTTTCCTTTAAAAAGTCCGTTACCGAATGCAATCACCAGAAGCGCGCTCAGTGCAATCCATTTGCTTACGATTAAACTCGGCATGGCTAAAAAGGCATATCCCAAACACATGACAATCAGCCCTGCGATAATTGTGCCTTTGTAGTTTTTTGTCCCGTCGGCAATCAGCCCTCCTGCTAAAGCAAGAATGTAAATGGCTCCGTAAAAAATGGAGTACAATACACCTGCTTCCTGACCGGATAAGCCGAATTTAGACATGAGAAAAAGGGTCAAGATAGCCATCATGGTATAAAAACCAAAACGTTCACCCATGTTGGCGAGTGCGGCCGGAATTAATCCTTTTGGTTGTTTTTTGAACATAATTTTAATTATTTAGATAAATATTAATTCTCAGAGGAGGCAAATATAAGCATTTTTCTCTTATTTTTACTTCTGAAAAAGAGAGCGTGAAAAAAATCCCGGATATAAAACGGGTAGCGCCCAAATGTACTATGGATTAGACAAGATTCACGATTGAAAATTTTGAGAGATAAAATAAATTGAGCAATTTTGCTATTTGCTAACTAAGGGGGTTGGGAACCGGAACTTGAAAATAGAAGTTCCGGACTTTTTAAAGATAAGCGATATGAAGAGAATTTATGTGATCTGTTTGCTGTTGCTGACCGGTTTTTCTGCAACTGTAGCCCAGAAAAAAAAGGAGTTGTCGCTTCCCGTTACGGTTCATTACTGTTTGCCGAAGGTGAGTTTCCGGGTGACGGCCGTGTTGGAATGTACCCGGTTGATTCCGGGACCTTTCCGGCAGGATGCGGAGAGGGAGTTGGGGATCCGGGCGGAGATCACGGAACCGGGAGAGTTGTGGAGGGTGGCGGAGTTGCAAATTCGCCCGGAGTATCTTCCGGATGAGCAGGCGGTCTATTCCGTGACGGCTTCCGGTGACTATGCGCCGGTGATGCTCTCTCTGAGCCCGGAGGGCTTTTTGGCCGGCGTTTCTTCCGGCAGCCGGAGTGTTCCGCGGGAGGAGTGGCATGTAAAATATACCCTGCCGGTTACTGCAGAGGAGCACGAAGAGGAGGTGGATCTGACGGCTTTGAAAGTATACAACCCCCTAAAAGAGGTATTGGACACCAACTATATTGTTCAGGAGATAGACGGTGTGGAGAAAAAGATCTGGGATCCGATCGTCCGGTACGAAAAGCGTACGCACCGGGAGGTGATGCAGGGGGCGGTCAGGGAGATCTTCCGGATCAAGTCGGAACGGGAGAAGCTGGTGGCCGGAGAGGGAGAGTTACCCGTCGGCGCTTCCCTGAAAACAGTACTGAAAGAGCTGGACCGCATGGAACAGGAGTATTTTTCGCTCTTCTTAGGTAAAAAGGAGGTATATACGATCGAGCGCACCTTCTCCGTTTTACCGGGAAAAGAAGAGGAACCGGTCGCTATTTTCCGCTTTTCGGAAACGGAAGGGGTGGTGGAACGGCAAAATGTAACGGCTGTGGTATACAGCCTGGTTGTGGAACAGTTATCGATTCCGGCCTCCGGCAGAGGAGCGGCTGCACCGGCTGCTGCGATCTATTACCGGGTTCCGGCGACGGGCGAGGTAAAGCTGATCAATTCGTTCGGTGAATTGCAACGGTTCCGGGCAGTGATCCCGCAAGAAGGGACGATCCAAACGCTCCCGGCGGAGGTGATCGCCAACGAGGGGTGGACGGTGGAGTTTCACCCCGAATACGGCTCCCTGAAGAGCATTACAAAACGGTAAGAACGATGGTACAATTTTACAGTGCATAGTATGGCGTGGTGGAGTAAATGGTACAGCCGTTTTTTGTTTTGGCGGATCCGATCCATCAAAGAGAAGAATTTTGTCCTGATCCTGAGTTTGCTGGTCGGAATTGTGTCCGGCCTTGCCGCTGTGGCTTTGAAAAACATGGTGCACTATACGCACCTTTTTTTTACGGAACGGTTGCAGGTGGACAGCGGGAGCCTGCTGTTCTTTGTCTATCCTTTCATCGGCATCCTGTTGACCTCCCTGTTTGTCCGCTATTTTGTCCGGGAAGATATCAGCCACGGGGTGACCAAGGTGTTGTACGCCATTTCCCGCCGGAACAGCATGATCAAACCGCACAACAATTACTCTTCCATGATCGCCAGCACCATCACCATCGGTTTCGGGGGATCTGTGGGGACGGAGGCGACCATTGTGTTGACCGGAGCTTCCATCGGTTCCAATCTGGCCCGCTTCTTCCACATGAATTACAAGGTTATGACATTGATGATCGGGTGCGGGGCGGCGGGAGCGATCGCCGGTATTTTTAAGGCCCCGATCGCCGGTATCGTCTTTACTTTGGAGGTGTTAATGCTGGATTTAACGATGGCCTCCCTGATCCCGTTAATGATATCGGCCATCTCCGCTTATGTGATCGTCTATTTTTTGATGGGGAACGGGATCGTGCTGGATTTTATCGTTCAGGATCAATTCGCGCTCTCCAATGTACCGTATTACATTATTTTGGGTATTTGCTGCGGCCTGCTGTCCGTTTATTTTATCCGGATGAACATCCGGATCGAACGGTTTGTGGCGGGGATCAGGCACTCTTTCCGGCGGGTATTGGCCGGCGGAGCTTTATTGGGGTTGCTGATCTTTTTATTCCCTCCTTTGTACGGCGAAGGGTATGTCTCTTTGCAGGCACTGCTGACCGGTAATGCGGATTCCATTCTGAATAATACTTATTTTTTCGGATTACGGGACCATATTTTTATGGTGTTGCTCTATGTAACCGGATTGGTGTTCGTTAAAGTGATCGCAACGGCTCTGACCAACGGGAGCGGCGGCGTCGGCGGCGTGTTCGCGCCCAGCCTGTTTACCGGCGGCGTCGGCGGTTTCTTAGTAGCTACCCTGATCAACCTGACGGGAATAGCAACGGTTCCGGTCAGCTATTTTGTGTTGGCGGGAATGGCCGGGGTGATGTCCGGCGTCATGAAAGCCCCGCTGACCGCCATGTTCCTGATCGCGGAGATCACGGGAGGATACTCCCTGCTGGTGCCTTTGATGCTGACCTCCGTGGTTTCCCACCTGACGACCGGCGGCATGGAGCCGCATTCGATCTACGCCCGCCGTTTGGCCATGAAAGGCGACCTGATCACCCACAACAAAGACAAGGCCGTATTGACCCTGATGAAATTGGACAAAGTCATCGAAACCGACTTTAAACCGATACCGGTGGAGGCTACCCTGGGGGACCTGGTCAAGCAGGTGTCCCGTTCTCCCCGGAACATCTTCCCGGTGGTGGGCAGCCGGAATGAATTGCTGGGTATTGTGTTGCTGGATGACATCCGCAAGATCATGTTCAATCAGGATCTTTACGCCACCACGTATGTGCAGGACTATATGACCGTGCCGCCGGCCGTGGTGGAGATCGGTGATACCATGGATGCCGTTATGAAAAAATTCGAGGAAACGGGAGCCTGGAATTTACCGGTCATAGAGCGGGGCGTTTACGCAGGATTTGTTTCAAAAGCCAAAATATTCAATACTTACCGGCGGGTTTTGCAGCATTTTTTCGATGAATAGTATTTTGTAAACACTTGTTATTCAGCAATATACTCAATCTTAGAATATTCTTAACATTAATTTCACGGACAGGCCTTGTTAATTGCTTTAAAAACTATACTTTTGCGGGAGTTTTAGAAAGGGTTAATAGACAATAGTTATGTACTGGACTTTAGAACTTGCTTCCAAGTTGGAAGATGCGCCTTGGCCTGCATCGAAAGACGAACTGATCGATTATGCCATTCGTTCGGGCGCTCCGATGGAAGTTATCGAGAATCTGCAGGATATTGAAGACGACGAGGAGATTTTCGAGAGCATAGAGGACATTTGGCCGGATTATCCGAGCAAGGATGATTTCTTCTTCAACGAAGACGAATATTGATATGTCAATCCTGGACAAAAACTGAAAACGCCTTACACATATCGCTTACTATTAGAAATTAACTCCTTTTTCAATTGTTCTCCAAGCACAGTCAAACGATACTTCTGCAATCGGCTGTTGGGCTTGTCGGGAATCGTCATCTCGATCAGCCCGGCATCAAGGGCCGATTTCAAATAGTTGGTTCTAAAATGCCCCCTGTTTAACAGACCTAATTTCCCCTGCATTTCTTCTCTATCCATACTGCCTGACATCACATTAATCAACTCTTTGACTTGGTCGGTGACTTGGTCGGTGACTTGGTCGGTCAGCGGTTCGGCGGCAGGGAAAACCATACGCAAGAAGTTGTCAGAGAAGATAAAGCACTCTTTGCCGTAGGCTTCCAATATGCGTGGGATACCCGAGCCGAGGTGCTCAACTATATCCAAATCCCTGAACACACGCATAAGCTCTTGGTTTCGGGGCATGGATAAACCGGTGAAGAACTCCGCCTGAGTCATACCCTGAACCAATCCTCCTATCGAGGTTATTTCGATACGGTCATCGAAAAACTCTACTTTTGGCGATGCGCCGGTCGTGTAGTCATTGTGAATGATGGCATTGATCACGGCCTCGCGCAAAGCACGACCATTCCAAAGCCGTCGTTCGTCGCGCTGAGCCTTGCCCGTGATTCGAGCATAAGTTTTGTTTTCAAGTTCGACTTTGTCCAACAACTGTTGGGTAGCCTTAACCAAACAGTAGTAGCCATATTCGTTGTTCTCAATCAAATCTACGCGGGTAAGACCATCGTATCTGGCTTCCTTGATGGACATCCCATTCGAATCGGCCAATAAATAGGCGACATAGTTGTATTTACCCTCGTCGGTCAAGAGTTCGAGATTCGCGGCGAATTGCTCATTGAGTCCCTTCCCTGCGGCCTCATAGTAGATTTTTAGTTGTCCAAAGGTCAAATCCTGTCGTGGTGATTGAATTTTTCGGAGCGAGTTGCGGACACGTTTGGCGAACAGGTCTTCAATCATTCTC
>JAISVB010000067.1 GCA_031271755.1 Culturomica sp.
TCGGTAAAAATGTGGCTTACGGGGTCAAAGCGACCGGCGAAAATCTCTCTTACAGATGGCAGCGTTGGACGGGAGCTTCCTGGATGGATCTATACAACTCTTCTACAGATATTCCGGGCGTACTGGGTGCGCAAACGGACTCCCTGACGTTGACGGCTGTGCCGAGAAGTTGGGACAATACCCGTTTGAAATGCATAGTGGAAAACCCGTGCGGTACGGTGGATACGACCTTTACGCTCTATGTGAAGGAGTGTTTCGATATCCTCGACATCGAGTGGGATATGTGCGAAGGCATCCGGCCGGAGACCAATCCCGCCCGTCCGGTGGACGGCTGGTACTGTCCGGGAACGAAGATCTCGATCTGTGCCCGCCTGATCATGGACGAACCGGGTGTGGAACTGGGTGAAGCCATCTATAAATGGACGGTGGACGGTTTGAGCACGACGGACGGCAAATGGGGCGAGATGACCTTTATCTCCTCCTCTTCCGTGTTGAGCTGGGTTCCGCCGGCCGATTGGCAGGATAACATCACCGTAGCCCTTTGCGCTTACATCGACGGAGCCTGCGATACGGTATGCAAGAGCTACTTGCGCCTGAAAGCCTCTCCGTTCCAGAAGGTGGATCTGACTCTGCACAATTCTGTGGAACCGGCGAACGGTTTCTGCGGAGGGGATACGATCCGGATCTGGGCGGATGAACAGGGAACAGCCGGTCTGAACCCGACCTTCCGCTGGTACAACGATATTTTTGATATGCACACGGAGGTGTCGCCGACCAACGAACTGTTGACCAAGTTGGACGATAAAATGAAAGTGAGCGATATCCTGATGCGGATGGATCAGCAGGATACGTGGGTGAAAGTGATCATGACCCCTTCGCCGGAGGTTTGTACCGAACAGCCTTTCTACGAAGAGAAAGTGTTCCTGAAGCTGAAACCGTCGGTTAACCCGAAATTGGAGATCTGGACGGAGGATACGCTGGCTTGTATCAACGACGAGATCTATATGGAGGCCCGTTGGGAGAATGCCGGTGCAAATCCGACTTTCCAGTGGACCAGAAGCATCGGGTTCCCCTACTGGAATTTGGGTACGGACTACAATACGACGACGGTGCTGGATGACAAGGATGTGTGGATCAAGTGCGAACTCTTCCCGTCGAAAGAGGTGTGCTATGCCGGAGATCCGTTGGTGGATGTGGTTCGGATCACGGCGCTTACCAATCCGGAAGTGTTGATCTACGCCGATCTGGATCGCAAGGTGGCGGGAGACGAGATCCGGGTAGATTCGGATCTCTCCGGAATGCCTGTGAAGAATCCGGATTACACATGGTTTATTAATAACCTGATGATGGTGGGCGAAGAGAGAGCCGAATTGATATCCAACATGTTCCGGCAAGGCGATAAGATCCAGTTGGGAGTACGGGGCGGACAGATCTGCCAGAATATGGTGATGTCCAATATCCTGACGATCGACTACGACAATTCCAAACGCGATACGCTGGTGAATATCCACAAGGGAGAGCAGGTGCGTAACCTGGATATGTTCAAACCGGGCGATATGGCCAATGAGTTCTTTATCGCACCGAACGGATACACCGGATCCGGCAGGGTGTACATGAGCCTGGATGGTAAATTCAATTACATTCCGGACGCTGATTTCACCGGCATGGATAAAGTGACCTACATCGTAGTGAATAAGTATACGGGAGCTGTAGAGACCGGATACATTTACATCCAGGTATCGGGTACCGGAAAGCATCAGCTTCCGAATATCATTACGCCGAACGGTGACGGAATGAACGACAAGTGGGTGCTGAATTTCCTGGAAGAGTATCCGGATCACATGGTGACGATATACAACCGGAACGGCAAAGTGGTGTTCCGGGCTCGGAATTACCAGCATGACTGGGATGGAACCGGACAGGGGAACAGCGGTTATGTGACCTACTCGAACCTCCCGAACGGTATTTATACCTATGTGATCGATTTGGGGAATCGGGAGGTATTGAAAGGCTGGTTGGAAATACGGAAGGACATGAGCCGTGGCAGGTATTCAAGGTACTAAAAGAAAAGAATACAAAAACAGGAGCAGATCTCCCTGGAGGCTTTCGGGCTTTCAGGGGGATATTCCCGTATTAAAAGAGGAGGTTTAAGAGGCGATCACGAAGAGGTTAAAGGTGTATGTAAAAATCAGATAATGAAGAAGATGAGGATTTTATTTGCAGGTTTGCTTGTAGGGATGACAGCGCTGAACGGATTTGCGCAGACCAATTTGATGCGTTTTACTGATTACAACATGGTGCAACCGGTGATCAATCCGGCCCGGATGGGAACAGCCAGCGGCGTAAATGGATTGTTGCTGTACCGTACCCGTTTTGAAAACTCGGACGTCTGGCCTTCGACCGGGGTATTGAATCTCCATACGCTGATCGAAGAAAAAAATCTCGGCGGCGGCTTGAATCTCGTTTTTGACAAGTACGGGCCCTACCAAAAACTGCACGCTTATGTGGCCGGTACCTACCGGCTTCAGGTGAACGAGGGGAGGTATCTTTTTTTCGGGATACAGGCCGGGGTGAATTACGTGGGAATTGAGCCCGAATACGTTTTGCACCACGAGGAAGAGACGATTTTTTCCGACAATTACAGCCAGCCCAACTTTGGCTTCGGGATGCATTACCAGGCTGAAAATTATTTTATAGGGCTTTCTATTCCGGAGTTCCGGTACAATACGATCAACGAGGAGGGGATAAAAGTGAGTTCGACCATGTCCGATATGTTGAAGATGTTCCTGTATGGGGGGTATCGTTTCCGGTTGGCCGAAAACACAGACCTGGAACCTTATTCGTATTTGAGCTATTCGGGAGAAGAGGGGACAGATATTGATTTGGGGGCGCGATTGATCCACAAAAATAATTTCATTATCGGAGCACAGTACCGGACGGAGCAGGCTTTTGCAGCAATGGTCCGGGTGCGTTTGACGGAGGGCCTCTGGCTGGGATATGCTTTTGAAGGGAATAATTCGGATATCGACAATAGTTTCAACAGTGTGCAGGAGATCGGCCTGACGTTCCATTTCGGCGGCAGGAAGGCGCAGGGGAGCAGCCGGGCGTCGGAACAGGAGCAGTATGACGACATCAACTCCATCCGGTATTTTTGATCCCGGAACGTACGGGTTGGAAACAAATTAAGAGCGTATGAAGAGATGGAGCCTTTTCTTATTTTTACTGGTCACAACGACCGGATTGCTGGGACAGAGCCGGGCGGACAAGGCGTTTGACAGGGGGGATTATTTAGAGGCGTTAAAATTGTATACCAAAGAGTTGGAAAGCAATACGGCGGCCGATAAGGATCATGCAAGGGCCCGGGTCGCAAACTGCTATTTCCGGTTGAACGATGTTCTCAAGGCGGGACAGGCCTATGCCCGGATCGATGAAAATGTGCTGGGTGTGGAGGATATGCTGTTTTATGCGATTGCACAGCAACGGACAGGACAGTACGAGAAGGTGGAGAACATGCTGGATGTGATCGAGAGCATGGGGGGCGATCCGGCCATCGTGGAGTATCTCAGGGCTTCCTGTAATTTTGCGAAACAGGTGGCGAAGGAGCGGCCGGTCTATACGGCAGTGAAAACAGGGATGGATTTTAACGGGGTTTCTGCCGGGGCAACCTATTATAAGGGGAAAGGATTGGTGTTGGCCGCTCCCGATAACCGGGAAGGGGCGCCAAAGGACTCCCGCGGGTATCAATTTACCCGTTTGTACAATGCGGTGCTCAATTCGGACGGGCAGGGGGTGCGGAAGTTGCCTTTTGCGGAGGAGTTGATCGATGAGTACCACATCGGAGCAGTGGCTTTTACGCGGGATCTGAAACGGATCTACTACAACCGGGTGATAAAGAAAGAGGATGGGAACACTCTGATCAAGTTGATGACCGCGCAGGAAGGAGCGGACGGAAAATGGGAGAATATCGAGGAGTTGAATATCAATTCGGATGAGTATTCCTGTGCGCACCCTTCGCTGTACCGGGATTCCTTGCTCTTTTTTGCCTCCGATATGCCGGGCGGCCATGGCGGAAAAGATATTTACATGTGTCTGGTCAGGGGTGCTGAATGCGGAGAGGTGGTGAATCTCGGAGCGTCGATCAATACGGTAGAGGATGAGCAGTTCCCTTTTATGGACGAGGACGCGAGGTTGTTCTTTGCTTCCAGCGGACAGATCGGCTTGGGAGGGTTGGATGTGTTCGTGTCCCGGATGTTGCCGGGAGGGGAGTGGACGGCGCCGGAGAATATGGGACGGCCCATCAACTCTTCGATGGATGATTTCGGGTTGGTTTTCCGGGATACGGATTGCACGGAAGGAGTTGTTTCTTCCAACCGGGGAGGCAGCGGCCGGGTGGATTACCTGTTCAGTATCCGGAAAGTACAGATCCGGGAGGCCGGGAATATGAATTCGTCCGATCTGGCTAAGAGGGGTTCGGCGGAACCTCCCCGGAGAACGGTTGTTCCCGAAAAGAGCCGGGTGGTGCAGCAACCTGTGAAGGAAGAGGAATTTGTTCAGACGGAGTCGGCGGACGGGGATTACCGCTATTCAATACAGATCGGAGCGTTCCGGAACCCGGTTCCCCGGGTCTATTTTGACAGGATGAAGGATGTAAAGGTCTATCTGGGGCGGGATAAGTTGTACCGCTATACGGTGGGCGAGTATCCCGGCGAGCCCCGGAGCGAGTTGGGGAGCGTCCGGCGGGTGATCGGTGACGCCTTTGTGGTGAATGTGGAGCGCTATGTGGCGCAGCAGAAAATATTGAACGATATACGGGGAGATAAGATCTCGGACGAGGAGTTGTTGCTGATCCGCCTCCGGAACCAGGAGTTGCAGGAACAGGCGGCCCGCAGCAGGCGGCAGGATCCGCCGCGGCAAACCAAGCGCTTTATAGAGAGGCCGGTGGATTCGGAGATGAGTATGTTGAACGCGGGGTATACGATTGTCTTGATGTCGGCGAACCGGGTGCTGGATCATTTCCAGTTCAAGGGGGTGAAGGAGGTGGATATTTACGAATTGGAAAATGGTTCCATCTGCTATTGCACCGGCTCTTACCGGAGTGTGCAGGAGGCGGAGCGTGATTTGAGTTACCTGCATCGTTTGGGTTTTACCCAGGCGTATGTTACCCGCTCCGATACCTATGGGCTTACCCGCAACCGGGAGACGGCTGCCGGCCGGGAACCCGCCCGCGAGAATTTGGCGGATCAGGGTCCGGGAGCTGCCCTCAAAAGGCTTATCGGCAGAGGAAATTTTTAATACATGAAGTACTACACATGGTGACCGTGCGATACAATCGCACGGTTCTTTGTTTTAGATGGAATTTAGTCGTACCTTTAACGGTCGAAACGGAGACAGAGCATGGAGGAACGGTTGATCGCCATATACGGAAAGGGATTGGAGGAGGAAAGCGCCCCTTGGGTGGCTGCTATTCTGGAACGGCTCCGGAAGGCGGGGATCGATTTGGTGTGCGAGGAGGGGTTTGCAGAACGGTTGCGGTGTATCCTGCCGGAGCAGACTCTTTTTAAAGGAAGGTTTCACGCGGGAAATTTGGCGGATCACCGGCCGGAGTTGTTGTTGAGTATCGGAGGGGACGGGACGTTTTTGGATTCGGTGTTGTATGTCCGGGAGAGCCGGATCCCGGTGTTGGGATTGAATACCGGGCGGTTGGGATTTTTGGCGGCTGTCTCTTCCGCAGAGGCGGAGCGGGCGGTGCAGCAGATCATTGACCGGAAGTACGAGCGGCGGGAACGGCGGTTGATCCGGCTGAAAGCGGACGGACGGGATTTCCCGGATTTTAGCTACGGGTTGAACGAGGTGGGGATCCACAAAACGGAGAATTCTTCCATGTTGAAGATCCATGCGTACATCGGGGAGATCTATCTGACGACCTATTGGGCGGACGGATTGGTGATTGCCACTCCGACCGGCTCTACGGCCTATTCGCTGAGCGGAGGCGGGCCGATCGTCAATCCGGAATGCCGCAATTTTATCCTGACGCCGGTGTGTCCGCACAACCTGGCGATGCGGTCGCTGGTGGTTCCGGATGACGTGACGATCCGCCTGAAGGTGGAGGGCCGGGCCGGGGAGTTTACGCTCAGCCTGGATTCCCGGATGCGGAAGATGAAGGATTCGACGGTGGTGGAGGTGACGGCCGGGGAGTTCGGGATAGAGGTGGCGCACCTGCCGGAATATAATTATTATGAAACCCTTCGGAATAAATTGGGGTGGGGAGAGGATAAGCGGAACAATTAAAAATAAGATGTTTTGTGATTAGTAACCGTTTTTTCACTTTTTGGCTTTCTCTGTTCCCGCTATTGTTGCTATCTTTGAACGGTTTTAGCCAGCCGGGAGCCGAGATCGGGATAATGGCCGGACAAGGGTATTACATCGGAGAATACAATCCGGCGTCGCATTTTAACAGTGCGAAAAATTACGGAAGTTTGTTGTACCGGTACAATTTGAATGACCGTTTTGCTATCCGTTTGAATGTTGGGTTTTCCGAAATAGAAGTGACGGATGTGCGGTTGCCCGATGACAACGGGGCGTTGTTTGCTACCGGCTTTTCGACGACGATCCGGGATTTTTCCGCTGTGGCGGAGTTCAATTTCCGGAGTTTTATGGCGCCGAAGCACAAGCGTTCTTCTTTGCTGAGCCCGTATGTTTTTGTCGGGGTCGGCTATTTGGGCACGCATACGTATGGTGGAGCGAATATCCCTTTGGGGGCGGGAGTGAAGTTTAACATCTGGAAGTCCCTTTCGGGCGGGGTGGAGTGGAGCATGCGGAAGCTTTTTACGGACAGGTTGGATAATTTGGAGGATCCCTGGAAAACGGGCGAAACGAATTTTATTTACAACAAGGATACGTTTTTTGTGGCGGGAGTGACCCTGACCTACCGTTTCCCGATCGACCCGGTTTGTTGGGGGTACCGGTAGGAAGACCGTAAGACTGTAAGATAGTAAGACCGTAAGACCGTAAGATAGGAAGGCTGTAAGACCGTAAGATGAAGTTATGGATACCAAAAAAGAATCCGTGATGCCGAAGCACGTGGCCATTATTATGGACGGGAACGGGCGTTGGGCGAAGGAACGGGGAAAGGAACGGATCTACGGTCACCAGTATGGAGTGGAGGCGGTGCGGAATACGCTGAAGGCTGCGCAGGAGATCGGATTGGAGTATTTGACGCTGTATACCTTTTCGATAGAGAATTGGAACCGCCCCAAGGAGGAGGTGGATGCGCTGATGGAGTTGATGGTGGACGCCATTGTGCGGGAAACCGGAGACCTGATGCGGAACGGGGTGCGAGTCAAAATGATCGGAAATCAGGCGGATCTTCCGGAGAAGGTCGCTGTCCGCTTGAACGAATTGATCCGTCAAACGGAAAATAATCCGGGGGTGACGTTGGTATTGGCGCTCAGTTACGGGGCCCGTTGGGAGATATTGGAGGCAGCCCGCAGGCTGGCGGCGGATTTCCGGAACGGACGGTTGGCCGCTCCGGAGGAGTTTTCGGAGGAGTTGTTTTCGAACTACCTGTCCACCGCCGGGATCCCGGATCCGGATCTGCTGATCCGGACCAGCGGAGAGCGCCGGTTGAGTAATTTTCTGTTGTGGCAGTGCGCTTATACAGAATTTTATTTTATTGATAAATTTTGGCCGGATTTCGGAAAAGATGATTTATATTTGGCGATTCATGATTTTCAGCAGCGGGAGAGGCGTTTCGGGAAGACGGGTGAACAGTTGAAGTGATATATTTGATGTATGATGAGCAGAGGAATAGTCCTGTATTGGGTGTTTTTTTTATTGTTGTTTTCCCGGACCATGGCTCAGACGGCTGATTCCGTCCGTGCACCCGAAGTGTATTACTCTGCCCCGAAGCTCTACGAGATCGGAGGGATCGAGGTGGCCGGAGTATCCGTCGAACAGTACGATCCCCAGACGCTGATCCAGCTTTCCGGCCTGGTGGTCGGGTCGGAGATCCGGATCCCGGGAGATGCCGTTTCGAAGGGGATCAAGCGTTTGTATGCGAACGGTCTTTTTTCCGATGTCGATATCCGGCTGGACCGGGTGACGGATGGGAAAGCGTACCTGACGATCTATTTGCAGGAACGCCAGAAATTATCCCGGATCAATTACACCGGCTTGAAGAAAGCGGAGGAGGGAAAGATCAAGGAGCGGATCAATCCGCTTCCGGGCGCCCAGGTGACCGATCACATGGTGACCAATCTCCGGCACATTGTCGAGAAGTATTTGAAGGAGAAGGGGTTTTACAATACGGATATCAAAGTGATCCGGCGGGATGACCCGGAAAAGGAGAACTTTGTGATCCTCGATGTGCAGGTGGAACGGCACAACAAGATCAAGATCGACGAGATTGTATTGACCGGAAACAGCGAGGTAAAGACCGGAGTGTTGAAACGGGCCATGAAGAAGACCCGGGAGAAGAGTCTGGTGAACTTCTTAAAATCTTCCAAGTATATAGAGGAGAATTACGACAATGATAAGTACGAGATGCTCGAAAAGTACAACGAGAAAGGGTACCGGGATGCGGTGATCCTGTCGGACAGCGTCGTGCAGATCTCTCCCAAACGGGTGAAAATTTACGTAGATGTGGAGGAGGGGAACCGCTATTATTACAACAACATCAACTGGATCGGGAATACCATTTATACATCGGATCAATTGAATGCCCTGTTGAATATCCGGAAGGGGGATGTTTATAACAAGAAATACTTTTCGGACAGGCTGAACGGGGAGGAGGATGCCGTGGATAAGCTCTATGTGAACAACGGGTATCTGTTTTTCCGGGCGATGCCTTTCGAGACGGTGGTCGGGACGGATTCGATCAATGTGGATATCCGGATCGTGGAAGGGCCCCAGGCCACCATCAACCGGGTGGTCATTACCGGGAATGACCGGACGCACGAGCACGTGGCCCGGCGGGAATTGTATGTGTATCCGGGAGAGTTGTTCAGCCGGGAGGATGTGATGCGCAGTTTGCGGGAGCTGGCGAACCTGGGTCATTTTGATCCGGAGCAGATCACTCCCGATATCCGGCCTGATCCGGAAGCGGGAACGGCGGACGTGATCTTTAAGGTGACGGAGAAGGCGAACGACCGGGTGGAACTCTCCGGAGGATGGGGAGCCGGGATGATCATCGGATCGCTGGGGCTTACCTTTACCAATTTTTCGATCCGGAACATTTTTAACTGGGAGACCTACCGGCCGTTGCCGCAGGGGGACGGGCAGACGCTTAGCCTGAAGGCGCAGACCAACGGAAAATATTACACCTCTTTCAGCGCCTCTTTCCGGGAGCCTTGGTTGGGCGGGAAGAAGGCCAATTCGCTGAGTATCTCGACCTATTATTCCCGGCAAACGGGCTATTCGTCCAGTTACTACAATTCGTACTATGTCGGCAATCAACGGGACATGTACGACGACAGCCAGTTGATGACGACGTTCGGGGTGAGCGTCGGACTGGGACGCCGGGTGAAGTGGCCGGATGATTTTTTCACCATGTATACAGAGGTTTCTTACCAGCGGTATAACCTGAAGAATTGGCCCTATTATATTTTCAGCAACGGAAAGTCCAACAACCTGTCGTTTGCCCTGCAGATCCAGCGGAGTTCCATCGACAATCCGCTGTATACCCGGAAAGGGAGCGATTTTACGGTCGGATTGACCGTTACGCCGCCCTATTCGCTTTTCGACGGATTGGATTACGACCGGAACAACCTCCGGGAGCGGGATCGCTACAACTGGATCGAGTTCCACAAGTGGAGGTTTAACGGAAAGATGTTCATGCCGCTGGATAAGAAGGAAAAACTGGTGCTGTACGCAGGGGTGCAATACGGCTACCTGGGGTATTACAACCGGCACAAGCGTTCGCCTTTCGAGGGATTCGAGATGGGAGGGGACGGTATGTCCGGCTACAGCCTGTACGGCAGGGAGTATGTCGGTTTGAGAGGATACCAGAACGGTTCGCTGACCAATGCCGGTTCCAATTTTATAGCCCCGTCGGCTTCGGATGCCAGTTTGTATTCCAAATGGACGATGGAGATGCGCTATCCGATCTCGCTGGCGCAGTCGGCCACTATTTACGCGCTGGGTTTTTTGGAAGCGGGAAATTCGTGGTATGATCTGAAAGAGTTTGAGCCGTTCAATCTGTATCGTTCCGCCGGCATCGGGTTGCGGGTATTCCTGCCGATGTTCGGTTTGCTGGGGATAGACTGGGGATATGGGTTCGACGAGGTGCCGGGACGTCCCGGCGCAGCAGGCGGACAGTTCCATTTTGTATTGGGACAGGAGTTTTAATAAAAAAGAAGTGTCGCTATGGCCGGATGGAGAACAGGGATTATTTTCGTACTTTTGTGTATAACGGCTGGCTTTGTTCAGGGACAATCCCGGTATGCCTTTGTGAATATGGAGTTTATCCTGGAACACATCCCGGAGTATGCGAAAGCCCGGACGGAATTGGACGAATATTCGAAAAAATTACAAACGGCTGTGGATGAATTGTATTTGGAGATCGGTGAGTTACAAAGCAAATACAATTCGGAGAAGGTGTTTTTGACACCCAACCTGAGGGAGCAGCGGGAGAAAGAGATTGCCGGAAAGGAAAATAAGGCACGGTTATTGCAACAACAGTATTTCGGACCGGAGGGGCTGCTGTTCCAGAAACGGGAAGAGTTGATAAAACCGATCCAGGAAGAGGTATTGGAGGTGATTCAGGATGTGGCGAAGGAGGGAAATTTCGGGTATATCGTGGATGTTTCGGCGGACAATTCGACGGTCTATTACGACCCGAAGCTGGACAGGAGTAAAAATGTATTGAGAAAGTTGGGCTACTCGACTGCGGATGCAGTGGATGCGGAGTAGGGAGTGGCCGGACGAACAATAGAATATCAATTAAAATCGAATAGTATGAAAATTTCAATGAAATGGTTGTTGTTGGCGGTTTTTTTCGTTGCGGCAACAAGTGTATCGGCGCAAAGTCCTGTTAAATTAGGGCATATCGAGTCTTCAAAACTGATGCAGGCGATGCCGGAGTTGGCAGAGGTGCAGAAAACGCTTCAGGCGAAGCAGGAGGAGATGCAGAAGGAGAGTACCAACCTGCGGGATCAGTATTCGAAGCTGGTAGCGGATTACAGCCAGAACTCCAAGAATTATTCCGATATTGTCCGTGCATCCAAGGAACAGGAGATCCAGCAACTCGGAGAGCGTATCGGACAGTTTGAAGATTTGGCGAGGCAGGAGTTTGAGAGGGTGCAGCAAGAGCTGGTCCAGCCGGTGATGGAAAAAGCTACCCAGGCCATCAAGGATGTGGCAAAGGAGCACGGTTTTTCATACGTTTTTGATATGAGCGGCGGTTCGATCCTCTATGCGGCGGAAAATACGGAAGATATTCTGCCTTTGGTGATGAAGAAACTGAATATTCAATAAGTTACACGGCCGTGTTTCCCATCGGTGTTTTTGACTCCGGTTACGGCGGCCTTACGGTTCTGAAGGAATTTGTCCGGGTGTTGCCTGAGTATGATTTTGTCTACTTGGGCGATAATGCCCGGACTCCTTATGGAACCCGTTCTTTTGATGTGGTGTACCGCTATACGAAGGAGGCGGTACACGCTCTTTTCGAGCTGGGATGCCCGTTGGTGATCCTGGCGTGCAATACGGCTTCGGCAAAGGCTTTGCGGAGCATCCAGCAACGGGATCTTCCCTTGTCGGATCCCGGAAGGCGGGTGTTGGGGGTGATACGCCCCAGCGTGGAGGCGATCGGGAAGCTTTCGGCAAACCGGCATGTCGGGATCCTGGCTACGGCCGGAACGGTGGCTTCCGGTTCCTATCCGTTGGAAATAGAAAAACTGTACGGTCTCGGGAATTACACCGTCACCCAGGTAGCTTGCCCGCTTTGGGTGCCTTTGGTGGAGAGCAATGAGTTGACCGGGCCGGGGGTGGAGTATTTTGTCCGGAAATACGTGGACGGGCTTTTTGAGCAGGATCCGCAGATCGATACGGTGATCCTGGGATGTACCCACTATCCGTTGCTGGCGCCGCAGATCGCCAGGTTTCTGCCTGTCGGGGTGCAGTTGGTGGAGCAGGGGGCTATTGTGGCCGGCAGCCTGAAGGAGTACCTCTCCCGCCACGCGGAGATGGATGCTGTGCTGGGCAAGAGCGGCCGGCATACTTTTCTGACAACCGAAAATGCCGGGCAATTCGCCCAAATGGCCTCTCTTTTTATGGATGCTCCGGTTTCTGTCCGGCAAATCTCTTTGTAATTGTTTTTTCCGTACATTTGTGTATTGGTTTTATCGCGCGAAGATTCGTGCGAGGGCTGCAATTTTGACGAAAATGACAGAAGAGGAATCGGTACAGAGTGCATTTGACGAGTTGATGAGCGTGTTGCGGCCGGGGACTACAGAGGAGAACCGGCAGTTGATCGTGCGCGCTTTTGAGTTTGCTAAGGAGGCTCACAAAGGTACCATCCGGCGGTCGGGCGAGCCCTATATTTTGCATCCGATCGCCGTCGCCCGGATCGCCGCGAAGGAGATCGGGCTGGGAACGAAGTCCGTGATCGCGGCTCTGTTGCACGATGTGGTGGAGGATACGGATTACACGGTGGAGGACATCGCCAATCTTTACGGACCAAAGATCGCCTCTTTGGTGGACGGCCTGACCAAGATCGGGGAGGTGATGGGGGCGGACACCAGCCGGCAGGCGGAAAGTTTCCGGAAGATGCTCCTGACCCTGGCGGATGATGTCCGGGTGATCCTGATCAAGATAGCCGACCGCCTGCACAACATGCGGACGCTCGCTTCGATGTCGCTGCACAAGCAGGTGAAGATTGCCGGGGAAACGCTCTATATTTATGCTCCGCTGGCGAACCGGCTGGGCTTGCATGCCATCAAGACGGAGCTGGAGGATCTGAGCTTGAAATACGAACACCCGGACGAATACCAGGTGATCCACGAAAAGATAACGACGTACAGCCGGGAGTATTCCGATCTGTTGGAACGTTTTGTCGGCCCGATCCGGGAGAATCTGGATGCAAACGGCTATGTCTATACGATGACGGCCCGCACCAAGAGTGTCTATTCGGTCTGGATGAAGATGCAGAAGCAGAATGTGACGATTGACGGGATCTATGATTTGCTGGCGGTGCGGATTGTGTTCGATCCGAAACCGGAGCAACCCGAAAAGTGGCAATGCTGGAATATCTATTCGCTGATCACAGACCTGTACCGGCCGAAACCGGAGCGGATCCGGGACTGGATCAGCACTCCCAAGGCGAACGGGTATGAGGCGCTGCACCTGACGGTGATGGGGCCTGCCGGACAGTGGTTCGAGGTGCAGATCCGTTCCAAGCGGATGGACGAGATCGCGGAGCGGGGATTGGCTGCCCATTGGAAGTACAAGGGAGAAGGCGCAGGAGGAAGCCAGGAGTTGGACAGGTGGTTGGACGGTGTGAAGGAGGCGCTGGCCAATCAGGAGAGCGGCGCTCTGGAGTTTTTGGACGAGTTTAAACTGAATCTGTTCGACAAGGAGATCCGGGTGTTTACGCCCAAAGGGCACATGAAGACGTTGCCCAAAGAGTCCTCTGTGCTGGATTTTGCGTACGAGATACATACGGAGATCGGGAATACCTGTATCGGCGGGAAGGTGAATCACAAATTGGTTCCGATGAGCCACCGGTTGAAAAGCGGGGATCAGGTGGAGGTGTTGACCAGCGATAAGCAGACGCCTCAAAAGGAGTGGCTGGAATGGGTGGTGACCGCTAAAGCGAAGTCGCACATTCAGGATGTTTTCCGGAAAGATTACAAGGAGGCGCTCCGGGAGGGGATCGAGATTTTCGAGGGGATTGTCCGGGAGTTGAAATTGCCTCCGAATTCCGAACCGCTTCGGAAGGTATTGGAGCACTTCCGGTGGACCAACAAGGATGATCTGTATGCGGCTCTGGGCCGGAAAAATCTGAGCCGGGAGGAGGTGATCCGGGAGTTGAAGAAGCGGCAGGAGAATAAGTTTATGAAGTTCTGGACGCTCCGGTTTTTGTGGAACGACAACAAGGATACGAAAAAAGGTAAAGGGGAGAGGCCGCCGGCAGACGAAGCGGAGGCGGAAGCCGCCGGGGCTGAGATCGTGGTGGCTCCCTGTTGCAATCCCATTCCGGGAGACGATGTGGTCGGGATCAGTATGGGCGGAAAAGTGACGGTGCACAAGCGGAAATGTCCCGAAGCGATCCGTTTGATGTCCAGTTACGGGGATAAGATCGTGCCGGTGGAGTGGGTGAAGGAGCAGGTGATCTCTTTTCCCGCTACGTTGCGGATGTCCGGCATTGACCGGGTCGGGATGGTCAGCGATGTAACGACGGTGATTTCCAAAGAGAACGGAGTGAATATGCGGACGGTGCATTTTGAAACGAAAGCGGGGGTTTGGGAGGGCTCCGTACAGGTCTATGTGCGGAATACCGGCGACTTGAACCGGTTGATGGAGAATATCCGGGCATTGCCCGGTGTCAGGGAGGTGGTTCGGTTGGAAACGGCTGACAGTTAGATGGAAAAGAGTTTAAAAGCGGCCAAAGAGTTGTTTACCGGTTACCTGTGCGGTCACAACTTGCGAAGGACTGCGGAACGCTATGCCGTACTGGAGGAGGTGTATGCCTGCGGAGGGCACGTGGAGGCGGAAACGCTTTTTCAGGAGTTGAATAAAAGGTACCGGGTAAGCCGGGCGACAGTGTATAATACGCTGGAATTGTTGCTGGAGTGCGGGGTGATCCTCCGTCACCGGCTCGAAACAGGGCCGGCTCAGTATGAGAGGGCCTGTCATGTGCAGTCGCACGGACATTTGGTGTGTACGGTCTGCGGAAAGGTAGAGGAGTTCACGGACAACCGCCTGAACGATCTGGCCGCCGATGCGGGAGAGGCGTTTCGGTTTGCGGTGGAACACCGGAATCTGTATCTGTACGGGAAGTGTAAACGTTGTCAATTAAAATCCGCCCCAACGGGTAAGAAATCTGTTTAAAATAGTAATTTTGTCTGTTTGTTTTGAAAAAATAAGAATATGAAGGTCGATGTGTTACTTGGATTGCAATGGGGGGATGAAGGCAAGGGAAAAGTGGTGGATGTCCTGACGCCGGGATATGATCTGGTTACCCGTTTTCAGGGTGGCCCGAATGCGGGGCATACGCTGGAATTCAACGGGGAGAAGTATGTACTCCGGTCTATTCCTTCCGGTATTTTCCAGGGAGGAAAAATGAATATCATCGGGAACGGAGTGGTGTTGGATCCGCTGCTTTTTAAACAGGAGGCAGAGAGTTTACTGGCGAGCGGATACGATATCCGCCCCCGGCTCTGCATTTCCAGAAAGGCGCATCTGATCCTGCCTACGCACCGGATGCTGGATGCCGCGAACGAGGCGGCGAAGGGAGAGGGGAAGATCGGCACGACGGGAAAGGGGATCGGCCCTACCTATACGGATAAGGTGAGCCGGAACGGTTTGCGGGTGGGGGATATCCTGACGAATTTTGAGGAGCGTTACCGGGCGGCGAAGGCCCGGCACGAAGCGCTGCTGAAAGCATTGAATTATACGTACGATGTGACGGAGCTGGAGAAGGAGTGGATGGAGGCGGTGGAGTATCTGAAGCAGTTCCGGTTGATCAACAGCGAATATGCCATCAACGGCTATTTGACGGAAGGCAAACGGGTGTTGGCGGAAGGGGCGCAGGGCACGATGCTGGATGTGGATTTCGGTTCCTATCCTTTTGTGACCTCTTCTACGACGACCTGCGCCGGGGCCTGTACGGGACTGGGCGTGGCCCCGAACCGGATCGGAGAGGTGTTCGGGATTTTCAAGGCGTATTGCACCCGGGTGGGAAGCGGCCCTTTCCCGACGGAGTTGTTCGATGAAACAGGCAAGTTGATGTCCGAACGGGGGCACGAGTTCGGTTCGGTGACCGGACGGGCAAGGCGTTGCGGCTGGTTGGACCTGGTGGGATTGAAGTATGCGGTGATGATCAACGGTGTGACGCAGTTGATCATGATGAAGAGCGATGTGCTGGATACGCTGGAAACGATCCGGGTGTGTACGGAGTACCGGATCGACGGAGAGCTGACCGGGGAGTTCCCCTATGAATCGACCGCTGCCATTGAACCGGTGTACGAAGAGTTCCCGGGCTGGATGACCGATATGACCGGCATGACCTCGGAGAACGAATTTCCGGAGGAGTACAATGCCTATCTCTCTTTCATCGAGGAGTATACCGGCGTTCCGATCAAGATCGTTTCTGTCGGTCCCGACCGGGAGCAGACCATCGTGCGGGAAGAGTAACCCCCGCTACCGGATCTCCGAGCCGGGTTTTACGGTTTTTTCGGGGGAGACGAATGTGAGGGTGCCGTCGGGTTCCGCCGCCATCAGGATCATCCCCTGCGATTCGATGCCTTTCAATGTTTTCGGCTCTAAGTTTACCAAGATGCTGACCTGTTTCCCGATCACCTCTTCCGGAGTGTAGTACTCCGCGATGCCGGAAACTACTGTCCGTTTGTCGATGCCGGTGTCGATGGTCAGTTTCATCAGTTTTTTGGTTTTGGCGACATTTTCCGCCGCTGTGATCGTTCCGGCGCGGATGTCCATTTTCTGGAACTCTTCGAAGCCGATGTTTGATTTGGCGGGAGTTACCGGTTTCGTTGCCGACTCGTTCGCTTTTTTGGTTGCCAGCAGTTTATCCGTTTGCCGCTGGATCTCTTCGTCCTCTATTTTTTCAAACAGCAGGCCGGATTCGTTGATCCGGTGCCCGGCAGGCAGGACGGCGTCGCCCATCCGGCTCCACGCCAACGGCTCCATGTTCAGGAACTCCCGCAGGCGGGCGGCGCTGAACGGCATAAAAGGCTCTGTCAGGGCTGTCAGGTCGGCCGCGATCTGCAGGCAGATGTTCAGGATGGTTTTTACCCGCTCTTCGTCCGTTTTGATCAGTTTCCACGGTTCCGTGTCGGCTAAGTATTTGTTTCCGAGGCGGGCTAAGTTCATGCACTCTTTCAGGGCTTCCCGGAAATGAAAGGTTTCGATGTTTTTCTCTACCCGTCCGATGATCTCCGGGATCTCCGCCAACACCTCCCGGTCGTATGCGGTCAATGCTCCCCGCTCCGGGACCACTCCTCCGAAATGCTTGTGGGTCAGTACAAGGGTGCGGTTCACGAAGTTCCCGTAAATGGCGACTAATTCGCTGTTGTTGCGGGTTTGGAAATCCTTCCAGGTAAAGTCGTTGTCTTTCGTTTCGGGCGCATTGGCCGTCAGTACGTACCGCAGCACGTCCTGCTTCCCTTTGAACTCTTCCAGGTATTCGTGCAGCCACACCGCCCAGTTGCGGGAGGTGGAGATCTTATCCCCTTCCAGGTTCAGAAATTCGTTGGCCGGCACGTTATCGGGCAGGATGTAGGATCCTTCGGCCTTCAGCATGGCCGGAAAGATGATGCAATGAAAGACAATGTTGTCTTTTCCGATGAAATGGATCAGGCGGGTCCCCTGGTCTTTCCAATATTTTTCCCACTCCGGGGTGAGCTCTTTGGTGGCGGAGATGTAGCCGATGGGGGCGTCAAACCACACGTACAGCACTTTTCCTTTCGCTTCGTCCAACGGCACCGGAACGCCCCAATCCAGGTCGCGGGTCACCGCCCGGGGTTGCAATCCGCTGTCCAACCAGGACTTGCACTGCCCGTATACATTGCTTTTCCACTCTTTGTGCTCCTCCAGGATCCACTCTTTCAGCCACCCTTCGTATTGATCCAGCGGCAGGTACCAGTGTTTGGTTTCTTTTAACTGGGGGGTGTTGCCGGTGATGGCCGAGACCGGGTGGATCAGATCCGTAGCGTTCAGGCTGGTGCCGCACGCTTCGCACTGGTCGCCGTAAGCTTTTTCGTTGCCGCAATGCGGACACTTTCCGGTGATGTATCGGTCGGCCAGGAATTGGCCGGCTTTTTCGTCGTAAAATTGGAGGGAGGTTTTTTCGATGAACTTCCCTTCGTCGTACAGTTTCCTGAAAAAGCCGGAAGCCAGTTCGTGATGGGTGGCCGAACTGGTGCGGGAGTAGATATCGAACGAGATGCCGAAGGCTTTGAACGACTCCTTGATCATTTCGTGGTACCGGTCGACAATATCCTGCGGAGTGACCCCCTCTTTCTGCGCCTTGATGGTGATGGGGACGCCGTGCTCGTCGGAACCGCCGATGAAGAGGACGTCGGCCCCTTTCGCCCGCAGGTATCTCACGTATATGTCCGCAGGCACGTATACTCCTGCCAGGTGTCCGATGTGTACCGGGCCGTTCGCATACGGCAGGGCCGTTGTTACTAAGCTTCTTTTGAAATGGTTCATACTGTGATCAGGTCAAAAACGAATCGTGCAAAAGTACAAAATTTAGCCGGAATCCCTCCGCCGGAAGGGGAAAAAACGCTATCTTCGCAAGGTAGAACGAAAACGCAAAGGATATGAACCGTATCGTGACAGACAGAATCCCGGCGCTGGTGGAACTTTGCAAGAAATACCGCGTGATGCGGATGTATCTCTTCGGATCGGCTGCAAGGGGGGATTTTGACGAAGATAAAAGCGATATCGACTTGCTGATCTCTTTTAGCAGTGATGTGACGCTGGAAGAGTATGCCGACAACTATTTCGACCTGATGTTTGAACTGGATGAACTTTTTGGGTGCGAGGTTGATTTGGTAACGGAAAAATCGCTTAAAAACCCCTACCTGATCAGCAGTATCGATGAAGATAAACAATTGATCTATGAAGCAGCAGCATAACATCCTCAAATGTTTGGTCGACATTCGCACAAGCATTGATGCCATTGAGGAATACCTCGGTTTGCATCGTGATTTTAATATCTATCTGAAAAACAGGATGTTGCGTAGTGCTATTGAGCGTGAATTGTCGATCATTGGCGAAGCTATGAATAGAATTAACCAGCTTGATCCGCATTACCCCATCCTGAACACCCGGAAAATTATCGCTCTGCGTAATCGCGTTGTGCATGCTTACGATGGTCTTGACAATGAAACCATTTGGAGTGTCCTTGTCAACCACTTACCCAAGCTTAAAGAGGATGTGGCAAAATTGCTCGGATAATTCAGTTCCGGGAAAAAACGCTATCTTCGCAAGGAATTTGGAACAAATGATCGCTCATGATACGTCCTTCTTATTTGCAATCCGGAGATAAAGTCGCCCTGGTTTCCCCGGCCGGCATTGTAGCCGCCGCTCAGTTGCAGCATGCCGAAGAGGTGCTGCGTTCCTGGGGATTGGAACCGGTGCGGGGACGGCACGCCTTGGCGCAGTTCGGTTATTTTGCCGGGACCGATGCCGAACGGGCGGAGGATCTGCAGGGGGCTTTGGACAGCGAGGAGATCCGGGCGATTTTCTGTACACGGGGCGGATACGGGTGTTTGCGCATCGTCGAAAAGCTGGATTACTCTACTTTCCAGGGAAATCCCAAATGGCTGATCGGGTTCAGCGACATCACCGTGTTGCACACCAAACTGACTTCGCTGGGCATTGAAAGCCTGCACGGGCCGATGCCCAAAAGTTTTGAAAAGACCACCGGGGAGGCGATGGAACAGCTCCGGCGCTTTCTGTTCGGGGAGGTCACCTCTTACCGGGTTCCCCCGCACCCGCTGAACCGGGAGGGAACGGTCCGTTCCGACCTGACGGGAGGGAATTTGAGCCTGCTGCATTGCATCCGTTCTTCGGTGATCGAATACCGGCAAAAAGGGGCGATCCTTTTTATCGAGGATGTGGGGGAGAACCTGTACGCCATCGACCGGATGATGCTGAGTTTCAAGCTGACCGGCCGGTTGGACGATTTGCAGGGATTGATCGTGGGCGGATTCAGCGACATGTGCGCAGGAAATTTTGGAAAGACGGCGGAAGAGATCATCCGGGAAGCGGTGGATGAGTATGATTATCCCCTCTGCTTCGGATTCCCGGCCGGCCACATTCCCGGAAATTACCCGCTGATCCTGGGCTCTTCGATCGAGCTTTCCATTGAACAGGAGGGGTGTGAGATCACTTTTTTCTAACCGCTCCGTACGAATAATTAAATATACTTCGAAAATACCATGAAGCAAATTGTCTTGTGCTTTTCTCTTCTCCTGGCGCTGCTCTCCTGCAAGGAGGAAGCCGTTTACGAGTCGTTTGAAAGTTTGGAAGGTGAGGAGTGGCAGGTCGGTCATCCTGTCCTGTTCGTTGCCGAAATTCCCGAAAAGGGCGATTACGATATCTCCTTGGGTATCCGTCATACGACCGATTACGAAATGGCGAACCTCTGGTGCTTTCTCCGGGTGGCCGATACGGTCGGCAATCTGTGGAAGGACTCTGTGGATATCCGGTTGGCAGAGCCGGACGGGAGGTGGGTCGGCGACGGCCACAGCCTGAAAACGCTGGAGTATCCTTTGACCACCCTTCCGATGCCTGTGGAAGCAGGGAAGTATACTTTTACCGTAGTGCAGGGGATGCGAACCCAGGCGCTGAAAGGGATCAAGGATGTCGGATTGGTCATCAGAAGAAGGAAGTAGCAGCGTTACGCAGGTATGGGGAAAAATAAGTTGGCCAAATTTGCGGAGATGGAGTTGTTGGATAATGTCTTTCAGCCCCGGAACGAGGAGATTTTCAGAAAAGAGTATCGCTTGAAAGGGAGGTGGCACGAATCCGTTTTCGGCAACCGGAATCCGCTGGTACTGGAGATCGGATGCGGCAAGGGGGAGTACTCCGTGGGATTGGGACGGCTTTTTCCGGAGAAGAATTTTATCGGGATCGATATCAAAGGGGCGCGGATGTGGCACGGCGCAACGGCTGCTAAGGAACAGCATCTGTTCAATGTGGCTTTTGTCCGGATGCACGCCGAGATGTTGGAGAGCGTATTTGCGCCGGGAGAGGTCAGCGAGATTTGGATCACGTTCCCCGATCCGCAAATGGCGAAAGCCCGCAAAAGGCTGACCGGCACCCGTTTTCTCTCCCTGTACAGGCGGATGCTTCAAGCGGAAGGTCTTGTCCGCTTAAAGACGGACAGCCCGTTCCTGTACACCTACACGGCGGAGCTTGTCCGCCTGAACGGTCTGGCCGTTGAAGCGCAGACCGATGATTTGTATGGTTCCGGCTTGGAAGAGCGTATTTTGGGCATTAAAACGTTTTACGAGCAACAGTGGCTGGGCAGGGGAAAGACGATCAAATACATCGCCTTCCGGCTCTCCGGCCGGGAGCCTTTGCTGGAACCGGAGGTGAAGATCGAAAAGGACGATTATCACAGCGAGGCCCGTTATATGGGGCGAAACCACACACAGGAATAGAGATGGGCGGGAACAGGATGGGAAAGCGCGTACTGATGACCATGAGCGGCGGGATCGACAGCTCGGTGGCTGCTTTGCTGTTGCAGCAACAGGGGTATGAGTTGGTGGGGGTCACCTACCGGACGTTCGATGCCATTTCCGGCGCCTGTATGGAGAAAGAGCGGGGATGTTGCAGTGTCGATTCCATTTTTGAGGCGAAGCGGATGGCGGAAAGCTTGGGGTTCGAGCACCACATTCTGGACATCCGGCAGGAGTTCTCGGACACCGTGATCCGCAATTTTATCGACGAATACCTGCACGGCCGTACGCCGAATCCGTGTGTGGTCTGCAATTCCGTTATCAAGTGGGGGCGGTTGATCGAAACGGCCGATCAATTCGGGTGCGATTGGATTGCTACCGGCCATTACGCCCGCATCGGCCGGCAGGAGGGGCGTTATTTTCTGCGCAAGGGAAAAGACGGAAGCAAGGATCAGACCTATTTTTTGTGGATGCTGACCCAGGAGAATTTAGCCCGTACGCTCTTCCCTTTAGGGGAATTGACCAAGCCGGAAGTCCGTGCCCTGGCTGCCGCTCACGGTTACGAAGCCCTGTCTAAGAAAAAAGAGAGCCAGGAGATCTGTTTTATTCCCGGCAACGATTACCGCACCTTTTTGGCCGGCCGGATCCCCGATTTCCGCGAGCGGTTCGGCCCCGGCCGGTTCGTCGATACCTCCGGTAAATACCTGGGGGAACACCGGGGTTTTCCTCATTACACCATCGGCCAGCGGAAAGGACTGGGCATTGCGCTGGGGCAGCCGGTGTTTGTTGTTTCCATCGATGCCGGGAACAACGAAGTGACGCTCGGCACCAAAGAGGAGCTGCTCAGCGCAGAACTCTCCGTGCGCTCCGTCAACCGGATGAAGTACCGGGAGATTCCGGAGGGGCTGGAAGTTTCCGCCAAGATCCGTTACCGGAACGCCGGTCTTCCGGCCTCCCTTTATCCGGATTCCCATAGCCCCCACCAGGAGCGCCTCTGCGTCCGTTTCCACACGCCCGCCGAATCCGTCACTCCCGGCCAAAGCGCCGTTTTCTACGAGGGGGACGACCTCATCGGCGGCGGCATCATCGAAGGGTGACAGTACGTTTTTTAACGCATATGCAACTGGGACATGTTTATTGTTCGCCGAGCAGTCTGTCAACTTCGGCTTTGAGCAGAGGCAGGTGATTTGTTACAATGCCCCAAATGACGGTGTCATTCACGTTGTCGTAGGCGTGTATGACCCAGTTACGCAGATCGATGATTTTGCGGGCGTTACTGATCTCGAACGCAGGAGAGGTTTTAAGAATACGGTTTGTGGCCTCGCCGATGATTTCCAGTTCGCGTTCCACACTTCGGCGGAGAGATTTCTTTTGCTTGTAGAGGTTGAAGTCGCGTAGTTCGCCCATTTGTTCCGTCAAATAGCTCTCGATGGAGTTGATGCTTGTACGGATGTCTACCAGACACTTCGGGATGTCATGCCGCTCCATAGATCAATTGTTTTGTGCGTTCAACGCTCGCGATAAGATAGGGATTTGAGAGTGTTTCTTCCGCCACCAAATCAACATTTCTGCCGAACAAATCGTCAAGTGCGTAGTGCAGATCGAAATAGTTGTCGGTGTACTCTGCAATCGTTAGCTCGGGACTGAATGAGAACAGCAGATCGATGTCGCTTTTCTTTTCGTCGAACTTGTCTGTGGCCGCCGAACCGAACAGGTACATCCGCACCACGCGATACTTTTTGCAAAGTTCCACCAACTGCGGGATTCTGTCTGTCACGATGCTGTTCATAGCCTTGTGTGCATTGATCTTTAACGCGAAGATAGTGAATAATTATGAAGAAGCAAAATTACCGCACATGCCGCGTTTTGATCCGGTCGGGAGCGACGGGGGCGAGGCACTCGATCTCGTAGGTTTTGCCGGGAAGGAGGTCGAGGAAGTTGTCGCCGAATGCGGAGGTTCCCGACTCTTCGGTGTAGAACATAACGTTGCAGGCCAATTGTTGAGCGGTGACTTGCAGCCACTGTTTCCCGTTGCGGTCGATGCTCCGGATGCGAATGCCGGGATTTTCCGGCAATCGCAGATTTTTGTGTTCGGTGAAGTACACGGTTTGTTCGTCCAACACGGTTTTTCCCTCCTGCATCCGGATGACGGCCACTGCCTCTTCGGCCGGTAACCCTTCCAACAATGCGTTGATCTCCCACGCCGTTATCTTTTCCGATACGTTAGCAGAGGCCCGGAACGAGCCTTCCCGGCTCCGGAGCACCCGGCCGGCGAAATCCCGGATCTCCACGCGGTAGGTGACAGGCAGGGTGCGCCGGTGGTCGTTGACACTCCACAATTCCAATTGGTTCCCGGCGAAGCGGGGAACAAAGATAAAGGGTTTGCAGGCTTCCCGGACGGCGTACCAGGCGGCTTTCCGGTTTTGATAACAGTCTATGACAGACCAACTGGCGGCCGGCCAGCAATCGTTCAGTTGCCACAGCAGGGAACCCATGCAGTACGGCATGTTCCGGCGGTGCGCCTGCATGGCCGTTTTCATGCCGCGGGCTTGCAGCACCTGCCCCATGTAAATGAACTGTTCAAAATCGTCCGGCACCTTGTAGTACCACCCCATGTACTCCCGGATAAGGCCGTTGCCGATGTAGCTGCGCTGGTGGTGCTTCATCACCTCCGATTCGATGCTGTAATCCTCCGGGAGGGTGAATTTCCGGATAGCGCCCATCTCCGGAAAGGATTGGAAACCGTATTCGGAGATAAACCGGCCGATGTTCTTTTCAAAATCCTCGAACCGGTGTTTTTCGAACCAGACGCCCCAGTAGTGGTTGTCGCCGCTCGTGGCCGGCCGGAGTTCGTGTGCGTCCACCTCCGGCCCGGACATGGGGGAGGAGGGCCAGTAGTCGTCCCCGTCGGTGTACCGGGATACCAGTTCCGGCAGCAGTTCGTGGGCCAGCGCTACGTAAGCATCGGAGATTTGTTGCTGTTCCGCTTCGCTGTACCGTTTTTTCCACCCCCAGCGCGCCCACGCCACATCCACTTCGTTGTTTCCGCACCACAGCGCCAGGGAGGGGTGGTTGCGCAGCCGGATGATGTTGTCGATGGCTTCTGCTTTCACGTTTTCTAAAAACTCCGGATTTCCGGGGTACATGGCGCAGGCGAATGCAAAATCCTGCCACACCAGGATGCCGTACCGGTCGCACAATTCGAAAAAGTAATCGTCTTCGTAAATGCCGCCGCCCCAAACCCGGATCATGTTCATGTGGGCTTCTGCAGCGCTTTGCACCATCTTTTCGTACCCCGCCCGGCCCATCCGCGGCAGGAATACGTCGCCCGGAATGGAGTTGGCTCCTTTGGCGAAGACGGGCGCTCCGTTCAGTTCAAAGCGGAAGGTTTCTCCCTTCCCCTCTTTTTCGCGCACCAATTTCAACGAGCGGATGCCGGTGGTTTGCCGGTACGAAGCAATGACCTCCCGGCCTCTCCGCAGGCGAATGTCGAACCGGTACAGGTGCGGCGCACCCAACCCGTTGCTCCACCACAACCGGGGATTCCGGATGGAGAAGGGGAGATTGATCCGGTTGGTGCCGGCAGTGGCCGGGAATTTCGCGGTGGCCAACAGTTTGTTCTCCGACAGGAGGTCTACCTCCACCTCTCCCGCATTTTCGGTACGAAAACTTACCTCGGCTTCCAGCCGTGCTATTTGTTTGGTCACCTCCGGCTGGCGGATAAAAACATCCTCTACCCGGGTGTCGTTCCAGGCTTCCAGGGTTATCGGGCGCCAGATACCGGACGGTACCAGCCGGGGTCCCCAATCCCAGCCGAAGTGGTAGGGCGCTTTCCGCATGTAGACGCTGACCCGCACTTTCCCCATGCCGCCGTATTGGCTGTAGTCGTTGTCCGCCGGGATGGCCAAGCCGTACGCTTCCAGTTGTTCGAGGCCTTTAGCGATGGGGGAGTAGAAGCGGACGTTCAAGGTGTTAACGCCCGGTTTAAGTTTTCCTTTGACGTCGATTTTCCAGGTGCGGAACATGTTGTCGGCGGAGGCGATCTTTTCACCGTTCAGAAAGACGTCCGCCCAGGTGTCGAGGCCATAAAATACCAACTGTTGCCGCTCGCACTCCGGGATCTCCCCTTCCGCGTAAAATTCGGTTTGGTACTCCCAGTTTATTTTGTCGATCCACTGTACCTCCTGTTCGTTCATCCGGTAGAAGGGGTCTTCAATGATCCCGTTGTCCAGCAGGTCGGTGTGCACGGTTCCCGGTACGGTGGCCGGCAGCCATTTGCCGATGTTGTATTGGCGGAACTGCCATCCGCTCTCAATTTTTTGTACGTGTATCGAAGGAGCCTCTGCGGCGGTCGCAACGGAAAAAGCCGTACCCAGCCACGCAGAGAGGCTGAATATACAAAACAGTTGGTGTATCATGACATTTTGTGTAAAGAAATCGTTCTAAAATCCCCTGCAAGGTAAGAAAAAAAACAAAATCCGACATGCTTTAGAGGCATGTCTGTTATTCATGAGCAAAACTCATTGAAAAACTACAATATTTTCGACAAAAATAACTAAAATTTTAAAATTCAGCCCATTTATGAGTTTTTTTTACAAGGCCAAGAGTATGTGCACCAAAAACACCGTCCGAAGCCAGGGCGGAACAAAGCGAAAAAAATTTCGAGCGATTCTTCTGCATACATGCCTCTAAAACAAGTATTTTTTAAACCAATTTCACATGAAACAATTTTTCACGACCACACTGTTGTGTATCTCCGCATTTTTTGCGATGACACTTACTTCCTGTTCATCTTCGGATAACGATGGCCCTGTAAACCATACGGTTACCTTTCACTCAAATGGAGGCTCGGCTGTCGAAGCTCAAACCGTAGAAGACGGCGGCTATGCCACCGAACCGCTTTCTCCCTCCAAATCGGGCAGTGCATTCGACGGTTGGTACACCGACAACACCGATTTTCTGCAGGCATTCGATTTCGGCACCCCGATAACGGCTGCTACCGATCTTTACGCCAAGTGGAGCGCCATTACCCTGGCCGCGTTGCAGGCGCTGGTGGTTGAAGCGCAGGCGATCAACCTCGACAACTACACAAGCGCATCGCAAGAGGGATTTGAAAGCGCTCTGCAGGCAGCCATATTAGTGCTTGAAGCGGACGCTCCCGCGCAGGCGCAAATTACCACAGCTTACAACGCACTGGCGACTGCCCTGAGTGCGTTGGTGCCGGTTCCCCACAGGCCGGTTGCTTCCGTTGCCTTTTATCCCGCTCCAATAGAGGATGTCATTAAGCTTACTCCCGGCACTCCCTTTAACCTATACGCCTATGCGTTAGACGCCGACGGTGAACATGCTACCAACAGCGCTGTCATCTTTGAGATCAGTCTGCCCGCCTGGATGAAAGACACCACTGTTTCCGCCAACAGCTTCCAAGGTTCCATCAGCGAAACGGCTCCCGCCAATGCCACGGTTGTGCTGAAGGCCAAATCAGCGGAAACCCCTTCCAAATTCACCACAGTAACCATACAGGTGGTTACTGCCGAGGCGCTGAAAGCGCAGTTTATAGCAGTTGTTGATGCTTTGCCTGCCCCTGCCGGCATCACTTACGAACACGGCACTTCCCTGGAGGCGGCCTTGAACCTGTACAATATGCTCTCGTACGATGAACGCGCGGAAAGCAATGTCGCTGCCGCCTATTCCAAATTGCAGGCATGTTTCATGGCCTTGGAAGATCTGCCGCTAAGATTTAAATACACCTTTTCCGGCAATATTGCCACCGTCACCCCCATGAAGTACGATGGAACCCTCGATGAGGACGAGAGTATTACCATGACGTATGAGAAGAACGGCAATTTCCCCTGCGGCACCTATACCATAAATAGTTGGGAGGAGTGGGACAATAATGAGTATGCGCAGCAGAGATTGGTGTTAAACAACGGCGGAACCGTTGAAATGTTTATAAGATTCTCTACAAACGCGCAAGGTACCAATCCTTCCCAATGGCAAGCCGGCGGCATCGGTACCTACACCAATCAGGGTACGCAGAGCGCTGCCGGAGGTATCCTCACGCTGGACTTTGATGACAACAGCGGCAACGGATAAATGAACAATTATGCCTGAACCGCATGTCTGAATTAAGGACACATTACAAGGTTTGTGGTTCAGGCCGGTATAAACAATAAAATCTGAATGATCATGAAAAAAATTCTATTGATTGCAGTGATGGCTGCCATAGCGTGCGGAACATATGCACAGAAAGTTACATGGGGCGTACGCGGCGGGCTAAACCTTCCCAAGGTCGCTTTTGACACCGAAGGCGAAGCGCCGGATTACAAGGCTAAAACGGGCTTTCACCTGGGCGTGGTGGCCGATTTGGAAATAACCGGATCGTTTTACCTCCAACCGGGGCTTTACCTTACCACCAAAGGGGCTCAACTGGAAGAATCAGAAGGTCAGGCCAGCTATGAACAAAAGGTCAACCTGAGTTATTTGCAGGTGCCTGTTCTGGCTTCTTATCGCTTTGATTTGGGCGACGACCTCAAACTACACCTGAATGCAGGGCCATACTTAGCCTATGGCGTCGGCGGTAAAATAAAAGAGGAGACCAAATGGCAAGGAGGAAGCGAAGAGAATAAGTACGATGCTTTCGGAACCTCCGGCGAAGATACGGAAAAAGGGGGCTTGAAAAGGTTTGATGCCGGGCTCTCTTTGGGCGCCGGAGTCAGTATCGGCAAAATTTACGCCGGTCTGAATTACGATTTGGGTTTGTCCAACCTGGCCGAAGAAAAAGAGTGGGGAAACGAGACCAAGATCAAAAACCGGAGTTTCAACATCAGCGTTGGGTACAATTTCTGATAAATACTAAAAAGATCCGGAGCAACAGTCAACAGTCGCTACTTTGCGCCCTGTGTCCGCGCGGAGCAGCCACGCTTCCGGAAATCTATGCATCACAGAGTCCCGGCCTTTTGCTGGGACTCTGTTTTTTACTGCTTCTGTTTCTCTTTTACTTTTCATAGTTTTGGCAATAGAATGTAAATTTTAAATTGTTAGGGCTGTGTTAAACGTAAAATTGAAGGATGACTTTGTATCCGATATCAGAAACATCATTATTTCGTCGCGCAGTGCCGCGATACGGAGTGTGGATTTTGAGCGCGTGCGTATGTACTGGAAACTCGGAGAGCGGATTGTGGTTGAAGAGCAACAAGGGAAAGAGCGGGCAGAGTATGCCACATATCTGCTACAACATCTTGCGGTCAGTATCAAGGCTGAGTTTGGCAATGGATTTTCGGTGCGTACCTTGGAACAGTGCAGACAATTTTATCGAACCTATCCAATTACGAACGCGCTGCGTTCGCAATTCAACTGGTACCAGTATCGTCTTCTTTTACAGATAGATGATAAAGATAAACGAGAATATTACGAATATGAAACGTTAAATAATAATTGGACGGGGCGAGAGTTGGAACGGCAGATAAATTCAGAGCTTTATGAACGCTTGTTGTTGAGTAACGACAAAAAAGCAGTACTTGAGGTGGCCCGTCGGGAACGTCTCCCCGAATCGCCAGCAGAGATCATCAAAGATCCGATGGTATTGGATTTTCTTGGACTGAAACGGGACGCTGCTTATTATGAAAAGAATTTAGAAACTGCATTAATTGATCATTTGCAGGCATTTTTATTGGAACTTGGAAACGGTTTTTCCTTTGTTTCCAGGCAGAAGCGGATACTCTTGGAAGACGATGAGTTTTTTGTTGATCTTGTATTTTATAACAGATTGCTGCGCTGTTTTGTGATTATCGAACTCAAAACGCACAAAATCACTCAGGAAGATATTGGCCGTCTGCAAATGTATGTAAATTATTATGACCGTAACGAGAAGATTTCTGATGAAAATCCTACTATTGGCATTCTGCTTTGTACAGAAAAGAACAATACATTGGTAAAGTATACCCTACCAGAAAATAACAATACTATTCTGGCGAGCAAATACCAACTCTATTTGCCTACAGAGCAGCAACTCACGGAGCAGTTAAGGGTGCAGTGGAGGAAATTACAGTGACATTTCGGAGCACAGCCCCTCCCACTCCTGGTCGCCGACAGTGAGTTGGGCGAACAGTTCGGAGAGCAATGCCAGGTCTAACCGCTCGAAATCCTCCCGCCGGGGGGTCACCAGCAGCCCTCCGAAGTCAACGCTGCCGGGACTGAACAGGATCTGTTCCGCCCCCTCTGCGTAAAACTGCCGCGGGCGGAGCTGTTTCCGGGGAAAGACGGCTGCTGTCCAATATCCGTTCCGCCTCCACACGATGAGGTTCAGCATGGGTTCCGGATCGGACGGAATGAAGCGGCCGAGCGTTTCCAACAGGGAATCAAACAGGGAAACCAACCACGTTTTCTCCCCGGAATGCAGGAAAAGCACCTTCCGGAGGTAGTCCGGCAAGGTGCCGATCCGTCCGTGCCGGTCGTCGGCCAGCGTTTGCATGCGGTCGGCCTCTTCCTCCACCGGTAACACCCCTCCGGGAGCCAACTGGAAATGAAAGTGGTCGGGAGCCGAAGCGCCGCTGTTGGGGCCGTTGTAAAAAACCGTGCAGGCGGGGTATTTGGCGGCAATGTCCAGCATATCCCCGAACCGGCCGGCAATGCGCTGCGGTTGGTGCGTAGCGGTCGGTACCGTGAAGTGCCGTTCAAAAATGGGATAAGGGTTGACATAGATGCGGTACTCCGGGCTGTATACGATCCCCCTTTGCCCCTCCGGCAGGTTGGCCGGGCAGAGGAAACAGGGGCGGGCGGCAATGATGGCCGGGTCGGTGGGGGCCGCCGTGGAGCGGATCCGTTCCGGGTTGAATTGCAACACGAACCGTCCGCCGGGAAAGGTGACGGTTTTATAAGCGACAGCCGAAACTCCCCGATAGTGGCGGGCGGCTAAGGGAAACGTTTGGAGTTGTTCCCGGAATAAGCGTTCAATGTCCTGCATGGGAATGGGTATTTAGGTGTCTGCAAGTTTCCGGAGGCAACGGCGGATGGTGTCGTAATCGAAACCGCGGGAGAGTGCGAACCGGATCAACCGGGCTTGTATGCCGGGAGAGTTTAAAGGATTGTCCGGGTTCCGCAGGCTTTCCCGCTTTTTTTTCAGCAGGTAGATACACGTGTCGTCGTACGCTTCTTCGACCAATCCGGACAAAGCTTCCCGGATCGCCTCTTCCGGCACCTCCCGCTGCCGCAACGCCTGTGCGATTTTCTGCTTTCCCCATTTGCCGAACCGGAATTTGTCGCAAGCAAAAGCATTGGCAAAACGGGTGTGGTTCAGGAAGTTGTTCCGGAAAAGCCAGTCGAGGATCTGTTCCGTTTCCCGGCCGTCGACGCCCCATTTCTCCAACTTGGTACGAATATCTTTGGCGCAGCACTCTTTTTTGCTGCACGCGGCGGCGGCAAGGGCTTGTGCCTTTTTTGGATCTTTAGCTTCCATACGGGAGATCGGTTTGTTCGGCCCGGATAAACCGGGGTTTTCCAAAAAGGTCTTTGCGCCCGGTAACAGCCGCATAACCGGCCTCTTGCAGCAGACGGACGGTTTCCGCTTCCAGCGCTTCGTTGATCTCCACAAACAGCAACCCTCCCGGAGTAAGGCGGGTGCGCCCGAACCGGGCAATGGCCCGGTAAAACAACAACGGGTCGCTATCGGGAACGAAAAGCGCCTGTTCCGGTTCGTACGCCACGACCCTCCGGGCCATTTGCGCCTTTTCGAACTCCCGCACGTAAGGAGGATTGCTGATGATCAGGTCGTACGGACCGTCCCATCCGGCAGCACCCGCCAGAATGTCCCCCGCTCCGAAAAAAACCTCCGCTTTGTTCCGGGCGGCGTTCTCTTTTGCCACGGCCAGGGCTTCGGGCGAAATATCCATGCCGCACACCGAAGCGCCCGGCGTCCGTTTGGCGATGGCGACGGCGATGCAGCCGCTGCCTGTCCCGATGTCTAAGATGCGCATACCGGGACGTACCGACTCCCCGGCCCACCGCACCAACTCCTCGGTCTCCGGACGGGGGATCAGGGTCGATTCGTCGACGCGAAACCGCAACCCCGCAAATTCCGTCTCCCCGATGATGTATTGCACCGGCCTCCCCTGTTTCAACTCCTCCACGACGGCGTAAAATTTATTTACGAAGCTTTCCGGCAAACAGGTGTATTTTTTGAGATGTATCTCTATATTTGTGTATTGGAAAATGTCGGAGAAGATCAACCGGCAAATGCTGCGTACCTCTTCTTCGGGATATGTATCCTTTAATTCGTTTATTGCGTATTGGGTAGTGGTGAAAATGGAACTGTTCATAGGGCGAAAATAGTGAAAGTTTGTTGAGACACATGCTGTTTTAAAAGAAAAAAACGCGGATTCATGGACTGGTTGGCGATCCTCCTATATGCTTTGATGCTGTTGTACCTCGGAACCATCCTGACGGCCGCTTACAACATCATCCTGGAAAATCGGAATCCGGTCAAGACAGTTGCCTGGGTGGTGGTGATCCTGTTGTTGCCGCTGATCGGTTTTCTTTTCTTTCTCTATTTCGGGGTGAATTACCGGAAAAACAAGATGTTCTCTATGAAAGAGCTGGGGGACGTTAAGTGGTTGCAGTACATGAGCGAGGACCAGAAGCAACGGCTGCGAAAGTCCGAGATATTGAAGCGGGAAGAGCAGAAAGAGTGGCAAAAACTGATGACCTTGTTGCTGAACAACAGCAAGGCGCTGCTGACCCGTTACAACAAAGTGGAGATATTGAACGACGGAAAAGAGACCTTTCCGGCTATTTTCAACGCTATTGCCAAAGCTAAAAAATTCATCCACCTGGAGTATTACATTGTGGAGAAGGGAGAGCTTGCCTCCCGGTTGAAAGAGCTGTTGACGGCGAAAGCGCGGGCGGGAGTAGAGGTGCGTTTTATTTACGACGACGTCGGTTGCTGGTCGCTTTCGAAACAATACATCCGGGAGATGCGGGAAGCCGGGGTGCAGATGGTACCTTTTTTGCCGGTGATCTTTCAGCGTTTGGCGGACAAAGCCAATTACCGGAATCACCGGAAGATCGTAGTGATAGACGGGGAGGTCGGGTTTGTAGGCGGATTGAATTTTGCAGACCGCTACCTGAACGGGATCCCGAAGATCGGTTGTTGGCGCGATACGCATCTCTGCGTGCGGGGCGAGGTGGTGACCTCCCTGAATACGGTGTTCGGGATCGACTGGTATTTTGTCCGGCAGGAGCTGTTGTTGAACAGAGAGGAGTATCTCCCGCACAAAGAGGAGGACGGAAATACATTGATCCAGACGGTGGCTTCGGGCCCCGACAGCGATTGGTCTTCCATCCAGCAGGCCTACTTTACCCTGATCAATATGGCGAAGAAATATGTCTTTATCTCCACGCCCTATTTTATGCCGGGGGAGACGACGGTCAACTGCCTCAAAGCAGCGGCGATGGGCGGGGTGGATGTGCGGCTGATGTTGCCGCACAATTCGGATTCGTTCCTGACGCGCTGGTGTTCCTGTTCCTATGTGGAGGAGCTGCTGGAGGCGGGCGTGAAGGTATATTGGTACCAGCGGGGATTGAACCACAGCAAGGTGATCGTGGTAGACGGCATTGTGGCCAGCGTGGGAACGGCCAACATGGACATGCGGAGTTTTGAAGAGAATTTTGAAGTGAACCTGATTTTGTACGACCGATCCGTGTCGAAAAATTTGGCTTCGTTTTTTATGGAGGATTTGAAAAACAGCCGGGAGGAGAGCCTCAAGCATTGGAAGTTCCGCCCCAAACGGCAACGGATCAAGGAGTCGTTGGCCCGGTTGTTCGCTCCCCTGCTTTGATGGTAAGGTGTGTAAACTAAAATGATAGGTGTATGGAAGTTTGTATCGATAGCCGTGCGGTGGTCTCTCCGGGGAATACCCTCTTTTTTGCTTTGAAGGGAAAGAACCACAACGGGCATGATTATGTGCGGGAGTTGTATGAAAAAGGTGTTCGTTCGTTCGTGATCAGCGAAAACCGGGAGGAGTTCGCCGCCTTGACGGAGGCGAAATTGTTCCGGGTAGAGCAGGTATTGGATGCTTTGCAGAGTTATGCGCGGGCGCACCGGGAGAAGATGAAGGCGGAGGTGATCGCAGTGACCGGAAGCAACGGAAAAACTATTGTGAAAGAGTGGCTTTACCAGTTGTTGGCCGATGATTTTTCCGTTTACCGGAGTCCCCGGAGTTACAATTCGCAGGTCGGCGTACCATTATCGTTGTGCGGCATCGAGGAGTCGACCGAAGTGGCAGTCATCGAAGCCGGGATCTCCCGGAAAGGGGAGATGGTGCGGTTGGAAAATATGATCCGCCCCGATACCGGTATTTTTACCCACCTCGGGGATGCTCACGGGGAGAATTTTTCTTCTCTCCGGGAGAAATTGGAGGAGAAGGCGATCCTGTTCCGCTACTGTTCGACAGTCATTGGGCGGGAGGGGCAAGCCATGGATTACATCGCTTCGACGGTCGATAAAAAAGCCCGGATCGTCCGTTGGGGCGAAAGCGAAAAAGCCGGTGTCCGTACCCGGGTGCGGGCCGGGAGCGAAAACAGCCGGGAGGTGGAGGTCGTTTACGGAACGGAGCGGTTTACGCTGCATCTTCCTTTTGGCGATGAGGCTTCGTACGAAAATTGCATGAATGCGGTCTGTGTGCTGTTGCTGAAGGGGATACCGCCGAAGCAGATAGCGGAGAAGGTTTCCTGGTTGCAACCGATCGCTATGCGGATGGAGATCAAAGAGGGGGTCAACCGCTCTGTGTTGGTAAACGACTACTACAATTCGGACATTGTCTCTTTCCGCGCGGCTTTGGCGGTGCAGGGAATGCAGGATAAGTCCAAGAGCAGAACCGTCATCCTGTCGGATGTGCTCGATACGGGGATGGAGCCCGATGCATTGTACCGGGAAGTGGCGGAGCGGTTGGAAGAGGCGGGTGTAACGCTCTTTATCGGCATCGGGGAGGAGTTGCGCAGTCGCCGGGAGTATTTCCGGATGACCGCCCGTTTTTATCCCGATACGGAGAGTTTTTTGCGCCAGGAAAGCCGGAGCAGTTTCAGCGACCAGGTGATCCTGATCAAAGGCGCCCGCCGGTTCCGGTTTGAGTACATCGCCGGCTTTTTGCAGAAACAGACCCACAACACCGTATTGGAGGTCAGTATGGATGCGATGGTCTCCAATCTGAATTACTTCCGTTCGCTGTTGCCGGAGCATACGAAACTGGCGGTGATGGTGAAGGCTTTTTCGTACGGGTCGGGAGCCGGAGAGGTGGCTTCCCTGTTGCAGTACCACGGCGTGAATTACCTGATGGTGGCTTTTGCGGACGAAGGGATCGCACTCCGGGCGGAGGGGATCACCCTGCCGGTCGCTGTGATGAATCCGCAGCCGGATTCGTTCGACAGCATGATAGAGTTTAACCTGGAACCGGAGATCTATTCGCCGGAGCTTTTGACGGCTTTCGACCGGGCGTTGGTGCGGCACGGGCAGGAGAAGTACCCCGTGCACATCAAATTGAACACCGGCATGAACCGGGCCGGGTTGGATCCCGGAGATACGGCGTTCCTGCGGGAGTTCTTTTCGGTCAAAAGACGGGTGGAGGTGAAGTCGCTCTTTTCGCATTTGGCCGGAAGCGACGAGGGGCGGTTGGATGAATTTACCCGCCTGCAATATAAAAAATTCCGGGAGATGGCCGACGAGATACAGGCGTTCCTGCCGAACAGGGCGCTTTTACACATCCTCAATTCCGCCGGGATCGAACGCTTTCCGGAATACAGTTGCGACATGGTCCGGCTGGGAGTGGGGTTGCACGGCATCAGTGCCGTCGGAGCGGTTTTGGAACCGGTGGCCGCTTTTAAAACATACATCGAATCTGTCCGGGAAGTGAAAAAAGGAGAAACGGTCGGGTACGGAAGGCGTGGCGTGGCGGAACGGGACTCCCGGATCGCGGTGGTGCCGGTGGGGTACGCCGACGGATTGAACCGCCGCTTGGGAAACGGTGTCGGGGAGATGTGGGTGAAAGGGAGCCGGGTGCCGGTGATCGGTACGGTCTGCATGGATACCTGCATGCTGGACATAACGGATACACAGGCGGAAACCGGAGATGAGGTCGAGATCTTCGGCAAACACATTCCGGTCACGGAACTGGCCCAAAAGTTAGGCACCATCCCTTACGAAATATTGACCGGAGTATCCCACCGGGTAAAACGGGTCTATTACAAAGAGTAAATTTGAACAGCCTCTTTTCCTATTCCAGTTTTTTCAGGTCTTCCAGGATATCCTCCAATATCTGAGGCTTGCTGACAATTTTGTGCTCGGCGTCTACTAAAAACATCATGGGGGTGGCGTACAGGTTAAAGTTCGCCGCCGTTTCGCTTTCAAAGCCGCCCGGAATGTAGGTATTGGTCCAGGGCATCGGAGAGATCCTCGACAGTTTTTTCCACTCCTCCCGGTCCTGGTCGATCGAAACGGTTACCAATTTGACCCCGTGGGCATCCAAAAGTCCCTCTTTCACTAAAGCGGGCAGCTCTTCGACGATCAGTTTCCAGCAGTGCGGGCATCCGGTTTGCCAGAAGATGATCAATACATACGGCGAGAGGTCTGCATACAGGTTGTAGGCGACGTTGGCCGTGTCGATGGAAAAAAAGTCCGGGATCTCTCCGCCGATGAGCATGTTCTGCGCTTCTTCCAACCGCCGTTTGGTCAGCTCCAGCGGCCCCTCGCACTGTTCCAGGTAGTTTTTTGAGATGTAATTCAACGCCTCTTCGTATTTCCACGCTTCCAGACCGGTGATGATGAAATTCAGCAACTGGTTGCGTATCCGGTCGTTTTCGCTGATGCGCCCGATCAGATCGTCGAGGTGTTTCATCAGTTCTGCTTCGCTTTCCCGGGGGGATCGCTGTTGCATAGCAAAGTAGCTCAAATACTGGTACAGTTTATTGGTGTAGGCGGAGGTGTACAGCAGGGTGGTGTCCGTGAAGCGGATCGCATCGAAGAAGTGTCCCTTGAAGAGCGAATCGCGCTGGGCGGGCGAAACATCCCCGCCGCTGAAAGGCATTTTCAGGGTTTGGATGATGCGGGCGGCCAGCATCTCTTTATTGGCTTGGTAGATGCTGTCGATCAAGGAGTTCCTGTTTTTCTGAAACGCTTGAAAATAGGAGGAAACTGTTTGGTACAGGTCGTCCCGGTCGGGGTATTGCCCGATAAATTGTTCCAAAAGCCCCAATTTCTGAACGATCCGGGTGTCTTGCCGGATGTAGTCATAAAACAGTTGGTTCTCTTTGGACCGGATGACGTTCAGAGTCGCTAAGGGATTGGTGAAATCCAGTTCGACCTCGATATCCTCCCGGTTGAAAAAGAGTTCGATAGCAGTCGGTTGCGAATTCCGGGCGTAGGGCGAGATACCGAGCAGGGCTTGTATATTGCCGGGAGGCAGGGTTTCCGGCACCCGGAACAGGAGCTCCTCGCCGGTTATGGCCGGAAGGCTGTCGATGATGAAAAAATCCCCGTTGAACACTTGCAACAGCTTGGGCTTGCTTCCTTCGGGAAGATTCTTGACATGTATTTTCACTTCGTAATCTTTGCCCGTGCAAAAAAGCGGCAACAGGAGCAATAAAGAGAGGATCCGGAACATCATATCGCTTTGTTTAGCGGAGAGCCGTCAGGCTATCCAGTTAGTAATATTTTGAACAACAATTTTGATCCGTTCGGCGAACGCTTCCCGGGTGGCATACCCCAAATGGGGAAGCATCAACAGGTTGGGCGCCCCGAACAGGATATCGCCGGGAGACAGGGGCGGTTCCCGGTCGTACACATCGACGGCGGCGCCGGCGATCCTGCCCTCTGTCAACGCCTGGCAGAGGGCTTCTTTGTTGACGACAGGCCCCCGGGCGGTATTGATCAGAATGGCATGCGGTTGCATCAGGGAGAACTCCCGGCTGTCGATAAAATTCTCCGTATCCGGCGTCAGCGGCAGGTGAACGGAGAGAATATCCGCCTCCCGGCAAAGCGTCTCCTTGTCTACCGAGGTGACCTGTTCCAGCGTCCGGGGCGTCCGGTTGTACCCGATCACCCGGCAACCGAATGCCGACGCCAGCGTAGCCACCTGCCGGCCGATCCGGCCCAAGCCGATGATGCCGACCGTTTTCCCGCGCAGTTCCGAACCGGTAAAGTTATTCCGGCTGCCGTACATGCGGGTGATGGTGTTTCCGTTGGCAATTTGCCGGTACACATCCAACATCATGCCGATGGCCAGTTCCGCTACGGCGTGGGTAGAGTACCCGGCAGCGTTGCAAACGGTTATACCCCTTGCTCTGCAGGCTTCCAGATCGATATGATCCAGGCCGGTAAAGGCGACGGAGATCATTTTCAGCCGGGGGCAGGCATCAAAAAAACTTTTTCGCAACGGAATGTTGCTCAGTACGATGGCATCGGCCTCCCGGGATCTTTCGATCAGCACCGGCTCCTCCTCCCTTCTGTCGGCGTAAAAAGTAAACGTATGACCTTTTTCCTGCAACGGTTTGCACAGGGACCGGATCACACATTCGCATACGCCGAGAGGTTCTAAGAATACAATGTGCATGACAATTGTGTTTGCAGACAAAGTTAGCGACTTTTTGTATCTTTGCAAAGAGAATATCAAAGGACGATTTTGGAGATAAAAGAGTTACTATCGAAATACCGGGATTCTCCGGTGATCCGGAAATTGACGGAGCGGTTGCAGGGAGAGGGAAAATACCGGTTAATGAACAATGCGGGGTCGGTGACGGCTGTTTTGGTGAGCGCCATGATTCGGGCGCGTCCCGGTTTCCGGGTGGTGGTGTTGAATGACCGGGAAGAGGCGGCTTATTTTTACAACGATGTGCTGGCCTTTGTTCCGGAGGAACAGGTAGCCTTTCTGCCCTCTTCGTACCGCCGCTACCTCACGCCGGATGAAAAAGACAACGACTCCGTGCTGGTGCGGACGGAAGTCCTGAAAAATCTGGCCAACGGCAGGACAAAGGTGCTGGTAACCTATCCGGAAGCATTGGCGGAGCGGGTGGTCGGAAAGAGCGTGCTGGAAAAAATGTCCATGACGGTGCGGAAAGGCGATGCGTTGTCCCTCTCTTTTCTGGAAGATCTTTTGACGCAGTATGATTTTGTCCGGAGCGATTTTGTTTTTGAACCGGGACAGTTCGCCGTGCGGGGCAGTTTGGTGGATGTTTACTCGTATGCAGAGGAGCGGCCTGTGCGCATCGATTTTTTCGGTGACGAAGTGGAGTCGGTTCGCTTTTTTGACGTAGAAACCCAGTTGTCCGAGCAACCGGTGGAGGAAACGACGATCGTCCCGGATTTGAGCAACAATCCCTCCGGACAGGCCCGGGCATCCCTGTTCGAATACTTTCCGGAGAAGCCGGTGTGGTGGATCCGGAACGGCCTGTTTATGTACGACCATTTGCAGGCGTTGACGGCGGAAACGGAGCCCGGTCTTTTGACGGGGACGGAGGAGCTGTTCGGTTTTATGGAGCGGTGCAGCGTGGTGGAGTGGGGGCCGGATATGTATTTCCGGGGAACCCTGATCAATGCCGAGTGTGAAGCGCAGCCGGCGGTGAACAAGCAGTTCGACCTGTTGGCCGATCTGTTGCAGCAACGGCAGGCAGACGGGTATCAGATCTGCATCTGTTCGGTGAACAGCCGCCAGATCGATCGCCTGCGGGATATCTTTTCGGACAAAGGTTTCCGGATCGACTTTACGTATGTGGAAGGGGTGATCCACGAGGGTTTTTCCGACCGGCAATTGAAACTGTGCGTTTATACGGAGCACCAGCTTTTTGACCGTTACCACAAATACCGCTTGCAGACCACTCGCATCCGCAAAGGACGGGAGTCCATCACGGTCAGCGAGTTGCAGAATCTGCATCCGGGCGATTACGTGGTGCATGTGGATCACGGTATCGGCCGTTTCGGCGGTTTGGTAAAGATAAACAACAACGGCAAGGAGCAGGAGGCGATCCGGCTGGTCTACAAAAACAACTCGGAACTCTATGTCAGCCTGCACGCCTTGCACAAAATCTCCAAGTACAAGGGGAAAGACGGCGAACCGCCGGTGGTGAACCGGTTGGGAGGAAGCACCTGGAACCGCCTGAAACAGAAGACCAAATCCCGTGTCAAGGACATTGCCCGGGAGTTGATCGCCCTCTACGCCAAGCGTAAGGAGGAGCGGGCGTTTGCATTCAGCAAGGACAGTTATCTGCAGGAGGAGATGGAGGCCTCTTTTGTATACGAGGAGACTCCGGATCAGATGAAAGCGATCGAGGCGGTGAAGGAGGACATGGAGCGGGCGGAGGTGATGGATCGTCTGATCTGCGGGGATGTCGGTTTTGGGAAAACGGAGGTGGCGATGCGGGCGGCATTCAAGGCCGTGGCGGACAGCAAGCAGGTGGCAGTGTTGGTCCCGACTACCGTATTGGCTTACCAGCACTACAACACCTTCGTGAAACGCATGGAAGGATTGCCCTGCCGCATTGAATACGTCAGCCGGATGAAACGAAGTTCGGACATCAAACGGGTGCTGCAAGAGTTGGCGGCAGGGAAAGTGGACATCGTGATCGGCACCCATCGGTTGATCGGCAAAGATGTGATATTCAAAGACCTGGGATTGCTGATCATCGACGAAGAACAAAAGTTCGGGGTCGGTGCGAAAGAGAAGTTGAAACAATTGAAACTGAATGTGGATACGATGACCATGACAGCCACTCCGATTCCCCGCACCCTGCAATTTTCCCTGATGGGCGCCCGGGACATGTCGATCATCCGAACGCCGCCTTCGAATCGGTATCCGATCGTTACCGAATTGCACCGTTTCGACGAAAAACTGATCCGAGAAGCGGTGCTTTACGAGATGGAGCGGAACGGGCAGGTTTTTTTTATCCACAACCGCATCGATACCATCCGGGACGTTCAGACCATGCTTCACCGGTTGATACCGGAGGTAAAAAGTTGCGTGGTGCACGGGCAGATGTCCGGAGATGAGTTGGAACAGACGATGCACGACTTTATCCGGGGGGATCACGATGTCCTGATCGCCACGACCATTGTGGAGTCCGGGTTGGATATCCCCAATGCCAATACCATCATTATCAACCAGGCGCAGAATTACGGGCTGAGCGATCTGCACCAGTTGCGGGGCCGGGTGGGCCGTTCGAACCGGAAAGCGTTCTGTTACCTGATGACTCCCTCTTTGGACTTGATGAATCCGGACGCCCGGAGGCGTTTGAAGGCCATCGAGGATTTCAGCGGTTTGGGGAGCGGCTTTAACATTGCCATGCAGGACCTGGATATCCGGGGAGCGGGAAATGTGTTGGGGGCGGAGCAGTCCGGCTTTATTTCGGAGATCGGATACGAAACCTATCAGCGTATCCTCAACGAAGCGTTGCTGGAGTTGCGGGACGAGGAGTTCCCGGATTTGCAGACCGGGGGGACGGAGCGGCAGCGGGGGTATGTGACGGATTGTGTGGTGGACTCCGATTTTGAGGTGCTGATCCCGGAAGAGTACGTGGAGAACGTCAGTGAACGGATCCGGTTGTACCGGGAGTTGGACAACATCTCCGAAGAGGAAGAGTTGGATCTGTTTGCCGGAAAGATGAAAGACCGTTTCGGGCAACTCCCGCCGCAGGTACTGAATTTGCTGGAGATCGTGCGAATCCGGAGGAAAAGCATGGAGCTGGGAATTGAACGCCTGTCGGCGAAAAACGGCCGGATGACGATGTTTTTTATCAGTGATCCCGCCTCCTCCTTCTACAAATCCACCCTGTTTACCGATCTGCTGCAATTTGTCCGGCAGCAGCCGTTGCCTTGCCGGCTCAGCGAACACAATCAAAAACTTTCGCTTTCATTTACCGGTGTGGAGAGTGTGGAAACGATGTCCCGTTATGTGGGGAAAATGCACAAAATCCTGATCGCGCATGAACCTGTTAGTTGATGTGGGGAACACCCGTTTAAAATATGCATTTGTCCGGAAAAACGGAGAGATGCAGGTCGGTTTTCAACTATCGGCGTTGCTCCCGGCGTTGCAGGCGGCGTACCAGGAGCAGGGGGCGGTGGATGTTTTCCTGGCGGGAAGCGGAAGCATTCCGGAGGAGTTGCGGGATCTGCTCAGACCCTTTGCCGGTTTTTGGTTGGAGCGTACGCCCGGCATGCGGTATCCGGTGGAGATTGCGTACGAACCGGCCGGCACGTTGGGGATCGACCGGATCGCCGCCTGTGTCGGCGCCCGCGAACTCTTCCCCGGAAAAGAGCTGTTGGTAATCGACACCGGTACGGCCGTTACCTATAACTTTTTGACGGCCGGCGGCGTTTTAAAAGGAGGGGATATCTCTCCCGGTGTTTCGCTCCGTTTTCGGGCGCTGCACGACTACACCGATAAGTTGCCGCTGTTGCAGCCGGAGCCTGTTTGGGGGAGATGCGGGGGCGGCACCGGGGAGGCGATCCGGAACGGTGTGATGAATGGCATGCTTTTTGAAATGGAACGGTATATAGCGGAATTTCAGCAAGATCACCCGCAGAACGAAGTGGTGCTGACAGGAGGCAACAGTGTGTATTTCGAAGGGAGGCTTCCGGTGTATGTTCGATTTTGTAAAGAGTTGGTTTTTATTGGTTTACAGACGATATTGGAGTTTTATAAAAAAATGTAATGGAATATAAAATGCAGCTTTTGCACGGATTTTTAAAAAATAGTCCTAATTTTGCACAAGACACTTTCAAAATGAGGATCTGAACCTGTTTTTCGGTTGAGAAGTGTAATTAATTGAAATTATAAAAATTCAAATGTATATGAAACGAGTGGTAATGTTGATTTTGGGTTTTACCGGGCTGTATGGAACAGTAGTGGCTCAGAGTGTGGAATCCAGATATGGGGTGGACAGTGTTCAGACGATCCAGAATGCTTCGATTTACACCGAATTTGTCAAACAGAAAAATTATACGGATGCGTTGCCGGCTTGGAGGTATGTGTTTACAAACGCTCCGGCTTTTCAGTTGTTGACCTATACCAGGGGGGAAGAGATCATGACGGACCTGCTCCAGAAAACCCAGAATCCGGCTTACCTGGATACGCTGATGATGGTCTATGACCAGTGGATCAAATATTTTGGGGATCACCAGACCTTGGGAAAAGGATTTGCGTTGGGCAAAAAGGGATACAATCTGTACCGTTTTAAGGGAGGGGAAAACATAGAGGCGGCGAAGGAGGCGTATCGTCATTTGAGCGATTCCTATGATCACTTGAGATACAAAGCGGCTCCTCCGGTTGTGATGGCTACCATGGTGGCTGCCGACAGATTGCTGAAAGAGGGGATCATCACCAAAGATGAATACATCGGATTGTACATAAAATTCTCCGACTATGTAGAGAAAAATCCGTTAAAAGCAACAAGACCGGAACCTCTTGCAGAGGTTAAAAGCCAGATCGATGCGTTGTTTTTCAATGCGGGTGTCGCCGATTGCGAAGCATTGGTGAATTTTATGACCCAAAAATTTGAAAGCAGCGGGGACGACATGGAGGTGCTGAAAGAGATCGCCCGTGTCCTCCGCCGGGGCGAATGCACCGATGCTCCCCTGTATGCGCAGGTGGCGGAACGGCTTTACCAAAGTGAGCCGACAGCAGAGTCCGCTTACAATTTGGCCATGCTGTTCCTGAGACGGCAGGAGTTTGACAAGACGGAAGGGTATTTAAAAGAAGCGATCGAAAAAAGTACGGACGACGAAGCGAAAGTCGACTATTACCTCCGGATGGCGCAGATCAAGAACGGCAAGCAACAGTACCAAGAGGCCCGGCGTTTCGCATTGGAGGCGTTGAAGATCAACCCGGATGCGGGTGAGGCATACATCCTGATCGGCAATGCGTATGCGGCGTACAGCAAAAACTACGGATCGGACGATTTCGACCACAAGATGGTCTTCTGGGTAGCTGTCGATAAGTTTCAGAAAGCCAAGCAGGTGGATCCCTCAGTTTCGGAAAAAGCCAACCAGTTGATCAACACCTATTCCCCGCATTTCCCCAGTAAGGACGAAGCCTTTTTCCGGGATATCCATGCAGGGAGCGCCGTCAAGGTCGGCGACTGGATCAACGAAACAACGACGGCTCGTTTCAGAGAGTAGACAACGCATGGCTTTCGGGTCAAAAATAGGATTGGGCAAAGGCATTATCACTCTGTTGGGAGTGATAATGCTTTTCGCATGTAAAAACGATCTGAATAAGGTAAAATCGCTGACGGAGCAGTCGGAATTGCACGAAATGGAGGGTGAGGAACTGGTGTTGATCTATTCGGACTCCGCCCGGATCAAGTACAAGATACTTACTCCGCTGTATTATAAGGTGCACACCGAAACGGAACAATACGACGAATTTCCCCGCGGGATCCATGTTGTTACCTATGATACGGCCGGGAATGTGGTGGCCGATATCCGGTCTAAATATGCCAAGGAACTGAAAGAGGAGAAACTTTGGGAGGCCAGGAACCAGGTTGTCGTCACCAATGCCGACGGAACAAAATTGGAGACGGAGCTGATGTATTGGGACATGGCCAACCGGCGGATCTATTCCGACCGGTACAGCCGTTTGACGGCGCAGGGCAATATTCTGGAGAGCAGCGACGGTTTCGAATCGGATGACAAACTGGAACGGCCTGTATTTAAGAATATTACGGACGGCCGCGTAGAAGTAGAATTATAGCCCCATGTCAGCAGGTACGGTCATTCTCATTTGTCTGTTGCTATCCGCGTTTTTTTCGGGTATGGAGATTGCGTTTGTCGCTTCGAACAAACTGCGGATGGAGATCGACAAAAACAACCGGAGCCTGCCGCAGGCGCTGGTCGACATCTTCACCTCGAATCCCGGGATGTACATCACGACCATGCTGGTGGGAAACAACGTGGTGATGGTGATCTACGGTACTTTTATGAAGGAGCACCTGAAATCCCCGCTCGAATTTATGCACCTCTCCTTCGGAATGGAGTTGTTGATGGAGACGCTGATCTCTACCCTGATCATTCTTTTCTTTGCAGAGTTTCTTCCCAAAGCGTTTTTCCGGCTGCGTCCCAATGCATTGCTGAAATTATTCGCCGTGCCGGTCTTTCTGTTTTACCTGCTCTTTTTTCCGGTTACCTGGTTTTCGGTGTGGCTGGGAGGAGGGATCCTCCGGATCTTTACCGGGAAAAAGATCGGGGAGAACGAGCAGGATCGGGCTTTCGGAAAGCTTGACCTGAACAATCTGGTCGGAGAGGGGGAACGGTCGAAAGAACAACAGGAGGAGGAGCACGAGATCAAGTTGTTCCGGAATGCCCTGGATTTTTCCGACATCAAGCTCCGGGAGTGCATTGTCCCCCGGCCGGACCTGGTCGCCCTGCCGATAGATGCCGGTCTGGACGAGCTGATCGCCCTTTTTGTCAGAACCGGATTGTCCCGGATCCTGATTTTCCGGGAAAACATCGACAACATCATCGGGTATGTACACTCTTCGTCGCTTTTTAGCAACCCGGAGGATATTTCCAGGGTATTGAGCAAAGTGCTGATCGTGCCGGAAACCATGTCGGCTTCCCGCCTGTTGAACCTTTTTATCAAGCAGCAACGAAGCATTGCCGTAGTGGTGGATGAGTTCGGCGTGACGGCCGGTATAGCCACCATCGAGGATATTATGGAAGAGATTTTCGGGGAAATTGAGGACGAGCACGACCGTACCCGTTTGACGGAGACGGTGGTTTCCGACAACGAATACATCTTTTCCGGTCGTCTGGAGGTCGATTACCTGAATGAAAAATACGGACTGAAATTGGAGGAGAACGAGGAGTATGAAACCCTGGCCGGGTACATCCTCCATTACAACGAAAACATTCCGGAAGAGGGTGAAAAGATCTTTCTGAATGAATATATGTTTGAAATTTTGTGTGTTAAAAATGCACGAATTGAAGAAATTAGGCTGGTTCTTTGATTTTTTTGTTTAGCTTTGCAGAAATTTTAAGGTTGGTTTTGGTTATTTTGTCATTTTTACATGCGAATTGATAAAGCCGGATTGATGAGAATGGTCTTGTGCGCGGTTGCTTTAACAGCGATGGGGCATTCGATGAAAGCTCAACAGGATCCGCAGTTTAGCCAGAACATGTACAATCACATGAATGTGAATCCTGCTTTTGCCGGAGAACGGGGCGGTTGGGTGGTTTCCGGGGCATACCGGAATCAATGGCAGCGTATGCCGGATGCACCGGAAACGTATGTGATAAATGTGGATGTGCCTTTGACACTGGGTGGAGCGGAAGGAGGGGCAGGTTTGAATATTATGACGGACCGGTTGGGTATGCAAACAAATTTGCATTTGATGATGAATTATGCATATAAGAGGAGATATGATTTCGGGGTGTTGAGTGCGGGGGTAAAATTGGGAATAGTGAACTCCCGGATCGAAGGCGAATTGAAGCCGCCGACAGAGGAGAACGATCCGGCATTGTCTCAGGGGAACCTGGATCTTTCCAAGATAATGTTTGATGCGGGGATCGGTCTTTTTTTATCCGGGGACCGTTATTATACGGGATTGGCGCTTTCCCACCTCACCTGTCCGGAGATGACGATCGGGCAGACGGGACGTTTTTTTTGGAACCGTCATCTGTATGCAACGGGAGGATATACATTTCCGTTGACACCCAAGGTGGATGTGCAACCCTCCTTTTTTGTGAAGAGTGATTTTATCAGTTTACAGGCGAGCGGGAACGCCCATTTTGTATACGATAAGAAATATTGGGCGGGGATCTCCTACCGGTACGAAGAGGCATTGATTTTTATGGGAGGGATCGAATTGAAGGAGGGATTGTTGCTGGGATACAGTTATGATTGGAACGTCAGCAATGTCGGACAATATACCGGAGGGTCGCACGAAGTGACCTTCTCGTACTGTTTCGGTCTGAAGCTGGACAAAAGAGAAAAGATATACAAGAGTGTCAGATTTTTGTAAATACAAATAGTATGCGGATCAAGTGGTTAGTTTTTTTCTTTATGGCGGCAACAGTTGTTGCCTGTTCTCTTGACAACGGTGGTGGAGAATTGATCGGAACCCGCAGTGTAAAGAAATGGTTTGAACCCCGGCCTTACGGCATGGTGCTTATTCCGACCGGTAGTCTGAACATCGGGCAGAACGACGAAGACATGGCCTGGTCGATGGCTGCTTCTCAAAGAACCATAACGTTGCCCGCCTTCTGGATGGACGAAACGGAGATCACCAACGACGAGTACCGCCAGTTTGTTTACTATGTAATCGACTCCGTAAAAAGGCAGCGTTTGGCGGACGAAGGGTACGATGAGTTCCTCGTACGCGACCGGCAGGGGAACGTGCTGGAGCCTCCCCGGTTGGACTGGAGGGCGCGGATCGATCTGCGCAGGAACGAAGAATACAAAGAGATCCTGGACGGACTGAACTATTCGGGCGAGGACCGGATACAGGATAACGAGTTGGATGTGCGCCGGTTGATTTACAACTACAGTTGGTACGATTTCACCCAGGCCGCATTGAACGACTCCTATTACGACCCCAAAGCCGGAACCTATACGGGCGGGACGGTGGTAAATGCATTGGGAGAGAGAGAGGCAGTTAAAGGCAGGGCTTCTTTTATCATGCGCAGAGAGGTGCCGATTTATCCGGATACCTTGTGCTGGCTCAAAGATTTTACGTTTGCTTTCAATGACCCTTATGTGTACGGCTATTTCTCGCACGTGAGTTATGATGACTATCCGGTTGTCGGAGTGAATTGGCACCAGGCGCACGCTTTTTGCCATTGGCGGACACAATTTTTTTTAAACGCTTCCGAAAACCGCGTGCAGAGTTGGCGATTGCCGTCCGAGTCCGAATGGGAATATGCGGCGCGGGGTGGATTGACCGGGGCTGATTATCCGTGGGGAAGTTACTATACCCGAAACAAAAAGGGATGCTTTATGGCCAATTTTAAACCGATGCGCGGAAACTACATCGGGGACGGTGGAGCCATAACGGTTCGTGTCGGGACATACGAACCGAACGGATACGGTTTGTATGATATGGCCGGAAATGTAGCCGAGTGGACAGGAGATACCTACGATGAGTCCGCTTACCAGGTTACGCACGACATGAGTCCCTATTACCAGTACATCAGCAAGGAGAGCGACAACCGGATTTTCAAGCGGAAAACCGTTCGGGGCGGTTCCTGGAAGGATGCAGCGTTTTACCTGCAAAACGGCGTACGCTCGTACGAATTCCAGGATTCCTGCCGGAGTTTTGTGGGGTTCAGAACTGTCCGGACAGTCATGCAGTAAAATAGTTAAAATTCATAGGAATATATGGCAAAATTTTTTCAAACAAAGGCTTATCAAACCGTCATCGGTTATGTGTACGGATGGGGTGCGAGTGCGGTGATTGTCGGTGCATTGTTCAAGATCATGCACTTTCCCGGGGCAGGGGCCGTTCTGACGGTCGGGATGTTGGTGGAAGCGTTGATCTTTTTCGTATCGGCTTTTGAGCCTTCCCCGGAACATTACGATTGGGCGCGGGTTTTCCCCGAACTCTCCGGTCATGGAGAGCAGCCTGCTGCGGCCAGGCAAAGGCATGGCGCCGGAACGGCCGGGCATTCCCAGGGCGCGTCCGGGACTGCCGGTTTGGACGAAGCGGATGTTTCCAGGTTGAAAGAGGGGATCTCCAAATTTGTAAAATCGGCGGACTCCTTTGCGGAGGCCTCCGTGAACGTGCCGGATTTTACCCGGAAGGTCAATAACGCCGCCGCCTCTTTCGAACGGTTGGGCGAGAAGGGAGAAAAGGCCGGTGAATTGCTGGAAAATTCGATCGGCAGCTTCACCGACGGTTATAACGAACTCAACCGGATCCTGAAAGATTCTTCCGGACAGTTGACGAGTCAGATCAAAGCCAATTGCGAAAAGCTGGCTGCCACCATGGGAACCTCCTCCGATGGGTTCGGAGCGTTGAATAAGATCATGGAAGAGCAATTGCTGCAGGTAAAGGCGCAGGCGGAAAACTATACGCAACAGATCGCCGGTGTCAATAAAAACATCAGCGCTTTGAATGCACTGTACGAATTGCAGGTGAACGAAACCAAAGATTGCCTGGAATCTTTCCGGGGAATGCAAAGCGACATGGGAGAGATGCTGGAAAATGTTTCCCTGAGTTTGGACAGTACAAAACTCTTTAAGCAGGAAGCGCAGCAATTGGCGAACAGCGTATCTTCGCTGAATGCGGTGTACGGCAATATGCTCAGTGTGATAGATAATAATTAAAAGCAGAGAGTATAGATGGGAGCGAAGAATTGTCCCGAAACCCCGAGGCAAAAGATGATCGGCATGATGTATCTTGTGCTGACCGCTATGCTGGCGTTGAATGTATCGGCCGACGTGCTGGAAGCATTCACGAAAGTGCAGCAGGGGTTATCGTCCACAATATCCAATTTGACTAAAAAAAATGCGGAAACTTACAACGCAATTGAGATGGCGTACGACTTGAATGCCACCAAGATGAAGGAGACCCGCACCAATACCATGCTGATCCGGGAGAAGACCCGGGATTTGTTTGAGTATATCGACAGCCTGAAGACAAAGATGGTGAAGATTGCCGACGGCCCGGCAGGAGATGTCCGGAACATCCAGGCCCGGGACAATCTGGATGTCGGCGGTCAGGTTATGCTGCAACAAAAAGAGGGAAAGGTATTGAAAGACAAATTGGATGATTTCCGGGAAACATTGTTGGGATTTATTGACGAAAGGGATACGGTTTTGCGCAATGCGGTGATCCAGAACCTGAATACGGATAGTCCGAAAACGACGAACCAATCGGGTCCGCAGACCTGGGAATCCGCCTATTTCGAATCGATCCCGCTGACAGGGGTTGTGACCATTCTGACCATGCTTCAGGCCAATGCCCTTTCCATGGAGTCGGATGTGGTGAATTACCTGTTCACTTCCATCGATGCGGAATCCTTTAAATTTAATAAACTGGAAGCCTTGGTGATACCGGAGTCCAACTATGTACTGACCGGCGATCAGTTCAAGGCGCGTATCATGCTGGCGGCGGTGGATACCACCCAGCAGCCGCAGGTGCTGGTGGGCGGACGTTCTATTCCCTACAGGGAGGACTATGCTTATTATACGGCAACCGCAACCAAACCGGGCGTGTACCCCCTGACGGGAGTGATCAATTTTATCACGCCTTCCGGCGCCACCCTGCCGCGTTCGTTTAAATACCAGTACGAGGTGGCGGATCCGGCGGTGGTGATCTCTCCGACCAAGATGAATGTGTTCTATGTCGGAGTGGACAATCCGGTTTCACTGGCGGTGCCGGGCATGTCTTCGGATGCGATCCAGCCCGAGATCACCAACGGCGAGATACACAAGGGAAGCGACGGCACTTACATTGTCCGGCCGAAAAGAGCGGGGCAGAACAGTGAAATAACCGTTTACGCCCAGATGAACGGACAGAAACGGAAGCTGCAAACGCAAACATTCCGGGTAAAAGATGTGCCCGATCCGGTGGCCAAGGTGGCAGACATGCGGGGGGGAACGATCAGACGGAACCTTTTACTGGCGGCAGGTCGTGTGGATGTAGTAATGGAAAATTTCGATTTTGACCTGAAATTTACGGTGCAGGGTTTTAATGTATTGACAATTGTTGACGGATATTCTAACATTGCGGAATCGAGAAGCGGCGCTTATACAGCCGAACAGACTAAAATGTTTCAGAATGCGAAACGGAACCAGGTTGTCATTTTTGAAGATATCATGGTAAAAGGGCCGGATGGGAGCCAGCGTAAGTTGCCCCCCATCTCGTTTAAAATTGAGTAATATTTAAGTCAGATAAAGATGGACAGGAGGATTTTGTTAATCGGGCTGCTTTTGGGAGCGGCATTATCGTTGAAAGCTCAAAATTCCAAAACATTTTATGATAACATCATAAAGAATCCGGATTACGAGTACAAGGCTCCTATTGCGCTGCCCAATGTGGACAGGGCGGATATGGCGTACCTCAAGACCGTGGTGCGGGAGATAGTACTCAGAGAGAAGATGAATCTTCCGCTTTACTACCCGACTGTCCCGATGGACGGAAGAATGTCTTTGATCGACCTGATGTTGTCGGGGATTGAAAAGTCGTTCAAAACGGCTTACGAAGACGACGAATTGTCGATCCCGGTAACGATCGAGCAGATCATGAAGAAATTCGACGCCGATGCCGATACAATGACCAGACGAAACCCGGAAACCGGCGAATTGGAAAAAGTGGTTGTCGAAGCGGAAGTCCGTACGGACGAAGTAAAACGGGTGTTAGTCAAAGAAGTTTGGTTCATCAATCGAAGAACCACCCGGCTTGATTTCCGGATCATCGCCCTCTGTCCGGTGCGGGAGTATACCAAACCAAACAGTTACGAAGGTATCATGAAGAGCCGTCTGTTCTGGATCGATTACGGTGAATTCCGGGATATTTTTTCCAAACAGAAGGTGTTCAATTTTGAGAACGATGCCGGACGCCTGAGTGTGGACGATATCTTTTTGAAGCGTTTTTTCACCTCCCGGATCATACAGGAATCGAATGTATACGATAACCGGATTATCGGCAGTTACGCCGCGGGTATGGATGCCATCTTGGAGTCCGACCGGATCAAGGACGAAATATTTGACAAGGAACAGAATCTTTGGGAATATTGATATAAGCCCCCCGAAAAACAGAAAAGCGTCCGGAAGGACGCTTTTCTGTTTATGATAAATGCCTGAGTTGATTCTCGAAGTGCTTTACCTGCTCCTCGTCTTTCCGGTGGCAGATCATCAGGTACTCTCCGTGCTCCACAATGATCAGATCTTCCACCCCCTGTATGACCGCCTGTTTGTTTTGAGGCAGGTGTACGATGCAATTCCGGCTCTCCTTCAACAATACGTTCGAAGAGTTAACGGAATTGTTCTCGCCGTCCTTTTCCCGAAGCAGGTGAAAGGTGTGCCAGGTGCCGACGTCCGACCATCCGAATTCTCCTTTCAGCACATAGACGTTGGAAGATTTTTCCATGATCCCGAAATCAATGGAGAGGTGAGGGCACTGTCCGTAGATGCTGTTAATAAACTCCTGTTCTCCGGGGGTATTCAGTTGGGGAGCCGTTTCAAAAAGGAGGTAAAGGTCGTACAGGTGTTTTTTCAGCTCCGCCAGAATATCCCGGGCTTGCCAGATAAAGATACCGGCATTCCAGAAAAAATCGCCCGATTCGATAAATTTGGCAGCCAGCGCCATGTCCGGTTTTTCCGTAAACGTTTTTACCGGGCGGATCTTATCCGCCCCCTTGGACGATCTGGACTGTATGTACCCGTATTGCGTTTCCGGACGGGTCGGGACAATGCCGACCGTGAGCAGTTTTCCCTGTTCCCTGACGAACCGGATGCCGGTTTCCAGATCTTTCAGGTATGCCTCTTCGCGGGTGATGTAGTGGTCGGAGGGGATCGTTACCAAGATCGCCTCCGGGTTGATGGCGTGTATTTTGGAGGCGGAATAGGCGACACAGGCGGCTGTGTTCCGGCGCAGCGGTTCCAGCAACAAGTTGCCGCCCGGCAGTTCCGGCAGTTGGTTCCGGGCGATCTCTTCGTATTCGTAGCCGGTCATCACAAAAATGTGTTCCCGGTCGAAAAGGCGGTTGGCCCGTTCGTAGGTCTGCCGGAGAAAAGATTTACCGGTATGGAACACATCGGAAAATTGTTTGGGATGTTCTTTGCTGCTTAAAGGCCAGAACCGGTTGCCGACTCCTCCGGCCAAAATGACGCAATATGTATCGGAGTTCATGTTTTACTAAAATCTGTGGTTTGTCGGGGGTATCGCTTATTGTCAACGAAAGTAGCAATAAATCCCCGAATATTTCGTATTTTTACCCGGAATTTCGGTAAATCCGGAAATAACACGGATGCAAACCCTACGTAAAAACCGGTATGAATTTTTTGTACAGACTGGGAGCCTATTTACTGTTTCTGCGGAGGGCCTTTGCCAAACCGGTGAAAAGAAAGGTCTATACGGCCGAATTGGTGGCCGAGTTTGAAAAATTAGGGTTCAACTCCATCATTCTGGTAGTGATCATCTCTTTTTTTATCGGGGCTGTGTTGACTTTGCAGACGGCCTACAACATGTCCAGTCCGTTGCTGCCCCGCTACCTGATCGGTTACCTGACCCGGGAAACGCTTCTGTTGGAATTTTCATCCACCATTGTCAGCCTCATCCTGGCCGGAAAGATCGGCAGCAACATTGCTTCCGAGATCGGCACGATGAAGATCACGGAACAGATCGAGGCTTTGGAGGCCATGGGGGTCAATTCCGTCTCTTATCTGGTAGGCCCCAAGATCATAGCCGCCTTAGTGATGAATCCCGTTCTCTATATATTCAGCGTATTCATCGGTATTCTGGGCGGCCTTTTTTCCGGGTTGCTGAGCGGCGTCGTGAATTTTGAAGATTTTATTTTCGGGCTTCATTTCTCTTTCAACTCCTACTACGTAACCTATTCGATCATTAAAACCCTCTTTTTTGCGGTCATTTTTACCTCCATTCCGGCTTTTTACGGATACAACGTACAGGGCGGAGCTTTGGAGGTCGGGAGAGCCAGTACGAAATCGGTGGTGGAAAGCAGCATTACCATCCTGACGGCCAATTTAATACTAACACAAATTTTGTTGTAATGATCCGGGTAGAGGGATTATATAAATCATTCGAAGAGAAGTCGGTCCTGTTTGATATAAATGCGACCTTCAGAGCCGGTCAGGTGAACATGATCATCGGAAAGAGCGGATCCGGAAAAACCGTATTGTTGAAATCCCTGATCGGTTTGCACACGGTGGATCAGGGGCATATCTATTACGGGGACCGGGATATAACCGCTATGGGGAACCGGCAATTGCGAAAAGTCCGGGAAGAGATCGGCGTGGTATTCCAGGGAGGGGCTTTGTTTGACTCCCTGACGGTTTTAGAGAATGTGCTGTTCCCGCTGAATCTTTATACCGGGTTTTCCGAAGCGGAAAAAATAGAACGGGCAAGAGCTTGCCTGCAACGGGTAGACCTGCCGGATGCCGATCACTTTTACCCGGCTGAGATCAGCGGGGGGATGAAGAAGCGGGTGGCCATCGCCCGGGCGATCGTCATGGATCCGAAATACCTTTTCTGCGACGAGCCGAACTCCGGGCTGGATCCCCTGACCTCTATCCTGATCGATAACCTGATCAAAGAGATCACGCACGAATACAAAATGACAACGATCGTTAATACGCACGATATGAATTCGGTTTTCGAAATAGGCGAAGAGATTATTTTTATCCACGAAGGACGGAAAGAGTGGGGTGGGACGAAAGAGAATGTCGCCCATACGGACAACGCGTATTTGAATGAATTTATTTTCTCTTCCGCTCTCTATAAAAAGATAAAGAAGTATTTATGATACCGGGCAGATATTTGTTCATACTGATTTTACTGTTGACTTTCGGTTGCAAGCGTTCCGGGGTATCATTGAACGAACAGCAATTTACGAATTTGCTGATCGACATACACGTATTGGACGGAACACTTGCGACCGGCATGCTCCACGGATCGAATTCGGAGCTCAGGAATTACGAATATTACAACGCAGTGTTTGCCAGGTACGGCATCGACCGGGCGGATTTTGATTCCTGCATGCGTTATTACTCCGCCCGGACGGCGCAATTCTCCAAAATGTACGACCGGATCGTCGACAGCCTGAGTAAGCGGCTGACACAGGAGGATCGGGTTTTGAACGAATTGAGGGTGAACGACTCCATCAACTATTTTCCGCGGCTCGACACCATTGTTTTGGACACGGTCGATCCGGTGCAGGTGTTTGTCATAGACAGCATTGTTCCGGGAGAGTACCGCTTCTCCGTATCCATTCAATTCGATACCCTGGATATGGGCAAAGAGAACCGGATCACGGCCTGGTTTTTGTCGGAAGACGGAGCCGATACGTTGAAAGTGAGAAAGGTCAAAGTCTATTCGGATACCCTGGTGCGGAAGTACTCCTGGACACAGTATGCAGATTCGCTGTATACCCGGTTGGAGATCCGGATACCCGACTGCGACAATGCCGCCCAGTTGAAAAAACAGAAAAAACGGAGAGGGCGGATCTGGGGGGCTGCGTTGACCCGGCCTTACATCTCCCGGAAGACGGAGGAGCGGTTAAAGGGTATCCTGCAACGAACCCGGCAGTCGGGCGGATCGCTGGAACGAACCCGACAGGAAATTCTCCGGAAATGAGAAAAGTCGGGGCACACTACATCTATCTGCCGGGATTTCCGCTGGTAAAGAATGGTTACGCCGTTCTGAACGGCCCGGTTGTAACGGACGTGGTGGAAACCGGCGGCATTGTCCGGGAACTGCCGGCGCTGGAGTTTTACGGAGGGATGCTGGTCGCTTCGGAATTGGCCGGGAAAGAGGGTTCCTTTGCAGCGGGAGAACCGTTACTTCCCCGCATGGATGCGCTTTACAAAGCCCTGCATGCCACCACGAACGGTTTGGCGATCCTGGAAGGAGCCGACCTGCAAACCCTGACTGGGCGTCCCGGCATGAAAATAAGATTCTTGTAAATACAGAAGCCTCTTTTGGCTTCCGAAAACAGCGGGCTTTATTCGGTGCATACACACTCACGCCGGTGCCCGACGGATCCGGCATCATCGTCAAACGCACGCTCCTGCTGCATTCCGGACAGTACGTTCCGGAAGAATATGCCGATTTTAAGGCCTTTATCGAGGCGGTCGCGGAAGCCGATCGTGCCGGAATTGTCCTGAAAATAAATTGAGGGTCTGAAATTTACGGGAAATTGTTTACCTTTGCCGTCGGAATTATGTAGACGGAGAATTTACCATAAAACAATAGTATACAATCAGTTATCAAACAACTGATTCTAAAAATCGAAATAAAAACGTATGAAGAAAGCGTTGTTGATGATATTGGACGGCTGGGGGATCGGCAGGGCCGACAGTTCCAATGTGATTTACAGTACCCCGACCCCGTTTATCACTGGGTTGTTGGAGCGGTACCCCCATGCCAAACTGTTTACCAGCGGTGAAAGTGTGGGATTGCCCGAGGGGCAGATGGGAAATTCGGAGGTCGGGCACCTGAACATCGGGGCCGGGCGGGTGGTGATGCAGGATCTGGTCAGGATCAATAAAGCCTGCCGCGAAAACACCTTGTCGCAAAATCCAGAGATCGTAAAGGCTTTTACTTACGCCAAAGAGCGCAACAAGCAGGTGCATTTTATGGGATTGGTTTCCGACGGAGGGGTGCACAGTTCGCTGGAACACTTGAAAAAATTGTGCGATATCTCCAAAGTATACAGCATTGAAAAGACCTTTATCCATTGCTTCATGGACGGAAGGGATACCGATCCCAAAAGCGGATTGGGCTTTATCCGCGACCTGAAGGCGCATTTGAATACTTCCGCCGGGCGGATCGCTTCCGTGGTGGGGCGTTTTTACGCCATGGACCGGGACAACCGCTGGGAGCGGATCAAAGAGGCGTATGACCTGCTGGTGCACGGCAAAGGAGTGGAGGCCCAACAGGTGGAAGCGGCCATACAACAATCCTACAACGAAGGTGTCACCGATGAATTTATCAAACCGATCGTACACGTGACGCGCGACGGCAAGCCGGTGGCCGTGATAGAGCCGGAGGATGTGGTGATCTTTTTCAACTACCGCAACGATCGCGCCAAGGAGTTGACCATTGCCTTGACCCAGAAGGATATGCCGGAATACGGGATGAAAACCTTGCCGCTCTATTACTGCACGATGACCCCGTACGATGCGACCTTTAAAGGGCTACACATCCTGTTTGACAAAGAAAATGTGGAAAATACACTGGGCGAAGTGGTGAGCCGGACCGGGTTGAAGCAACTGCGGATTGCGGAAACGGAAAAGTACGCACACGTAACCTTCTTCTTTAACGGCGGGCGCGAAGCGCAATTCGAAGGCGAGGAGCGGATACTGGTGCCTTCCCCCAAAGTTACCACCTACGACCTGAAGCCGGAGATGTCGGCTCCGGAGGTGGCGGACCGGTTGGCGGAACAGTTGAATGCCCGGACAGCGGATTTTGTTTGCCTGAACTTTGCCAACGGAGACATGGTGGGGCATACGGGGGTTTACCCGGCTATCCGGAAAGCGGTGGAAACGGTAGACGCCTGTGTGGAAAAAGTGGTGACGGCAGCCCGGGCCAACGGATACGATGTGTTGATCATTGCCGACCACGGCAATGCGGATTATGCCGTGAACGAGGACGGTTCCCCCAATACGGCGCACTCCCTGAATCCGGTACCCTGTATATGGGTGACGGACGAAAAGGGGAAAAAATTGCGGGACGGGGTGTTGGCGGATGTGGCGCCGACCCTGTTGCAGATCATGGGTATTCCACAACCGGCGGACATGACCGGAAAAAGCCTGATAGAAGCGTAAAGCGCAGCGGGGTATGGTACAGATAGGGGAGGTGCTGGTCAGCTTTGATATTCTGGAGAAAAAATTTTGCTGCGACCTGGCGGCCTGCAAGGGGGCTTGTTGCATAGAGGGGGATTACGGCGCTCCGTTGGAGGAGGAGGAGATCGAAGCGCTCCGGCAGGAGTACGGACACATTACCGCCTACATGAAACCCGGCGGGATCCGCTCGGTGGAGGAGCAGGGACTGGCGGTCAAAGATTGCGACAACGAATGGGGCACCCCGCTCATCGACGGAAAGGAGTGCGCTTTTACCATCGAAGAGAACGGAAACTGCTGGTGCGCCATCGAGAAAGCCTGGTCGGAGGGGAAAAGCCGTTTCCGGAAACCCATCTCCTGCCACCTCTATCCCATCCGGATCGCTCGTTACGTCAGTTTCGAGGCGTTGAATTACCACCAGTGGGACGTATGCCGGGGAGCGCTCCTGAAAGGCCGGGAAGCCGGGATCCCGCTCTACCGTTTCCTGAAAGATGCGTTGGTTACCCGTTACGGGGAGGAGTGGTACGCCGAATTGGAGGTGGCGGCTGCCGAATACGAAGCCGGGCGATTGGTGGAGTAGGGAGAAAGCGCCGGGAAGTGCCGATGAGGGTCAATATTTTGGGTAAAAAGTTGTCCGGAACGGAAAATGTGCCTATATTTGCAGCGCTAAAAGCAAAACGGTAGATGTAGCTCAGTCGGTTAGAGCGTTGGAGTGTGGTTCCAGAGGTCGTCGGTTCGAGCCCGATCTTCTACCCCTCAGATTAAAACCACCGAATGCAGTCGATCCGTCGGCTGCATTTTTTATTGTAAACATCATGCGGATCACATTGGTACAATCCTCTCTCTGTTGGGGAGATGTGGAAGGGAACTTGGCTGCTTTCGACCCCAAAATAACCCAAATAGCCGGCAGCGATCTGATCTTGTTGCCGGAGATGTTTGCTTCGGGCAGCATCCTGTTGAAAAATGAGGAGGGAGAAACCCGGCGGGAGATCGAAAGAACCGCGGCCTGCTACGAAAAGATCCGGGAACGGATGGGGGAATGGGCGCGGCAGACGGGAGCGTTGGTCATCGGTTCGACCGTATATGGGAAGGGTGAAAAGTTTTACAACCGGATGATCGCTGCTTTCCCCGGCGGAACATACGGTTTTTACGATAAAAGGCACGGTTTCAGCATGGCCGGCGAAAACAGGTTTATTACCGCAGGCCAGCGGCAGACCGTGTTGGAATTCCGGGGAGTAAAGATCGCTCTTTTTATCTGTTACGACCTTCGTTTCCCGGTCTGGAGCCGGAATACCCAAGGGTACGATCTGGCTGTTTATGCAGCGAACTGGCCGGCTTCCCGCCGGGAGGCGTGGAACATTTTACTCCGGGCCCGGGCGGTGGAAAATCAGTGTTATGTGGCGGGGGTGAATTGCGTTGGCCGGGATCCCGGCGGGAATGTATACAGTGGGGATTCCGTATTGCTGAACGCTAAAGGAGAGATCGTTGTTGCCTGTCCGACAGAAGAAGAATCCCTTGTAACCGGAGAACTCTCCCCGGATGAACTGGACTCATTCCGGAAAAAATTCCCGGTATTGGCCGACCGGGATCATTTTCTGTTATAGGATGCTCCCCCTCCGCTTTGTTCCGCCCTCGCTTCGGCTTTCGCAAATCGACAAACCTTTGCTTGCCACCTTCTGGCAACGCATCTCCCTTTCGCGATCAAGTTCAATCACCTCCTAAAACACCTGTTTCAGGATGGTGCGGATGTTATCGGCTTTTCCCATGGTGTAGTAGTGGATGGCGGGCGCCCCTTTTTGCAGGAGTTCCCGGCTTTGGCGGATACACCACTCCGTGCCGGCCCGGTAGATCGATTCGTTGTCTTTGCAGGTTCGAAGCTCTTTCATCAACTCTTCCGGCAGGTCGATGCTGAATGCCCGGGGCAGCATTTCGATGTGTGTCCGGGTCGATATCGGTTTCAGACCGGGGATGATGGGCACGGTGATCCCCGCCGCCCGGCACCGGTCGACAAAGCTGAAAAACTTCCGGTTGTCGAAAAACATCTGGGTCACAATGTAAGCGGCGCCGGCGTCTACTTTTGTTTTCAGGTTGAGGATGTCGGTTTCGCGGTTGGGGGCTTCGAAATGTTTTTCGGGATACCCGGCCACGCCGATGCAGAAGTTGGTGGGTACCGCGCCGGTGATGTTTTCGTCTAAATAGAGGCCGCGATTCATGTTGCAGATCTGCTCCACCAATTGGGAACTGTATTTGTGTCCGTCCGGTTCCGGCTGGAAGTACTTCTGGCCGGGAACGGCGTCCCCCCGGAGGGCTACGACGTTCTGGATGTCCAAAAAGTTCAGGTCGATCAGGTCGTTTTCCAATTTGTAGCGGGAAGCGCCCCCGCAGATCAGGTGGGGTACTACTTCTACCGGAAACCGCTTCATGATGGCGGCGGCAATGGCCACCGACCCCGGCCGTTTGTTCACGGTGATCTTTTCAAAAGTGCCGTCCGGTTTGGGCCGGTACTCCGTTTCGTCGCGGTGGCAGGTGATGTTGATAAAAGGCGGTTCGAACTCCATCAGGGGCTGGATGGAGTTGTACAGTTTGGTGATGTCGCTCCCTTTGAGCGGGGGCACCAGTTCAAAAGAGGCGAAAGGAGCGGTTTCCCGGTTAAGAATATCGATGATTTTCATGTACTTACAAATAGATGATTTACAAATAGGGGGATAACAATCGTTCGCCTTCTTCCTCGGTGATATCCCGCTTCCGGCAGTAACCGGCAAATTGCTCCCGGTCAATCCGGCCGATGCTGAAATAGCGGGCGTCCGGGTGGGCGATCAACAGGCCGCACAAGCTGGTAACAGGGGTCATGGCATACGAAGCGGTCAGGCCGACTCCAATAAGATCGGGGGCGTCCAACAGCCGAAAAACCTCCTTTTTCAGGGAGTGATCCGGGCAGGAGGAGTAACCGAACGCCGGTCGGATCACCGGCAACCCTTCTCCCACCTGTTCCTGCATCCATTCGGCCAGCGCTTCCGTCAGGCGGGCGCACAGGCTCTCCCGCAACAGATGATCAAAGTCGTGGCACCTGTCACACCGGTGTTTGTCCTCGACCTTGAGGCAAAACAGGCCGATGGTGCTGCGACCGCTTTCCGGCGCCACAAAATCGGCCAAAGAGAGAAAATCCGACCGCTCCTCCTGTTGGCGCAACATGGGGAAGCGTTCGCCGTTTTCCAGGATGATGTCGCCGTTTTCGCTGTGCGCTCCGAAAAACCGCACCACTAAGGAGGCTTCAAATTCGTTGCCGGCCACCACTTGTCCCAACAGTTCCAAAGCAGCTTGGTGGGTTTTGTCCGCCTCTTCGTTGGTATAGAGGATTTCCGGGTACTGCCCCTTGAATCCCCAGAAGTAACAGAAAGGTGTCCAGTCGATCCGGGCGGCCAGTTCCCCAAGGTCGACCTTTTTGGCGGTGAGGTTGTGCTCCCCGAAAACCTCCGGAAGCCGGTAGCTTTCCGGGGAAAACAGGGGCGCTCTCCGCACCGCTTCGGAGTAGGGGAGCAGTTCCCGGTGCGATTGCTCGTACCGGTCGCGGATCTCCGCCTGTTCCGCCTTGATCCGGCCGATGGTTTCGGAACCGTCCCGGAGCAGGTGTTTGATCAGGTTGGCTGTCCGGGAAGCATCGCCGCCGTGTATAACGCCATAATCGTACCGGGGAGCCAGCTTGACGGCCGTATGAACGCCCGAGGTAGTAGCGCCTCCCACGATCAGCGGCACCTGTAACTGCTCCCGCTGCAACAGTTCGCACAGCTTCTCCATCTCGCTCAGCGACGGGGTGATCAGCCCGCTGACGCCGATAAAATCCGCCCGCTGTTTTTTGCACTCCTCCACGATCCGTTCGTTCTCCACCATCACCCCGAGGTCGATCACCTCGATGTCGTTGCAGGTGAGGATGATGTTAACAATATTCTTGCCGATGTCGTGCACATCCCCCCTGGCAGTCGCCATCACGATCCGGTGGCGGCTGCGGGCGCCCGTAGCAGCCTCGTTCCGTTTTTCAATCTCCGGTTGCAACAGGCCGACCGCCTCCTTCATGATCCGGGCCGATTTAACGACCTGGGGCAGGAACATCTTCCCTTCGCCGAAAAGCGTTCCGACCCGCTCCATCCCTTTCATCAGCGGCCCTTCGATGATCTCCACGGGGGAGGCATATGTGCGCAGGGCTTCGGCAATATCCTCCGGCAGGTACTCTTTGATCCCTTTCGTCAGAGCGTACGCCAGGCGTTCCTCCAACGGCCGGTCGCGCCACTCTTCGTTCCGGACGGTTTTTCCGGCCGTTTTGTTGCCCTTGATCCGTTCCGCCAGTTCGATCAGCTTCTCCGTTGCTTCCGGATAGCGGTTCAGCACCACATCCTCCACCGTTTTCAGCAATTCCGGTTCGATTTCGTCGTACACCTGCAACATGGCCGGATTGACGATCGCCATGTCCAAACCGGCGCGGATGGCGTGAAAGAGAAAGACGGAGTGCATCGCTTCGCGCACAGGGTTGTTGCCCCGGAAGGAGAAGGAGAGGTTGGAAATCCCGCCCGATGTGTGGCTGCCCGGCAGGTGCTCTTTGATCCATTGCACCGCCCGGATAAAATCCACGGCGTAATTGTTGTGCTCCTCCAAGCCGGTGCCGATGGCCAGCACATTCACATCGAAGATGATATCGTGCGGATGGAATCCGGCTTTTTCCGTCAGCAACCGGTAAGCCCGCTCCGCGATGGCGGTTTTTCGTTCGCAGGTAACCGCCTGTCCCTCTTCGTCGAATGCCATGACCACCACCGCTGCTCCCAACTTCCGGATCTCGGCGGCTTTCCGCAGAAATTCCGCTTCCCCTTCCTTCAGGCTGATGGAGTTGACAATACACTTTCCCTGGGTGTTTTTCAAGCCTGCCAGCAGGGTTTCCCAGTCGGACGAATCGATCATCAGGGCTGACCGGGCAATATCCGGGTCGTTACTGATGTACCGGACAAAATGGGTCATCTCCTTGGCGCTGTTCAACATAGCGTCGTCCATGTTGATGTCGATGACGGAAGCCCCGTCCGCGATCTGTTTGCGGGCGACTCCGGCCGCCTCTTCGTAGGAGCCTGCGTGGATCAGCTTGGCAAATGCAGCCGATCCGGCTACATTGGTACGCTCCCCGATGTTGGTAAAATTGTTCCGCTTAGTGTCGATGACTACGGTGTCCAATCCGCTGACGATCAGTGCTTCATCCGGTTTTTCCGGTGTGCGGGGTGCCATACCGGCCAGCGCATCCCGGATGGCCCGGATGTGCGCCGGGGTAGTGCCGCAACAGCCTCCGGCAATATTCAGTAACCCCTTTTCGGCCATGCTTTTCAGCAAAGCAGCAGTGGTTTCCGGTTTTTCGTCGTACTCCCCCATCTCGTTCGGCAGGCCGGCGTTGGGGTAAATGCTCAGGGCGCAGGGCAAAAAAGCGGCGAGTTTCTCTGCAAAAGGCAGCAACTCCCGTGCTCCGAAAGAGCAGTTCAGCCCGAAACTGAGCAGCGGATAGTGGGAGAGGGCGGTGTAGAGCGCCTCCATCGATTGCCCGGTCAGTGTCCGGCCGCTTTTGTCGTTGATGGTGGCGGAGAGCATAACCGGGAGTTCCGTGCCTCTCTCCTGTTGAACGCTTTCAATGGCGTAGAGGGCGGCTTTGGCGTTCAACCCGTCGAAAACCGTCTCCACCAACAACAGCTCCACCCCGCCGTCTATCAGCCCCCGGACCTGTTCCGTGTAGGCGGTAACCAAACGGTCAAAATCCACCGGCCGAAACTCCGGGCGGTGCACATCGGGGGAGAGGGAGAGGGTTTTGGAGGTAGGGCCGATGCTGCCCGCCACCCAAACCTTTCTCCGGCTTGCGGCAGCGGCCTCCCGGGCAATACGCGCCCCGGCAGCGTTCATCCGGTACACCTCTTCCCGGCAATCATACTCCTCCTGCGAAACGGCATTGGAATTAAACGTGTTGGTTTCAATAATATCCGCCCCCGCTTCAATGTAATCCGCGTGTATCCGGCGGATCACATCGGGGCGCGTCACATTCAGGATATCGTTGTTCCCTTTCAGGTTGACGCTGTGGGAGGCGAACTCCTCCCCGCGGAACGCCGCTTCGTCCAAGCCGTATTGCTGGATGGCGGTGCCCATCGCGCCGTCTAAAATGACTATTTTTTCTTGTAACAGTTGTTTCAACATGGACAAGGCCGGTTATTGCGGATTAAAAAATTTGAGTTCAAACTGCCCGACTACGCCCATTTTATCGTCCTTGATCAGGATGGCACCCAGGATCTCTTCGGTGTTTTTGATCCGTTCCAGCACAGGTTGTATGTCTTCGGGCGTCCGGACAAAATTTGCAAAAGCGGTGGCGTAGCTGTCCGCCAACAGAACGTCTTTGCAGACGATCATCACCGCATCCGCCAATCCGAAACTGAGGGAAGGCCCCACGGTTCCGGAGGAGGTGCAAATCCCCAACGGTGTGCCGGAGGCGGGAATGTGCAGGCCGACTTTTTCGGAGAGCGGCGAAGCGCCTGCAAACACAGCCACATCCATCTCTTCCCGGATATCGGCATAAATGTCCCCTCCGTTTTCAACCACCGCCTCCCGGATCGGGAATTGCTGTTTCAGTGCCTGCGCTACGTGAAAGGAGACCGCTCCGGCCACCGCGCTCATCGGCCCGATCCGGGACTTTTGCGCAACGGCCGACATCTGCCGGAAAATCTCCGGCGCCTCCTTTCCGGCATTGTAGGGCACCAGCGCCTCCGCATAACCGGGATCTTTTGCCAAATAAGCCTCCATCTCTTTCCGCAGCGCAATAATGACCGAATCGCAGAAAGCAGGCATTTCCGGCCGGAACGAAGATTTGTCCACTCCGATCCAGAGGTCGGACTCCTTCTGTTTGACGACAAAGCCCCTCCACCGGTCCTCCCGGAAGTGTTCCCGGTATCTCCTTACATTGTATTCCATACTATTCGATGTTATCGGCAAACTCGATCCGGAACAGTTTCAGCGGGCACGATTTCAGGCACAGCTTGCATACAATGCACTTCTCCGGATTGAAGTGCAGTTCCCAGTCGGGTTCGCCGATGGTCAACGCTTTGGCAAAGCAGGCGGAGGCGCAGTTTCCGCAATTGATGCACCGCTCCTTGTCGTAGGAAATTTTACTGGCCAACAGACTGACCGTAACCCCGTTGGATTCCAGATAGGAGAGCCCGTCGGCAAGCGCCGCTTCGTCCGCATCCAGTTCCACCAGCAGCTTGCCGGATTTCCCGGCCTCTATTTCCGCTTTCAGAATGTTGATCCGGATGTCATATATTTTCACCAGATCGTATGTCAGCGACCGGTCGGTAGCGTCCACAGGAAAGGATAATACGACTTTTTTTATCATGACGTTACAAATTTACAGGGTTAGGAATGAGAACAGGTTTCCGGCGTGTTGTCGTCTTCGAGGGAGCGGAGGCTTGTGCCGACAGGCATCGGACGCACCGGTTCGCTCAGCAAAAATTGACCGCGTGCAATCCACTCTTTCAGGCGATCGGCGATCTCCCGGGCTTTCACCAGACTGGCCACCGGCGCCGTACGGATCTTCTGCCCGTTCAGGACGATCTCCCCGCTTCTCAGGGCGGCGTAATTGGTCTTTCCCAGTACGCGATTGCCCGCCCCGTAGTCGATGATGGTTGTTTCGATCTGTTCATTCCGGATGGAAACCCGCCGGGCCATCTCCTCGTCTAAGATGGGTATCGGGATGCCGATCCCCACAAACAGGCTGATGCCGTACTTTTCGTAGTAAGCGGCCCGCAAAAAATCGGGGCTCATCTTTTTCAAATCCCCGATCACGGCGATGGTACGGGCGTTTCCGGTCGGGATCCCGAACGCATTCACCTCTTTTGTGGAGTGGAACTGCGTTCCGTTCCAGGTAACATAACCTTCCGTCCCGCACAAAAAAATGCGGGTGCCCAACCCGATGGTGCGGCACTCCGGGTCGTTGATCAGCGGCGAAAGCTCGCCCGCCGTGCTGTAAGCAGCATTCCGGAAACGAGGCAGCAGCGTACCCATGTAAGTGTGTTTGATCCGGTCGGTGGAATTGGTAGCCACGTTGTAGTTCTGGTAGGCGTTGCGCGGATTGTACAGAATGGCTTCGTTGACGGAGTCCAAAGCGATGGTTGTCCGGATGTGTTTCCGGGGATAACAATCGGTCCCTTTTCCCCAGGCTTCGAGGGTGATCTTTTTGCCGTTCACCAGATCCTCGATCAGGTGGGCGCCGCCGTATGCCGGCCGTTCCGGGTTGCAGTCCGTGGCGCCGATATACGTATCGACCGCCGCCAGCCCGCCGCTGACCCGGATACCGTTCAGTTCGATCTTTTCCATCCGGATGGGGGGCGAGGCGTGCCCGAAATTGATGAAGGCGCCGGAAGAGCACATCGCGCCGAAGGTTCCAGTGGTTACTACGTCTACTTTTTGAGCGATCTCTTTCGGGGAGAGGCTCCGGGAAAGTTCGGAAACCTCTTCCGCCGTCAACACAACGGCTTTTCCGCTTTTTATTTTGTCGTTTATTTCACTGTATGACTTTGCCATATTGATAAAAATGATCAATTACTATTCAAAACAAGGAGAAGAGCACGGGATGAACTACGGAAACTCCCTTCCGTGTCATACGGCCTCTTCAATGGCTGCGGGAGCTTTTTGGGGAAAATAAAGGGATCAGCGCTTGCCGCGCATATACATGGAAAAACCACAGAAAGTGATTTTGGTACCGCTTGTCAGAACAGAAGAGATGTAGTGTACTTTCATAATGTTTGTGGCCGATCCTCTCCAAGATTGAATTGACACAGCAAAGAAAAGCGAAAAAAAAGAAAAATCCAAATCGAACGCCAAAAAAAGTCAACCTTCCGCTCTATGCCGTGGGTCAGCTTGAGCACATCAAATAACTGAAAAGAAGGCTGTTTTACCTCTTCGGGATCAACGTGATCAGGCTCTTTTTAACGGGGTGGCGGAAATTGCGGCCGTCAGACAACATCCGGCAATGTCCCGGCGCGGATATTTTGGCAGCGGCCACTGCCGGCAGCGGATTACCGGTAATCAATTCGATGGCTTTGGCCAATTGCGGGTCCCGTTCGTCTCCGAAGGGATACGTTTCGAACAGGTCATCCGAAACCGGGAAGGTCGGAGCGAGGCCGTTCTTAAAATCGGTCAGCCCGTCCCTGTTCACAAACCGGTACACTACCAGCATCATTCCCCACTGTTTCAAATCTTTGTCACGCTCGTCCAATGTTTCCAAAAAGGCGGCGCCGCAATATTTACCATAGGTGGAATCTCCGATAGTCACCACATTCATATAAGGGGCGAGCCCGATGATGGTTCCTTCGGAAGCGGAAGCCGTTTGCCCGGAAGTCAGGATATAAAGCCGGTTCAGGTTCATGTTGACCGGAATGTCCGGTTTGAAGTACTGTTTCCTGTCGTAGTCTTCGTTGGCTTCATGGTCGTAATAGTCGTTATACAAGTCGTTCCAGGACTCGGTCAGGTATACGGTGTTCCCGTCTAAAGCCGTAGCGGGGGCTAAAATGCTGCTGAGGAAAACCCCTGTGGTGCTCAATCCGCCGCCGTTATACCGCAGATCCAACACAACGTCCGTTACGCCGGCCTCCCGGAAACCGGTAAATACTTCCGTCAATCTGCTCTCCGACCTCTCCACATAATCCGTATAGCAGAGGTAGCCGATCTTGTGCCCGCTCTGTTCCAGGATCCTGGTGGCGATCACCGGATCGTCGTATTGGGTGGAGGCCTGCATGGATACCTTTCCCTCTTCGGAGATTTCGGAGCCCGCCAATTTACCCAGTGTCAGGGTCAGCGAGGAAGCATACCAAAGGTCCTGTGCATTTCTGTCGGTGATATCCGAGTTGTTGATCCCGATGATCAGATCGCCCCGCTCTAGGCCTGCCTTTTCTGCCGGAGAGTTCGGATATACATGGGTGATAACGGCAAAATAGGTTCCGGTGTTGGTGAATCTTCCAAAAGCCAGTCCGTATCCGAAACCGCTCTCCTCGTTTTCCAGCATTTGGCTTACCTGATCGCTGTTCTGGAACAGATCGGACCACCGGTCGTCCGGGAGATACCGGAGTTTCTCAAAATAGGCTTCCGGTTCCACTGTATTTTGCAGGGATGCCCGGCTCGGGATCCGGGTATTCCAAAGATAAGCCTCGCTGAAGACATCGTACAGGCGATTATTCACTTTTTGATAAACAGCTTCTGTGGGATTTCCCTCCTTCTTATCCCCGCATGCACAGAGGGAAAGCAACGCGAAAAGTGTCCACAATGTACCGGTAACGATCTGTTTTTGCATGGCTGAAAAAATTTTAAAACCGAACGTAAAGATACATTTTAAAAATAGAATGCCAAAGGGAAACGGCTGTTTTCGGGAGCCAAAGATGTTTTCTCAAATCGAATGTTTAGAGGAAATAATATGCCTATGAAGCAAGTACAGAAGAATCGCTCGAAATTTTTCGCTTTGTTCCGCCCTGATTTCGGACTGTGGTTTTGGTTTGCATATGCTGTGCATTCTATTTTCCCCCTTCTAACATGGGGTGAAGATGGGTTGTAAACCAGTTATAGATCGTGAGGGTTAGAGGAGATGGTATTTTTGGTGGTTATGTCATGTGTTTACCCTGTGTTTTTATGCGTTTGGCCGAAAAAAAAACTCACAAAACGGTTGAATTTAAAATTTTAGATTATTTTTGTAAAAAATATTTATTGTCCGATGAGTTTTTGCCGCGAATAATATACATGCTTCATAGGCATGTATATAGAATAAAGTTACTTAATAAAATTTTTAACCTTTAAAAACGATTAATGATGAAAAAAATGATGATTGTTGTGGCCCTTGTTGCCATGTCGGCCACTGCTGCATTTGCCCAGTTCAGCTACGGTGTAAAAGGTGGTTTGAACTTCTCTTCTGTTTCCAACATGGACAAACTGCTGGGAGATAATACTAAAATGAAACCGTCGTTCTATCTCGGTGCCTTTGCCGAATATAAGGTAAACGACTTTTTCGGGATTTCGCCTGAGCTTGTTTATTCACGCCAGGGCCTTGCCGCTGATGTGGAAATGGAATACTTGGGATTTGAAGAAGAAGGAGATGTGAAAACGAAGTATCGCCTCAATTACCTGAATGTTACGGTATTGGCGAAATTTTACGTATTGGAGGGTTTGAGCGTAGACTTTGGTCCGCAGTTCGGCTTTCTGTTGAGCTCTAAACTATACATGGAAGCAGGAGGCGAAGATGAAACAGAGGATATGAAAGATACTAACAAAGGTTTTGACTTGAGCGTTGGCTTGGGATTGACCTACAATTTCAACCAATTCTTCGTTCAGGGACGTTACAACCTGGGGCTGACCGACGTTGCAAAAGACAACGAAAGTGACGACAAATTCCGGAACAACGTGATTCAGTTTGGTGTAGGTTACCGCTTCTGATCCCCCCTGTTCTTTAAATATAAAAAAGGGTGTCCGAAAGGAACACTCTTTTTTAATAGTTATTTTTCAATATATCTTGTACAGACCGAAACAACAGCGTGCGAAAAATTTTGTTATTTTTGTGTAAAAATCTTTCTCTGTACATTGTGTTTGTGCGGAGTGATCAATGAAACAAAAAGCCATGCTGTTACTTTTTCTCAAATTTCCACTGGACAATCCGGTGCTGATATTTTCCGTCATCCTGTTCATCATCCTGATGGCGCCGATGTTTCTGCACCGGCTTAAAATCCCGGATCTGATCGGATTGATCGTAGCGGGAGCGCTTTTCGGCCCCAACGGGCTCGGGATATTGGCCCGGGACAGCAGCATCGAGCTGTTCGGCAAAGTCGGTCTGCTGTACATCATGTTTACGGCCGGATTGGACATCGATCTGGCCGACCTGAAAAAGAACTTCAACAAAAGCCTCTACTTCGGCCTGCTCACATTTGTCATCCCCATGATCCTCGGAACCGTAGCGGGGATCTGCCTGCTCGGCTTTTCCTGGCCGACCTCCATCCTGTTGGCCAGCATGTTCGCCTCACACACCCTGATCACCTATCCCATCGTGAGCAAATACGGCGTAACCAAAAACCGGGCGGTCAACATATCCATCGGCGCGACGGTGGTAACCTGCCTGCTGGCGCTGTTGGTGCTGGCCATCGTCGTGGGGGCGAGTACGGGAGAGATCAACCGCTACTTCTGGTTCAAACTCGGTTTGTCGACCCTGGTGTTTGTCGGGATCGTCGCCATTCTCTTCCCGGCCATCGGGCGCTGGTTTTTCAAGCGCTACGAGGACAATGTGGCGCAGTACATTTTTGTGTTGGCGCTGGTCTTTCTGGCTTCCTTCTTAGCCAAATTAGCCGGGTTGGAAGATGTGATCGGGGCCTTTTTGGCCGGATTAGCGCTGAACCGCCTGATCCCGGGGACATCGGCCTTGATGAACCGGATCGATTTTGTGGGGAACGCCCTTTTCATCCCCTTTTTCCTGATCGGGGTGGGGATGCTGGTGGATTACCGGGTCTTTTTGGGCGAATGGGATTCGTTGTGGGTGGCGCTTGTCATGTGTGTGGTGGCCACCGGCGCCAAATACCTGGCAGCCCAAGTCACAGAGAAAACATTACACTATACCCGGGACGAAGGGCGTTTACTCTTCGGCCTCTCCAATTCGCAGGCGGCGGCTACGCTGGCGGCCATCATGGTAGGATACCAGGTTATTCTCGGGACGGACGCGGACGGATTGCCGATCCGGCTGCTGGACGACAACGTGTTGAACGGTACCATTGTGATGATCCTGGTCACCTGCACCATCGCCTCCTTTGTCACCCAGAAAGGAGCGCAAAATGTGGCGCTGGCCGAACTGGCGGAGGAGGAACTGGTGGACAACAGCGGGGCGGAAGACCGGATACTGATCCCGCTGAGCAACAACGAAACGGTGGAAAATCTGGTCAATCTGGGAGTGACACTGAAATCCCCCAAAGCCAAGGTGACCATGATGGCGCTGAGCATTATCAAGTCCGACCGGGTGGACGCGGCGGCCGAGAAACGCTCTTCCCTCTTGTTGGAAAAGGCGGTTAAAACAGCGGCGGCAACGGACAATACCATCCACCAGTTGATGCGGTACGACACCAACGTGGTGAGCGGGATCAAGCACGTGGTCGATGAGCACAAGATCACCGACATTGTCTTGGGATTGCGGAAAGAATCCGATATTTCACACACCTTTCTGGGCGACCTGGCGGAAGGTATCCTGGCCAAGTGCGCCACAACGACCTTTGTTTGCCGGCCGGTGCAGTCGTTGTCGACGGTGCGGCGCTACATCGTGGTGATCCCCGAACACGCGGAGTTGGAGATCGGTTTTCCATACTGGCTGGTGCGTATCTGGAGCCTGGCCCGGAATACCGGCGGCAAAATGGTTTTTTATGCCGGCAGGGCTGTACTGGATATCCTGAAGGAGGTAAAGGCCAAGCATACGATTCATGCGGAGTTCAATGAATTTACGGAATGGGATGAATTTCTGATCGTTTCCCGGGAGATCCGGGAGGACGATGCACTGTTGGTGATCATGAGCCGCCGGAACTGCCCTTCCTATTCCCGGCAAATGGCGCTTATTCCCGGTTACATGAACAAATATTTTCAGAAGAATAACTGCATCCTGGTCTATCCGGTACAAATGGGAGTCGGGGAGGAGGACACCAATGCCTTCCGGAGTATCTCGGTATTGGATCACTACGAAGAGGAGGATCTGGCGACGGTGTTGAGGCGGTTGTTCCGGAAACACAGAGGGTAGTCGCCAAAAGAGAAAGTCCCGGATCAGGTATCCAGGACTTTCTTGATTTGGCGTTTTGACAACGTATAAGGCGCCAGGGAACAGGGGCCGTTGATGCAGCCGCCGTCGCAGGCCATGACCTCCACAAAACCGGCGGTGGGCTTTTGAGGCATGATTTTCAGCAACGCCTGGTTCTTTTTATCCAATCCTTCGATGTTCAGGGTCGTTACCCCCTCTTTGACCGCATGGACGATCGCCTCCTTGACGCCGCCGGCCTGTGCAAAACCACGCCCGAAGCGGGTAACCTCCGGATCCAGCACTTTTTCGTTGCAATTGGGTACATCGATGTTGTAGGCCGTCAGAAAAGCCCCCAACTCCTCGAAACTCATGACGTAATCGACTTCGGGAACCGATTCCGCCTCATAACGCTTGGCCAGACAGGGGCCGATAAAAACCGTTTCGGCGTCGGGGTATTTCTCTTTGGCATAACGGGCGGTGTACACCATCGGGCTGCGGGTATCCGAAACAAACGGTTTCAGCATCGGAGCGTGCTTGTCGACCCAGCCCGTATAAGCCGGACAGCAGGAGGTCGTCATAAAGGAATCCCCCTTTTCCAATCGCTCCTGCAACTCTTCCGCCTCTTTGGCGGCGGTTATTTCCGCTCCCAGCGCCACTTCGATCACCTGGTCGAATCCGATTTTCCGGATGGCGGACAGAATCTGTCCGGGGGTGGCATTGAACTGGCCGTAAATGGCCGGAGCTACCATCGCCACCATCTTTTTGCCGGGGTGGGAGAGCGTCTTGTGTATGTCGATGATCTTGGAACGCTCCATCAGCGCCCCGTACGGACAGGCCAGCATGCATTTCCCGCAATAGATGCACTTCTCCTTGTCGATCCGCTCGACCCCTTCCGGGTCTTTGGAAATGGCGTTGACCGGACAGGCGTCTTCACAGGGCACCGGTGTATATACGATGGCGTGGTAGGGGCATACTTTCAGGCAAAGCCCGCAACTGACGCACTCTTCCGTGCTGATGGAGGCCCGGCCTCCCCGGACGGAGATAGCGCCTTTGGGACAATTCATCACGCAGGGACGCCCTTCACAGCCCCTGCACATATTCGTGACGGCGTATTGCGACTGGTTACAGGCGGAACAGGCTTCGTGCACGACAGAGAGGATATTCTCCTTCCGGTTTTTATTGGCCATGGCCATGCGGGCGAAATCCGACAGGTGGATCAGGTCGATCTCCTCATCCACGATCTCAAATCCCAGAATGGAGATGATTTTGTGCTTCAGGATATACCGGTCTTTGTGCACGCAGCAGCGGATCGGTTTTTTATTGCGGGGACGCATCTCCACCGGTACGTATTTCAATTTGGATACCAGCTCGTCCTCTTTCAACAACTTGACAATCCGGAACAAAAGCTCCCGCTTGGTGAGCATGGCAAAATTATCGTACAGCATTTGCGTAAGAAAATAGAGATTCTACTTTGAGGGGGACAAATATAGCTAAAAAAGCCGCCCGGAGGCGGCTTTTTATATATAAATAAGTTATAAGCACATTACTTGTTGCTTTTCTCTTTTTTGGCAAACCGCATCCTCAAATCGTAAGAGATCGGGGTCGCTATCATGATCGAAGAGTAAGTTCCGACTAAGATCCCGACCAACAGGGCGAATACAAATCCTTTGATAGACGTTCCGCCGAAGATAAAGATCGCCAACAGTACCACCAACGTCGAGAGTGAAGTGCTGAATGTACGGCGCAGGGTGGAGTTCAACGCTTCGTTGGTGGTCTCTTTACTGCTGCGTTTCGGATAAATGGTGTGGTACTCCCGGATCCGGTCAAATACCACCACGGTATCGTTGATAGTATACCCCACGACGGTCAGAATGGCTGCGATAAAGGCTTGGTCGACTTCCAGAGAGAACGGCAACAGGCCGGAGAAGATGGAGAATACCCCCATCACAATGATGACGTTGTGCGCCAGGCCGATCACGGCTCCCGCTCCGTATTGCCACTGGGAGAACCGCACCATGATGTACAGGAATATGCCGAGCAGTGCCAGTATGACGCACCAGACAGCCGCCCGGGTAATGTCCTCGGCTACGGCAGGGCCTACTTTTTCAGACATCTGGCGATTCACTTCCAGGAACTGCTCCTGGGTGGTACCTTCGGCTAGGTACGGCTTCAACCCCTGGTAGAGCAAGCTTTCCACTTCGTCGTCGATTTCCATACCCTCTTCGTCGATCTTGTATTTGGTGGTGATCCTGACCTGGTTGTCTTTACCGAATGTTTTCACTTCGGGAGCGCTGCCGTATACGGCTTCCAGACTTTCGGACACATCACCCACCTGTACGGGCTGGTCGAACACCACCGTATAGGTGCGTCCTCCCACAAAGTCGATCCCTTTGTCCAATCCTTTGGTGAACAGGAATACGAACGAGATAAGGATGGCGGCGCCGGAAATCGCGTAAGAGAAGATCCGTTTTTGCAGGAAAGGGAATTTGGTATCCCGCAACCAACCCTGGGTCAACTTAGTGGTAAAGGTCACGTTATCGCTTTTGGCCGCAGCCCGTTCAATCAGCAGGCGGCTGATGAAGATGGCGCAGAACAGCGAGGTCAGAATACCGATGATCAGCGTGGTGGCGAACCCTTTGATCGGGCCTTCTCCGAAGTAGTACAGGATAAACCCGGTCAACAGCGTGGTGATCTGGCCGTCGATGATCGCAGAGTAGGCGTTTTTATACCCCTCCCTGATAGCCAGACGCAATCCCTTGCCGGCGCGTTTTTCCTCTTCGATGCGTTCGTAGATCAACACGTTGGCGTCGACAGCCATCCCCATGGTCAATACGATACCCGCAATACCCGGCAGGGTCAGTACGGCTCCGATGGAAGCCAATATCCCGAACAGGAAAAAGAGGTTCAGCAACAGCGCGATGTCGGCCGCCAGACCGGCGCCTTTGCTGTAGAAAAAGAGCATATATACCAGCACTAAGCAGAAGGCGATGATAAACGACCACATACCGGCCTGAATGGATTCCTGTCCCAAAGAAGGCCCTACGATCTCATCGGCGATGATGCGCGCCGGCGCCGGCATTTTACCGGATTTCAGGATGTTGGCCAGGTCATCGGCCTCTTTTACGTCGAAGTTTCCGGAGATCTGGGAACTTCCTCCTTTGATCTCATCGTTGACATTGGGAGAGGAAACCACATATCCGTCGAGCACGATGGCGATGCACCGGTCTTTGTTCTCTTTGGTCATCCGGGCCCAGATCTTCGCGCCTTCCCCATTCATGTTCATGGAAACTACCGGCGCGCCGGTGCGGTCGTCAAAAGTGGTTCTGGCATCTACCACCACACCGCCGTCCAACGGGGCTTTCCCGTCGCGGGTGGTGATCTTGATGGCGTGCATGGCCACGATATCGCCATTGGGTTTGGCTTCCCAAATCAGGCGGGCGTTTCTCGGGATCAGGGCTTTGATTTGCGGTGTCGCCAGCAGCCTGTTGACGGCGGCGGTATCTTTCAGGCGGGCGTATCCGATGGCGGAGCCTCTGCCCAAGTTGCCGGTCTGGTCGATGGCGGGACTTAACAGGGCGAAAAGCGGATTCTGTTTGCGGAACTCTTCTGCGTTTTGCAATAGACCGGTGGAGTCTGCAGTTTGTTGGATCAGTTCCTCCAATCCGCCGGTAGTGTCCGCTTCGTTTTGAGGCGTTTCTGCCGGGGCTTGAAGAATTTCCTCTCCGGCTGTGGCCGTTTTCACGTGTTGAACCGTATCGGCCAGCACCGTCTGGGCGCTCTCCAATTCTCTGGCCTTGTCGTTTATGTTGGCTAAGTTCTGGTAAAATTCGGCGTTTTCAAACGTTTCAAAAAACTCCAGAGCGGCAGTTCCCTGCAACAGTTTCCGAACACGTTGCGCATCCTTGATCCCCGGAAGCTCGATGTTGATCCGGCCGGAGATATCCGCTTTCCGGATGTTCGGCTGGGCAACCCCGAACTGGTCGATCCGGTTGCGCAGGATGTTGAACGTATTGTCGATAGCGGTATTGGCTTCTTTGCGGATCACATCCAAGACTTCCCGGTTGGAGGCTCCCGGAGCGATCCGGTCTTTCAGTTCCACCGTTCCGAAAATGTCGGGCGAGGCCAGTTGCGCTTCCGGAGCGATCCGGGCGAACGACTCTCCGAACAGGGTGACAAAGTCTTTCGGATTGGTTACCCGCAGGCGGGACGCTTCGCTCAACGCTTGCAGGAAAGCAGGATCCTGGCTGTTGTTGGAGAGGCTTTTCAGTACATCCACCACATCCACCTCCATGGTCACGTTCATACCGCCCCGCAGGTCGAGCCCCAGCGGCAGTTCCAACTCCTTACACTCTTTGTACGTAAATTTGGCTCCGAAGAAGTTGTATACCGTTTCATTGGCCATAGAATCCAGGTACTCTTTTTCCTTTACAGGATCGCCGTTGGCATACACCTGCGCCGCTTTCTCCACCCGGGATGTTTTGAACGTGAAAAACAACTGGTAAGCACTCACCAATACAAGGGCTACGGTGAGAAATAAAATCGCTCCTTTGTTTCGCATTTTAGGATTTTTTGATGGTATGTTATTGAATAATCTTTTTTGATAACGAATGCGCAAAAGTACATTATTTTTTTTGAATAAACTAAGAGTCTGTAGAAAAAAGAAAAAAGCCGCACAACATGGAATTGCTGTGCGGCTTTTGGGGAAATCGCCCCGCGGGTTATGCGGACGGAACCGGTCAGAACATCTTCATGCCGTCCAGTACCTCCATCACGCCTTTTACGGCTTTGGCAGACTCTTCCAGCAATTTTTTCTCTTCGCCGTTCAAAGATACTTCGATCACTTTTTCAATCCCTTTTTTGCCCAGTACGACGGGGACTCCCAGGTAGATGTTTTTCAGGCCGTACTCTCCGTTCAGCAGGGTACATACGGGGAATACACGTTTGGAATCCCGGACGATGGCTTCCACCATCTGGGCTGCTGCCGCTCCGGGCGCATACCAGGCGGAAGTGCCCATCAGCTTGACCAACTCTCCGCCTCCTACTTTGGTGCGTTCAATGATGGCGTTCAACTGGTCGGCGCCCATCAGTTCGGTTACGGGGATCCCTGCCACCGTGGTGTAGCGCGGCAGCGGAACCATGGTGTCGCCGTGTCCGCCCATCAGCAAAGCCTGGATGTCTTTCGGGGAAACCTGCAGAGCTTCGGCCAAGAATGCTTTGTAGCGGGCTGTGTCGAGGATGCCGGCCATACCGAAAACCCGGGAAGAGTCGATCTTGGCGGCTAAGTAAGCGCAGTAACACATCACGTCCAGCGGATTGGAAACAATAACGATGATGGTGTCCGGCGAATGTTTGATGATGTTTTCGGTGACGGATTTCACAATTCCGGCGTTGGTGGAGATGAGATCGTCGCGGCTCATGCCCGGCTTCCGGGGAAGGCCGGAGGTGATCACCACCACGTCTGATCCGGCGGTGGCGCTGTAATCGTTCGTTACTCCTTTTACGCGGGTGTCGTACACATTGATCGGAGCTGTTTGCCACATATCCAAAGATTTCCCTTCGGCGACTCCTTCTTTGATGTCCAACAGGACAACTTCGTTGACGATGTCTTTTTGAGCGATGCAATCGGCGCATGTAGCGCCTACGTTCCCTGCTCCAACAACTGTTACTTTCATACGTTTATAATTTGTTTTGATGGAAAAATTCCCAACCTGCTCCCGACTTATCTTTTGGTCCGGCGCTGTCAAAAGTAATATTTTTTTGGAAACAGTCGCTCGAATTCAGTCAGATTTTACCCTGCGAACCGTTGAAATAACGTACCGAAAAGAGCCATCACCATGTTGATCCCGTTGAACAGCATGTGGGTGAAGATGTTGTACCAGATGTTCTTTTTCCACAAATACAAAGATCCGAACAGCAAGCCTGCAAAGATGTACGGGATGGTGGCCGCTACGCTTCCCCGGGCTAAATAATGGATCAGGCCGAAAGCGACGGAGGATAGAAGTAACATTGTATATTGCAATACCTTAAATTTCGAATGCTTGAACATGAACACGTATCTGAACATAATTTCCTCCGTAACAGATGAAAGCAGGGGAATAAAAAGTGCGATGAGGCTCAAGGTGAAGGCATACGAAGATAAGCTCTTAATAGCGTTCGTTTCTCCGGACGACGCCGTTGCTTCAAGCGCTGCCGCTTCTATTTCGTGGTGACCGATCATATTGCGGATCAAACTGATGAGGCAGGTGACCACAATAAAGCTGCCGGCAATGATGAGCCATTTGGTCCATTTGCGTTGCCTGAAATCCTTCCAGTCGGCAGACAGTACCCCTTTGTAGGCGTATAGTACTATGAATGCGTTGAGTAAAATGATAACAAGCCGCATGGTCTGTAATCCGGTTTCTGAAAGATGCAGCAGATCCAGTCCGTAAAACTGTACCGCGATCAACGCGATGTACAGGAAGATAACGAGGCAATCCTTTTTTGAAAAATTCATCTTGAATGCATTTAATGAATGGTTATTATTAGCTTTACATACGAGGCCGTCCCTGTATTTGTTTATATTTTATGTCCGTATGGAATAAGTTTGTATTTTTGGGGCGAAAAAAGAGGGATTTATATCGGAACGAAAAAACAGTATGAAGAAGACGGTGGTAGTAATAGCGGGAGGAAACTCCTCCGAATTTGAGGTTTCTGTGAAATCGGGGAACCATGTTTATGCGGAAATAGACGGGGAAAAATTCGATAAATACCTGCTGCTTTTGCGGGGCAGGGAGTGGATGATCGAGGCGGCCGGCCAACATATTCCGGTGGACAAGAATGATTTTTCGTTTCTGTACGAAGGGAAGAAGAAACAGATCGATTATGCCTACATCACCATTCACGGCAATCCGGGCGAGAATGGCCTGTTGCAGGGGTATTTGGAGATGATGGGAGTGCCGTATTCCACGTGCAGCGCGTTGGGCGAGGCGATGACATTCGACAAATATACCTGCACCAATTACCTGCGGGGATTCGGTATCCCGGTGACCAACCCGGTGCTCTTGCTGAAGGATAAATCGTATGACTTAGAGGCGGTACTGGAAGCTGTCGGACTTCCCTGTTTTGTCAAACCGAATGCAGAAGGTTCCAGTTTCGGCGTTTCGAAAGTAAAGAGCAGGGAGGAGTTCGGCCCGGCGTTGGAGGTGGCTTTTGAAAAGTGCAACGAGGTGCTGGTGGAATCTTTTATCGACGGCCGGGAGTTTACGTGCGGACTGTACCGGGTGGGAGAGAAGAAGGTGATCTTTCCCGTTGCGGAGGTCGTGCCCAAGAAAGAATTTTTCGATTTTGAAGCCAAGTACGATGCAAGCATGTCGGATGAGATCATTCCGGGACGGTTTTCCGGGGAGGTCATGGAGAAGATCCGGGACATGGCTTCGGAGATCTACGACGTGTTGCGGTGCCGGGGCATCATCCGCATCGACGGGTTTGTGGTCGGAGAAGAGGTGGTGATGCTGGAGGTCAATACAACGCCGGGCATGACGGCCAACAGCTTTATCCCAAAAATGGTGCAGGTGGCCGGCGCCCGCCTGCGCGACATCCTTTCCGAGATCATCGCATCCGGTTTGAAATAACCCTTTTTAAACAGTCTCTTTTTTATTTAAAACCAAAAAAAGATGGAAAATTCCATCTTTTGGTGAACTCGGCGGGAGTCGAACCCACAACCTCTTGGGCCGTAACCAAGTGCTCTATCCATTAAGCTACGAGTCCGTTTTATACGGTGTCTTGAAAGGCGGTGCAAAGATAGGGAAGGAAATTGAGCCGTGCAAAAATTTTGGCCGTTTTTTTACCGTGGACGCTGCGATCAAATCAAATTCCCTGTTTTTTGCCACAATCGTTCGAAAGTAGTATCTTTGTCAGATACTCACAGGCAAAATGCATTGAAATTGATATTCCCCTAAGTTGACAGGTATGAAGAAAATTCTGAAGAGCATCGTGCACCGCATAACCTCGGATTCGCTGAAGCGGAGGGCTGCCGGTGTGGAGCGGACAAAGGCGTATCAGACATGGGAAAAAATACATACCGGCCTGGTGTTTTGGGTCGGGGATCCGGAGGAGCAGCAGTGGTTGAAGGAGATCGGCCGCAAATGGGCGGGGATCACCCTGGATAAACTCTGTTTTCTTCCCTCCCCCAACAAAGAAATTCTGACGGATGCGATCACTTACGTGACCGGGGAAGATCTCAGCTTTAGCGGCAGGATTGTGAACGAAGAACTGCTTCGGATCATGGAGACTCCTTATGACCTGCTGTTGGACCTGACCGATCAGTCCAATCCGTTGATCGACTATATCCTCAAAGGGTCGCGGGCAAAGTGCAAGATCGGGGTGCCGAAAGAGAATTTCGAGGCGGATGTGATGATTGACGGGGTATCCGGGCCGCTGGATCTGATCGACAAAGCGGCTGTGGTTTTTTCCGGGTTAAAAGAGGCATAAAAAGTAAGAACAGATGAACAGGTTTACAGGAACGGGAGTCGCTTTGGTTACTCCTTTCAGCCCGGATGGTGAAATAGACGGACTTTCTTTGCGGAGATTGGTCAACAGTGTGATCGCCGGAGGAGTGGATTATTTGGTGGCGTTGGGGACAACCTCCGAATCGGCCACGCTCTCCGCCAAAGAGCGGGAAGAGGTGGTGCGGATCATCCTGGAGGAAAACAACGGCCGGCTGCCCGTCATGGTGGGATTCGGCGGGAACAATACCCGCGAACTGTTGGAAACGATCCGGAACTTTCCTTACCTCCGGGAGTGCAGCGCCATCCTGAGCGTAGTTCCTTATTACAGCAAACCTACCCAGGAAGGGTTGTACCGCCACTTTATGCACATCGGCGAAAACGCTCCGCTACCGGTATTCCTGTACAACGTGCCGGGACGTACCGCTGTGAACATGGAGGCGGACACCGTTGTCCGTTTGGCAAAGGATTGCTCCAACATCATCGGTTTGAAAGAAGCTGCGGGGTCGCTCGGACAGGCGACGGATATTATCCGGGCGGTTCCGGCGCATTTCACCGTGGTGTCCGGCGATGACGGCCTGACGCTTCCCCTGATGGCCATCGGGGCGCAGGGAGTCATTGCGGTGGTGGCCAATGCCTGTCCCCGGGAGTTCTCCGAATTGGTGCGTCTTGCGGCCGGCGGCGATTTTAAGTCGGCAACTGCTATTCACCACCGGTTAGCCCCCTTGTACAAAGCGCTCTTTGCCGAAGGGAATCCGGCGGGCGTCAAGGCGGCGCTGCACATCCGCGGTATAATAGCCAGCACAGCCCTGCGTCTTCCGTTGGTTCCGGCCAGCGATGCCCTGTACGCCCACCTCAAAGAGTGCCTCCGTTTAGGAAATCCCCTTTAATCAATATATCCGGGGCGCATCCGGTTAATGCGTTGCCGGCGTTTGATCCGGAAACGGATCGTTGCGGCGGAAATCACGATGACCAGCGGCAACAGAAAATTCAGGTATTTCAGGAACACACGTACATACTCGTCCGTCGGCTCAAGCGAACGGAACGTGGTAAACTTGTTCCGCAGCCCGATCAATCCGGAATTATCCGCCAGCCATTCAATGGAGTTAACGGCAAAATTGACGTTGTCGGGACTGAGCGGGTGTGTGTACAGGCCGACATCGTTCAGCAGGAAATCGGCGTCCGTAATGGTGACAATGGCGCTGTGGTTGTCTTCGTTGGTCAACAAGGCTGCCACAATGCTGCGGGGTTTGTTGAAATCCTGTCGAGTCCAGGGTCTGTTCAGATCAAAGAAGAGGGGGGCCTGTTGCCTGCCTGCAATGGAGGAGGTCGTAGCCAAAGAGGTAAAAAGGTATGTCGTATTGGTTTTTACCTGCCGGATGCTGCTGGCAAATTGCAACAGGATGGCTTTTAACCCGTGGGTGATGGTGTGTTTGCTGAAATGAGTGATCACCGGCAGATAGGGGAAACTGATCGATCCGGCGGAAAAGGGGTAGTTTTTTTGGATATTCAGCGGAATAGAGCCGCAGTTGTTGTCGATCACAAAATCATACTGGATCTTTAGCCCCTTCTCTTCCAGAAAATCCTCCACGCCGGTCGGATTGATAAATCCGGTATTCTGATTTCTGTTCAATTGGCCGATCGCGTGATTCAAAGCAACGAACAGGCGTCCGCCATTGCCCAGGTACTCGTCCAGTATTTTTCGCTCGTGCAGGGAAAAAGTATCCTTGGGAGCGATGATACAGAGTACATTGAAGTGATTCAGGTGGTTGTACCGGTTCAGGTCAACGAGGGAGATATCCGTCAGTTGGGAGAGTTCGTTGATCAGTTGCGGCATCTCGCCCAGGAGAGCTTCCCGGTGCCCCTGGATCAGTCCGACGCGCGGTTTAACGGTATCGGTGGCCAGTTTCAACAGGCGGGTGATCTCGTATTCCAAAGGAGTTCGGCTGTTGATAAAGGGGATACTGTACCGTTTGTTCCCGATCCGGAAAGAGGCGCCCATGTAGATATTCTGGACTTTTTCGAAGTCCCGGTCGCTGATCTCGATCAGCATCGGCCGGATACCGGCGGAGACAGCCTTATGGCTTTTCAGGTCGTTGTCCGGAACGATCGTATTGATCGTAAAATTTACACGACTGAAAGATTTGTACTCTTTCAACAGGTAGATAAACTCCCGGGCCAACTTATTCAGTTCCTGCGGCAAATTTTGTGTAATATAGAGATCGACAGTGACGGGCAGTTTGTTGTTCCGGATCATCTGTTTGCTGACCGGACTGAGGGAATACCGTTCGTTGGCCGTGAAATCCAACCGGAGAAACAGGAACATCGATAACACATTCACCGCAAGGATGCCCAGCGTTATGTACAGAATATGGCTGATCTCTTTCTTCATACTGCTTCGTTAATGCCTGTACTTATTGATGTACAACTTAGCCAGCGCCAGGAACAGCACGATCACCGACAAAAAATAGAACAGATCCCGGGTATCGAGTACGCCTCTGTTGAGGGATTCAAAATGCTCGGGCAGGGAGAGAAAGCCGAACAGGTTGGCTACCGGCCCGAAAGGGATCTGGTTTGCCAGAAGCCCGAACAACACCTGAAAACAGAGACCGGTTCCCAAACTGATAAAAAAGGCGGAGATGGGGGTTTTAGCGGCGGACGAGGCGAACAGGCCGATGCTGATGTAGCAGGCGCTTGTCAGGATCAGCCCGAAGTAACCGAGCAGCACGGCTCCGTGATCCATCGATCCGAGTCCCGTCATGGTAAAATAGTACGGGAGCGTCAGGAACAATGCGATCCCGATAATGATCAGGTACGAACAAAATTTTCCGGCGATCAATTGAAACGTAGTGACCGGTTTGGTCAACAACAGTTCCAATGTCCCGCTCCTTCTTTCGTCGGCGACGGATTTCATGGCCAACGCATGGATGATAAAAAAGGCGATCCAGTTGATAACCGTAAAGAAAGGGGTCATGCCGGCCTGTCCGAGCGTGAACACATTGCCGGGCGATAGCCAGCAGGCGAATCCGCAGATACAAAAAAAGAGCAGATAACCGGTGTAGATCGCCCACGAATTGAAGGCGCTGTCCAGCTCTTTGCGGATCAATATGCCGATCGTTCTAACCATTTCAGGAAGATTGGGTTACCTGCCGGAAAATATCCTCCAACCGCTCCTCTATGGGAACCAGTTCTTTGATATACCAGCCGTTTGCTTCACAAAGTTGGAAAATATCTTTTTCGACCGGAGCATTTCTGCCGGCCTGTATCCGGAAACTGTTCTCTTCCGTGATTTCCACATCCTCCACATCGGGAATCCCGGTCAACAGATTAAAAACCGCTTCCGTGTTCCCCCCCTCGACCACTAATCTCAGCAGCTTCTCCGTATAGGTCAGGCGCAACTCGGCCGAAGTGCCGTCCGCTGCGATTTTGCCTTTGTGGATGATCAGCACACGGTTGCAGGTCGCCTCCACCTGTGTCAGGAGGTGGGAACTGAAAATAATGGTCTTTTCCCGGCCGATCGTCCGGATCATCTCCCGGATCTCCACGATCTGGTTCGGATCCAGACCCGTGGTCGGTTCGTCCAACAGGACGACTTCGGGGTCGTGGATCAGTGCCTGCGCCAATCCGACCCGCTGTTTATACCCTTTGGAGAGCTCCCGGATGTTCTTGTATTTCTCTTTTTCCAACCCGCACAGCCGGAGCATGTCTAAAATGCGGGCGGTGATTCTGTAGCGCGGAATGTTGTGAATACGGGCGATGAATTGCAGAAAATCGATCACATTCATTTCGTCGTACAGCGGATTGTGTTCGGGCAGGTACCCGATGTGCTGCCGGATCTGCGCTGCGTGTTTCCGGATAGAGTAGTTGCCCACCTGCACATTTCCGGCATCCGGAAAGAGGAAACAGCTGATAATCTTCATGGTCGTCGTTTTTCCGGCGCCGTTCGGCCCGAGAAAACCCAGCACCTCTCCTCTCTTTACCTGAAAAGAGATGGAGTCGATTGCTTTTTGCGGTCCGAACGACTTGGAGAGATTTTCAACGACTATATCCATGGTTGGCTGTTTCTGAACGGTCGGACGACTCCCGGATGATCAATTCGCTGTTTACCACCTCTTCCCGGATCCGGGCGTGTTTCGGATTGAGGAGTTGTTCGAACAGCAATTCCGCCGCCACTTCCCCGATCTTTTCCGGGAACTGGTTCACCGTACTGACCGAAGGATGCATATAATGCGAACGTTTGGAGTTGGAAAAACCGAACACCGAAATATCTTCCGGGATCCGCAACCCCTTCTCCTTGATCGCTTCGATGGCGCCGATGGCCATGTCGTCGTTGATCCCGAAAATAGCGTCGGGTATCTCCGGCATCTCCAGCAATTTCCGGGTCGCCTCGATGGCCGACCGGACGGAGAAGTCTTCTGTCCGGATGATGTAATCGGTACTGATCTCCAATTTGTTGGCGGTCATTGCTTTCAGATACCCTTTCATCCGGTTTTTCCCGATGGACATGTGTTCGGGGCCTGTCAGCAGGGCGATCTTTTTGGCTCCGCCGTGGATCAGGTGCTGCACGATTTTGCTGGCGGCGTCCGCATCGTCGGCAATGACTTTGGAAACTTCCAGCTCTTTGGTCGTCCGGTCGAACAACACCAGCGGGATTCCCTGTCGCTGGATGTCTTTGATGTGTTCGTAGGAGGTTGTGGTCTTGGAGATCGAAAGAATAATACCGTCCGTCCGGTTGGCCAAAAAGATCTCGATGTTCTTTTTCTCTTTTTCGAAACTCTCGTTGGACGAAGCTACCAGGACATTGTATCCGTATTTGTCCGCGATCTCTTCCACTTTTTTGACCACCGTGGCAAAAAAGGTGTTGACGATTTCCGGAACAACGATGCCGATGGTGTTGCTTTTGTGTGTTTTTAACGCTACTGCTATCGGGTTGGGACGGTACCCCAACTCCTTTGCCAGGTCCTGCACCGTTTTCCGGGTCTGCTGGCTGATTTCCGGATTGTCTTTCAGAGCCCTGGAAACGGTAGATACCGAAATACGGAGCCTGGCGGCCAGATCCTTGATCGTAATGGCTTTTTGTGTCATAACAGTAGATTTTGATTCGCTGTACGTTGCATGTTATTCCGTTGGATTTCCGGAGGTCTCTTCCGGTTTTTCCGTGTGGTTCAGTTTCGGGTAGACGATCCGGGAGTGGTAGATGTTGACCAGCATCTCCGTAAAGACCTGCTTGACGGTGGCAACGTCCCGGAAGGTGAGCTCGGCGTTTTGATAACGTCCTTCGCTTACCTGCCCGTCGATAATGTCGCTTACCAACTTGCTGATATTCTCCTCCGTTTTTTCTTTTAACGTCCGGGAAGCGGCCTCAACGGCGTCGGCCATCATCAGTACGGAAGCCTCTTTGCTCACGGGATCCGGGCCGATGTATGTAAAGAGGGATTCGTCCACCTCTCTGTCCGGGTATTTATTTTGGAACGAGTTGTAAAAATACTTGACTTTGCTCTTTCCGTGGTGGGTACGGATAAAATTGATCACCGCCTCCGGCAAATTGTGTTTTTTTGCCAGTTCCACCCCTTTTGTCACGTGGCCGATGATGTGCCGGGCGCTTTCGTCAAAATCGAACTGGTCGTGCGGATTGATCCCGCCGGTCTGGTTTTCGATAAACAGAATGGGTTCGACCGACTTTCCGATGTCGTGGTACAACGCACCCGTACGGGTCAGCAACGGGCTTCCGCCGATGCGGTAAATGGCCTCTTCCGCCAGGTTGGCCACCATCAGGGAGTGCTGGAAGGTGCCGGGCGCCTTTTGGGTCAAAGCCCGCAACGCAGGATGGTTCGGATTGGAAAGTTCCATCAATGTAATGTCCGAGGTAAACCCGAACAGTTTTTCGAACAGGTAGATGACCGGATACGCCAGGCTCAACAACAGGCAATTGACCAGCAACCAGACGATCCCCAGCAGGAATGTCAGTCCGATATCACCGTCCCGGATCAGGGTCATGGCCGTATAGACCGCAGCGTACATCAGAAAGATAAAAAAGAGCGAGAGAAACATTTGCCCCCTCCGCTGCATCTGGGCCAGGCTGAAAATGGCCACAATGCCTCCGGCGATCTGCATGAACAGGTAGACGTAACTGTTCGGGGCGAAATAGGAGATCAGCAGGGAAGATCCCAACAGCAGGTACAGTGCGGGACGGCTTCCCGTGAGCGTGTTGACAATGATCACAAAAAACAGCACCGGCAGGGCTAACATGTCGATGTTGTAATAATAGCCGGCGCTTCCCAACAAAACCGTTCCCAGGAACGAGCCGTACAGAAAGATAAAATTTTTGTTGTTGTAAAAGATCCGTTTTTTTGAAAAATAGAAAAAGAGGGAAAACACCAGGAGGGAAGCCAGCGTCAGGATGATCTGCCCGCCGGTAAGCCTCAGGCTGTCCAAAGCGGATCCGGCGTTGTGTTGAAACTCTTTCCGCAACGAATTGAGCAGTTTGATCTTTTCGGGCGTCACCAGTTCCCTCTGGGCGATGACCAACTCTCCGTTGTGGACCAACCCCTGGGTCAGGCTGATATTTCGCAATTGATTGGCAAGCTGGAGTTTTGTTTTCGTATCGTCGAACTCCAGATTCGGGTGGAGAAAATTGTTCAGATCCAGGTCTGAGAGCTGTTCTTTCCACTCCTCAGGCTGGTTGAGCCGGCCGACAAAACCGATGAGGGTCTGGTAGGCCTCTTTCAGGGTATAGACTTGCCTGATCCCCACATCCTCTCCGAAATTGTTCCGCACGATCTTTACCGTCCCGATATTTTCAGCCGCATACTCTTCCGGGAACTGGAGGATGCCGCGATCGTACAGCCGCTCCAATTCGGTGCGGACGGCCTGCAAAGCGGCGGTATGCCCCCTTTCATCGAGGGGTTTCGAAGCAGAAACAAACAAGGCAACCTGCTGTTCTTTTACCTGCTCGTTCCGGTTGAAAATGGGGGGATGCTCCCGGGTGATCTTTTCCCGCTCCTCCGCCAGTTCGCTGTCGGTTTTGTAAATGGGAAAATCAAAGGGTGCGTAAAGCGTTTCGTACCGCCAGGGCATGCCTTTCTCAAACTCGTACTGGAAACTGTCCGTTTTGGGAAAGAGGTATACGATCAGGCAACAAATAACCAGCAGGGTGGCCACCCGGAAGGCGAGATTCAATCTTTTTTTCAGGTTTCTGGCAGGCATACCTTATCTGTTTTTCCGATGGATTTTCTAACTGGCCAATAAAGGTATAAAGAAATTGCAAAAAAGTTCCCGAAGGAACCTTTTTTAGCATTTTATCAGCACAATCTCACATACATCTTACTGTCTTACAGTCTTACTATCTTACGGTCTTACCGTCCTCACTGCACCCCATCGGTTTCCATCTCCCGGTCTACTTTCTTGATCAGCCCCTGCAATACTTTCCCCGGACCGATCTCCAAGAAAGAGGTCGCTCCGTCTGCGATCATGTTTTTCATGATCTGAGTCCACCGGACAGAGGCGGTCAATTGGGCGATCAGATTTTGCTGGATCTTTTCCGGATCCGTGTACGGTTTCGCATCCACATTCTGGTAGATGGGGCAAACCGGAACGGAGAAACGGGTCCGGTTGATGGCAGCGGCCAACTCCTGGCGGGCCGGTTCCATCAGCGGGGAGTGGAAAGCGCCGCCCACATTCAGGGGAACTACCCGTTTGGCGCCGGCTTCCGAGAGTTTTTGGCAGGCGATCTCGATCCCCTTGTTGCTTCCGGAGATGACAATCTGGCCGGGGCAGTTGTAGTTGGCCGGAACCACGACTTCGTCAATGGTGCGGCAGATCTCCTCCACTTTTTCGTCTTCGAGGTTCAATACGGCCGCCATCGTGGAGGGGTTGGCCTCGCAGGCTTTCTGCATAGCCAAAGCCCGGGCATGCACCAAGCGCAAGCCGTCTTCGAAAGAGAGCGCTTTTGCAGCCACTAAGGCGGAAAATTCGCCCAAAGAGTGTCCGGCCGCCATGTCGGGGGTCTCTTTCAGACTGTCCGCCAATATCACGGAGTGCAAAAAAATAGCCGGCTGGGTTACTTTGGTCTGCTTCAGATCATCCTCTGTGCCGTTAAACATGAGGTCGGTAATCCGGAAACCCAGAATGTCGTTGGCTTTTTCAAACAACTCTTTCGCTCGGGCCGAGTTGTCGTACAACTCTTTCCCCATGCCCACAAATTGGGCTCCCTGGCCGGGAAAAACAAATGCTCGTTTCATACGTTGTATTTTTAGTGATTAATGCAATTTGGAACTGATCAGCCGGATAAACTCTTCCCGGGTAGCCAATTTCTCGAACGCCCCGCTGAAATCGGAGGTGGTGGTCACGGAGTTCTGCTTCTGCACGCCCCGGATGGACATGCATAGATGCTGAGCCTCGATGACAACGGCCACGCCGAGCGGGTGCAGCGTATTTTGGATGCAGTTTTTGATCTGGTTGGTCAGGCGCTCCTGCACCTGCAAGCGGCGCGCGTAAGCCTCCACCACCCTGGCCAGTTTGCTCAAACCGGTGACGTAGCCGTTGGGGATGTACGCCACGTGGGCTCTTCCGTAAAATGTCAGCAGGTGGTGTTCGCAGAGCGAGTAGAGTTCGATGTCCTTTACGATGACCATCTGCTTGTAGTCCTCTTTAAATACGGCCGACCGCAAAATGCTCTCCGGGTCATGGCCGTACCCTTGAGTCATAAATTGCATCGCCTTCGCCACCCGGAGCGGCGTTTTCTCCAATCCTTCGCGCTCCGGATCTTCGCCCAGCAACCGCAGGATCTCCCGGTAGTGATACGCTAATTCGGCGGTCTTCTTTTCGTTGAAACTCTCCGCCATCGGGCAGAGATCTTCGTCATATATCAGTTTTGGGTCGCTCATGATACGTCGTTCAATCGGAAACATCCGCAAAAAAAGATGTGCCGTGCAAATGTACAAAAATTATTTATATCTTAGCCAAGCGAATGACGGGGCAGGATATCTCCCGGAAAATGTAAAAAAACAGACAGAGTTATGGAATGGTTGATCTTGATTATGCTGGTAGCTGTCGGCATTGTTTTGTTGTTATTGGAGTTCCTGGTGATCCCCGGCGTGAGCGTGGCGGGTATTTTGGGTTTCCTGTCGGTATGCGCTTCCGTCTATTTCGGTTATGCGTTTTTCGGATCGCCGACGGGGCACTTCGTTTTACTGGGCGTGTCGGTGATATGCGGCATATTGACCTGGTATGCTCTGCAGGCGAAAACGTGGAAACGGTTTAGCCTGCATTCCAAAATAGAGGGGGCGGTGGAAGGAGTGGACGCTGCCATCAAACCTGGAGATACGGGCGTGGCTGTCGGGCGTTTGGCGCCGATGGGACAGGTGCAGATCGGAGATGTTACGGTGGAAGGACAGTCGGTGAGCGGGTATGTGGATCCCCATCAACCCGTGGAAGTAGTAAAAGTATTCAAAGATAAAATAGTCGTTAAACTAAAAACTTCGGAACATGGAGAGTAGCGGTGCTTTTGTATTGATCGCCATCATTGCGGGCGGTCTGTTTCTGATCTGGTTGATTTTGTATTTTATCCCGCTGGGGCTGTGGTTCCAGGCGTTGGTATCGGATGTTAAGATATCGCTGTTGCAGTTGATCCTGATGCGTTGGCGGAAAGTGCCCCCTTCGGTGATCGTGGGCGCGTTGATCGAAGGAAAAAAGGCCGGGCTGGAGTTGTACCGTGATCTGTTGGAAGCGCATTACCTGGCTGGCGGACGGGTGCAGCAGGTGGTACATGCCCTGGTTTCCGCTTCCAAAGCGAACATAGACCTGACCTTCCAGATCGCCACAGCGGTCGATCTGGCCGGGCGGGACGTGTTCGAAGCCGTACAGATGAGCGTGAATCCCAAGGTGATCGATACGCCGCCGGTAGCGGCGATGGCCAAGGACGGCATCCAGTTGATCGCCAAGGCCCGGGTAACGGTGCGCGCCAACATCAAGCGGTTGGTGGGTGGCGCCGGAGAGGAAACCATCTTGGCCCGCGTGGGAGAGGGGATCGTTTCTTCCATTGGCTCTTCCGCTTCCCACAAATTGGTGTTGGAAAATCCCGATTCCATCTCCAAGGTGGTATTGGAAAAGGGGTTGGATTCCGGGACGGCGTTCGAGATCCTCTCCATTGACATTGCAGACATCGATGTCGGCAAAAACATCGGGGCGGAGTTACAGACCGACCAGGCGGAAGCCGATCTGAAGATCGCGCAGGCCAAAGCGGAAGAGCGGCGGGCCATGGCGGTGGCCAAGGAGCAGGAGATGCGGGCGCTGGCGCAGGAGATGAAAGCCAAAGTGATCGAAGCGGAGGCCAGTATTCCGTTGGCAATGGCCGATGCTTTCCGGAAAGGAAATCTGGGCGTTATGGATTACTACCGGATGCGGAACATCGAAGCCGATACCCAGATGCGGGAAACCATCGCCAAACCTGAAGGCGGCAAGAAAAAGGACGACGAAAAACTGAAAAAATAGGCCGTCCGTCAAACAGCCCGTGCGGGAGTTATCCGGTGTAAAAAGTGCCGGGTAACTCCCGCAGGTTGTATTGGGAGGCCATCACTTCGCCGTAAGCGCCGGTGGAGTGGATCACGATCGTGTCGCCCCGGCTTACACTGTTCAGCAATACGTCTTTGCCGAAACAGTCGGAGGATTCGCAGATCGGCCCGACCACATCGTACTTCTCTTCCGGTTTATCCGACGCAATGTTTTCGATTTTGTGAAAAGCCTGGTAAAGAGCCGGGCGCAGCAGGTCGTTCATACCGGCATCCAATACCACGAACTTCTTTTTCTTGCCCTCTTTGACGTACAGCACTTTCGCGATCAGGTCGCCGCAATGCGCCACGATGGCGCGTCCCGGTTCGAAATGGATCTGTTGCAGGGGAGGGGCTTCGTAAAACCGGGCAAATGTTTCGAAATAGCTTTTGAAATCGGCGATCGGCTCTCCGTAAGGCCGGTCGTAGTCGATACCCAATCCGCCTCCGAAATTGATGTGCGGGAAGGTGATCCCCTGCCGCCTGAGTTTTTCCTGGATTTCGTTCACTTTCAGGCAAAGGCTCCGGAAAACATTCATATCGGTAATTTGCGAGCCGATGTGAAAATGGAGGCCGATCAGTTCGATGTGGGAGAGTTTTTGCACCGCTCCGATCACCCGCTCCAGGTCGTACAGGTAGATCCCGAATTTGTTCTCTTCAATGCCGGTGGTGATGTAGTGGTGGGTATTCGCGTCCACATTGGGGTTGACCCGCAGGGCAACCCGCGCCGTTTTATGCATCCGGCCGGCGATGTTATTGATCACTTCTACTTCGGGCAGCGATTCGCTGTTGAAGCAAAAGATGTCGTTCGCCAGCGCCGTTTCGATCTCCCGGTCGTTTTTCCCCACCCCGGCGTATACGATCTTTCCGGCGGGGAAACCGCACTCCAACGCCCGGAGCACTTCGTTCCCGCTGACGCAATCCGCCCCCAGCCCAAAGCTGCTGATCCGTTTCAGCAGCACGGGGTTGGCATTGGCCTTGACGGCGTAGTGCAGATGGAACCCCGGGTAGCGGGACGACTCCTCCGCTACGTTTTTCAGGGTCGCGTCCAACAACTCCAGATTGTAATAGTAACAGGGGGTCGGCAACCGGCCGATCGTATCGTCGTAAGTCATGGGCGTTAGGTTTTGGTAGACAAAGATAAGGTATGCCGGATTAAAATAAAAGCGTTTGTGTTATACCTCCAGGGCAAACGCACGAAAATTTGTTGTCTAACCGCCTTCTTCCCTTCGGTCATTCGGCGCCCCTGCGGGGAGCCCGGATTCCGGTCGCTCAGACCGGAAAAGAGAACGATCGTTGCTCCCGACAACGTCCCGAAGGATCCATACACCTGCGCTTGGCAGAGGTAACCGCAAAATAGAACCGTAAAAGAGAATATGTTTTCGAGTGCTTTTCCACAGGTTTGCAAATAGAGGTTGTATTCCGGATAAATTTCCATCCGGATATATTTTTGAAATACCTTTCTTATTCCGTCAATAATTTTTCGCTCAGCGCCACCAATGCCTTCTGCTTAAAGGAACTTTTTACCACTAAGGAGATATTGTGTTCGCTGCCGCCGTAGGAGATCATTTGCAACGGGATATCCTCCAGCGCCTGCAAAACGGCCGCAGCCCTGCCGGCCCTGTCCAGGGAAAAATCCCCCACGATGCAGACGATGGAGAGGTTTTCGTCCACTTCGATCGTGCCGAATTTTTCCAGATCCTTGTAGATATCTTCCAGGTGTTCGGTGTTGTCGATGGTCAGGGAGATGGCCACTTCCGATGTGGCGATCATATCGATCGGTGTTTTCCACGCCTCGAACACCTCGAACACTTTCCGCAGAAAACCATACGCCAGCAACATGTTGCCGGATTTGATCTTGATGGCGGTGATCCCGTCCTTGGCAGCCACGGCTTTGATCTCCTTCGCCGGGCTCTCCCGGGTGATCAGCGTGCCCTCGTCCTCCGGACGCAGGGTATTTTTCATCCGGACCGGGATGTTGCTCTTTTTGGCCGGCTGTATGCTGGAAGGGTGCAGGATCTTGGCGCCGAAATAGGCCAGCTCCGCTGCTTCATCGAACGAAAGTTGCCGGATGGCCTTCGTATGCTGCACAAACCGGGGGTCGTTGTTGTGTACCCCGTCGATGTCCGTCCAGATCTGGATCTCGCCGGCGCGGACAGCAGATCCGATCAAAGCGGCCGAATAATCGCTTCCGCCCCGTTTCAGGTTGTCGATCTCCCCGTATGCATTCCGGCAGATAAACCCCTGGGTGATCACCAGCGGCTGCATCCCCGGAGCCGCCAACTCCCGTTTCAGGTTCTGTTCAATGTAGTAATAGTCCGGCTCGCCGTCCTTGTCGATACGCATGTAATTCAGGGCGGAAACGATGGAAGAGGGAATTCCGCACTCCTCCAGATAGTAGTGCATCAACGTGGTGGAGATGATCTCCCCCTGTGCCACCACCGCCTTCTCCTGCAACGGGTAAAAATCCTTGTTGATGAACGAGCGGAGATACGTGAAAACCGTCTGCACAAATTCCCTGGCCTTTTTTACGTATATTTCCGTCCGGTACAACTCGCTGATGACAATAAAATAGTTCAATTCCACGTTCTGGATCTCCTCCAATGCCTGCTGCTTCTCGTTCCGGTAGAGGTGATCGGAAATACTGACCAAGGAGTTCGTCGTGCCGGACATGGCCGACAGGACAACGATTTTGGGCGATCCGTCGTTAATGAGGTCGGCCACCGACCGGATTCTCTCCGCGCTCCCGACGGAGGTGCCGCCGAATTTTAAAACGTTCATACTGGTGGGATGATTTGAGTCTTTTTAAATAAAATGACAAATTTACAACTGAAATGGAAAAATCAGCCTATTGTGGGCATAAAAATAGGGCAATCGCGTGTATTTTTTATGGGAACAGGATGCGGAGCGAACCGAAAGAAACCAAAGCATGGTACATTACTGGCGCTGTGGTTCTCTATAACAACAACTTCTCAAACATCGGACAATCTGTACGTTGTGTCCGCTCTGAATAAAGAGGGAGCGGCTTGTCTACTCTGTCACAGGTTGTTTATCGTAAAAAAGTAGCCGCCACCCAATTTTGTTCGGTTTTGTGCCCCCGGTATGTCAGCCCCAACGCTTCTGCTTTTTGCCGGATCAGCGGCAGGTCTTCCGTGTAAAATCCACTCATCACCAATTGGCCTCCCCGGATAAGCCGGGCGACATACCGCTCCATATCGGCCAGCAGGATGTTCCGGTTGATGTTGGCCAAGATCAGGTCGAAAGGCGCTTCCGCCGCCAGCAGGGAAGCGTCGCCTATTTTGATCCGGATGTTCGTACACCGGTTCAGGAGGATGTTTTCGCCGGCGTTGTTGTACGCCCATTCGTCGATATCGATACCCGTGATGTCGGAAGCCCCCGCTTTGGACGCCATGATGGAGAGAATGCCGGTGCCGCACCCCATGTCCAACACCCGTTTTCCGGCCAACTCCTCCTTCAGTTCCAGGATGCTCCCCAGCATCAGGGCGGTGGTGGCGTGGTGCCCGGTGCCGAAACTCATTTTGGGCTCGATGATGATCTCGTACTCCATGTCGGGTACAGCCGGGTGGAAACCGGCCCGGACGACGATCCTGCCTTCGACGGTGATGGGCGTGAAATGCTCCTCCCACTCTTTGTTCCAGTCCCGCTCCTTGACCTCTTCCGTCGTCCACTCCACCCTGCAGGCAGGCGCACTCTCCGCAAGCTCCAAGCCTTCTATGGCGGTGGTGTCGAAATCCCGTTCCGGGATGTATGCGGTAAAACCGTTCTCCGTGTATTCAAACCCTTCGTATCCGATCCCGGCCAACCGGGCCATCAATACCTCCGTCAGCTCTTCCGAACAGGGAGTAAGAGTGAAGTGTGCAGCAATATGGTTCATAATTGGGTCATTCATTTATTGTGTTAACAGCAAATCGGCAGGAAGCTCCATCCGGATCCGCCACTCCTTGGGAAAGTAGTTGTTCAGCCGGTTACCGACCCCTTTTCCCCAGCCCAGTGCAATCCCTTCGTAACAAAGCAGGATCCACGCTCCGTTCCGCACCGGGATCGAAAGCTCCTCTTTTTTCAGGAAACGCAACGCTTCCGGGAGGGACAGCCCGGCTACGGCGATGCCGGTTTTGTTCAACGAAGCATACAAGGCAAGCGAATGAAGCGGTTTTACCTTTCGACCGTTTACCTCCGCCACTTCGCACCCTTCGTACACCATCCGGATACTCTTCCCGGCCTCTTCCAGAAAATCCGCGTGAGCGGCCGGAACGATGCGGAACACCTCCGCCTCTTTTTTGACCTCCACCTCTGCCGTGTCCGGCAACAATGCTTTGATCTCCGGGGGCAGTGCCGGTGCGGGTGACTCTTTTTTTCGCCTGCCGCCGCCTCTCCGGACAGCTTCGCTCTCTCCGCCCTGCTTCCGCAGCACCCCTGTAAAGAAACCTTCCCCGGCCGTTTTGTGCGGGTAAAAACGATAGGTGGGGAACAGGCTCTCCCCCGGCGTGATCCCGGCAAACGAATGGGGGATCTCCACAGGTTCCGCTCCCAACTCCCGCGCCGCCCACTCGATGATGCGTTCGTTCTCCTCCGGATTGTAGGTACAAGTGCTGTACACCAGATAACCGCCCGCCTTCAACGCCGGCCAACTATCGGCCAATATCCGTTTTTGCCGTTCGCTGCACAGGACGAGGTTCGATTCGCTCCACTCCCGGATACTGGCCGGATCTTTCCGGAACAGCCCCTCTCCGGAACAGGGAGCGTCCGCTATCAGAAGGTCGAAAGCCCTCTCCAACCGGGCAAAGGCGGCCGGATCACTGTTGCTCACCGCTATATCGTTGCGCCCCCATCGGACGATGTTCTCTTTCAGCACAGCCGCCCGGCTGCGGATCACTTCGTTGGCGACCAACAGACTGCCCGCCGGCAACAGGTCGGCGGCCAGGGTGGATTTCCCGCCGGGAGCGGCGCAAAGATCCAATACGCGTACAGGGGTGTCCGGAAGCAGTTGTTTCAGGATCTGCTCCAGGAACAGGGAAGAGGCCTCCTGTACGTAGTAAGCGCCCCCGTGAAAACAGGGATCCAGTGTGAAGAGAGGCCGCTCCGCGAGGTAATACCCGTACTCCGCCCACGGCACCTTTCCGGCAGTAGCCGCCGGCAAACAGAGGTTCTCCGGAGTGACCTTGGCCGGATTGAGCCGGACACTCACCGGCGCCGGTGCCCGCAAGGCTTCCAGAAAGCGGCCGGCATCGGCGCCGAGCAACGCCCGCATGCGGGCTTCAAAAGCGGCTGGTAGTTGGTTCATGCTTGGCGGTTGTGCGATTTTTTCACTACATTCGCGGCAACAAAAATAGCAATAGTTTTAAACATCATGCGGATAGAAGAGAATTTTGACCTGAAACCCCACAACACCTTTGCGGTTTCCGCCCGTTGCCGCTACTTTGTCGAAAGCGACAGCGAAGCAGAGTGGCTCGATTTTGCGAAACAGTACGAATGGAAGCCGGAACAGTTGGTGATCCTGGGAGGCGGGAGCAATTTCCTCTTTACGGAAGATTTCGACGGAACCGTGCTCTACCCGACCATACCCGGGATCACCCTTCTGAAAGAGGAGGGAGGAGAGGTGTTGGTGCGAGCCGGTGCCGGGGTGGTATGGGATGATTTTGTCGCCTGGGCGGTGGAGCGGGAGTACGGAGGGGTGGAAAACCTTTCGCTGATCCCGGGACATGTCGGAGCAGCCCCCGTTCAAAACGTCGGCGCCTACGGCATGGAGGCCGGAGATACCATCGACTCCGTAGAGGCGATTGACCTCGAACAGGCCGTCCGGGTACGGATTCCCGGCTCCGAGTGCGGCTTCTCTTACCGCGACAGCCTTTTCAAGCACAGTTGGAAAAACCGCTACCTCATTACGCACGTTACCTTCCGGTTGCACAAAAATCCGCTCTATAAATTGGAATACGGAAGCATCCGGGAAGAGATCGGGCGTTTGGGTCTGCCGCTCTCCGTCGCCGCTGTCCGGCAGGCGGTCATTGGCATCCGCACCTCCAAATTGCCGGATGTGCGGGAGTGGCCCAATGCCGGCAGTTTTTTCCGCAACCCGGTGGTTTCCGCCGAATTTGCAGCGAAACTGCAACAGCAATACCCCGCTGTTCCGCTCTACCCGGCAGAAGAGGGGCGGGTAAAAGTGGCTGCCGGCTGGCTGATCGAACAGGCCGGCTGGAAAGGTAAAACGTTGGGAAATGCCGGGGTCTACGACCGGCAGGCGCTGGTGTTGGTCAACCGGGGAGGCGCCACAGGTGTTGAGATCTCCTGCCTCGCCAACGCCGTCAAAAAAGAGGTCTTTCTTCGCTTCGGCATCTGGATCGAACCGGAAGTGAACATTGTCTGAACAGGTATGAAATTATTTTGCTGCTCTCGTTGAAAAGCGTTACCTTTGCCCGGAAAAAGCAAAACCTAACTGTCCTAAATGTATGCCGGTAAATACTAACGTAAAAAAAGTGATCGTGTTGGGGTCTGGAGCCTTGAAAATAGGCCAGGCCGGAGAGTTTGACTATTCAGGGTCCCAAGCCTTGAAAGCTTTAAAAGAAGAGGGGATCTCGACGGTGTTGATCAATCCGAACATTGCAACCATCCAAACCTCGGAAGGAATTGCGGATCGGGTCTATTTCCTGCCTGTAACCCCCTATTTTGTGGAGGAGATCATTAAGAAGGAGAACCCCGACGGTATTTTGCTGGCATTCGGCGGGCAGACCGCCCTGAATTGCGGTACGGAGATGTACCTGAACGGTACGTTGAAAAAATACGGTGTAGAGGTACTGGGCACTTCCGTAGAGGCGATCATGACGACGGAAGACCGGGATCTGTTTGTCAAGAAACTGAACGCGATCGGGATCAAAACCCCGATCAGCGAAGCGGTGGAGAACATGGAGGCGGCGCTGGCTGCCGCGGAGCGCATCGGTTTTCCCGTGATGGTACGCTCGGCGTATGCATTGGGAGGGCTGGGAAGCGGGATCTGTAACAACCCGGAAGAGTTCCGGATACTTTGCGAAAGTTCCCTGGCGTACTCCAGACAGATCTTGGTGGAGGAGTCCCTGAAAGGATGGAAAGAGATCGAGTTTGAGGTGATCCGCGACCGGAACGACCACTGTTTTACGGTGGCCGGCATGGAAAATTTCGATCCGCTGGGCATCCATACCGGCGAGAGCATCGTGGTGGCCCCGACCTGTTCGTTGGACGAACAGGAACTCTCCCTGTTGCAGGAACTTTCCCGGAAAGCGATCCGGCACATCGGGATCGTCGGAGAGTGCAACATCCAGTATGCCTTTAACTCGGAGACAGACGATTACCGAGTGATCGAGGTCAACGCACGGTTGAGCCGTTCGTCGGCGCTGGCCTCCAAGGCCACCGGTTATCCGCTGGCGTTTGTAGCAGCCAAACTGGCGCTGGGCTATACCTTGGATCAGATCGGAGAGATGGGTACGCCGAACTCCGCTTATGTAGCCCCCTCTTTGGATTACCTGATCTGCAAAATTCCCCGCTGGGACCTGACGAAATTCGCCGGGGTTTCCCGCCTGATCGGTTCCAGCATGAAATCGGTCGGGGAGATCATGTCCATCGGACGGTCGTTCGAGGAGATCATTCAGAAAGGATTGCGGATGATCGGGCAGGGGATGCACGGTTTTGTCGGAAACCGCGAACTGGATTTTGTGGACGTGGCGGAAGAGCTTTCCAAACCGACCGACCTCCGTATCTTTGCCATCGCCAAGGCATTTGAAGAGGGGTACTCTGTGGAGCGGATACACAAACTGACCAAGATCGACCCCTGGTTCCTCGGGAAGTTGAAAAATATTTACGATTATTCCCTTGTTTTGGGAGGGTATGACACCATCGAAGCGTTGCCGGCGGAGGTGTTGCTGGAAGCCAAACGGTTGGGATTTTCCGATTTCCAGATCGCCCGTTTGGTGGAAAACCCGGCCGGTAATCCGGAAAAAGAGTCCCTACGGGTGCGGGATCACCGCAAAAAGGCCGGGGTTTTACCTGCCGTAAAGCGGATCAATACCGTGGCTTCCGAAGATCCGGAAAAAACCAACTACCTCTACATGACATACGGCGACCGGAAACACGATATTACGTATGGCGGAACCGGTAAGTCGGTGGTTGTACTGGGATCCGGCGCTTACCGGATCGGCAGTTCCGTGGAGTTTGACTGGTGTTCGGTGAATGCCGTGCAGACCGCCCGGAAATTGGGCTATCAATCGATCATGATCAATTACAATCCGGAAACCGTATCGACCGATTACGATATGTGCGACCGGCTCTATTTCGACGAACTCTCCTTCGAACGCGTCTTGGATGTGTTGGATCTGGAGACACCCCGGGGCGTTGTGGTTTCCGTGGGCGGGCAGATCCCGAACAATCTGGCGATGCGCCTGCACCGGCAGGAGATACCCATTTTGGGAACCTCTCCGCTTTCCATCGACCGGGCGGAGAACCGCCACAAATTCTCCAGCATGCTGGATCAGTTGGGAATAGACCAGCCGGCCTGGCAGGAGTTGTCCAGCATGGAGGAGATTTACGGTTTTGTGAAAAAAGTGGGATACCCGGTATTGGTGCGCCCCTCTTATGTGCTGTCGGGTGCGGCCATGAATGTATGCTACAACGCGGATGAATTGGAAACCTTTCTGAAGTTAGCGGCCAACGTGTCGAAGGAGTATCCGGTGGTGGTTTCCCAGTTCCTGCAAAGCGCCAAGGAGATCGAGTTCGACGCGGTGGCGCACAACGGAGAGATCGTGGAATATGCCATCTCGGAACACATCGAATTTGCCGGAGTCCACTCCGGAGACGCCACACTGGTGTTCCCCGCTCAGAAGATCTATTTTGAAACGGCCCGCCGCATCAAGCGGATCAGCCGGAAAATCGCCAAGGAACTGAACATCAGCGGCCCGTTCAATATCCAATATTTGGCGAAAAACAACGATGTCAAGGTGATCGAGTGCAACCTGCGCGCCTCCCGGAGTTTTCCGTTCGTATCCAAAATATTGAAACACAATTTTATTGAAACCGCTACCCGCATCATGCTGGATGCGCCTTACGAAAAGCTCTCCGCTTCGGATTTCGACATCGACTGGACGGGGATCAAAGCGTCCCAATTCTCTTTCGCCCGCCTGCATAACGCCGACCCGGTATTGAGCGTAGACATGTCCTCTACCGGCGAAGTGGGGTGTTTGGGAGATGATTTCAACGAAGCATTGTTGGCCTCCATGATTTCTGTCGGGTATGATATTCCCCGGAAGAGCGTCATGGTTTCCTCCGGTGACAGCAAATCGAAAGTGGATCTGCTGGACGGTTGCCAATTGCTTCAGGAGCACCGGTACGATATTTATGCGACGGCAGGAACCTGTAAATTTTTGCAGGAGAACGGCATACAGGCCAAGGTGGTCTGCTGGCCCGACGAGGAGAGCGCCTCCGGATTGAAAGTTATGGAGATGATCGCGCAGCATCGTTTTGACCTGGTGATCAATATCCCCAAAAACCATACCCGCCGGGAGCTGACCAACGGGTACCGGATCCGGCGCGGGGCGGTGGATCATAACATTCCCCTGATAACGAACGCCCGCTTGGCGAACGCCTTTATCGAAGCCTTCTGCACCGTCAAATTGGAGGAGATCAAGATCAAATCCTGGCAGGAGTACAAAGAGTAGACCGGAGCCGCTAAGAAGTTGTTTTGGATTGATTTTTGGCAGCTTCCCTGGCAGCTTCCCGTTTTGCCAACTCCTCTTTTGTGCGGAGGTACACATTGTAACTCCAAAATCCGGCCTTTACGGACAGAGCGATCGCGTTCCGGATGGGGCCGAGGTATTGGAGGCGTTCCACCTCCCTGAACCGGAAATAGTTCATGCACTGCTCGAACTCCATGTTATACGTACGCCGTATAAAAGTAGAGAGACTCCTTTGATTGGTCAACAGCGGACGGGTCAGCTCCGCGATCTTCAGATCCGGGTTCAGAAACGGTCTTTTCTTTCGGAGAAAATCCTCAAACCGCTTTTTGGTCAGGTACTGTTCCTTGTATTTGGGAGCGGGAGGGAGATCTTCCTTGCGCAATTTCTCCTTTTTAACAATCCATCTTACAAGGATGATTTTTGTTCTCTTCCACTCCTCCGGATGATTTTTTTTGTAAAAAAACAGGAGCAGGAACAGCGTTGTCAGTACTATGCCGCATAGTACGGCTACGCAAGCCAGAAGCGATATAACCTGTTCTCTATCCATGAACGCGAAGATAGTAAAAACCCTCTTTTTGCAGCAATTATTCCGGAAATTTTGCGTTGGTACAATCGTGTAAAATTTGAACATGAGTGAATTAACGATTCCGCACGCGGCCGGAACAAACTGATCGTATTGATAAACCGGGTATGGAACTACGCATTTACAACCGGTCTGACCGGTTTATTTTTTCGGAGGTTTGTCCGGAAAAAGAACCGGCCGGCCGTCTCGTCCGGTAAAATTCCCTTCAGAGGTAACCCTTCAGGAGATCGATGTTCTTGCTCCGGGTCAATTTTCGCATGGCTCTTCCTTTCAATTGCCGGACTCTCTCTGGGGAGACGTTCAGTTTTCCGGCAATTTCCTCCATGGAAAGCGGGTGTTCCCCATTCAAGCCGTAGTGCAGGACTAAAATAATGATTTCCCGTTCATTCAGCGTGCGCAGGAAGCGTTGAATATCTACGGAAAGAGAGGAGCGGAAGAAGACCTCTTCCTGTTCCGGTGGCAGCATGTGTGTGGTGAACAGTTCGTAACTGGTTGTATCCTCTTCTGCCACATACGATGGAAGAGGAGAATCTAAGTAGAGAGGCTGGCGTTCGGCTTGCCGGTGTTCCCGGATCACTTTGGGGGTGGTGTGCATGGCTTCCGCGATCTCTTCCTCCGAAGGATTCCGGAGCAATCGTTGTTCTAAGTGATTGCTCGTTTGATTGATCTGGCGGATGAAATTCACCTTATTGACCGGCAGGCGTACCAACCGTCCGTAATCCCCGATGGCTTGCAGGATGGACTGCCGGATCCACCAGACCGCATAGGAGATGAATTTAAAGCCTTTTGTCGGGTCGAAAAATTCCGCGGCTTTCACCAAACCGAAATTCCCTTCGCTGATCAGGTCGTCCAATGACAATCCCTGGTTTTGGTACTGTTTAGCGACCGAAATCACAAAGCGCAGGTTGCACGAAATAAGACGTTCCTGTGCTTTCTGATCCCCCTCTTTGATCCTCCTCAGTATTCGATCCTCTTCCTCCGGAGAAAGAACATTGGTTTTGTGGATTTCGTTCAAGTACTTTTCGATAGCGTCTGAATCTCGTACTGTAATCTTTTTCGTGATTTTTAATTTTTTCATACATGATGTTTTTTTCTTTACAGCCGTATGGAATCCTTTGCAAAAAATGACTTTAGATCATTGTTAATTAATAGATTTCCTGCTGAAAAATAGTGAATATTATTGTAAATAAAATTTGTAAATCGTTTGTATTTATAAATATACCGGAATGCATAAAAAAACAGAAGAGGGAGAAGAGTGAATTTTATCATTTTTGCGAATCAGGCAGAAATTATTACCTTTACGAATTCGAAAAAATGTCATCTAATACACTGTTTTGTGAAGAAAATTCTATTGATTTTACTGGTCGGCGCCGGTTTGATCTCCTGCCGGGGAAAAGAAGGTGCCGGAAAAATTGCGATCGTTCCCCGTCCGGTTGAACTGACCGTGCAAAAAGGAACCTGTCGATTTGATTCGGAAACCCGGATCGTATACGGAGACCCGGCACTGGAACCGGTAGCCTCTTATCTCCAGGCGGTGATCCGGAACATAGCGGGCTACGAACCGGCGGTTTCCGTTACTGAGACCGGGGAGTCCGTGCACCCGGCAAACACCGTTCTTCTCTCCATCGACGAAAGCCTTCGGGAGGGAGACGCCTACCGGATGGAAATTGCGCCGGAGGGGATCCGGGTGGAGGCTGTCAATCCGCGGTCTGCGCTGCTGGCCGTGCAAACGATCCGGCAATTGTTGCCGGTACGGGGCACAGACCTGACGCTTCCGGCGTTACACATAACGGATTATCCGGCTTGGGAGTGGCGGGGATTGATGCTGGACGCTGCCCGTCATTTTTGGAACAAAGAGGAGGTAAAACGCTTTGTAGACCTGATGGCCCTCTACAAATTCAACAAATTCCATTGGCACCTGACAGACGACCAGGGGTGGCGGATCGAGATCAAAAAATACCCGCAACTGACGGAAAAAGCGGCCTGGAGGCAATACAACAACCACGACCGGGCTTGCATGCGTCTGGCAAAACAAGAGTCCAACGACGACTATCTGTTGCCCGAAGACCGGTTGAGAAGAACGGGCGATACGGTGGAGTACGGCGGTTTCTATACACAGGACGATATCCGGGAGGTAATAGCGTACGCGGCGGAGAGGGGGATCGACGTCATTCCCGAAATCGACATGCCCGGCCATTTCTCCGCTGCGATCTCGGTGATGCCCGAATTGGCCTGTTTCAACGCAACCGGCTGGGGGAAGGAATTTTCCGCTCCGATCTGTCCCGGTAAAGAGGGAACATTGGAATTTTGCCGGAATGTGTTCCGCGAAGTTTTTGCGTTATTCCCTTACGAATACGTACACCTGGGAGCCGATGAGGTGGAGAAGGAGAACTGGAAAAAGTGCCCCCTCTGCCAGGCGCGGATCCGGGCAAACGGCTTAAAAGACGAGAAAGAGTTACAGGCTTGGTTTGTAAAACGGATGGAAGCTTTTTTCCTGGAAAACGGGAAAAAAATGATCGGCTGGGATGAGATCATCGACGGCGGCCTCTCCCAAACCGCAACGGTCATGTGGTGGCGGAGCTGGGTCGGGAATGCCGTGCACAAAGCGACGGCACAGGGGAACGAAGTCATTCTGACCCCTAACAACCACTACTATTTTGACTACAAACAGGATTACAGCACGTTGCGGAAATTGTACGAATTTGAAGCGGTGCCGCCCGGATTGACCCCGGAACAACAAAAGCTGATCAAAGGGGTGCAGGGAAATACCTGGACGGAGTGGATCCCTTCGTACAGACGGGTAGAGTACATGACGGCGCCCCGGCTCATCGCCTTTTCGGAGGTCGCCTGGCAGCCGGATAGTTTGCGGAAGTGGGAAGATTTCTACCCCCGTTTGCTGGCGCATTACGGCCGGCTGGACGAAATGGGAGTGAACTATCGTCCGTTGGATCTGGAGAAGGTATATACCTCCAATGCTTTTGTCGGGGAGGCTGTGGTCGAGTGGGAACAACCGTTGCCGGCTGTCCGGCTCCGCTACACTACCGACGGCTCCGTGCCCGATTCAAATGCGGCTTTGTACACCGGCCCGTTCAAATTGACGGAGAGCGCAGATTATACGATCCGCTTTTTCCGGCCGGACGGCAGCGCCGCAGACATCGTACGCGCCACCTACCGGAAAGAGACGTACAGACCGGCGGTGGAGCTTGTCGATCCGGCGGCCGGTTGGAACTGTGCGTGGCACGAAGCGGTGGTCAATAGCTGCGAGGAGATCGATAAAATACCGGTAAAACAGGAGTATACGGTAGAATCTGTCCGGATACCCGAAGGCGTGGGAGGAGAACGTGCCCTGGCATACACCGGCTACCTTTGGATCGAAAAGGAGGATGTATACACTTTTTCGTTGGGCTCCGACGATGGCAGCCGGTTGTACCTCCACGAGGAGTTGGTGGTGGACAACGACGGCCCGCACGGTCCGGTAACCCTGATGGGACAAATTGCTTTGGGAAAAGGGTGGCATCCGGTGCGCCTGTACTATTTTGACATGAACAACGGCGGTTTTGTCGACCTGAAAATGGCCGACAGCCGGGGAACCGACATTGAATTGACGGGCGATCTCCTAAAACATTAAAAAGTGTCCAAAAGGCACTTGCCTGCTTCATGGCTTGATTTATCGGTCGCCGGTCACATACGTTAGTATGCGGGCGGGCGGCCGATGTTTTCCGACTCCTCTACGATCTCATCCCCGTAGTCCGAGTTGTTGTCCTTTGCGTCCTCGTCGTAGTTTTTTTCGATCTCTTCCAGCACCCGTTGGTTCTTTTCGGAGAGATGAAGCTCCCCGGAATCTTTTTTCTTTTTCTTTTTCATATACAGTGTTTTTCAGAAAAACGGAGAAAACAACAGTGGGGTTACAAAATAATGTTTTGAAAAAGTTACTTTTGAAGCTGTGTACAAATAGATCGAAGTCATCGTAATTTTTGTGTCGTGAAGACGATATTGACCACACTGAACGCAAAATACATCCATACCTCGCTGGCGTTGCGTCTGTTGTATGCGGCGGCCGCGGATCGTTTTGACATCTCTTTCCGGGAGTACACCCTCAAAGAGGATCCGGAGACGGTTGTCCGGGAGTTGCTGGCGGCGCATCCCGACGTGATCGGGATCAGCGTTTCCATCTGGAACGTGGAGAAGAGCGGGGAGGTGATCCGGTTGCTGAAAGCCTGCAAACCGGGGGTCATCCTGGTGCTCGGAGGGCCGGAAGTCACCTACGACGCAGAGTATTTCCTGTCGATCTGGCCGGTGGATTACATTGTGAAAGGAGAGGGGGAATTCGCCTTCTGCGAATTGCTGGCGTGTATCGAAAAAGGGGAGGATGCACGGATCCGGGGCGTATCTTCGAAAAATTGTCCGGATCGGCACATACTGAAAGCGGATTTGGCGAAAATAGAGAAACTGCCTTCTCCCTATGCGTTGCCGGAAGAGGAGTCCGGGTGGCAAGACCGGTTGGTATACGTGGAGACTTCGCGGGGATGTCCGTACGGATGCACCTATTGCCTCTCCTCCCTGGAAAAAGGGGTGCGCTACCACTCCCCGGAACACATTGCCCGCCATCTCCGCTACCTGTTGGAAAACGGCGTCCGGCAGATCAAGTTTTTGGACAGGACATTTAACCTGAACCGGGAGCACACCGCTTTTGTCTTTGATTTTCTGATCCGAAACTACCGCCCCGGGGTCAGTTGCCAGTTCGAGATCTATGCCGATCTGTTGACGGAGAAGACGATCCGGGAACTGAACGAGCGCCTGCCCGCCGGTTATTTCCGTTTTGAGATCGGGGTGCAGTCCACGTACGAACCGGCCAACGAAGCCGTGAACCGGCGGCAGGATTTTGCCCGGTTGGCCCGGAATGTCCGGCTGCTGGCCGAAGGGGGAAAGATCGACCTGCACATAGACCTGATCGCCGGTCTTCCGCACGAAACGATGGAGCGGTTTATCTGTTCTTTCAACGATGTGTTCGACCTGAAAGCCAAAGAGGTGCAGTTAGGTTTCCTGAAATTGCTCCGGGGAACGGAATTGCGGAAAGAAGCCTCCCGGTACGGGTACGAATACACGGCAGAAGCTCCTTACGAGATCCGCTCGAATCACGCAATGAGCTGTGCGGCGTTGGAGCGGATCCGCGAAGCGGAGCATGCTTTGGAATTGTTCTGGAACAGCGGGCGTTTTCCCCGTACAATGGCAGCGTTGACAGAAAGGTGGTACCGGCAAGACTATTTCCGGCTGTTCGACGAACTGGCTTCCTGGCTTCGGGAATACGGACTTCCGAAGCAGGGATACCAATTGGAGGATCTCTTCCGTTGCCTGGCGGGTTTTTTGGAGCGGAAGGAAGCAGTGTTTGGAGAAGAGTTACAGGAGGATTATTACAGCCATTTTACGGTCAGGCCTCACGGTTTCCGCCCGGACCGTCCGGATAAAAAAGTGCGCAGGCAGTGGTTGCACCGGATCGGAAACGACGCTGTTTTTTTAAAAACGCACGGCCTCGCCCGCGAAAACATCGAAAAGCACGCCGCTTTGGATCTGCTTCCGGACGGATCCGTCCGCCTTACCCTCTTTTTACCGGACACACCCAAAGGCGGCCACCGTACGTTGTCCTATCCTGCCGGATTGTAATATCCCGTATCGCCTGCTCAGCACATCTTTACACAGCTAAAAACTTTACAGGTAGCTGTTCCGTATACGCGAAATAAAAACAGGATCGTGATGGAAAAAAGTATTTTTTGGACAGGCTTGATCGCCGTATTCTTACTGTGTGGCTGTAAAAGCCGGAACACAGATGTGGCTGTTACGCGGAGTACATCCGCTGACCAGGGGGAGCATTGGAAAACAACAAATACATTGACCCATTTGGCTTCTGCAGACAAGCAGATGAACGAAAAATGCGCTCGTTTTAATGCCCGGATACAACAGTTGGCCGACAGCTTGCGGACAGTTCTGGCGGAACAGGCAGCCTTGGACTTCTCCCAGCCGGATTTGGAACCGGCCCCTCCCATCGGCCCGTACGAACTCATCGTGACAGATACGCTCTTTTCCCTGTCGCAACAGTTAGCCAGTTTGCGGGTGACGACCTATACCTATACCGGCGGAGCACACGGCGGAACAGATTATTACATATTTAATTACGATTTGGATAAAGGAGCCTTCCTGGCGCCGGAGCAGTTGATGGATTTTACCAAACAGAGTGAGATCAACGGTTTGCTCTCTGCTCATTTCAACAACAGCGACGGATGTTTTACGGATCTTCCCTCTTTGGAAAACGGCTTTACCGCTTTCAACATCGGAAAAAATGCCGTGTGCTTTACCTATCCTCCTTACATCTTAGGGCCCTCCGCCTGCGGAACTGCCGAGGTATTTATACCCAAAACAGAACTTGCCGGAATTTTACGTTCCCGGTAAGTTCTGCTACGGCACCTTGTAAACGACTTAGTTTTTGCCGCCAAACTCCATCAGGTAGGCCTTGATGAAGCCGTCGATGTCACCGTCCATAACCGCCTGCACGTTGGAGGTTTGGTAGTTGGTACGGTGGTCTTTAACCCGCCTGTCGTCAAACACGTAACTGCGGATCTGCGACCCCCATTCGATCTTCTTTTTGTTGCTTTCGATTTTGTGCTGTTCTGCCAGCCGCTTCTGCAAAGCCAGGTCGTACAGCATGGAGCGCAGCAGGCGCATAGCATTCTCGCGGTTGTCCAACTGCGACCGGGTTTCCGTATTCTCGATCAGGATCTCCCGCACTTCGCCCGTATCCGGATCCTTGTAGTTGTATCGCAACCGCACCCCGGTCTCCACCTTGTTGACGTTCTGTCCGCCGGCTCCCCCGGAGCGGAACGTATCCCAACTGATGTCGGCCGGACTGATCTCCACTTCGATCGTATCGTCCACCAGGGGGGTCACAAACACGGAGGCAAAAGAGGTCATCCGTTTCCCCTGTGCATTGAAAGGGGAAACCCGCACCAACCGGTGAACGCCGTTTTCGCCTTTCAGGTAACCGTAAGCGTAGTCGCCTTCCAATTGCATCGTCACGGTTTTGATACCGGCTTCGTCCCCGTCCTGCAGGTTACTGATGGTGAGTTTGTAATTGTTGGCTTCCGCCCAGCGAATATACATCCGCATCAACATGGACGACCAGTCCTGGCTTTCCGTTCCACCCGCTCCGGAGTTGATCTTCAACACGCACCCCATCTGATCCGCCTCCTCCTGCAACATGTTTTTCAACTCCAGCGCTTCTACAATCGCCAGGGTCTGCCGGTGCTGATTATCCACCTCCTCTTCCGTCGCTTCGCCCTCTTTGGCAAAATCAAACAGCACTTCCAAGTCACCGATCGCCGCTTCTGCTTCCTCGCAACCGTCGATCCATTTTTTCAGGCCGCGCACTTTCCGCATGACCGCCTCGGCCTCCTTGGGATTTTCCCAGAATCCGGGCGCCTGTGTCCGCAGTTCCTCCTCCGCTAATTGAATTTTCTTGTGGTCGACGTCAAAGAAACCTCCTCAAAGCGTCACCACGCTCTTTTAGCTCTTTTATGTGGTCAATGGTAATCATAATCACTCGTTTTTTAAGATTGACTGTCGCCGGCGCTGTCGGTGTTCAACTTCAGCGGAAGCTCCGGATTTTGCGGCCTCACGACGGTCGGATTGTAAATACTTTCCACTCTGTTCCGGATCATTTGAGCCAGATCCGACTGCCCGAATTCGGAAGCCAATCCGATCAATTGCTGAACAACCAGATTGCTGGTGTTATACTCGAATTGGATCTCAGCCTTCTGTCGGAACGAAGCAGACAGGGAATGAATGTATCTCAACTTTTGGCAGGTCTGTTCCGCCAGTATCCGGGAGAGTTCGTTCGCTTTTTCCGTCTGTCCCGCCAAGTAGTACAAGTGAACATATTCCTGGGTGTTGAAATTGTCTGCAGGCACTTGGAAAAACGGAAGTTCTTCCAGACTTTTGTCCAATACCTCCGCTGCCCGGACACTGTCCCCGGAAGCCAGCAGGGATTCGGAAAGGCGGGCGAAGGTGTTGCGGTATTTCATCACATCGACCGTTCCGGCGTGGTAAGCGTCTATGTTCACCTTCGGATCCTTGATGTTCCCCCAGTCGAATTTGTGCATCATGTTGTCGTACAATATCTCGGTGTCTACCCTTCCGTATTCGAGCATGGAAGGATTTCCCTCGGTTCGGATGGGCACAACCCGGTAAGCGGCTCCCTCCAACTGGAAATATTTCTCAAATCCCATATAGCTCTCGGTTCCCATGCCGATCCCGAAATAGACCGGACGCTTCCACTCGTTAGTAGCCAGAATGTCCAACACCATCAGTTGGGATTTGGTCAGGTAATTGCCGGTGAGGGTGATGTTTACCCGGTCTGCGATCAGGGCGGAGTCAACCGCGCGAACCGTTCCGTTGGCAACAACCTGCTCCTTGTCTACCGGGATGTATACGCTGCGTGTCGGAATATAATTGGCCAGTTCACCGCTGTAAGTCGATTGCGCTTTGGCGTTCGGATTGTCGCTGCCGACAAATTTCATCACATCTTTCAGGTTGTACGGTTGTTTGAACACTTCCCTGATTACGGTGATATCCCGGACTCCGTCACGGTACTGTTCGTTGGTAAAGGAGATCGGTACCCGGTCGCTTTCGTAGGCCTTCCGGTTCATCTGGTCAATGTACCATCCGCCGGCCAGCAGGCTCAGGTTGACAATCCGGATGTCCCTCCGGATCCCTTCCGCTTCCTGTGCATACCAAAGCGGGAAGGTGTCGTTGTCCCCGTACGTAAAAAGAATGGCATTGGGGGCGCAGGAGTTCAGGTAGTTTTTGGCATGCGCAATGGTGGCATAGCGGCCTTCGCGGTCGTGGTCGTCCCAGTTTTCGGCAGCCATGTTCAGCGGAACCGCTACAAAACAAAGGGCTGTCGCCAGCACGGCGGCCGTCGGCGCTTTCAGCACTTTCTGAAGCAATTCCCACAACATCAGCGTGCCCAATCCGATCCAGATGGAGAAGGCATAGAAGGAACCGGCGTAAGCGTAATCCCGTTCCCGCGGTTCTCTGGGGCCTTGGTTCAGGTACACGATCACGGCGATCCCGGTCAGGATAAACAGCATCATAACGATCCAGAAATCCGTCTTCCCTTTCCGTCCCTTGCGGTATTGGTAGAACATACCCGCCAAGCCCAGAATCAGGGGCAGCAGGTAGTATTTGTTCAACGCTTTTTCTCCTTTCTGGATGTCTGTCAGTTCCGAAAGATTCCCCAGGCGCATTTCGTCTAAGAATTTGATGCCGGTGATCCAGTTCCCGTTCCGGATGTCACCGAATCCCTGTATGTCATTCTGTCGTCCGGAAAAGTTCCACATAAAGTAGCGCCAGTACATGTGGCCCAACTGGTACCTGAAAAAGTACCGCAGATTGTTGCCGAAGCTGGGAACTCTGACCGTTTCGCCGTTTACCGAATAAACCGGTCCGGAAGCTTTACCGCCCCAAGCTTCATACTCCTGCGGATAAGAAGGGCGCTGATTGCTGTACATACGCGGGAACACGGTGCAGAAGCGGCTGTCGTAAACCACATCTTGCTGGTATTGCACCAATACGTATTTTCCCTTCTTTTTATCTTGGTAGTAAAGCGGATCCCCCTCTTTTATATCGATGTAGGGGGCGTTGTAGTATTGGCCGTACAGCAATGGACTCTGTCCGTACTGGTCCCGGTTGATGTAAGAGAGCAGTGCAAAGACATTGTCGGGGCTGTTTTCATCGATAGGCGGGTTGTTGACGGAACGGATCACCACCATAGCGTACGAAGAGTACCCGATCAGGATCACTACTAAACAGGTAAAAATAGTGTTCAGCACCGGTTTGTTCTTTTGCAGGGAGTAGCGGATACCGAACGCCAGGCCGGCAATCACCAAAATTGCGTATATGATCACTCCGGTATTAAAAGGCAGCCCCAGCCCGTTTACAAACGCCAGTTCAAACCAGCAGGCAATTTTAAGAACACCGGGGATCAGCAGGAAATTCACAACACCCAGGATCAGCAGAGCGATGATCCCTGTGCGGATCACTCCTTTTTTGGTAGGCGTGTGTTTTTTGAAATAATAGACGAATACGATGGCAGGAATGGCCAGCAAGTTCAACAAGTGCACCCCGATAGAGAGTCCCATCATGTAAGCGATCAGGATGAGCCACCGGTTGGCGTAAGGTTCGAATGCGACGTTTTCCCATTTCAGGATCGCCCAAAAGACCACTGCGGTAAAGAGGGAGGAGAGAGCGTATACTTCACTTTCCACGGCCGAAAACCAGAACGTATCCGTAAAAGTATAGGTCAATGCACCGATCAGCGAAGCCCCCATGATGGCGAACAGTTGCCCCATTGTGCACTCTTTGCTCTCTTTTACCACCAATTTCCGGGCTAAGTGGCTGATACTCCAAAAAAGGAACAGCACGGTAAATCCGGACGACAGCGCCGACATGTAGTTGACCATCAACGCCTGTTTATCCGGGCTCGGGGCAAAGATCGCGAACAGCCGGGAGAGGATCATAAAGAGCGGTGCTCCGGGGGGGTGTCCAACCTGCAATCCGATGGAGGTGGTGATAAACTCTCCGCAGTCCCACAGGCTGGTGGTCGGTTCGGATGTCAGGATGTAGGTAATGCTTGCAACAAGGAATGCAACCCAGCCAACCAAGTTGTTTATCAGGCGATAGCTTGCATTCGGGTGATCTTTGATGGTATACATGAGTTATTTTGTTACCAGGCGCTTCGCAAAACGCCTGAAATTAGGCAGTGCGAAATTAAATATTTTGCCTGAATTTTTATGCTTTTCTTGGTAGGAAGTGGAAAAAAAATTACTTTTGCCCCCGTCTTTGACAAATTGTCCCATTGTGTAATGGTAGCACAGCAGATTTTGGTTCTGTCAGTCTAGGTTCGAATCCTAGTGGGACAACTCCCCCTCCCAATTACGTCGCTTTATACTTGTAATCTGTCTTCTGTCGTTTCTCTTTTTTCACCACCGCTTCGCTCTGGATAATCCAACTTCAAAAACAATCTTTGAAAGCAAGCTTTCGCGATTACTCTCGGCTTTCACTATATTTGCACGAACTTTTAGGAATACCCATTTTTTAACAGAAGATACATGACTAAGCTGAAGGTACAGCTGGATCGAGGTGATCCTGCCCCTGACGGTGAGTTTCCGATCGCCATTAAAATATCTCACGATCGTCAGCAGCGCGCAGTAAAATTGAAATACCGGGTAAAACAGGAAGAGTGGGATTACAGAAAATCGCAGATAGACGAGAGGGTAGGTTCCTCCGAATACCGTCGCTTTAATAAACGGCGTAATATTCTCATTGAAAGTGAATTGCTTCGATTAAAAAAGATAGTATTAGATCTTGAAATGGAAAATATCTCTTTCACGGCAGATGACATTCTGAACAAATACCGCCGGAATTTGCCGGGAATGGCGGTACATGAATACATCAACAATATCGTACAGTCATTGCACAAGGTCGGGAAAAACGGAAATGCAATGGTATACGACAACACGCAGAAAGTGCTGTTAAAATTCTATCCCCGGGAAAATCTCACCTTTGAGGAGATCAATTACAGTTTTCTCCGTAATTTTGAGATGTATCTGCAAGGAAAAGAGGTCAAGGTAAACACGATTTCCTTTTACATGCGTACACTGCGCTCCATTTATAACCGGGCCATAAAAGACGGGATTGCGAAAGAAGAGAGTTATCCCTTCAAAAATATGGTGATCCGGAAGGAAAAAACAGTTAAACGAGCCATATACAAAGAGGAGATCGCTACCGTAAAAGACCTGGATCTGGCATTCTGTTCCCGGCTCGACCTGGCACGGGATATTTTTTTGTTCAGTTTCTACATGCGGGGGATGTCGTTCAAAGACATCGTTTTCTTAAAAGTCGGCAATATCATAGGCGACCGGCTCTATTACTCCCGGCAGAAAACCTCCCAGAAACTGAACATCAAACTGACGGACAAGGCGTGGAAACTGATCCGGAAATACTCGCCCTTACTTGACCCCGATGAATATATATTTCCGCTGATCTTACGACCCGGGGACAAGGAATTTTCCCAATACCGGAATGCGTATCGGAAAATCAATACCAATCTGAAAAGGATCGGTTTTATGGTTGGGACAGGGATGCCGCTGACCACGTATGTCGCCCGCCACTCCTGGGCATCCATTGCAAAACGTTCCGGAATACCTACCTCCGTGATCAGCGAAGGCTTGGGGCACGATTCCGAGAAAACAACGCAAATTTATTTGGATAGTTTTGAAAACAGTGTGTTGGATGCAGCCAATGAGATAGTTACAAATATTTGAATAAAATTGTTGGAAGAGAAGTAAATTTCCTTTACCTTTGCCACGCAAAATTAAAATTTGCCCAAGTGGCGGAATTGGTAGACGCGCTAGTTTCAGGGACTAGTGTCTTTACGGATGTGCAGGTTCGAGTCCTGTCTTGGGCACTTTGAAACAGTGTTAAGCCCGAATGGTGAAATTGGTAGACACGCTACTTTGAGGGGGTAGTGGCCGTTAGGCTGTGCAAGTTCGACTCTTGTTTCGGGCACACGATTTGGGGGAAAGAATCGCTGAAACCGCAGATATTCTGCGGTTTTTTTGTTTGTGAAAACAGGCTTCCTTATCTTTACGGCATGAATAAATCGGTTATTTGCGCCATCGCAACAGCCTCCGGGAACGGAGCCATAGCCCTCCTGCGGCTTTCCGGAGCCGGCGCGGTCGGTTTGGCGGACAGGCTGTTTGTTGCCCCCTCCGGCAAACGCTTGGCAGAAGCTGTGCCCAACACAACGCTTTTCGGGCAGATCGTGGACGAAGGGACGCTGTTGGACGAAGTATTGGTTACCGTTTTCCGTTCCCCCCACTCCTTTACGGGAGAAGACACCGTGGAAATTTCCTGTCACGGCTCTCCGTATATACAGCAACGCCTGTTGCAACTGCTGATCCGGACGGGTGCCCGCCTTGCCGCTCCCGGAGAGTTCACCCGCCGGGCATTCCTGAACGGGAAAATGGATCTGTCGCAGGCGGAAGCAGTGGCAGACCTGATCGCCTCCTCCTCGGCCGCAGCCCACCGGATGGCGATGAACCAGATGAAAGGCGGTTTCTCGTCTGAATTGCGCCGGTTGCGGGAGGCAATGTTGCAAATCATTACCCTGCTGGAATTGGAACTGGACTTTTCGGAAGAGGAGGTAGAGTTCGCCGATCGCACCGCCTTGTTGGAACTGGCCGTTCACATCCGGAAATTACTGACCCGTCTCAGCAACTCTTTTTCGCTGGGAAATGTGATCAAAAACGGCGTGCCTGTGGCCATTGCCGGTAACACCAATGTCGGCAAGAGCACCCTGCTGAACGCCTTGCTGAACGAAGAGCGTGCTCTCGTTTCAGATGTCGCCGGAACCACCAGAGATGCCATCGAGGAGACCGTAAACCTGAGCGGGATCCTCTTCCGTTTTATCGACACCGCCGGCATTCGGGAAACAGCGGATCTCGTCGAAAACATGGGCATAGAGCGCACCTTCTCCAAGATAGAACAAGCCGCCATCGTCTTGTTATTGACTGACCTGAGCCGGGGAACGGAGCATTTTGCCTATTACTACCAACAGGTAAAAGCCAGGCTTGCTCCCTCCACCCGCCTGATCATTCTGCTCAACAAAACGGATATCACAACCGATCTGTTGACCCCGCTGGAAACCATCCGCCTGCTCACTTCCGGAGAAGAAATCATCCCGATCTCGGCCAGGACGGGAGACAACCTGCCGCTTTTAATAGAAAAACTTACAGACACCATCACCACCAACCCCTTCGGTACAGTAGATGTCATCGTCAGCAACACCCGCCACTACGAAGCCCTGCTTCGCGCCAACGAAGCCATCGAGCGGGCCATCGCAGGCCTGAAAGCCTCCGTCAGCAGCGAATTCATCGCCCAGGACATCCGCGAATGCCTGCACTACATCGGCGAGATCACCGGCGAGATCACCACCGACGAAGTATTAGGAAACATCTTTAAAAATTTCTGCATCGGAAAATAGTCCATAAAACCAATCATAATTTAAAAACGATCAAATCACTATATTTCAACATATTAACTTTCAATCCTCAGTAAAATTCCTATCGTTACCTATCGTTTTTCACAGATATTTTGCTTATTTTTGTACCACATTTGTACCACGATTTATACAAGTGTAAAACAAAAATCCTAAGTTGTATAGTAGTTTTACAAATAATTACAAATACAAACAAAGATTGACAAGAAATAAATACGAATATATCCAATATATAGGCAAAAATGGCACGAAAATTTGAATACAAAATGGTTTGTAAATACTGCGGAAAAACATTTACCGCATACACAAGCACCACAAAATATTGCAGTGCCACTTGTGCCAATCGTGGGCACAAAGCCGAAGCAAGAACAAAACGGCAACAAGCCGAAAGCGAAGAAATACAAGAACATAATCGCCAAAAACTGCTCTCGCAAGAAAATTTATCACTTACAGATGCTGCCGCCTTACTTGGCATTTCACGCCCTACATTATACAAATTACTTGAAGATAAAAAGATTGATTTACTACGTATTAGCAAACGCACCATAAGAGTAAAAAAATCCGATTTATTAAATTTGTACCACAATACCCCAGATAAACTTACCCCGCTAAACACACCCATTGCCGAAATCCGCAAAGCCCGGGAAGAATATATCACAGTTTCCGAAGCCCTGCAACAATTCAAAATCTCATTCACTTGGTTTTACAAAAAGATTAAAACCGCCGGAATACAGCCGGCAATCATTGACGGCAAAACCCGCTACCTGCTTCAACCCCTGAAAAAACTGTTTGCCAAAAAGCAATACGCCGATATTGCCGAGTGGTACACCGTAGCCGAAATAGTAGAAAAATTTGGCGTTTCAAAACAATACGTTTACGAGTACACAAGCAACCACAAAATGCCGAAAAAGCGCGAGGGTAAAGAAGTTCTGATATCCAAATACCATTGGGAACAATCCAGAGGATTAGACCCCACCGAAAACGAAAATTATTACACCGTTCCGCAAGCAATCGAAAAATTGAGTATAGGTCGCAGTCATTTGTACGACTTAATCCGGGCGCATAAAATCCCAAAAATCAAACGCGGACAAAATATCTTGATACACCGTCAAGAGATAGATAAATTAATGACTAACAGAAAAAAACAATAACATGTCAGCCACAAAAGTAACCTTACGCAAAAGAGAACTGCTGAGTGGAAAAATCACCCTCTACCTTGACTTCTACCCGCCCATCCGCAACCCGCGCACCATGGAAATGAGCCGCCGCGAATACTTGGGAATATACCTCATCAAAAATCCGCGAACGCCCGCAGACAGAAACATCAACGCCGAAAAACTAAAACAAGCCGAAGCCATACGCGCACAACGCGAACTATCACTCATCAACGAACAATTTGGCTTCATCGACAAAACCAAACAAAAAATGGACTTCCTGGCATACTTCAAAAACAAACTGCCACAACACGACCCCAAATGGAAAATTGTTTACAAACACTTTGATAAATTTACTGGCAGCAAATGCACATTCGCCGACCTGACGATAGATTTATGTGAAAAATTTAAAAACCACTTGCTAAATGCAAAACAACTAAGTCACAAACACAGAAAACTATCGCAAAACTCAGCTTCAGGATATTGGTCAACCTTTCGGGGCTTGCTGGCACTCGCCCTCAAAGAAAAATACCTGATTGAAAACATAAATGAACACCTCGACAAGATAGAAACAAAAGACACCCGCCGCGAGTTCCTGACCGCCGAAGAAGTGCAGGCACTATATAACACACCTTGCCGGGAACCGGTACTCAAAGCCGCATCACTCTTCTCATGCCTCACAGGCTTACGCTTTAGCGACATCCTCGCCCTCAAATGGGAAAACTTTGAAACCTACCCCGACGGCGGGCACAGCATACGCCTGCGCACCCAAAAAACCGATACCGAAGCCCTAAACCCAATCAGCCAGGAAGCATACGAACTTTGCGGCGAAAAATCCACCGGATTAGTCTTTAAAGGCTTAAAGAAAACGATGCTACCAAACACCTTGCCCAAATGGCTACAAGCCGCCGGCATTACCAAACACATCACCTTTCATTGCTTCCGTCACACCTTTGCAACCCTACTTGTATCAAATGGTAGTGAAATCTACACCGTGAGTAAGATGTTGACACACAAAAATGTTTCTACCACTCAAATATACGCCGACTTGATAGACGAAAAGAAACGCCAGGCGGCAAACGCTATTAAACTAAATACCAAAAACTAAAACAAACAGACATGAACGCAAACACACAAAAAAAACACGTCAACCCTTGACGTAAACGACATCTTGGAAGCGTTGGAACAAAACAATTTTCCCAATCAAAAACAAGTAGACTTACTCCGACTTCTCAACTATGCTTTGTTTAAAAAGCAATACCCGCAAGACCTTTGCGGCATCTTAGACCGGAAAATACAACTCCTCCAACAACCCACCGAAACCTCCGAAAAAGACCACCAAGACGTAGCAAGCATCAAAGTCCGCTCCGTCATCATCCTCGAACTGCTAAACAAACTACAATTAGGCACAGCCTACAACGACCTCTCAAAAATCTGCAAACTAATAGCATTCCTCATCGGAAACAGCTACAACAACATCTACAACCAACTTCAAAAAGGCATATACTTCTGCCAATTCCACACCAAACAAATAGACGAAGCCAACAAAATACTTTCAGATTTAAACACTTCAATATCAATAGATAAAAATAAACAATACTAAATTTCCAACCCCTTGTACAACCCCTTCTAAGCTCTTTTTACCTACTCTTTTGTACCACGATTTCCATCGAAGTCGTGGTTTTCTTTTTATTGGCACAAAAGAAAACCCAACCGCCGAAAACGAATAAACATGTTTTCAGACCCAATTTCTTTTAACGATGTGCCGAAAGCCGTAGCACATTTAATTGACAAGGTCGAGCAAATAAAAACCTTGCTCCACGACAAACAGCCACAGGCACAAGAGGGCGACCAATGGCTAAACCTCAACGACCTGTGCAAGTACCACCCCGACCACCCCGCAAAACCTACGGTTTACGCATGGGTCGGACAACGCCTAATCCCTTACCACAAAAAAGGTAAAAAACTGATGTTCCTAAAGAGCGAAATCGACAACTGGCTCAAAGAAGGCAGGCGCAAAACCGCCGCCGAAATCCAAGCCGAAGCAGAAAACTTTATAACAGGAAAAGGAGGTATCAAATGAGCGAGCCGAGACACATCAGCGAAATTTTGCGCGAAATCGCCCAAAATCCGCAAAACGCATTTGAAAAAATCATCGCACAACTGCCGTGCATGCAATCATTGCTTAAAAAGCCTTCCTCCGAAAGGGAAGGAGAGACAACACTTGAAGACTGGCTCGACGGACAAAGCGTCATGCTGATACTCCACATCTCACCCCGCACCCTGCAAACCCTGCGCTCAAACGGCACACTGCCATTCTCGCGCATCGGAAACAAAATCTACTACCGTAAACAGGACATCCTTAAAATCCTCAACGACCACTACATCATGAAAAAAATCTCACGCAAACGAAAACCGGAGTAAACCTCTCCGCATGCTGCCGGACACAACCGAAAATCAACGAAGTTAAACTAAAAGCAATGAACACAACCAATCAACAAACCCGACAGCAGCTAAGTCCCCCTTTGGGGGATTTAGCAAACTGTCTCTTCTCCTTCTTCAAAGCCCCCATCACCAATACCACGCCTCACAGTACAGCTACCCTGCGAAAAATATACAACGCCATCCGGGGTAACTACTACCAAAAACAAACCGAACACCTGCGAACCCTCACAGACCCCAAACAAGCCCGGCAATACAAAACCACTCACTTCGACTACTGCACCTTTTCAGGCACATTCACCTCCCGCAGCGACAAAGCACTGCTCAAACACTCCGGCCTCCTGTGCATCGACTTTGACCACCTGCCCGACCCCAGCGAACTCAAAATCCGCCTCCTCACAGACGAATACTTCGACACCCAACTGCTCTTCCGCAGCCCCTCCGGCGATGGCCTCAAATGGATCATATCCATAGACACCGACACCACACCGCACGCCGCCTACTTCGCCGCCGTCGCCAACTACATCCGGCAAACCTACGGCATCACCGTAGACAAATCAGGGCGGGACACATCCCGTGCCTGCTTCCTCCCACACGACCCGCAGGCATACATCAGCCCTTTCATACTGCATCCGTAAATTTTAATCCCTAACTGCATCGCCATGAGCAAAAAAACATTCAATCCCCAAGAGTGGACAACCCCCAACAACACCCCGGCTACTCCGAACACCAACCCAACCACCGGCATCGAAACCATCACCGCCCGGATCGAAGCCGCCACCGCCGACATAGCCCCCAACTACACCGATTGGCGCGACACAGGCTTCGCCCTTGCCGACGCCTTGGGAGAAAACGGACGGAACTACTACCACCGCCTAAGCCGCTTCAACCCCGGCTACACCCCAAACGAAACCGACCAGCAATACGACAACTGCCTCAAAGCCCACGGGCACGGCATCACCATCAAAACACTCTACCACCTGGCCAAACAGGCAGGCATCGACATCTCCACTCCGGACATCTCCAAATTATCAAATTACCATTCTGGCAATTTGGCAAAACAAACAACAAATACCTGCAAATTGTCATTTTGCCAAAATAGAGAAATGGAAAAATCGGAAACTTTAAAACAAACAGACGAAGAACCGGCGCCCCCACCCGGTGCCCCCGGCCCCGCCAAAATCTATGCCCTTCTACCCAACTACCTGCGGCAAATAGCCGGATACGCCAACTCAAATGAAGACGCCGACCTCCTCCTCCTCGGCTCCTTAACAGTCATCTCCGCCTGCCTGTCCAACATCTACGGAATCTATGGCGGAGTAACCGTACACCCCAACCTCTTCCTCTTTGTCACCGCACAGGCATCCGCAGGCAAAGGCCGCCTCTCCCTTTGCCGCCGGTTAGTCGAACCCATACACCGCCAACTGAGAGAACTCAACAAACTCGAAATAGACCAATACAAACGCAAACAAGCACAATACATAGCCAACAAAAAGGACCCCGACACCCAACAACCCGAAGAACCGCCCCTACGGGTCCTCTTCATACCCGCCAACAGCAGCGCAACAGCCGTATTCCAAATACTCAACGACAACAACGGCGTAGGCCTCATGTTCGAAACAGAAGGCGACACACTCGCCCAAACCTTCAAAACCGAACACGGCAACTACTCCGATGGATTCCGCAAAGCCTTCCACCACGAAAAAATATCCTACCTCCGCCGAAAAGACCGCGAATACGTCACCCTCGAAATCCCCAAACTGTCCGCCCTCCTCTCCGGCACACCCCGTCAGGTGCAAAGCCTCATACCCGACGCCGAAAACGGACTCTTCAGCCGCTTCATATTTTACCACATGAACATCCGCCTCCAATGGATAAACGTTTTCGCCTGCGACCCCAACGAATCATTAGACCAGCGCTTCAACCGCTTCGGAGAACAATTCCTCGGCTTCCACCAAACCCTCAACCAACACCCAAACATACGCTTCACCCTCTCCGGCAGCCAACAAACCGCCTTCAACCACTACTTTGAACAAGCCCAACAACAATACTGGGAACTCCTGGGAAACGACTACATCGGCACCATCCGCCGCCTCGGCCTGACCACCTTCCGCATCACCATGATACTCACCATACTCCGCATCATGGACACCGGCGACATTAGCGAAACCATCACCTGCACAGATACCGACTTCCAAATCGCCATGGAAATAACCAAAACCCTCCAACAACACGCCGCCTATATCTTCCGGCAACTTCCCACCACCACACCCGCACCAACCACCAACCCCAAAATGGCACTCTACCAAGCCTTGCCCGCCCAATTCAACCGGACAACATACACACAAATAGCCGCCCAACTCCAAATCCCCGAAAGCACCGCCGACAAACAAATCGCCCGCTTCCTCAACGCCGGCCTGCTGATCCGCCAAACGCATGGTAACTACACAAAGAAAGACACTTAAAAACCTGTTAATATTCTCAATAATACTAATGCCCGTACAGAAAATATATAGAATTTTAAAAGTCATCCATAACGAGTGTAACACTATTGAAATTATTGTGGACAATTTTTGTCCTTATATGAATTTTATTTATATTTTTGCATAAAATCAAATTTTGTTATATATGACAATAGGCGAGCAGTTGAGAATTTTAAGAGAAAAAACAGAACTTTCCTTGAGGGAAGTTTCAACTCAAATTGGAGTCGATGCTTCTTTATTGGGAAAAATAGAGAGAAATGAAAGACAACCAACAAAGGAGCAACTAAAACACA